>NZ_CP147737.1:2169574-2819148 GCF_037265215.1 Xenorhabdus griffiniae | reverse complement strand
GATCCGCCCCCTCGCCCGACAATCAAAACATCACACTCTTGTCGTGCATTTGCCAGTTCGATTGCCCGAATAATCTGTAATGGCGCTTCGGCTCCCTGAACAGCTGTAGGATAAATGACGATTGGCAAGGCAGGATCACGGCGTTTCAGGATATGCAGAATATCATGCAGTGCTGCGCCACTACTGGAAGTGATGACACCAAGTCGTTTGGCCGGAGAGGGCAATGATTTTTTATGAATTTGATCGAACAAGCCTTCGGTGGAAAGCTTTTGCTTTAACATTTCAAACTGTTGTTGCAGCAAACCATCTCCGGCAGGCTGGATACTTTCTACAATCAGTTGATAGTCACCCCTTGGCTCATACAATGTGATTTGTGCCCGCACCAATACCTGCTGACCATTTTGTGGACGAAACGTTGCCCTCAAATTGTGGCTGCGAAACATAGCCGCACGAACCTGTGCTCGCTCATCTTTTAATGTGAAGTACCAATGCCCTGACGATGGCTGAGAAAAATTGGATATTTCGGCGGATAACCAAATTCTGCCCATTTCCAGCTCAAGCAACTGACGAACAGTCTGGTTTAAACGGCTAACGGAAAAAATTCCGGTATTGATTGGTAGTGACATGTGAGCTAGATCAAATTTTAAAACAATGACTTAATCGACTGATATTAATCCCATCATATTACTAATCAAGAATTTTTTTCAAAAAATGCTGGAGGCAACCGATTTCGGCCTGTATAATGCCGCGGCAATATTTTATCCCTCTTATTGCTCCATAGCCTGGTGAGATATTGCCCATGTTACGAATTAAAAAAGAAGCATTAACTTTTGACGATGTATTGTTGGTTCCTGCCCACTCAACAGTCTTGCCTAACACAGCAGATTTGTCCACTCAATTAACTTCCACTATTCGCCTGAACATACCTATGCTTTCCGCAGCCATGGATACTGTGACGGAATCTTCACTGGCAATCGCACTGGCACAAGAAGGGGGCATTGGCTTCATTCATAAAAATATGTCAATTGAACGCCAAGCTGAAGAAGTCAGCCGCGTGAAGAAACATGAAAGTGGTGTGGTGACTGATCCTGTTACTGTCACGCCACAGACGACTCTGCGCGAAGTTCATGAACTGGCCAAACGCAATGGTTTTGCGGGTTACCCAGTGGTAACAGAAAAAAACGAACTGGTAGGTATCATTACTGGTCGTGATGTGCGTTTTGTGACTGATCTGGAACAACCTGTAACTGCGGTGATGACGCCTAAAGAACGTTTGGTGACGGTAAAAGAAGGTGAAGCCCGTGAAGTGGTTTTGCAAAAAATGCACGAACAACGTGTTGAAAAAGCGCTGGTTGTTGATGATAACTTCCACTTGCTTGGCTTGATTACCGTGAAAGATTTCCAGAAAGCAGAGCGTAAGCCAAACGCATGTAAAGACGAACAAGGTCGTCTGCGTGTTGGCGCTGCGGTAGGCGCGGGTTCTGGCAACGAAGAACGTATTGACGCATTGGTTGCTGCGGGAGTAGATGTTCTGCTTATTGACTCTTCCCATGGCCATTCTGAAGGTGTATTGCAGCGTATTCGTGAAACTCGCGCTAAGTATCCTGATCTGCCCATCATCGGCGGTAACGTAGCGACAGGTGAAGGCGCCAAGGCACTGGTAGACGCGGGTGTGAACGCTGTTAAGGTAGGTATCGGTCCTGGTTCCATTTGTACAACCCGTATCGTTACTGGTGTTGGCGTTCCTCAAATCACGGCTATTGCAGATGCAGTTGAAGCACTGAATGGCACAGGCATTCCTGTTATTGCAGACGGTGGTATCCGTTTCTCTGGTGACATTGCTAAAGCAATTGCGGCGGGTGCATCATGTGTGATGGTTGGCTCCATGCTGGCAGGAACAGAAGAATCTCCAGGTGAAATCGAACTTTACCAAGGCCGTTCGTTCAAATCTTATCGCGGCATGGGTTCTTTGGGCGCGATGTCCAAAGGTTCTTCAGATCGTTACTTCCAATCTGATAATGCGGCTGACAAACTGGTTCCTGAAGGCATCGAGGGTCGCGTAGCTTACAAGGGCCTGCTGAAAACCATCGTTCACCAGCAAATGGGCGGTTTACGTTCCTGTATGGGACTGACGGGTTGTGCAACCATTGATGAACTGAGAACTAAAGCCGAATTCGTTCGTATCAGTGGTGCAGGTATTCAGGAAAGCCACGTTCATGACGTGACGATCACCAAAGAATCACCAAACTATCGTTTAGGTCTGTAATTTTATTCAAAGTGGCCCATCATTGGGCCACTGACTTTTTTATTTTTTAATCGCCACTTGTTTTTGGAATTCACCTCAAATGACAACTAATATCCATCAGCATCGCATTCTGATCCTTGATTTTGGCTCGCAGTATACCCAGCTTATTGCTCGCCGCATTCGTGAAATCGGTGTTTATTGTGAACTTTGGACATGGAATGTCACTGAAGAACAAATTCGTGCATTTAATCCGAATGGTATTATTCTTTCTGGTGGACCAGAAAGTACGACTGAGCATAATAGCCCACGTGCGCCGGAGTATGTTTTCAATGCAGGTGTACCTGTGTTGGGTATTTGCTACGGTATGCAAACCATGTCTATGCAATTGGGTGGTCAAGTTTCCAACTCTGATGAGCGTGAATTTGGTTATGCGCAGGTTGAAATCAAGAATAATTGTGAACTATTCCGCGATATTCAAGATGCCCTGAGTGAAGCAGGCAAACCGCTGCTGGATGTATGGATGAGCCATGGTGACAAAGTAACGGCAATCCCTGCTGACTTTACAACCATTGCCAGCACAGATACTTGCCCGTTTGCTATCATGGCTAACGATGAAAAACGTTTTTATGGCGTACAGTTCCACCCTGAAGTCACCCATACTCACCAAGGCCTGAATATCCTGCAACGTTTTGTGCTGGATATTTGTCAATGTGAAGCTTTGTGGACGCCTGCTTCTATCATCGATGATATCGTAGAACGTCTGCGTACACAGATTGGTGATGACCATGTTATTTTGGCTCTGTCTGGCGGCGTGGATTCTTCTGTGACTGCACTGCTGTTGAACCGTGCGATTGGTAAGCGCCTGACTTGCGTTTTCGTCGATAATGGCTTGCTGCGTTTGAACGAAGCGGATCAAGTGATGGAGATGTTTGCGGGTAAATTTGACCTGAACATCGTGCATGTTAAAGCAGAAGAGCGCTTCCTATCTGCACTGGCAGGCATTGATGAGCCAGAAGCTAAACGCAAAACCATCGGTCACGTATTTATTGATGTGTTTGATGAAGAAGCATCGAAACAAACTCAGGTTAAATGGTTGGCACAGGGCACGATTTATCCAGATGTTATCGAGTCAGCCGCATCTGCTACTGGCAATGCCCATGTGATTAAATCTCACCACAATGTTGGTGGCCTGCCAGAAGATATGAAGCTGGGGCTGGTTGAACCGCTGAAAGAGTTGTTTAAAGACGAAGTACGTCGTATCGGTCTGGAATTGGGCTTGCCATATGACATGCTGTATCGTCATCCATTCCCAGGTCCAGGCCTTGGTGTTCGCGTATTGGGCGAAGTGAAGAAAGAATATTGTGACTTTCTGCGCCGCGCTGATGCTATCTTTATCGAAGAACTGCATAAAGCGGATCTGTACCATAAAGTCAGCCAGGCATTTACCGTATTCCTGCCAGTTCGTTCTGTTGGTGTTATGGGAGATGGCCGTAAATACGACTGGGTTGTATCCTTGCGGGCGGTAGAAACCATTGACTTTATGACCGCTCATTGGGCGCATCTGCCATATGACTTCTTGGGGCGTGTCTCGAACAGAATCATCAATGAAATTGATGGTATTTCGCGGGTAGTCTATGACATCAGCGGTAAACCACCAGCGACAATTGAGTGGGAATGATTTAGATCTTCCCCAAATCATCATGATTTTCTAATTAAGGCCCTGATTTCAGGGCTTTTTTGCTTCCATATCACACTAAATCACACCATATCAGTATGCAACTTTTGACGGTAAACCATGCATCCAGTAAAAATCATTTTTCCATAGATGGAATAATGCACAATGTAATACAAATTTGAGTAAAGAGTGTGATTTCTTTCACGCTTTATGCTCGAACAGGATAAAACTAGGAAATATTCCTAGTCCAACTAAGACCATAGCTCAAGCCAATCTTCCTTTAGTTTTCTAAACTGACCAGATAATAACTATATCTGCAAAACTATATTTACGAAAACTATAACTACGAAAACTTTTGCTTTCTTGCGATTTGCCTTTTTTATCTTCACCTGCTTCAAAAAGGCGCTTTTTCTCGTAGTTATCTAAGGATTTCAAATGCTTAAGATTCTAGAACAAATTCGTAAGCCAACACTGGATCTACCAGTGGAAGTACGCCGCAAAATGTGGTTCAAACCCTTTATGCAGTCGTATTTGGTGGTTTTTATTGGCTATATGGCTATGTATTTGGTACGTAAGAACTTTAACATAGCCCAAAACGATATGATCTCAACTTATGGTCTGTCGATGACGCAGCTTGGGTTGATAGGGTTAGGTTTTTCTATTACTTATGGTATTGGTAAAACCGTTGTTGCTTATTATGCCGATGGCAAAAATACCAAACAATTCCTGCCATTTATGCTGATCCTGTCTGGCATTGCCATGTTAGGGTTTAGCATGAGTATGGGAAATTCCGGCGTCAGTATTTTCCTGATGGTGGCATTTTATGCGTTGAGTGGCTTTTTCCAAAGTATAGGTGGGCCGGCCAGCTATTCCACCATTACAAAATGGACTCCCCGTAACAAGCGTGGAACCTATCTGGGTTTGTGGAATATGTCACATAATGTCGGGGGGGCTGCTGCGGCTGGGGTGGCACTCTTTGGGGCCAATTATTTCTTTGATGGTCATGTGATAGGGATGTTTATTTTCCCTTCAATCATTGCCCTGATCATTGGTTTCATTGGATTGCGTTATGGTAGCGACTCTCCAGAAAGTTACGGCTTGGGTAAGGTAGAAGAGTTATTTGATGAACCTGTCAGCGAAGAAGATATCGCGGCAGAAGAAAACCAGATGACTAAACGTGAGATCTTTGTTGAATATGTATTAAAAAACAAAGTCATTTGGCTACTCTGTTTTGCCAATATCTTTCTTTACATTGTGCGTATTGGTATCGACCAATGGTCAACCGTGTATGCGTATCAGGAACTGGGACAATCAAAAGAAACCGCCATCACGGGTTTTACCATGTTCGAAATAGGTGCGCTGGTAGGGACATTAATGTGGGGGTATTTGTCAGACTTGGCAAATGGTCGTCGTGCTCTGGTTGCCTGTGTCTCGTTAGGGTTGATTATTGTTTGCCTTGAATTCTATCAACATGCAACCAGTGAATATATGTATCTGGGTTCCCTGTTTGTGCTTGGTTTCCTGGTATTTGGTCCACAGTTGTTGATTGGTGTGGCGGCTGTTGGATTTGTACCGAAAAAAGCAATCAGTGTGGCTGATGGTGTTAAAGGAACATTTGCTTATTTAATCGGTGACAGCTTTGCCAAGCTTGGCTTGGGAATGATTGCGGATGGTGTGCCTGTCTTTGGTTTAACAGGTTGGAAAGGGACATTTGTTGCCTTGGATACTTCAGCATTCGTATGTCTTACTTTGCTTGCTTTCGTGGCTATTGCGGAAGAGAAAAAGATCCGAAAAGCGAAGAAAGCACATTAAGCCAGATTAAAAATTTACTGATGCTACTGTATATCCGCAGTAGCATCTTGCCATCATTTTTTGCCTTAATATCCCCTATTTTCTATCTATGGCGTACTATTGCGAAGCCATATCAATAAGAGTAGTTTAGTCCGATGCTTAATTCGATAATAAATAATGATGATTAAAGTAGCATTAGTTGATGATCATGTTGTTGTACGCTCAGGATTCGCGCAGTTGCTGAATTTAGAGCCTGATATTGAAGTCGTGGGAGAGTTCAGTTCATGTGCTGAAGCCAGACAAGGCTTACCGGGATCGGGTGCAATGGTTTGTATTCTTGATATTTCAATGAAAGATGAAAGCGGGCTTTCACTACTGAAAGATCCTCCCTCAGGTATTACCTGTATTATGCTGAGTGTTCATGATTCTGCCACAATGGTGGAAAATGCCTTGAAAGCAGGTGCGCGCGGTTATCTCAGTAAACGTTGCAGCCCGGATGAACTGATTCAAGCGGTGCGGACGACCGCCAATAATGGTTGTTATCTTACACCGGATATTGTACTTAATTTAACATCATCAAAGAGCAATCCGTCTTCATTGGAATACCTGACCAGACGAGAACGACAAGTTGGAGAGATGTTGGCGAGTGGTATGGATGTTAAAGCCATCGCGGCTGAATTAGGATTAAGCCATAAAACCGTACATGTCCATCGAGCCAATGCGATGAGTAAATTAGGGGTAACGAATAACGTTGGTTTGGCAAATTATTTTGCTACTAGTGATCTTTAATGCGTCAATATCTGATTAATTCATTTTGCGGCTGGTTACTGTTTTCTTGTTGGTGGTTCTGCTTATGGGTTATCGCCTACTATTTTGTCAATGACTCTGAACTGGCGATCCTGTTTTTTCCTTTTGCTTTGCGCCTCGGTATTGTTCTCCATACCCCCAAACGCTATTGGACGACTATTTACAGTGCAGAATGGGGGCTTACCATTTGTTTGACGCTCCTCATGGGGCAACTACAATGGTTGACGGTGTTAACAGCTAGCGTGGCCAGTTTTCCTCTTGTTTGGTTTGCCAGTCGTTATTATTGTGGCAACCAATGGCAGCGATTTGTAGTCATGGCTGGTATCATTCTGACAACATCTATGATTAATGTGGCGGCGATCAGTAATCATAATTCTGCTTTGAGTATTGCATTTTTGGTGAGTTTAACCGGTGGTGTTATGTTAGTTCCTTTATGCTATTTAATATGGCACTACTTGTTCCAAAATATTTGGTTTCCTCTGACTGCTAATCTTGTATCACATCGTATTCAGTTTCACCTGAAGCACATTATTCTTTATAGTTCATTGTTTATACTGAATATTTTTCTTCAAGTTGGTCTGCCGAATGAGTTGCGTTATTTTGCCCCGTTTTGTCTGGCCATTCCCATTATCTTGCTGGCTTTTCGTTACGGCTGGCAAGGGGCGGTGGTTGGCACTTTGCTAAACAGCATTGCCTTGATTGCCGCGCGCAATGGTGTCTCGAATAATGGTGTTTCGAATATAGAGATCACGGATCTCTTGTTATCGCTATTGGCTCAAACGCTAACGGGGATCATGCTGGGAATGGCGGTGCAGCGTCAGCGTGATCTTAATGCACAATTAAAGCGTCAACTTCATTGCAATCACAGCTTGTCCCGTCAATTGGTAAAAGCAGAAGAATCGGTAAGGCGGGAAATTGCGCGTGAACTGCATGATGAAATTGGTCAGAATATTACCGCTATTCGTACTCAGGCCAATATTATCCAGCGGGTAGAAGTTGCACCGATTAGCGCTAATTGTGCGAAAACGATCGAATCGTTATCCCTCAACGTTTATGATACAACTAAAGGGTTACTTAGTCGGCTGCGACCTAAAATTCTTGATGACCTCGGTTTGAAAGAGGCTATTGAGCAATTATTGCGGGATATGGAATTTGCATCCCATGGCATATTGGTAGATGTTTATTGGGAAACGGATTCAGCTATGGCAATTGCGCAACTAAGTGACACCACCCAAATTACGTTATATCGCCTTTGTCAGGAAGCGCTGAATAATGCCATGAAATATTCTCAAGCGGATCGTATTGAATTACATTTTTCCATCAACGGGATGATCCATGTATTAATCAGAGATAATGGTATTGGCTGTAAGTCTGAGGATCATATGAAAGGGTTTGGCTTACGTGGTATGCGGGAACGTGTGCAGGCGCTGGGTGGAACGTTCTCAATTCACAGTGAAAAACGACAAGCTGACTCGACATCTTCGGGGACGGACTTGTCTATCACTTTGCCTAAACTTTAAAATACGCTTATGACAGCTTCTTCTCAATCCAGGCCGATGCATGACGAGCCGCTATCTGCTGAGGAAATCCGACAACAGTATCGCTACTGGCGCTTGCATATCATGCTGAGTCTCTATGTGGGATATGCGCTGTTTTACTTTACCCGTAAAAGTTTCAACTATGCGATGCCTGCCATGATAACCGATCTCGGCCTTGATAAAGGCGAGATTGGCCTGATTGGAACCCTGTTTTATATCACTTATGGTTGTTCCAAATTTCTTTCCGGCATTATCTCTGATCGCTCCAATCCACGTTATTTCATGGGAATCGGGTTAATTGCGACAGGGATCATTAATATCTTTTTTGGTCTGTCCAGCTCGATTGTGATGTTTACCTTTTTGTGGATATTAAATGCGTGGTTTCAGGGCTGGGGTTCGCCACCCTGCGCCAAATTGCTCACCAGTTGGTATTCTCGCTCAGAGCGTGGTTTTTGGTGGTCTTTATGGAATACATCACACCATACAGGCAGCGCTTTGGTTGCGTTATTTATCAGTTTCTTAACATTACATTTTAGCTGGCGAGAAGGGTTTATTGTGCCGGGCTGTTTAGGTATTTTGGCCGGAATATTTTTATGTTGGCGGTTACGTGACAAGCCTGCAACTATGGGGTTACCGACCATTGGCCAATTTCGTAATGATCATTTAGAAAAGGTACAGGAAAATCAAGGGCAAGGGCTAACGACCAAAGAAATACTGAAAACCTATGTTTTTGGCAATAAATATATTTGGTTGCTTTCATTGAGTTACGTTTTGGTTTATCTCGTCCGTACGGTTATTAACGATTGGGGAAACCTCTATCTGACAGAATATCACCATTATGATTTAGTGAGTGCGAACGCTGTATTATCACTTTTTGAAGTGGGGGGATTTATGGGTTCGCTGGTGGCAGGCTGGGGATCGGATCGCGTGTTTGGCGGTAACCGTGGGCCGATGAATTTGATATTTGCGATGGGTATTTTCTTATCGGTGGCTGCCTTATGGCTGATGCCTATGACTGATTTGATTTTTCAATCCATTGGCTTTTTCGCCATTGGTTTTTTTGTTTTTGGGCCACAATTGTTGATTGGTATGGCTGCGGCGGAATGTTCCCATAAAGATTCAGCGGGGGCGGCGACGGGGTTTGTCGGCCTTTTTGCGTATACGGGAGCTGCACTTGCTGGTTATCCTTTTGCCATTATTTTAAAATATTATCATTGGAAGGGGTTATTTATTACTATTTCTGTTTGTGCTGTATTGATAGGTTTATTATTACTGCCATTCCTGCAAGCCCAGTTTCCCAGGCAGAAAATGCAGGATTAATGGGTAGTTAAAATTTATTAAGAAGGCGCATGTCGATTACACCATTCTTCCCTGGTTATTTCCCAGAACTCACAAGCATATTTTCCTGAAACATACTCTTTTTCTTCCACTTTTATCAACCTTTCACCTTGCGCTAATGAGATTTTTTTCGAACCGTGGTTAATACTGGCTTTTTGTGTTCTAAGAACGGATTTCCCCAGTACGTGAAACCAATAATCAGTCACTTTCTCACAGGCTTCGCGCATCAATCCTTGGCCTTGATGCTCCAGGGAAAGCCAGAACCCTCGGTTATTATCTTGCCGGTCATGTAACCCGATCATTCCGATGAGTTCATCAGGATGTTTTTTTATCCGAATAGACCATAGCCAGGCTTTTCCTGATTGTATGGCGGGAAAAGCCACCTTTTTAACAAAGTATTCTGCACCATCATTGGGATAAGGCCAGGGAACTGCACTGCTATCTAAGTATTTGACAACATCCCAATGAGGAAATTTTTGCTGAATTTGAATAGCGTCATCATAAGCGAGTTTTTTTAATAGAAGCCGTTTGGTCTCTAGATTATCGTATGGCATATCATCCCCTATTTGTAATGAAAGTGTTATTAGGTGGTAAAAATAAATAGGGTGTTGAGAATAGTCAATATAATTTCTTTAACGCAGTCAGGCAGTGGAGTGTCACGTTTAAATTTCAAAAGTATGGAGTTTAAAAACGTATATATCAGAAATATGGTATAGTACGCCCCCTGATTTTCCCTATCCGTCGGAATGTTATGTCTTATCAATGTCCTTTATGTCACACACCTTTACTGTTTACTCACCACCAATGGCGTTGCGAGAATAATCACCAATTTGATTGTGCAAAAGAAGGGTATGTCAATTTACTGCCCGTTCAGCATAAACGCTCAAAAGAGCCTGGGGATAGTGTGGAGATGATGCAAGCGAGAAGGGCATTTTTGCACTCAGGCCATTATCAGGCTCTGCGACAAAAAACGGTTGAGTTGCTTGGTGAATATTTACCAGAAGGCGCCAAAGCTTTGCTGGATATTGGTTGTGGTGAAGGTTATTACACCGCTGCGGTTCAAGAACAGCTCAATCTTCAGTGGAAATTGACAGTGTTTGGATTGGATGTGGCGAAAGTCGCAATTCGTTATGGTGCCAGGCGTTATCCCGATGTTAATTTCTGCGTAGCATCTAGCCACCGGTTGCCATTTGCGGACAGTTCACTGGATGGTATTTTGCGGATTTACGCTCCCTGCAAAGCGGCAGAATTGGCCAGGGTAATGAAAACAGAGGGGATTGTCCTGACAGTAACACCAGGGCCTCGTCATTTGTATCAATTGAAAGAGCTTATTTATCAGGAAGTGCATTTACATCCTGAAAATCAGGAACAATGGGAAGAATTTGAATTAATTTCAACCGAAACGTTGGCCTATACCATGTCATTAAATGGTGAACAAGCACATAATTTATTGCAGATGACCCCTTTTGCCTGGCGGGCATCAGAAAAGGTTAAAACGCATTTGATATCGAGAGAACAGTTTGCTTGTGAAGCAGATTTTACGTTAAAAATGTATCGACGTATTTGATAATAAAATAATTTCTGTCATCTTATAACCGCTAAATAGCGTTTCAAAATAATAGGAGTATTCCTTACCCCGCGCGGCGCGCGGGGTAAGGAACGCCAACATCTGATACTCTCAGTATTATTATTTAGAAGTATGGTGACAAAGGAACAAATCTCCGGAATATAACGAACTATACCAATCTAACTTCAAGATGCGTATATATATCCGGAGTAAATTGAGTTAATAAAACGACAACGTGAAAAACGTTAAATAATAACCTTATTTCGCATACCAGAATAATTTAAGATGCTCGAATAATATATTGAAGCCAATGGCAATTAAGACCAATCCCCCAACTAACTCGGCTCTTTTACCCAATAGCGGGCCAATATAACGCCCAATTAACATGCCTAATGTGGCCATAATCATAGTCATCAGGCCAATTGTCATGGCTGTGTGGAGAATATCAACCTGTAAGAAGGCAAGGCCGACACCTATTGCCATAGCATCCAGACTGGTTGCAATTGCAGTGAGAACCAATGCCGCTGAACTATGGCGTTGAGGAGTAGCTTGATAAGAAGTTTCAGGTTCACGTTTGAAGCTATCAATTATCATGCGGCAGCCAAGGATCAGGAGCAAGAAAAAGGCAATCCAATGATCCCATTCCATAATATATTGGCTGGCATACAGGCCCAATGACCAACCGATTAAAGGCATACAGGCTTCAACCAAACCAAAGATGATACCAGTGCGGATGGCTTCACGAAAATGAGGGCGGTGAAGGGCGGCCCCTTTTCCTACAGCAGCGGCAAAAGCATCCATGGAAAGGGCAAGCGCGAGAATAAGTGTTGCATAGAGATTCATCAAAATAGCCTCGGTTGGGTGATTCCATACACACACAACACACCCCCAACCAACGGCGCTGTTATGTGTCTATGGTCTTGCCAACCGATTTATCCCCGTATCTTTCAAGCTGCAACTTTGTTAATCGTCACTTGAAATATAACGGGAATGTAAAAACCTGGATGTTATTAGGTTCTTTAGGTATTCGTACCACGTTTTATTTTAAACGAGTATGTTGATACGAATTTTCCAGAGATTTTCTGGAACAGGCTACTCCCCAATGACTGCGACGGACAATATCATATTAAGAATAAAAGGCAAAAGATATTTTGCCACAATTTAAATATGAAAATGATAATGCTTATCGTTATCTGTATCTGTTTTAGGAGGGAAATAAGACCAATATGAATTATTGATCTTATTTAATCGAATCTGCCAATTGCAATCATCTGTTGTTAACCAGAAATTGATAAATTTTTTCTAAGTCATCCAGTTTTGTGACGGATACATATATTTTGTTTTGCCCTAAATCCATCATCAGAATGCCGTCTTCAGATAAATTCATTGCGTTAATGTTTTCATAAGAAAAGAAACGGTTGGCATAATAAAAACCCTGTTTTTTGAATATTAGTTTTGGTGAGCGAATATAACCTAAATACAATGTCACCAGGATGATAAAAGTTAATAAATAGGTCGTGAACTGACTGCCATGTGATGTGACATTATTGTAAATAATAATAGCAATCAAAATGATAAATATCAGCGCATCAAGCCGCTGTTTTCTTTTGAGTTTGATATTTAATAGCGTTTTGCCTTTGAGCTGATTGATAATAAATTCATCATAAATCGCAAAAGCGAGCATTAATACAATTAAAACTATTAGAATAATATCATTCAAACTCATTTTTAATCCCTATTTTCTCACAAAGAAAGGGGAGGCAAAACCTCCCCCCGAATATTCAAGTCATGCAGGAATATCAGTTCTAACCGAGGAAACCAAAACGGAAACCGACAATCCCCAGCACGAAAAAGCCGACGATAATCCATAACGGATTGACTTTCTTCCGCAGTAGCCACATACAGCCAAATGTTAACAACAATGGCATGAGGCCAGGCATTAACTGGTCAAGGATGGTTTGAACAGTAGTCACTTTCATCTCACCCGTGATTGGATCAGGCACTTCAGAAACCACGAGCGGAATATTGACTTTGGTCCATTTGTTGACGAGGGCACCCATGACAAACAAGCCGAGAATGGACGCACCTTCCGTCATTTTCTGCAAGAAGCCACCGCCCATATCTTTAACGATATCTAACCCTTTTTTGTAGCCATAAGCGACACCCAAGTAACGGGTAAGTAATCGCACTAAATTAAACAGGATGAAAAACAGAACAGGGCCTAACGGACTACCACTCATGGCAATACCGGCTCCCAGAGCGGCAAATACCGGACGAACAGTTCCCCAGAAAATAGGATCACCAACCCCTGCTAAAGGCCCCATCAAACCCACTTTGATACCGTTGATAGCCCCGTCATCAATGTCAGCTCCATTGGCCCGTTGCTCTTCCATTGCCATAGTGACACCCAGGATAGGCGCTGCAACATAAGGATGGGTATTAAAAAATTCCATATGTCGTTTGAGAGCTTGCTTCCTTTCTTCGGTATTCTCCGGGTACAGACGACGAATGGCAGGTATCATCGAAAAACAGAAACCGAGTGCCTGCATCCGTTCAAAGTTCCACGACCCTTGAAATAGGTTAGAGCGGAGGAATACACCACGAATATCGCTTTGTGTCAGCTTCTTCTGACCCATATTTGTTGCTTCTGACATGTTGTTCATCCTCTTAATCTAATTCGTTATCAAGGTCGTTTGGCGTATTGCCAGCAGAAGCGGCTGCCTGTGATTGATTATATTTAGGGCTAAGCTGGATATACAGGATTGCCATCACAATACCAATCACACCTAATGCCACAAGATTGAAGTTAGTGAAGGCTGCCGTAACGAAACCAAGGTAGAAGAACGGCATCAGATAACCTGCGCGCATCATGTTAATCACCATTGCATAACCGACAACCACGATCATACCACCGGCGATATTCAGGCCGCTGGTGACCACTTGTGGAATGGAGTTCAACATATGCTGAACTTCTGATGTTCCTACTGATATTGCAACGATCAGGGCCGGGATGGCGATTCGCATAGCTTGAAGCAGCAAAGCTGAAATGTGAATGACGCTAATTGCACGAAGATTACCGTTTTCTGCGGCTTTATCGGCTGCATGTTGGAAACCCACAGTCAAGGTACGGACGATGATAGTCAGAACCTGGCCTGCTGCTGCCAGTGGAATAGCCAGTGCGATACCGGCACCGACATCTTGCCCACCGGCGATAACCAGGATGGTTGAAATGATGGAAGCTAATGCTGCATCGGGGGCGACTGCTGCACCGATATTCATCCAGCCAAGGGCGATCATTTCCAGTGTACCGCCGATGATAATGCCGGTTTTCATATCGCCAAGCACTAAGCCGACTAATGTACAAGCAACTAATGGACGGTGGAATTGAAATTCATCGAGAATTGACTCCATACCTGCAATACAGGCAACGATGAATATCAACACAAGTTGAACAACGGTAATTTCCATTGTTTTTCTCCTGTAACCAAATGTAATTTGGTAAGAATTTTGTTATTGACTAATGGTTAATAAAATGACATTTGTTCTGATGGTTAAACTTTTTTCAGCAGATCCATCATGTTCAAACGGGTATCACTGGCAACTTTACGGGCTTCAAGTTCTATGCCGCGTGAGTTCAGTTTTTCAAAGGCTTCAATGTCAGTTTTATCAACGGAAATCGCGTTGTTGATTTGGGTTTTTCCTTGACGGAAAGCCATGCCACCGATGTTGATGGATTCGATAGCGACGCCACCTTCGACAATACGCAGAACATCTGTTGGATTGGTAAAGAGCAACATGACGCGTTCGTTAGCATATTTGGGGTTGTTATAAACCCGAACGCACTTAGCAACATCTATGACATGTGCGCTAACGCCGGGAGGTGCAACTTGTTTCAACAAGGTAGAACGAACCGTATCCTGGGCAACTTCATCACTGACGACAATGATACGTTTGACGTTAGTTTCCTTAGTCCAACGAGTAGCAACTTGGCCGTGGATAAGGCGATCATCAATACGCGCGAGGGCAATCTTCATATGGCCGCCCGCAGAGGTTGCTGAAGCTGAAACGGCGGAAACAGGTGCAGCGGGTTTTACGGGTTCAGGTTTGGTTGGCTCTTCATCTTGTTTTGCTTTAAGGGCTCGAATGCCTTCTTTGCCGGTTTCCAATGCAACGGCAACCAGCTCTTCCATCGTTGGATCATCGTCACGGCACATGAAAGCTTCAACCAGCATCGGAACATTGACACCTGTGACGATTTCGTAGTTATCTTTATCAACTACGATGCGGTTTGCGGCATTGAATGGGCTGCCACCCCAGGTATCGACGAAAAACAGTACACCTTGTTCTGTATCAAGCGATTCCAGCTTTTGGTTGTATTTCTCGAATAACGTATCAGCATTTTCACCGGGCACAAAGTCGATATAAGAAACATTTTCCTGCTCCCCAATCAACATCTCTGTGGTACGAAGCAGCTGTTCCGCCGCAGCCCCGTGTGTGCCAATCATAATGGCTATACTCACTTGTTTTCCCCTTTCTATAACAATTGCACTCAGACTACTGCAAGTTCATACTCAATATTTCTAATGTATTTAACTTCCTATCAATCAATAGGATAGTCGTGAACATAAAACTGTCATGGTTTTATATTTTGTTACATAAGTAAATATATAGTTAGAATATCATTTGCTGCCTTCAAGAAAATTGCTATCAGTCAGAAAAATTAAGATAGACTATTTTAATAGGTTAAAACAATATTTTATTCCGAAATATAATAATGATTTTTTAAAAAAATCTTCTTATTTCTTATGGTTTGGTATTTTCTTTTGTTTCCGGTAACATTTTCTTAATTTTCTTATAAAAAAATTGTGATGTTTTTACCGTAAAATGGAAAATAATGTACTTTAGTAACTCGTTTCAGCCAAAAAAATATCCCTACCAATTGGCAGGGATACGATTTCAGCTAAAATTTAAATGTAGAAAAAGGAGGCGATAATATCGCTTTCTGTCTAATGAGTGAGCAACGCTTACATTAGTCACACTGAACTTTTATCGCCAAACCACCGCGTGAAGTTTCACGGTATTTTGCGTTCATATCTTTGCCCGTTTCGTACATAGTCTCAATAACTTTATCGAGAGAAACACGAGGTTCACTGGTACGGCGAAGTGCCATACGGGCAGCATTGATCGCTTTAACGGAAGCAATAGCATTGCGTTCAATGCAAGGAACTTGCACCTGGCCTGCAACTGGATCACACGTCAGACCAAGGTTATGCTCCATGCCAATCTCTGCTGCGATGCAAACCTGTTCAGGGCTTGCGCCAAATAATTCGGCAATGCCGGCTGCTGCCATCGAGCAAGCTACCCCAACTTCACCCTGACAGCCAACTTCAGCACCAGAAATAGAGGCATTCATCTTATATAAGATACCAATGGCACCCGCAGCCAGGAAATAGCGGGTGTATAGTTCCGCTGTCACAGGCTCAATGCAATGGTTGTAGTAGGCCAAAACAGCAGGAACAATACCACACGCGCCATTGGTTGGGGCGGTAACAACGCGGCCACCCGCTGCATTTTCTTCATTGACGGCCAATGCAAACATGTTAATTAAATCAACAACATTCATTGGGTCATTAGACAATTTGTTTGATGATGTCAGCATACGCTGCAATGCGGCGGCACGGCGAGGAACACGCAATGGGCCAGGCAAAACCCCTTCTGTATTCAGGCCACGCTCAATACAAGCTTGCATAGTTGCCCATACGTCTGCGAAATACTCAGCAATTTCTTCTTTGCTGTGTAAATCCAATTCATTTTTCATCATCAAGCCAGAAACAGACAAGCCGGTTTTATTACAATTCATTAACAGCTCAGCCGCAGAGCTGTAAGGGTAAGAAACCGGCTTGGAATCCTGGGATGGCTTGCCAAAATGTTCTTCATCAACAATAAAACCACCACCGATGGAGTAGTAGGTTTTGCTGTAAACCTTTTCGTCACCTGCGAATGCATGAATTTGCATGCCGTTTTCGTGCAGTGATAAGTTATCGCTACGGAAGTTCATACCGCCATCGCGAGGAAAATCGACTTCGTGTAAACCATTTGCCAGCGGCAAACGTTCAGTTTGCTCAACATCACGAATAAAACCTGGAATTGAATCAATATCAACAGTTGCGGGCATGTTACCTGCCAGGCCCATGATGATAGCGATATCCGTATGGTGACCTTTCCCGGTTAATGAAAGTGAGCCGTATACATCAACAGCTACACGCGTGATAGAGGACATTACTCCTTGGTTTACAAGATCATCGACAAATTGTTTGCCTGCTTTCATAGGACCAACAGTATGAGAGCTGGATGGGCCAATACCCACCTTAAACATGTCGAAAACGCTAATCACGCCAGACTCCTTTAAAGAAGAAAGAAATATAGTTATTTATATAAAGCGCGCTACTTTACTGTTATTTGGTAGTGTTGATAAAGGAGTTTACAGTTTTTTTTTAATTATAATAGCAATTGATATGATTATGGATAAGTAATGCACAGTTTTGTAGTGTTTTGTGGTCAATTTAGAACGTTTTTTGTACTTGCTGGGCTAAGCGATAAATAATAGCGGCGGTTAATCCCCAAATCATATGCTCTTGGTGCCAATAAAAATAGACTCGGCGCTGTTGATTACGGCGTTTTATATCCAGATACCGATAATGGGGAAGGGAAAGTGCCTCAAGCAGCGGGATTTCAAAAATGTTTGCTACTTCTGCGGGATTGGTGCGAAAAGAGATGGGTTCGGCAATAAGCCCAATTACCGGCGTGACACGATAACCGCCAATGCTATCCAGAGGGGCTAATTGCCCCAGTATTTGTACCTTATCTTGCGGTAGGCTGACTTCTTCTTCTGCCTCACGCAACGCGGTGGCAATCAGAGATGCGTCTTCAGGATCTGCCGCTCCGCCCGGAAAAGCAATTTGCCCGGCGTGGGAGCGGAGGCTTGCGGAGCGTTGGGTGAATAACAGCGTTGGTTCTGGCTTACATATAATCGGTAATAATACTGCCGCATTCCGTTGGTTGCTGGCTAAATATGCTGGTTTTGCAGGAAGCTGCAATTGAAACCGATGAATGAAGTCAGAGAGCGATGTCATGATAGAGCGAGTTCCCCTAATTGAGGTAAGATCCGTCCAAGTTTATCAAATGTTTCCTGATATTCTTTTTCAGCGATGCTATCTGCGACGATACCACCACCGGCCCAACAGTAAATTTTTCCTTTTTCTGTCAGTAAGGTACGAATAGTAATATTGCTGTCCATTGTACCGCAGAAACTAATATAGCCAACAGCACCACAATATCCATGTCTGCGATGTGGTTCCAGTTCTTCAATGATTTCCATGGCTCGAATTTTAGGGGCTCCCGTAATTGATCCGCCTGGAAAACAGGCGCGCAGTAAATCTGTAGCATGATATGTGTCAGGCAGGGTTGCTGTGATGGTGCTGACCAGATGGTGTACGGCCGGAAACGGTTCAACCACAAATAATTCAGGGACTTTGACTGATCCTGGCGTGGCAACTCGCCCAATGTCATTTCTCAACAGATCAACAATCATCAGGTTTTCCGCACGATCTTTGCGTGAGTTTGCCAATTTTTCTGCTTGTAATTGATCCTCTGCGGGGGCTTGCAATCGGGGCCGCGTTCCTTTTATTGGGCGCGTCTGAATGTGATGATCTTTCAAAAGGATAAAACGTTCAGGTGAAACGCTGATAATGCAGTGCTCAGGCAAGCGGATAAAGGCAGAAAAGGGAGCATGGTTGCTTTCATTGAGCTGGATAAATGCCTGCCATTCATCTCCCTTATAATGAGCATGGAACCGTTGGGATAAATTAACTTGATAGCAATCCCCTTCTCGCAGGTAGCGGTGGATATGAGCAATTTTTTCGTGGTATTGCTGTGCTGTCATATTGGATTGCCACGGACTTGTCAGGGAAAATCCTTCTTTCCTGTGTTCTCGCAGAGACTCTAACCATGTCAGCCGTTCGTCAATATTGTGGTAGCTTAGTAATGTCACCTTCTGTAACTGATGATCAATAATTAATCCCCAATCGTAGATCCCTATAGCCATATCAGGAAAGCTCAGTTCGTGGGTGGCTAATTCAGGTAACTTTTCGATACGTCGTCCGAGATCGTATCCCCATATCCCTAATGCTCCTCCTTGAAAAGGGAGGTCCGGATCAAATTGAGCCTCAATATCCCAAGCGTGAAGATGGTTTTTTAATAGCTGGAAGGGATCTTCTTTGGAAAGAGAGACCTGACCATTGCAATGAATTTCGGTAGAAGCTCCTTGAGTGACAAGGGTTGTTACAGGTTCGGCGACAATAATATCAAATCGATTATGCGGATGTTCGGCGGTTCCAGAATGTAACAGCATGGCCCAGGGTAATGCAGACAGAGGGGCGAAATAGTGAATGGCGAGATCAGGAGAATACGGTAATTGTCGTTTTTGTAATGCAATTTTCATGGCGGAATCAATATTGGTGTTGAGCAATCCACAAGGAATAACATATTAATCCACGGAGATTATCACACAATCTTGCTCCTGACTTGAGATAAAACAGGCTATAATCGCCGTTTGCCATTAAGTGCTATGTTTTGTTTGAGGTTATAACGATGTTTTCAGGTATGCCAGCATTATCCCATGAAGAGCAACAAGCGGCCGTAGAGAGGATCCACCAGCTTATTTCCGAAGGAATGGGCAGCGGAGAAGCCATTGCTATTGTTGCTCAGGAATTACGCGAAACGCACCGAAACCATGAGCAGATCCCTGTTTTATTTGAAGATGATGAAAACTAGTTGCAACGCATTTTTAACAAAACTCACATAATTGCTTTCTACGACATGTTAATTTATCGCAACTTTTAATCCATACTGTTTGAATGGTAATAGGAGGGTAACATGAAAGAAAGTCAATTTATTCGTCGTATTAGTTTATTGAGTGCGGGTGTTCTGTTGTCTGTTTCGTTTATTGCCAGCGCTGCTGATAATGAGCGTGTGGCGAAGTTTATTTCTTGTAAAAATTTAACCAAAGATCAAGTGGCAGCGCAGGTTAAACAAGATTTTTTACAAAATCGTATTAATCGCTGGGATAAAGACAGAAAGCAATTAGGCACGGCAAAACCGATTGCGTGGGTAAATGTCAATGATATTACGGGTGATCAGGACGCATTGCAGGTTCCGTTAATCGTCCGCGGTACGAAAAAAGATAAAAGTTACAATGTCATCATTGATTGTCAACAAGAAACTATCAGTTATGGTGAAATAAAGTAAATAATTTGTCATGCTATCTTTTCTTTAAATATGTACGGGATACTGGAGAGTATCCCGTTTTGTTTAAACACTGAGAGGGCTTTATGACGGAACAACGGAAACTCTATCCCGCTTATGATGCATATCAAACAGGGTATCTGGATACGGGAGATGGGCACCAAATTTATTGGGAATTGTGCGGTAACCCAAGAGGTAAACCCGCGGTATTCATCCATGGTGGCCCTGGTGGTGGGATAGCAAACTATCATCGTCAGTTATTCGATCCTGAACGCTATCATATTATGTTATTTGATCAGCGTGGCTGTGGGCGTTCTAAGCCCCATGCTAGCCTGGAAAATAATACAACATGGCATTTGATAGCGGATCTTGAACGGCTGCGCCATCTTATGGGCGTTGAAAAGTGGTTGGTTTTTGGCGGTTCATGGGGATCAACACTGTCTTTGGCCTATGCTGAAAAACACCCGAATAGCGTGTCAGAATTAGTGTTAAGAGGGATTTTCTTGCTCCGCCCACAAGAGTTGCACTGGTATTATCAAGAAGGCGCTTCTCACTTTTTCCCGGAAAAATGGGAACGGACCTTGTCGATCCTGTCAGAAGAAGAGCGTAAAGATGTCATCGCCGCCTATAACAAACGGCTGACCAGTGAAGATTTGCAAGTCCGGTTGGAAGCGGCCCGTTTATGGAGTCTTTGGGAAGGCGAAACGGTAACACTGCTGCCTTCTGCAAATTCAGCGACTTTTGCCGAAGATAATTTTGCTTTGGCGTTTGCACGCATTGAAAACCATTACTTTATCAATAATGGTTTTATGGATGAAACTCAGCAATTACTGGATCATATTGATGTGATCAGACATATCCCTGCGGTGATTATCCATGGTCGCTATGATATGGCATGTCAGATACAGAATGCATGGGATTTGGCAAAAGCGTGGCCGGAAGCAGAATTGCATATTGTGGAAGGTGCTGGGCACTCTTTTGATGAAGCCGGTATTTTACACCAACTCATTAAGGCGACTGATAAATTTGTTGGAAAATAAATTAGCTGGAATAAGATAACCACCAGAAAAGTGGTGGTTATCTTTGCTCATCGGATTCCCTTAGCGGTTTTTAGGCTCATAAGGCAGGCGTGACAGTACTCTTGATTGCTGGCGATAGTGCTGTAAACGTTGTTGGAAATATTCCCGCAGATGGGCTGGTTGTGATTGTTCAACCGTGTCAGGAATAACAGGCATGTTATAACGTTCTTTGAAAGCAACACCGGATGCTGCTAAATCAACATTGACTTTATCCATCTCATCTTTAGATAATTTGGCTAAGTTATGTTCCATTTTGGCCTCTCTGAAAACTCATTTTAACTTTCTCTAATAAGAAAATTAATCGACTCTTTTTTGTTTAGCAAGTTGCAATCCGCAAGACGAGGCGGGGAAATATAACACGCATCTTGAAGTTGGATTGATATAATAAACATAAATAATATCAATTCTCATTTTTATTAAAAATGTTTTTTTTGAATAAAAAACTAATTAAATAAAACTGATTCTTATTTCCTGATATTTAATGAGATTTATTCTTGTTGGGATTTATAAATAAACTGTTATTTATCAATCAATTATTTGTTTTTATTTTGTTTTTGTATTATGTGATTTTAATTGGCATAATACGCCAAGTTTAATGAATTATTGGGAGAGTTGGCTGATGTTAAAACAAGAAATGATCAAAAAATTAAATGAGCAATTAAATCTGGAGTTTTATTCTGCGAATTTATATCTGCAAATGAGTGCATGGTGTAGTGATAAGGGATATGAAGGCGCAGCAGCGTTTTTAAAGACTCACTCACAGGAAGAAATGCAACATATGCAACGCTTGTTTGATTATTTGGGTGACACGGGTTCAATGCCTGTATTAGGTGCTATTCAGGCTCCTCCTGTAGAATTCAAGTCTATCTCTGATGTATTTAATCAGACTTATGAGCATGAAAAACTGATCACAGAAGAGATTAATAAGCTTGCCCATGTAGCGATGACGACACAAGATTACTCTACTTTTAATTTCTTGCAGTGGTATGTTGCTGAACAGCATGAAGAAGAGAAATTGTTCAAATCCATTCTGGACAAATTGGATATGGTGGGTGAAGGCGGAAAAGCGCTGTTCCTGCTGGATAAAGAGCTTAAGGGATTGTCTATGGCACCGGCACACGCCTGATTGTTTTTCTACCGTAACACCCGTTTCTTTGCGTGTTTTTTCATGCATTATGAAACTGGGGTTACGGCTCTTCCTCTTTTATCTCTATGATCTTATCTCTATGATCTCCATTTTTTGCGTAGTGTCTCACAGGTCAGGACATTACTCGTCAATTACCGCAGATTAAACAGATTTTTTGGTATAGAATCTCCCTTCAAGCATAAAAATTCATCTACATATTAAAGGGTTATCTATATGTTTATTCTTAACCTCCGCTCATTCTGGACCAAATTATCGGCGCTTGTGGTTCTGTTTGTCGGCATATCTTGTCAGCAGGCTTTGGCCCATGCACATTTGAAAGATCAGACTCCCGCAGAAAATACAACGGTTGAAGCTGCTCCACAAACTATCACCTTGAACTTCTCAGAACGTATTGAACTGGGATTTAGTAAGGTAAAATTGATTGGTCCAGAAAAAGCTGTAGTTAAAACAGGTAAGTTGGAACTCGATCCTGAAACCAAAACCAAGTTAATCCTGCCAGTTGAAGGTAAACTTACTGCGGGAAAATACAGTGTTGACTGGAGTGTACTCTCTGTCGATGGCCATAAAACCAAAGGCGTTTATAGTTTTACCGTAAGATAATGATCTCTCTAGAGGCGCTATACATATTCTGCCGTTTCTCTCATTTTGTGGTCGTCATGTTGATGTTCGGCCTTAGCTTATTCACCGTAATTGTTTCCGGGCATTTTTCGATCCTAATGGGAGAACGGTTAAAAATTGGAGTATTAATCAGCACCGTGCTGGCTTTGATAACTTCAATTATCTGGTTTATTGTGCAGACTGGATTAATGGGGGATGGCTGGCACGATATTTATGCTCTGGATATTTGGCTGGCAGTCTTGGGAACCTCTTTTGGGCAAGTCTGGAGATGGCAGTTATTAATAGCTGCACTAGCTGTGGGGGGATTGTTCCTTTCCAATATTAAGGTCAGAAATTTCCTGTTGTTAGGTTGCTCAATTATTTTACTTTCAAGCCATGCTTTCATTGGACATGCAGCTATGTATGAAGGAAGCATAGGGCTATTACTTCAAGCCAATCAGGTTATCCATTTACTCAGTGCAGGTTACTGGTTTGGTGGATTGTGGCCATTCTTAGTGTGTCTGCAATTCTTGCGATTACGGCCGCCAGCAGAAACAAGCTTATCGCCTAATGCGACTGACTTATATGCAGATAGTGTAATAGCCATGCGGAAATTCTCTCTTTATGGGCATTTTGCCGTGTTTCTGGTGATTGTGACAGGCATTGTGAGTAGTGTGATTCTTATTCCAGATTGGCCCATTTTCAGTCGTGATCTGTCAGAATACCAATCCATGTTATGGTTAAAAATAGTGCTGGTTATTGGAATGGTTCTTTTGGCTTTGATTAACCGCTATATTCTCGTTCCCAAATTGAAGCAGAAAAGGAGCTATCAGCAATTGATAATCAATAGCTGTTTGGAAATTATTCTGGGTACAACGGCACTGTTATGCGTAGCGATTTTTGCAACGCAACCGCCTGCGTAATGATTGGTGCAGATTTGGGTACATGAACAGGAAAATTAACGATAAAATCACGGCACGTATCTATCAGGGGAAAGATAATGAAACGACTATTTTGGGCTTTGCCTCTTTTGCTTCTCTCTTTTCAGGGAGTGGCTGCACCAATAAAAACCATTAGCAAGCTACAGTTTGGCAAACAGTGGGCATTTACTCGCGAAGAGGTCATGCTTGATTGTCGGGCAGATGGCGCGTTGTTTGTGATAAATCCCAGCACGTTGATGCAATATCCGTTGAATGATCGCGCAATACAACTGATGCAAGCTAATAAAGTGATTGCATCATCATTAGAGACAATCCTCTTAAATGACCCCGATCATCCCAATCAAAAAATGAGTGTTGAACCTTTCCAGAAAGCGGCATTGGCTCTATGTGACCATCCATCCCACCGATAATGGTTAAAATTTGGTAAATCATTGTATGTCAACTACGCTTTAAGTCGTAAGTTGTTCTACGTCTCAATAGCAACTTTTAGCGCAAGGCTCTTTAATAGAGCTATTTTCCCTAGGCCGAGTAGAGGAGTAAACTCGGCCTTTTTTTGCGTGTGCTTAAAGTCACAAGACACTATCCTGATGCAAGTCACGTTAGTTTTTAAATAAGCTGTGATATCTCCCTAAATTTTATAAGTGAATACTGGTAAAAATAATTAAAGAAAATTTAAATTCAGGAAGAGAGACGGTATTCTGAAAGAAAATTTAAATCATAGTGGCAGATTATGCTTAGAAATAGTCTGTTAAATATGGTAAAAATTTTGCGTGAAATAATTGTTTCTATTTTGTTAAATATTGTCTATTGCGTAGGAGCTTATGGATAAGAATGAATTTTATCAAGAGCTAGCAGATAGTCTGATGGCCTTGCTATCAGGGGAATACGATCTTATCGCTTCTCTTGCTAACACAAGTGCGTTGTTATACGAACGTTTGAGTAATGTTAATTGGGTTGGTTTTTATTTAGTTGATGATGATACCCTAGTATTAGGGCCATTTCAGGGTAAGATCGCCTGCGTTCGTATTCCTGTAGGAAAGGGTGTATGCGGAACGGCTGTTGCAAGTAAGTGTATACAGCGTATTTCTGATGTGCATGCTTTTCCCGGTCATATAGCCTGCGATGCCACCAGTAATGCTGAAATTGTGCTTCCTTTAGAAGTTAATGGGCAAGTTATTGGCGTTTTGGATATTGATAGCACGGTTTTTGATCGGTTTGACGAGAATGATGAAAATGGCTTGAAAGCGCTAGTTATCAGGCTTTGTAACCATTTGGAACAATGTGTTGTGTCAAAATATCAACAACAGAACGTAACTTAACATACGTATAACGTGGCATTTATCAGCAACGCTATTATAATGTCGCCTGTTCATGCCTGCGCTGGTTGGCAAAACCGTTGTAATCAGGAAATTTCATGGAAAATCAACCTAAGTTGAACAGTAGTAAAGAAGTCATTGCTTTCTTGGCTGAGCGCTTCCCGCTTTGTTTTGTAGCAGAAGGTGAAGCACGTCCTTTGAAGATCGGGATCTTCCAGGACATCGTTGAACGTATTAAGGATGAGGAGTGTTTGAGTAAAACACAGCTTCGTTCTGCTTTGCGCTTGTATACCTCCAGTTGGCGTTATCTCTATGGTGTAAAAGAAGGAGCCCAGCGTGTTGACCTTGACGGAAACATGTGTGGCGAGCTGGAAATTGAACATATTGAACATGCGCGTCAACAATTGGCAGAAGCGAAAGCACGAGTACAGGCTCAACGATCTGAACAGCGTGCCAAGAAACGTGAAACTGAAAACGTATCTGACAAGAAAACTGAACGCCCTGTGAATAAAAAACCGGCTCCTCGACATCAAAAGAGAGCTGGTGATAGTGAAAAACGTCCAGTGCGTTCGCAAAATCGCTCGCAACAATCGCGTAAACCGGCAGATAAAACCATAAAAAAAATTGCACAACCTGAGTTAAACTCAGTCACTGACGTATCCTCTTTGACAGTCGGTCAGACTATCAAAGTAAACGTAGGAAAAAGCTTAATGGATGCATCTGTGCTTGAAATTGCAAAAGATGGTGTCAGAGTGCAGTTACCTACTGGTTTGGCAATGATTGTACGCGCAGAACACTTAAAGTTCTGATACGGAGGCCAACTTGGGCATGAACAAACTCATTACATTGGCTTTCGTTTTAGGTCTATCATTTTCTAGTATAGGTTATGCAGATACTATTAATGATAATGTTGCGAGTGGTAGCCACGCTACTAACGCCAATGTCATTAATGATCACAATACGGCTGTTATCAGTCTGAGCCAACTGCCAGATTTAAAACCGGAACCACAGCATTCCACTGTAAGTAAGCGGATTGTTTCCCGCTTCCTTCGTTCTCATTATCGCCAGTTTTATCTGGATGCAGATTTTTCAGGAAAAATTTTTGATCGTTACCTGAATCAACTGGATTATGGACATAATGTTTTTTTAGCATCTGATATCGCTCCATTCGCGCCTCAAAAGGGAAAATTAGGAAAAGAGCTTGAAAATGGCGATCTAAAACTTCCTTATGATCTCTTTAATCTGATGCAAAAGCGCCGCTTTGAACGTTATCAATATGTGCTCTCCCGTTTAGAACAACCCGTTGACTTAAACGGTCATGACACTATTGAAACTGACCGCATCAAAGCACCATGGCCAAAGAGTGTTGAAGAGTTGGATAGGCTTTGGGATGCCAAAATCAAATTTGATTGGATAAACCTCAAGTTATCCGGCAAAAAAGATGATAAAGAAATTAAAGAAACCCTGACTAAGCGTTATCGGACGTTATTAAAACGCCTCACACAAACCAAGAGTGAGGATGTTTTTCAAAGCATCATGATGGCTTTTGCCCGTGAAATAGATCCGCATACCAGTTATCTCTCACCTCGTGAGACAGAACAGTTTAATTCAGAAATGAGCTTATCTCTTGAGGGTATCGGTGCTGCTTTACAATACGATGATGAGTATATTGCCATTAATTCATTGCTCGCAGGCGGTCCGGCGGCCAAAAGCAATTTATTGAAAGTTGGAGATAAAATCATTGGTGTTGGGCAAGCAGGTAAGCCCATTGTCGATGTTGTTGGATGGCGTTTGGAAGATGTTGTTGCTCTTATTAAAGGGCCGAAGGGGAGTAAAGTTCGCCTTGAAATCATACCAAGCACAAAAGGGGCAAAAAACCACATTGTTACCTTAACCCGCGAGAATATCCGCCTTGAAGATCGTGCTGTCAAGATGTCAGTAAAAACGGTAGGGAAAGAGAAGGTTGGTATTCTGGATATACCAAGTTTCTATGTCGGCTTGACTAACAATGTAAAAGTGCAGTTGCAGAAACTCACTAAACAGAGGGTTTCCTCGATTGTTATTGATTTGCGTGGCAATGGTGGTGGAGTATTAACCGAAGCTGTATCGTTATCTGGTTTATTTATTCCTACTGGTCCGGTTGTCCAGGTTCGGGACAATACTGGTAGAGTGAAAGTGGAGGCAGATACAGATGAAGCCGTATATTATAAAGGTCCTCTGGTTGTTCTGATTGACAACAGAAGTGCTTCTGCCTCTGAAATTTTTGCAGCGGCCATGCAAGATTATGGCCGTGGACTGATCGTGGGAGATCCCTCTTTCGGTAAAGGTACAGTTCAGCAATATCGCCCTTTGAACCGTATTTATGATCAAATGCTACGGCCTGAATGGCCAGAAATTGGTTCTGTGCAATATACGATCCAGAAATTTTATCGGATAAATGGTGGCAGTACCCAGATTAAGGGGGTAACGCCTGATATCATTATGCCGACAGGAGAAGAACCTTCTGAAATAGGGGAAAGCCAAGAAGATAATGCGTTACCTTGGGACAGCGTTCAGCCTGCGCATTATACTTCCTTGAAAGTGATTTCAGAGTTAACGCCACTATTGACTAAGCTGCATAATCAACGGATTGCTAATGATCCTGAATTTAAATATATCAAACAGGATATTGCTTACTATAAAGTCATCAAAGAACGTAAGGGCGTTTATTCCTTGAACTATGCTCAAAGAGAGAAAGAAAACAAGGAATACGAAACAATCAAATTGAATCGCCTTAATGAACGCTTTAAACGGGAAGACAAAAAAACGCTCAAGTCGCTTGATGATTTGCCAAAAGATTATAAAGGGCCAGATCCTTATTTAGATGAATCTGTAAAAATTGCCCTGGATTTGGCGCATCAGCCTGCTGAAATGGCTGTAACAAGGTAGTTTTAAACTTCGTTATAGATAAAAGGTCGGCTTGTTAGTCGGCCTTTTTATCATATTGTAAAGTTATGTTGATTCTATCGCTTAACGTCTTAAAAAACTTGAATAATATGGGATGAATCCCCATCTTATGGCTTAACTCTTAGTTGAACTGTTTGATAATTAAAGGAAGCAAATTTATATGATGAGAATTGCCTTGTTCCTTCTCACAAACCTTGCTGTCATGGTGGTGTTTGGAATAATACTTTCACTTACAGGGGTTCAGCGGAGCAGTGTTGCTGGCCTCATGATTATGGCTGGTTTGTTTGGTTTTGGTGGAGCATTCATTTCTTTGTTAATGTCGAAGTGGATGGCTTTGCGTTCTGTTGGTGGTCAGGTTATTGAAAAACCTTCCAACGAAACTGAAGCCTGGTTGATGGAAACTGTACGTCGTCAGGCGGATCAAGTTGGAATTACTATGCCACAAGTGGCTATCTATGATGCCTTGGATATTAACGCATTTGCTACAGGAGCGCGCCGTAATGCTTCTCTGGTTGCTGTTAGTACGGGGCTATTGAACAATATGAGCCGTGATGAAGCTGAAGCCGTCATTGCTCATGAAATTAGCCACATTGCTAATGGTGATATGGTAACAATGACATTGTTGCAGGGTGTCGTGAATACATTCGTCATCTTTATTTCACGTATTATTGCACAGGCTGCTGCGAGTTTCCTTTCCAGCAGCGATGATGAAAGTGAAAGCAGCAGTAATGGTAATCCCATCGTCTACATGGTGCTTTCCATGGTGTTGGAGATCGTATTTGGTATTTTGGCTAGTATTATTACTATGTGGTTCTCCCGTTACCGTGAATTCCATGCGGATGCAGGATCAGCGAAATTGGTTGGTCGCGAAAAGATGATTGCTGCATTGCAACGTCTTAAGACCAGTTATGAACCTCAGGAAGAGGGCAGCATGATGGCATTCTGCATTAATGGTAAGGGTAAAAGTTTCAGTGAGTTGTTCTTATCTCATCCGCCGTTGGATAAACGTATTGAAGCCCTTCGTAGTGGTGAATATCTAAAATAATGCGGCTTAAATAGAATCGGTTAAACTATACCAATCTAACTTCAAGATGTGTGTGATGTCTCCTCATGAAGCAGCGAGACATCACATTTCATATCGTGTTGTAAATGGCAACTTAAAGTTTAATGTGTATATACGCATTACCTTTCAAGTTGCTCATTATAAGACAACATAACTCATTGTTTCTCCCCGCTGCGCGGGGAGAAACAATATGCATTTTGAAGTGAGATGGGTATATATCTTAATTTATATGGTGGCATAAGCCGCCATATTATTTATATTTCATAGCCGCGATAACCGGTTAGAATCCGTTCCCATTCTTGTTGGGCGAACCAGGTTTGGGTTTCGCCATTATAATGCATTTCATCGGATAGGAAGACACCATATTCAGAAGCGATGCCCGTGTAATTTGGCGAATTCCTTGCATCAATTAAAGTACGATATTTAGGTGCTGCGGCAATAACGGCTTTAATTGCTTCATGCACATAGCTGGTATTGATGGGATCAAAAGCGACTGAGAGTGGGTAATATAACCGCCACGGAATATTGTGCGAGCCGATAGCATTGTTAATACCGGTAATAATGCGGATAAAATTTATCTCTGATGCTTTGGCTGCATCTAAACTCTCTGTTTCTGCTTCCCATTGATTCCAATGAATAGCCAAAATACGCGGTTTTTTGCCCATATTACGCAATGATTGAATTGCCATGCGTAAGGTTCTAATTGCACGGGGATAGAGGGATTCCACATCTCTGGCATCACGCTCCGGTGCCCAGCGGTTATCAGGGTAATTATCTAGATACATTCCTTGTCCTCCCCAGCCCATCAAAATCACGTAAAGATCGGGTAAATCCAGAGCATTGCCCTGATTGATATGATCTTGCCAAAATTTCGCAAAGCGGTTGGCCGCGTTATAAGGATGATCCTGGTTACCGCGAGGTAAGCCAGCGGGAGCACCAATATTGGCGCTTCCGAAGCTGGTTAATCCTGTCCAGTGAATTTTGGAAAAATGAGTGTTATAAACCTCTGGCAGGGATAGTGTGAATACATTATTTAAACCTTGAGTAATCCTTTTATTTGGCGGCAATTGTGTGCCATGACCATAGCTATTGGATTGTCCAAGGATGATAAGTAATGGAGCATCATTGGATTTCCATGATGGATATTTTGGTTCGGGAGAGTGAAGTTGTTTGTATGTCATCATTTTCCCCTTAAGGTAGGTGAATTAATTAGGTATTGCACTCCTTGCGAAAAAATTATTTATATAAGATAAAGTGTACATGGTTAATCAATCTAATTTATTTTTTGCACCTAAAACAAGCATCAATATATATTCGATAAACTTCAAGTTGCAATCCGCAAGACGAGACGAGGCTTTATATTTTCCCACTGCGCGGAGTAAGGAACTCCAACATCTGATACTTTCAGTATTATGAAAACCTATTTGGCTTTAATTGTCAGATATATACCAATCTAACTGCAAGATGCGTGTGATATCGTGTTGTAAATTGCAACTTGAAGTTTAATGCGTATATAAATAAGTACATTATATTTAATATTAAATAAGTAATATTTTATATTGTGGCTAACTAATATAATTTTGTTGAGGGAAGACTCTGATATTTTATATTAAATAGTGTTTCAAAATGATAGGAGTATTCCTTACCCCGCGCGCCGCGCGGGGTAAGGAACTCCAACATCTGATACTCTCAGTATTATGAAAACCTATTTAACCGGTAAGCTTTGAAGATATATCAATAAGGATAATAAAATGATTCGATTTGAGAATAAAGTTGTCATTATTACTGGTGCAGGCAGTGGTATTGGTGAGGCTACAACGAAGCGTTTCTCACAAGAAGGTGCCATTGTGGTGTTAGCTGGGCGGGACACAGAGAAGCTTAATCGTGTATTAAGTGAATTGTCATCAAACAAAGCGTTAGTGATTCAGACAGATGTTGCGGATCGGGAATCGGCTAAAAATATGGTTGATGAAACAATCAGGCATTTTGGCCGGATAGATATTTTGGTGAACAACGCAGGTTTGTATGTGGTTGGTGATTTATTGAGTACATCACAAGAAGACGGTAATGCCGCGCTGGCGACGAATCTTAATGGTGTACTCAATTGTAGCTATTTTGCTTTGCCTCATTTACTGAAAAGCAAAGGGTGTATTGTCAATAATGCTTCGGTATCAGGCTTGGGGGGTGATTGGGGTGGCGCTCACTATTGCGCAGCCAAAGGCGCTGTCGTAAATTTAACCCGCGCGATGGCACTGGATCATGGTTCACAAGGGGTTCGTGTCAATGCTGTTTGCCCAAGCTTAGTATTGACGCCAATGGTTGCTCGCTTTGATGATGAAACCCTTGCGCATTTCGATAGCCGCATTCCGTTAAAAAGAGCGGGCCAACCTTCTGAAGTGGCAGCAGCCATTGCATTTTTGGCCAGCGAAGACGCCAGTTTTATTAATGGGGTGAACTTGCCGATAGATGGTGGGGTTAATGCATCCAATGGTCAACCTAATTTTAATTAAGTCTGCCGCAGACATTGCCTGTTAGGTAATCGACTGAAAAGTGGCTCCACGAGGTGTGGAACCACTTGATTTCGTTTTGGTCAATGGTATCAATTTGGGCTTATAACGCTGGCCAGTTCACACAGTGTAGGATGAGTGAACAAGGTTGCTAATGGAATTTCCATGTCTTGCTCATGCATACGAGCCAGCAATTGTATTGCTATCAATGAATGACCTCCTAATGCAAAGAAATTGTCATAACGACCGATCTGTTCTCGTTTCAGCAATTTCTGCCAAATTTCAGCCAGTGCAGTTTCCACATCACCAAGGGGCGCTTCGTAACCGGAAGTTGTTCCAATAGTAGATTGTGATATCAGTGCATTTTGCGGCAATTCAGCCTGAATAGCGTTGAAACCGGTTAATAGCTGCTGGCGCTCTGTGGCAGACAGGGTAGCAATACTCATGATTGGTTTTTGGGGTTCGGTTTCTAATGTTTTTACCAGATCTGCTAAAGCAGATGTCATCTCAGCAATCAGGCGTGCCGGATCGATTCCCGATATTGTCTGAGCTGTCAACAGGAAGCCTTTACCCAAATCATCTATAGCCAGATAGATGGGATAGTTAGTCCTTTCTCGTCCTGTTACCAGACGTATACCTTCCCATAGAGTATTGGTAACATCCGGTTGGCTATGGCGATAATTGAGGAGTGTATTAAAAAGCGGCAGAGGATGTGCTACTCCGCTGCAACGTTGAGCCAGCGCCAAGGGTGCCTGTTCATGTTCAAGTAACTGCGTCAAACTGCGGTAAGTTGTTTGTACGGTTTCTTGTGTACTGTTCCCCGCAAGTGTGATCCGCACGGGCAAGGTGTTGATAAACAGTCCCAGAATTCGCTCAATATCGGCACTTCCTTGCATACGCCCTGACAAAACTGTTCCGAAGACGACATCATCTCGCCCACTTATTTTTGCCAGCACTTGTGCTAACGCAACATGGAACAGGATCCCAGGGCTAACACCTTGACGGCGAGCCTGTTTGCGAATAGCACGAGTCAGTGCTGCACCAAGTGGCCTGTTAGTCTCAGTGACTGGTCTGTCTCCACTGTGTACATCCAATATGCCGAACGGGGTTGTTGGCGTATCCACATCCGCGAGCACTTTCCGGAAATAGGCTACGTGATCGGGCATCGGCATATGCAAGGATTGGGCGATAAAATGGCGGTACGGTAATACAGGCGGTAATTGCTCCGTACGATGATGCAGGAGTTCATTAATTTCGGCAACGATAATATCCAAAGAGATATGGTCATTAAGGATATGGTGACAACACAACGCTAACAACCACTCGTCCTGATCCGGATCATGTGCGATATCAGCAGAGAGTAGCGGAGCCTGGCTGATATCGAGTCGGTGTTGGTACGGATCTGTCTGTGCCAACAATTGAGATGGCACGTCTTTATCGTTATCGGGCACAAAGGTCCTGATGCGCAGAGAAGCCTGACGCCAAACCACCTGAACGGGCTGTGTTAAGCCCTGCCAGCAGATGGCAGTACGCAAAATATCGTGACGATTAATCACCTGTTGCAAAGCAGCCAGAAAAGCATCGAGACGCTCGCGAGTATTGAAAGCAAGCAGGAGATGTAACAGATAAGCATCTCCTTGTGGTTGCAGTAGATGATGGAACAGCATACCTTCCTGTAATGGTGCAAGCGGATAGATATCCTGAATATTGTTGACACCATGGGGCGTAGTTGCAGCGATAATATCAATCTCGCGTTGTGTCAGAGAAACCAGCGGCAGCATATCAGGCGTGATGGCGGTGCAACCAGCCGGGATAAGATTGGGCGGCACGGTGAGCGAAGGGGCATCATCCTGAATTACCTGTATTATTTTCGCCATTTCAGCCAGTGTTGGTGTGGAAAATACAGTACGAATATCAAGGTGGCAACCTCGATTGCGCAGCCGCTCAATCAGGTTGATAACCATCAGAGAATGCCCACCAAGTTCAAAGAAATGATCATAACGCCCAACTTTTTTCAGTCCTAATAAAGCTTGCCAAATTTCAGCCAGGGCAATTTCCATTTCACCGAGCGGCTCTTCATAACTATGGGTTGCAATGGATGTCTGATCCGGCATCGGTAGTGCCTGGCGGTTAATTTTGCCATTAGGAGCCAATGGAAAAGCATCCAGTGTCACAAATGCACTGGGTAGCATATAGTCGGCGAGATATTGTGCGAGTTGCTGGCGCAGCTCTGTTGGTGCCAGTTTTATATTCGGTTCGGCGATCAGATAAGCAATTAGGCGCTTATCACCCAGCTTATCTTCACGGGCAAGCACGATAGCTTCACGCACGCCGTGGCATTGCATCAATCTGGTTTCAATTTCCCCCAGTTCGATCCGGTAGCCGCGTAGCTTGATCTGAAAATCATTGCGACCAAGGTACTCGATATTGCCGTCAGATCGCCAGCGAGCCAAATCCCCGGTCTTATACATGCGAGCGTTGGGATGTTCGCTAAAGGGATCGACAATAAATTTCTTTGCTGTCAGCGCCGGTTGGTTGGAATAACCACGGGCGACCCCCATTCCGCCGATATAGATTTCACCACTTACGCCAACAGGCACTGGCTGACAAAATGCATCCAAAATATAGATACGTGTGTTGGACAGTGGCCGGCCAATCGGAATATTGTTAGTGATAGGCGGAGCATATTTTTTATCTATCACCATTTCTTTATCTATCTGCATAGCCGTAGCAGTGATGGTAATTTCTGTTGGACCATAAGCGTTGAACCAGCGGCAGGATTGGGTTTCCGGGCACGACAGCCAATCTATTAAATAGCGGTATTCCACTTTATCTCCGCCAACAATCACGGTGTGTATATAGGGGCTGAAACCGACACGTCCTGCCTTCATTTCTTGAGCCCAATGATGCCAGAAAGCCGTCGGTATATTGATGATCGTCACTTTCTGTTCACGTAAAAAATCAACAAATGAGCTATTCGGTATTTTGATAGAAGGTGGACGCAAAACCAGCGTGGCACCCGATGCCAGGGTAGGAAAAATATCTGACACTGAAATGTCAAACGCGAAAGTCACAAATTGCAGAATACGATCCCCCAAACCAGGTTCACTGATCTGGCAATGAGCATGGATAAGGCTGACAACATTGCGATGTTCCAGCATGACACCTTTGGGGTTACCGGTTGAACCCGAAGTGTAGATGATATAGGCCAAATGATGCGGCTGAACGCCTGTTTGCCTGCTGTCAGGGTTATAAACAGGCTGTTTTTGCAGATTATCTTGGTAAGTTTCATCATCCAGCAGCCAGATGGGAATATCTTGTATTGGTAAGCGTGTCTGTAAATGTTTCTGAGTCAGCAATATGGCAGGTTTGCAGTCTGACAATTGATAAATCAGCCGTTCGGCAGGGTATTCTGGATCAAGCGGAATGTAACCGGCACCGGCTTTTAAGATCCCAAACAGTCCAATGATCATGTCCAAACCCCGTTCAACCTGAATTGCTACGCGGTCATCGGGACGTACACCAAAAGCAATCAAACGATGTGCCAGTTGGTTGGCACGGCAGTTCAGTTCTTCATAACTTAAGGTTTGTTTTTCAAAGATCACCGCCGTAGCATCTGGTGTACGTTGTACCTGAGTTTCGAACAGTTGATGAATCAAGGTATTATGCGGAAAATCAGCTTGAGGCGCATTGAAATCAACCAATAATTGTTGGCGTTCTGCAACGGATAACATTGGCAGGTGAGCAATAGCCTGTGTTTCATTCGTTGTCATAGCAGTCAGTACATTATTGAGATAACTGACCATGCGTTCAACTGTCGTCCGGTCGAACAGGCTTGATGCATATTCCAGATAACCACTGAGACTATCCTGGCTTTCGGTCAGTGACAGTGTCAGGTCAAAATACGCGCTGCGATGTGGAGGCACCATCTTCGAGACAGATAAACCCGGTAACTCAAGGGATTGAGTGGGGGTATTGTTCAGGGCCAGCATAACCTGAAAAATCGGGTTGTAGCTCAAGCTGCGTTCGGGTTTTAGGGTTTCCACCAATTGTTCAAAAGGCAGATCTTGATGTGCATAAGCTGCCAGCGTCTGTTTACGAACGTGAGCGAGTAGATTTGCCACCGAGTTGCATTGTTCCAGTTCGATACGTACAGGCAGGGTATTGGCAAAAAAGCCGATCAAGCCTTCAAGTTCATTCAATGAACGGTTGGCAACGGGGGTGCCAATCACAATATCATCTTGTCCGCTCAAACGGGCAAGCACGATGCTCCAGGCTGTAAGCAAGGTCATAAATAATGTGGCATCCTGCCGTTGTCCGAGCGCTTTGAGAGCCGACAATAAATCAGCATTCAAGTGAACGGGCACATAAGCGCCGGTGTAACTTTGTTCTGGCGGGCGTGGGTGATCAATCGGGAGAGTCAGCAATGTCGGTGCGTTTTGCAGTTGTTTCTGCCAGAAATCCCGTTGTGCAGTCAGAGCCTCATCTCGTAGCCATTTTTGTTGCCAGACGGCATAGTCTGCATACTGGATAGGTAAGTGAGGTAAAGGATCGCCACATTTCCCTTGCGCGGTACGATAGAGGGCACTCAGCTCGCGGAACAAGATTCCTACTGACCAGCCATCGGTAATGATGTGATGCTGGGTAAGGATCAACACATGTTCTTCATCAGTCAGTTGCAGTAAATGACCTCGAATCATTGGCTCATTAGCGAAATCGAATGGGGTTTGTGTTTCAAGTTCTGCTAATTCGTTAATGCGGCTCAGACGAGACGTTTCGTCTAGCCTGCGCAGATCATGACTGGTGAGAGAAAAACCCGTGTCTGCATTATCGATGTGTTGGTAAGGTTGGTCATTAATCAGGACAAAACGGGTGCGCAAACTTTCATGTCGGCTAACGAGTTGGTCAAGTGCAGCCGTAAACGCAGTATGATCGAGCTTTCCGCTGAGATGCAGGATTATCGGAATATGATAGGCCAGATTGGCTTTGCTGTTGAGTCTGGCAAGGAACCACAAGCGTTGCTGGGAGAAAGAAAGCGGTAGCGGTTGATTGCGATCGGTAACGGGAATAACGATTTGCGCTGTGACAGGCGTGTCGATGAGCAAGGCAGCTAAATCGGCCAGAACCGGATGGGAAAAGAGTTGCTGCAAGTGCAGTTCTCGCGCCAGTTTCTGGCGTATTCGTGCGGCAAGCTGAATGGCGAGCAAAGAATGACCACCAAGGTCAAAGAAATGATCATGACGACCGACTTGTGCCAGTTTCAGCAATTCTTGCCAAATTCCGGCCAGCGCTGTTTCTATGTCTCCGATGGGCGCTGCATAATTGCGTGTCGCGAGTGCTGTTTGATCTGGCATTGGCAGGGCCTGACGGTTGATTTTGCCATTGGGTGTTAATGGAAAAGCATCAAGCGTGACAAAGGCGCTAGGCAGCATATATTCGGCAAGGTGTTGTGCCAGTTGCTGGCGTAGTTCTGCGGGGACCAGTGTCGCATTGGGTTCGGCGAGCAGATAAGCAACCAGCCGCTTTTCATTGGATGTCTCTTCGCGGACAACCACAACCGCGTCCCGTACACCGCGACATTGCGCTAATGTCGTCTCAATTTCACCAAGTTCGATACGGAAACCACGTATCTTGACCTGAAAATCATTACGGCCAAGATATTCAATATTGCCATCAGGCAACCAACGCGCCAGGTCACCACTTTTGTATAAGCGGGCATCAGGATCTGAAGAAAAAGGATCAGCAAGGAAGCGTTCAGTGGTTAACTCTGGAAGGTTCAGATAACCGCGGGCAACACCGATGCCGCCAATGTAAAGCTCGCCTGTAACACCGATTGGCACGGGTTTTTGGTGACTATCAAGCAAATAAATTTGGATATTGGCTATGGGCTTTCCAATCGGTACTCGTCCGATATACCGTTCTGGCACGCATTGCCAAGCGGTGACATGGATCGCAGCTTCAGTTGGGCCATATAAATTGTGTAACTGGCAGTGAGCAAAATGGGACAGACATTTCTGCTGCAAGGCATAAGGAAACTCTTCACCACTGCATAAAATATGACGCAAGGAAGGACAACAACCAGCAGGAATAGCATGGACAAATTGCTGGAGCATGGCGGGCACGAAGTAGATAAGCGTAATCCGGTGTTTTTCTATTTCAGACCGTAAATAGTGCGGATCTTTATGACCATCGGGGCGAGCCAGAATCAATTTGGCCCCAAACATCAGGGGTGGGAATAGCTCCCAAACAGAAACATCAAAACTAAATGGTGTTTTCTGCAAGATCCGATCCTGCGGAGTTAATTGATAAGTCTTCTGTGACCAGAGCAGACCATTCACGACACTACGGTGTTCGTTCATAACCCCTTTGGGTAAACCAGTTGAACCAGAGGTATAAATCACATAAGCCAGATGGTGTGAGGTTAGGCCAAGCACTTTGGGATCTGGGTTGCTACTTGGCATGTTTGTGGTAAGGAATGTAAGGTTACTGAGATCGACAATGGGTACGTTGGTCAGTCGATTGATTAACATTGTTTGACTGAATAACGTTTGGCTGAGTAAGGCAACGGGAGCAGCATCTTCAAGTATATAAGCCAGTCGTTCGGTCGGATAGCCTGGATCGAGCGGGACATAAGCCCCACCAGCTTTAAGGATAGCGAGTAATCCCACCATCATGATGGGACTGCGTTCAGCACAAATCGCTACCCGATCATCAGGACGGACACCCAAGGTAATCAGATAATGCGCTAAACAATTGGCTTGACGGTTCAGTTCAACATAACTCAATGATTGCTCTTCAAAGATGACAGCAATCGCATCGGGATTTTGCTGTACTTGCTTTTCAAACAGTTGATGAATAAATGTGTCTTGTGAGAAGTCGGTTGCTGTATTTTGAGAGAATACAAAGTCTGGAGACGGTGGAAGCGTGTTGAAATCCACCAGCACTTGTTGGCGTTCTGCGCTGGGTAAAATCGAAATAGCCAAAACAGGCTGGTGGGGTGAGGTTTCCAGTGTTTCGACCAGTCCCGCCAGGGCAGTCGTCATATAGCCGATCAAACGAATCGGATCGATGTCCGATACGGTTTGAGCAACCAAACTAAATCCATCACCCCAATCATCAACAAATAAACCAATAGGGTAATTGATTCTCTCTTCTACCATCAGCAGACGCACACCTTCCCATTTAGCCAAGGTCGTATCCGCCTGGCTATGACGATAGTTGAGTAGTGTGTTAAAGAGTGGCAAAGGAGGGATCACGCTACTGCAATGTTGAGCCAGTGTCAGTGTTGCCTGTTCGTGTTCCAGCAACCTCATCAAATTGAGGTAAGTTTCTTGAACGCTCGCTTGTGCACTATTATCTGTCAGCCCGATCCGAATGGGTAACGTATTGATAAGCAGCCCCATCATTTGATCGATGCCAGTACGGCCCTGCATACGCCCCAACAATACCGTACCGAAGACGACATCGTCGCGGCCACTGGTTTTTGCCAGCACCAGCGCTAAAGCAACATGAAACAATATACTGGGGCTGACACCCTGACGTCGGGCTTGTGTGCGAATGGCTCTGGACAGCGCCATATTCAGTGGCTGTCTGGCCTCGGTTATCTGCTTATCTTCACTGTGAATATCCAGTATCCCGAAAGGTGCTGTTGGTGCATCTATGTCAGAGAGTACCTTATGAAAATAAACTTCATGATCTGAAGCCGGCGTATGCAGGCATTGGGCGACAAAATTACGATAAGGCAATATTGGAGGTAATTTTTCAGCATGACAGTTGTCAGGATGTTCATTGTCGCGATGGTCAGGTAATAATGCATCAATTTCATCAATGATGCGTTCCAGTGCGACATGATCACAGACTAAATGATGGATACACAAAACCAGTAACCATTCATCCTGATGCGGGTTATAGGCGATATCAGCGGAGAAGAGGGGGGCCTGACTCACATCAAGACGGTACTGTTGTGGATCGGTACGCGCCAGTAATTGGCAAGGGATATCCTGTTCGTCATTGGGTAAGTATGTATTAATGTTCAAAGCTGCTTGTCGCCAGACGACCTGGACTGGCTGTGCTAACCCCTGCCAGTAGATTGAAGTGTGCAGAATATCGTGACGGTCAATGACTCGTTGTAGGGTTGCCAAAAAGGTATCGAGCCGTTCGCGGGTGTTGAAAGCAAGCAACTCGCGTAACAGATAAGTATCGCCCTGTTTTTGCAACAGATGATGGAACAAAATTCCTTCCTGTAGCGGTGCGAGAGGATAAATATCCTGGATATTGGCCGCACCACCCGGGATGGTCGCGGCGATGGCATCAATCTCGTGCTGGGATAAGGACACTAAAGTCAACATGTCGGGGGTAATGGCAGTACAGCCGTCAGGGATAAGATTGGGGGGTACAGTGAATATCGTGGTATTTTCTTGTTCTGTATTCCCTGGAACCGTGTCTTTTTGAACCGACAGTAGCGCTTTTGCCATCTCTTTCAAGACAGGTTTAGTGAAGACAACCTGAATATCAAGACACCATCCCAATTCACGTAGTTTTTCGATCAGGCTAACAGCTATCAGCGAGTGCCCGCCAAGCTCGAAAAAGTGATCGCAGCGGCTGACATATTTCACGCCAAGCAATATTTGCCAAATTTGACTCAGAAGGGTTTCTGCTTCACCTATGGGCGCCTGATAACTGCGTGTGACGATTGCCGTATGATCGGGTTTGGGAAGCGCCTGACGGTCAAGTTTGCCATTGGGTGTCAGTGGAAAGGCATCAAGTGTCACGAAGGCACTGGGTATCATGTATTCTGCAAGCTGTTGTGCGAGTTGCTGCCTTAATGCCATGGGTTCCAGTTCAACACCGGTTTGCGGTAATAAGTAGGCAACTAGCTGTTTTGCTACTGAACTGTTTTCACAAGGCAGCTTTTCACAAGGTAATACTACGGCTTCACGTACGCCGTGGCATTGCCGCAGTCTTGCTTCGATCTCTCCCAGCTCAATACGGAAACCACGCAGTTTGATCTGGAAATCATTACGGCCGAGATATTCAATTTTGCCATCGGGGAGCCAACGTCCCAGATCACCGGTTTTGTACATACGAGCATTGTGCTCAGAAGCGAGCGGGTTGATGAGAAAACGTTCAGCAGTAAGTTCAGGACGGTTCAAGTAACCGCGGGCAACAGCGACGCCAGCGATATATATTTCTCCCACAACTCCGCACGGCACGGGTTGACCGTGTATATCAAGGATATAGATCTGAGTATTGGCGATGGGACGACCAATCGGCGGGGCATGATTTCCCTGACTTTCACATCGACAAAGAGTCGCACAAACAGTGGCTTCCGTCGGGCCATATGCATTGATCATCTGTCGTCCTTGCGCCCAGCGTTTGGTCAGCGTAGGCGGACACGCTTCTCCTCCCACTATTAAGGTTTGTAGGGTTGCCGGAAGCGAGTCCATAGTTGCCAGAGCCGTGGGGGATAAGAGGGCATGAGTAATGGCGTGAGTCTCTAAGTAGTGAAACAGCGTTGTTCCCGGCAGCAAGTTTTCCCGTCTGGCAAGGTAAAGGCGAGCGCCCGCCAACAGAGCCATACAACATTCCCAAATACAGGCATCGAAACTGTTTGAGGCAAATTGCAAAATCCGACTGTCTGGAGAGATGGTGAGTATGTCTTGCTGAGTAGTGATCAAGTTACACAAACTGCGATGTTCGATCATGACGCCTTTGGGTTGCCCTGTGGAGCCTGAAGTATAGATAACATAAGCCAGATGACGGGAGGTCAGTCCCAAGGTTTGAACCTCTGGATTTTCTTCCGATTTTTCATCCAAAACAGAATCGTCTGGAATATCAAGCAGAATGGTTGGCAGGTGACTATTCCCTATTTCTGTCATCGTTGTTTGAGTAATCAGCGCCACGGGAGCGGAGTCATTGAGCATATAGGTCAGCCGTGTGGCTGGATAAGTCGGATCAAGGGGAACAAAAGCTCCACCGGCCTTGAGGATACCTAATAAACCGATCACCATTTCCAGACTACGCTCAATACAAATTGCCACTCGATCATCAGGACGTACGCCGAGAGCAATCAGATGATGCGCCAGACGATTGGCACGTTTATTTAGTTCATCGTAGCTTAACGATTGCTCTTCAAAAACCGCGGCAATGGCATTGGGTGTGCGCCGTACTTGTGTTTCGAACAGTTGATGAATCAGAGTATCTTGCGGAAACTCGGCGTGGGTGGCGTTGAAATCCACCAATACCTGCTGATGCTCGATGTCGGGCAGGATTGGCAGATTGGCTATTTTGGTCTGCGTAAGAGAAGGCATCGCCAGAGAAGTGAGAGCGGCATCAAGCAGGACAGCAAGACGGGAGCGGAGCGTTATAACTTCCGTGCTACTCAGATAATCAGGAGAATAATAGAACTCAATGGAAATCGGGGAACAGGTCTCTTCAGAACGGGCGGTGTTTGTGTATTGCTTCATTCTGATACAAAGAGGGTAGGGGGCACCGGAATGTAGTTCTAATTGTTTGACGCTGACGTCTTCTCCTGCCATATGCAAATTGGCTTTAAAGGGTTCGAGAGATAAAGTTACATCAAATAATCGAGCATTTCCTGCTTGTTGGCGCGCGTGTATTTGTCGGTTAAGTTCTGCGATGGGAAAGCGTTGATGCTCATGGCAAAGACTCATTTCGGTTGCAGCTTTGCGCATGACATCACGAAACGTATCCTCTGGCGAAAGGGTGATGCCAATGGGGAGCACGGAGGCGAACATACCCATCGTGGATTTTTGTCGCGTATTTTTGCGGTTGTGCACAGGAATACCAATAACAATGTCATTGACATCTGCTGTTCGTGCAAAGTAGCAGGCCAGAATGGCATACATGAAATGCAGGAAAGGCAATCCCTGTCCGCCAGCTACTTTTTCGATACGTTTAAACAAAGCCTGGTCGATGGCCCAAATAACAGGCTTGGTTTGTTTATGGTTTATCGTGTTATTGAAATTGGCCGGCTGGAGCAAGGGAGGAGGCTGGTTTTCATAGCGTTTTAACCAAAATTGCTGATCGTGTGAGTAGTGTTCAGAAGCCAGGTAATTGAGGTTATCCGTAATAAAATCCAGATAAGAGTGAGCAGAATTGTTCAGGATTTCTCCATTCATCAGGCGATTATAGGCATCGATAACCTGATTGGTGAGTATGAACATACCTGTGCCATCAATGACTAAATGATGACAGCAAAATTGCCAGTACCGATAGTTATTGCTGACGCGCAATAAATTGGAACGCCACAGTGTTTCATTTAGGCGAAATGGACGTATGAACTCGTCATCCATGTATTGCTTTGCTCTGGTTTCAGCATCTGGATGCAATGAAAAATCCTGTATATCCACGGCTACCGAGAGAGAACGAACAACCTTTTGCCTGGGTAAAGCGTGGGTGTTGAGAAATTGCAAACGCAGAGTGTCATGACAGTAAACAACAGATTCAAAGGCACGGGCAAATAATGTTTCATTCAATTCCCCTTCAATGCAGATAAAAATGCTGAGGTTGTAGTTGGAAGAATTGGGATGAATTGCCTGATCAAACCAGATGGCTTGCTGGGGAGAACTGAGGGGATAGGTAGACAAGGAGAGAGAATGGTTATTACAAGCGACTGAAGAAGTTTGTGAAGCGTTTTCGTGTAACATTATCATGACTCCTTTGTGTAATTATTTGGTTTTTATTTGTTGCATCCGTTTGAAAATAAATGAAGTTATGCCTATAACTGTTTCTCTGTAAACATGAACGAGTTGTCGATGATTTGGTGTATTTCTGCGCTAAATACACACTTGATAGTAACATCTTGAAATTAAATTAACTGAAATAAATACCGTGTGTCGATATTTTTTTGTTACTTAAATGTTGATAATGAATGCGGGCGTTATAGCGGATGGTTAAAGCGGAATATCAGGACAAGATGGAAATTATCCCACCAGATTGGTGGGTATACGCATTAAACTTCAATACAACACGATATGAAACCCGATTTCTCCCCGCTTCGCGGGGAGAAATCACACGCATCTTGAAGTTAGCAAAATCCGCCGTAAACCCTCGACAGGGCGGGGAGCAGTCACATGGGGATATATCAAAAAAATAACAGCTACCGTACCAGTTCATGAATAATTATCGCTAACTGGTCAAACATCTCTCCAAATAACCGCTCAGTGAATGGCACCAATGTTGGAAATAACAGGGAAAGCGTGAAAATCCCCACTGTCAGAGTTAATGGAAAACCGACTACAAATACAGAAAGTTGTGGTGTCATGCGGTTTAACATACCCAGAGAAAAGTTCAGGACTAAAAGCAGGGTAATCATTGGCATTGCTAACATCATGCCATTAATAAAAATCAGGCTGGCACTTTGGGATAGCAATAAAAACCCCTTTGGGTTCAATTGGGTTGATTGAACAGGAATAGAATAAAATGTATCGGCCAGAATCGATAATAGCCATAAATGCCCGTCAAAAGCCAGGAACAGCAACATCATCATCATATTGAGGATGCGGGCTAAGATAGGCATATTCGGCCCACCCGTGGGATCAAAAAATGTGGCGAATGACAGTCCCATTTGTAAACCGAGCACTTCACCAGCATGACGCACTACGGCAAAGGCGATCTGCATGGTCAATCCCAGGGCCATACCAATCAATACTTGTTGGATCAAAACCCAAATGCCGGCAACAGAAAAAATCGGAATTTGAGAGGAGGGAAGGGTTGGAACCAGTAACGCGGTGATCGCTAACGCCAAGCCCATTTTAACTTTTATCGGTATCTGTTTTTCACTGAAAATGGGAGCTGTGCTGAACAAAGCCAGCAGGCGCACCATGGGCCAGAAAAAATCACTGACGAGGCGGGAAAGTGTTTCGCTATCAAATGGGATCATAACTAACCGATAATAGCCGGAATACTGCTAAACAGGGTACGCATGTAATCCAGCAACAAATTTAACATCCATGGTCCGGCAGTGACGATAGTCACGAAAACGGCCAGGATTTTTGGAATAAACGATAAGGTCATCTCGTTTACCTGGGTTGCCGCCTGTAATAAGCTGATGATCAAGCCACTAATTAAGGCCGATAAGAGAGGAGGGGCGGCCAGTGCTAACGCCACTTTCATTGCTTCAACACCGAGGGCCATTACCGATTCTGGAGTCATAATTTCCTCAAACCGCTTTTTGATCTTTATTCCAATAAGATTTAGGTTTCACGCTAAACATAAAAACTTTGTGCTAATGAACCCAGCAAGAGTTGCCAACCATCAACCAAAACAAACAGCATAAGTTTGAACGGCAGTGAAATGGTCGCAGGCGGAACCATCATCATCCCCAATGCCATCAAAACACTGGCAACAACCAGATCGATGATCAGGAACGGAATGAAAAGCGTAAAGCCAATCTGGAACGCGGTTTTCAATTCACTGGTAATAAACGCGGGAACGAGCACGCGCATTGGAACAGAATCTGCGGTTTCAAATGCACCCTGATCGGCAAGGCGGGCAAACAGTGCCAGGTCATTTTCCCGTGTCTGGCGTAACATGAATTGGCGCAAAGGCTTGGCTCCCTGATCCAGTGCGACTTCCAGGGTGATTTTATCCTCACTGTAGGGCAGATAAGCGTTCTGGTACACTTTGTCGAACACCGGCGCCATAATGAAAAAAGTCATAAACAACGCCAAACCCAACATCACCTGATTAGGGGGCGCTGAAGGTGTTCCCAGCGCATTGCGCAGCAAACCCAGTACAATGATGATGCGGGTAAAGCTGGTCATCATTAGCAAGGCCGCAGGGATAAACCCCAGTGCCGTGATGAAAATCAGGGTTTGGACTGGCAATGACCAACTTTGTCCGCCATTGGCCAGGGGCTGACTGATGATACCAGGAAACTCAGCCGCCGCGTTCATGGGGAACAGTGGCAGCAAGAGCGCCATAAACAGAGTCGTCAAACGCATTGCGTAACGCCGTGAAACAAATTTCTTGCCTGTCATAAAAACGCTATTTTTCATCATCGTCCTTGTTATTTTTGCTTTTTCTGGAGTGTATTTTTTAGCATCTGCCCAAATGGTAGCGATTTGAGTGCAGTTTCCTTGTCCACGTTGTCAGGCGGTGCCGGCATTTGATGCAGCATACTGATCTGTTGGGCGGTGACTCCCAAAACCAGCCAGTTATCCTCGACTTCTACCACCACAACCCGCTCTTTCGGTCCAAGGGCGCAGCTTGCCTTAACGTTTAGCAAACGATGATTTCTGCTTTTGGCAGGGGAAAAACCCAAACGACGAACTAACCATGTTATGAAGAAAATCAGCAATAAAATCCCCCCCAGGGCACTGCTGACTTGCATCAACGTTTGGCTGGCTGGAAGAGGATCACTATTGCCGGTCTGTTTGATCATATTCACATGGGCATGGCTGGCTGCCGTGTTAACAGGTGCAGCATCAGATGCCGCACCCAGTTGAAAAGAAGTATGAACGGAAGGCTGGTTCGCCATCATAGTTAACGACTCAAGCGACGCATGCGTTCAGAAGGAGTGATGATATCTGTGATACGGATACCGTATTTATCCGATACGACAACCACTTCTCCCTGCGCGATCAAATAACCATTAATCAGAATATCCAATGGTTCTCCCGCTAAACCATCAAGGGGAACGACTGAGCCTTGTGACAGTCTCAACAGTTGTTTGATGGTCATTTTAGTACGGCCTAGCTCGACAGAGAGCTTGACAGGAATATCCATGATCAAATCAATATCGGAAAGTTGGGCCAACGCATCCTGCGCTTCCAGATTCTCAAATATTGACGCGCCGCCGTCAGAGGTTTGCTGTGCGGCCTGTTGTTCCAGCGCTTCTGCCCACATATCTTCAGTCGAGCTGGTATCTGTAGGTTGTTTAGCATCACTCATTGGGCTTTTCCTCATCCAGAGCAGTTAAAACAGGGTTAATCAGGTGTTCAACACGCAGGGCATATTGCCCGTTCAGTGTTCCATATTGACTGGTGAGCACAGGCACACCATCAACGTGAACGATCAGACGTTCAGGTTTTTCAATCGGCAAGATATCGCCTCTTTTCAATTGAAGGATTTTTGACAGCCGCAGAGGAATATCAACAAAGTTCGCCACCAGTTCTAATTCTGAATGTTGAACTTGCTTCACTAAACTTTCACGCCACTGGCTCTCTTCCTGACGCACATTTTCCACAGGGGGATTGGTCAGGCGCTCGCGCAGAGGCTCGATCATGGCAAAAGGAATACAGATATTGAATTCCCCGGTCAATGCCCCGATCTCTACCTGGAACGGTGTCGTTACCACGATGTCATTCGGTGAAGTGGTGATATTGGTGAATTTCACCTGCGTCTCGGAACGCACGTATTCCACTTCAAGTTTAAAGATAGAATCCCAGGCATCACGATAGGCATCCAGTGCCAGTTTCAGCATCCGGTTAATGATCCGCTGTTCGGTATAGGTAAATTCACGACCTTCCACTTTGGTTGGAAAACGGCCATCCCCCCCAAACAGGTTATCAACGGCGATATAAACTAAGCTAGGTTCGAAAGCGAATAGCGCCGTTCCCCTCAATGGTTTCAGGTGAACCAGGTTGAGGTTGGTTGGCACGGCCAGATTGCGGGCAAATTCGTGGTAAGGCTGAACCCTGATAGCACCAACCGTAATATCCGGACTACGGCGCAGCATGTTAAACAGCCCCATCCTGAATTGGCGGGCAAAACGTTCATTGATGATTTCCAGTGACTGCAAACGTTCGCGTACAACACGGCGTTGCGTATTGGGATCGTAAGGGCGAACCTCATTTTCTTGGGACGCAGTTTGTTCTACGTCATCAGCAGAGGCACTGTCACCATTGAGCAGAGCGTCGATCTCCGCTTGTGAAAGAATATTGTCACTCATTGTGATTATCGCAGAATAAACGTAGTAAACAATACATCGGTGATTTCCTGATCGGGTTCACCGGGTATTAGTGTCGGGTGTAATGTCTGTTTGATATCTGCCACCAAATTCATTTTGCCGTCATCTTTTGCCAGATCAGCGGCTTTCTGACGAGATAATAACAGCAACATACGACTACGAACTTCTGGCAGATATGCATGGAAGCGCTGACGGATTTTCTCGTCAGTCAAACGCAATGTGATGCCAACGTAGAGAACACGATCGAAATGCTCTTCGTTGTCAATCAAATTGACGGTAAAAGGCTCCAAAGTCATAAATACGGGAGCATCAATGGCTTTGGTTTTTTCTGTACTGTTATTGGCTGACTGATTCATTACCCACCAGCTATACCCTCCGATGGCAACACCAAGAACAGCAATCAATACTAACAGTATCATCCAAATTGGATTTGTGCGTTTATGCTCGTAGCTATAATCAGACATGGACAGATAAATTCCTGTTTTCTGTTGCGAATAAGTCTCCGCGCATTCCGTGGCGAAACCCTTATCCATCAAATTCGAGATCAATTATCCCGCGTCTTTGTTTCGGCAATGGCTGGAACAAACGGGGAAAAAACCATTAACTCACACGTTTGTTATCGACCGGTTTTCGTTTTATGCGGATGTCTCACAAAATTAGGCGAATGTTTATACCAGTCTCACTTCAAGATGCATGTGATATCTCCCCGTGAAGCGGGGAGAAATCAGGTTTCATATCGTGTTGTAAATTGCAGCTTGAAGTTTAATGCGTATCGGTGGTAATTAGGCAAAAATATCAATACCTCCTCTGGCCAAGGTGAGTTGTTGAGGTGTCACCTTGATGGCTGGTACAGAAGAAGCGGTGATCTCGGTTGTAGCGGTTAAACCAGACTCTTGCGTTTCAGCATGGGGATCAGAATTGCTGTTCGGGTTATTGGCAAAATACGCTTGTTGACCGTTTCCGTGCGCATCACTGTTAACACTGCTTTGTGCCAATTGAATACCATTTTCAGCCAGTGCATGGCGTAACCCGGGTAATGCCGCTTCCAGAGCCGCACGCACATTCTGATGGGCGGAAACAAAATGCAATTGTGCCTGATTGTCTTCAACGCTCATGCGGATATGCAACGCGCCCAGCTCTTGAGGATGTAAGCGAAGTTCTGCCTGTTGCAGACCGTTACGATGAAAGAACAGCACATGTTGATTGAGTTGTTGCTGCCACTCTTCGTTGCCAAGATGAGCATTTAATAAAGGCGTAGTGGTAGCGCTACTGTTGAGCTGAAACGGCTGTCCGGCTGAAAGCAGGGAAGGGCTTGCCAATACCGCAGGTGAGTCGATAGAAGCTGTTTCTGCCGTCGAAGATGGCAATGCAGACGCTGCTGGAATTGCCATCTGGAGCAGATTTGGATCTTTGCTATTGCCTGAAACTGTCTCTTTGAGAAGAGTCTTGTCAGATTCAACCTTATTATTGGTGGCAAGATGATTGGTCGTTAGTTTGAGTTGTCCAGCGAGCGGCGCCAATTCAGCTTGAAGGCTGACGGGATCCGCTGTCTTATTGTTCAGAGGGATCGCCGCTTGTTGAGCCGAGAGTTGGATGTTTTCACCTTGCTCACCCGCTGTAGACCGTTCAACAAAATTAGTGTCAGTTAATCTGCTATCTTTGGCGTTGCTAACCAGCAGTGTATTAGCAGGGCTGTTTTCGTTATCCAACCAGACCGTTTCCGACAAGGCATCTTCTGGTGAAGGGTTTTCCAACAATGTATTTTCTAACGATCCCTTGCCCACCAAACCCTGTGAGTTTTCAGCAAGCACCGCGGAATGGGGATGAGAAGTCAGCAGTCCAGCAAGCTGGATGGGTATCGCCGCACTTAATGCTTCGGCTGATAAGAGATCGTCATCTTTTAATACAGCAAATTCAGCACGGTTTTCTTGCGGTGCTGCCTCTACCGATGATTTATCCTTGACCATACTGTTATCTGACACTGCTGCCAATTGCGGCCAGCCGCTTTCTGCTGTTTGATCAGAAGTGGATTTTTCCTCTGTCAGACGATTTTTATCTGCCTGAGTAATGGGCTTGCGCATAGAGGCTGTTTCTGCATTGAGAAGTTGGCCAAATTGAGAAGAATGGTTATCGTTCACGGTATTATTTAAAGTCGGCTGACTTTTATCCGTACCTTTGTCCGTGAGTTTTAAATCAGTAGGCAAAAGAGTGATATTCATTGTTTCATTCTCCGTTGTGCACCGCGTTGTGCGTACTCGTCCATTTGTTTTTGCTCCATGCGATTTTGGTGTAACTTCAAATTATGCTCTGCCCGCTGTTGCAGTGTGTCGAAGGCGTTCAGGCGTTGCTGTTTTTCCTGCCATTGTGACAGGGCTTGTTCAAGACGCTTTTTCCATTGATTGAGTTGTAATCTGTGCTGTTCAATTGCCATTTCCAGCGTTTTCATAAACTGCTGGTAATTTTGCCAAGTCGAGCAGGACATACCATTGCTGAGCGTATCATTCAGGCGGGTACGATACTCATCCTGATAATTCATTAACGCTGTGAGTTGTTGCTCCATTTGTTGATGACTTTGCCGAATCTGCGCAAGCTGCGATGCTGCTTTTTCTGCCGCATCCTGGGCAAGTTCACGCAAAGTCATGAGAGGGGAGTGTTGTTGCATGTATTTCCTCGTGTTAATCACCAAACAGACATCAGCGTTACTGAATGACATCAATAGTAAACTTATATCGGCACCGTATTGATAAATGTTATACCTCTTGGCAAAAGTATTTTTGAGTTAAATTCCCATAGGAAAAATATTATGTTGGCAATAATTGTTGAAGCTGAGTACAGGCTTCATCGTATTCGCTACGCTCGTCAATACCTTGTTGCAGGAATTGGGACATATGAGGATAAAGCTCAATCGCTCTGTCAAGCAGAGGATCACTGCCCGCCGCATAAGCACCAACGTTGATCAAATCTCGGTTGCGTTGATAGCTGGAAAGCAACTGTTTGAAATGTTGCACTCGACGATAATGGGTATTGTCGATCAACGCGGTCATGGCTCGACTGATAGATGCCTCGATATCAATAGCAGGATAATGGCCAGATTCCGCCAGTGAACGGGATAGCACGATATGACCATCCAGGATGGCGCGGGCAGCATCGGCAATCGGATCTTGCTGGTCATCACCTTCTGTCAGCACGGTGTAAAATGCAGTAATGGAACCGCCATCACTGACACCATTGCCGGCTCTTTCCACCAGTGCTGGTAACTTGGCAAATACAGAAGGGGGATAACCTTTGGTTGCTGGTGGTTCGCCGATAGCCAGTGCGATTTCACGCTGTGCCATGCTGTAACGAGTCAGGGAGTCCATGATCAACAAGACATGTTTGCCTCTGTCGCGGAAATCTTCGGCGATACGCGTGGCATAAGAGGCACCTTGCATCCTCAGCAAAGGTGAAACATCGGCAGGAGCGGCAACGACGACTGAGCGTGATAATCCCTCCGCACCCAAAATATTTTCAATAAAGTCTTTAACTTCACGGCCACGCTCACCAATTAATCCCACAACGATCACATCGGCTTGGGTATAACGAGCCATCATGCCAAGCAGCACGCTTTTACCGACGCCGGAGCCGGCAAATAATCCCATACGTTGCCCGCGTCCCACTGTCAGCAAAGCATTGATGGCACGAACGCCAACGTCCAGTACATTGCTGATAGGGGTTCTTTGCAGGGGATTAAATGGCGTTGTTGTCAAGGAGGCACGATAACCTGTGTCGGGAGCAGGTAAACCATCAAGGGGGCGGCCTGCACCATCCAGAACCCTGCCGAGTAATTCCGCTCCGAGAGGTAAGCGGCGTCCGGCGCCCGCATCTTCGCCATAAGAACGGGCATAAACGCGAGCGCCTGGCACAATACCTTCCAATTCTTCCAGTGGCATTAGCAACAGTTTTTCGCCATTGAAGCCGACGACTTCACTTTCAACCTCTTCAATCGCGTTGCCATTTTGCCGCTCGATCAGGCAGGTAGCGCCGAGCGGCATATGTAAACCAGTGGCTTCCAGTACCAGGCCAGTGGCGCGAGTCAGGCGCCCATAGCGACGTACTTTGGGGGTTTTTTCCAGTCGCTTTTCCAATGAATCCAAAGTTGCCAGCCAGCGGCCCAATCTTGCCGTCATCACAATTCTCCTGGTGCTGCCAGACGACACATTTCATGCCAGCGGGTAGCTAAACTGGCGTCCATATCCCCTTCATCGGCGCTGACTTTACAGCCACCCGGATGCAGTTTGTTATCCGCAACTAAACGCCAGCCGTGCAGTGCTAAAACTTCCCCCAGTTGCTGCTCAACCAGCGGAATATTTTGAGGATGGATACGTAATTGGGGTTTACCGCTGAACATAGGTTCTTGCTGAATAAATTCGCGGATTTGATTCAGCAGGGCGGTGCCATCACAAACCGCAGGTTGCCCCAGAATATGATGAGCCGCAGTCAATGCAAGTTGCATCAGGCGGGAAGCAATAACGGTATCTAATCCATCCAGTGAATGGCTAAAGTCCGCTAGCAAAGCTTTCCACTGTTCAGTAATCACTTGCTGTTGTTGTTTGGCTTCCTGCAAACCTTGTTCCAGTCCGGCTTGGCGGCCTTCCTGAACCCCTTGCTCATAGCCTTGGATCTGACCTTCGGCAAACCCCTGCGCATGACCAGCCTGACGGGCCTGCGCTTTTAGCTCGTCCAGTATTCTTGCCTGTTCCAGCAGCCGCTCTTGTTCGCTTGGCTCCTGTGCTTCATCTATGGGTTCCAGTTTTTCCCGCAGGGTTTCCCACTGAGTCAATTCGCCTGGCTGCCACGGCCGCCAGTTGCCATTATTCGACTTATCAGACATAGGTATCGTCACCACCGTTGAGGATCATTTCGCCACTTTCTGCCAGACGACGAACAACAAGCAAGATGGCTTTCTGTTCGGCTTCCACTTGAGACATCCGCACAGGGCCACGGTTTGCCAAATCATCGCGCATGATTTCAGCAGCACGCTGCGACATATTGTTGAGGAAGTGATCGCGCAATGCCTGATCGCAACCTTTCAATGCCACCAGCAAGGAATCGGTGGAAATTTCCTGCAACAAACGTTGGATACTGCGATCGTCCACGTTGATAAGGTTTTCGAACAGGAACATTTCATCAATGATTTTCTGCGCCAGTTCGTTATCGTAGGAACGAACCGCTTCAATGACACCTTCTTCCTGTTGACTTTTCATCAAGTTGATGATCTCTGCAGCAGTACGAACCCCACCCATTTTGCTGCGTTTCAGGTTCTGACCATCCAGCAGGTTATTCAGGACTTCTGTCAATTCCGCTAACGCCGAGGGTTGTACACCACCAAACGTGGCGATACGCAACATGACATCGTTACGCAGACGGTCATCAAACAGGGCGAGGATATCCGCTGCCTGACCACGGTTTAAGTGAACCAAAATGGTGGCAATGATCTGCGGATGTTCATCGCGGATCATATCGGCTGCCATTTGCGGCTCCATAAAGTTAAGCGTTTCGATGCCGGTTGTGGTGTCACGGGATTCAAGGATATCCTCAAGCAGGCTGGAAGCCCGTTCTTCTCCCAATGCCTTGATCAGTACGTTGCGCAGATAGTCGTTGGCGTTGATGCTGAGGGCAGCAAACTGCCCGGCATCTTCTTCAAATTCTGCCAGCACTTCAACCAGTTGCTGGTTGGAGACTTGTTTCATCCCCGCCATCGCGACACTCAGTTGTTGTACTTCGCGGGAATTCAGGTGCTTGAACACCTCGGCCGCCTGATCTTCTCCCAGGGTCATTAACATGACGGCACTTCTTTCTGTTCCTGTCAGGCTCATTGTTCGTTACTCATCCATTGACGGATCACCAGCGCGACGACGCGAGGATCTTTTTCTGCAAGTTCACGCAGACGCTGGCTTTGAAGCTCAACATTGACACGTTGGCGAGCTAGCTTACGGCGCATTTTTTCGTCCAATTCAGCATTGGTTTCTGTTTGCTGTTTCGGCGGGTTCTTTTGCGCTTCCAGCGCAGCTTTTTCCGCAGCACGTTTTTTGGCGATTTGTGGCACGACCATCTTACGCCACAGTAGCCATGCAACCAGTACCAACAGTAACCAACGACCTGCTTCTAACAGTTTTTCCAGCAGGGCAGGGTGCTGCCAGAATGGCAAAGGCTCTATCACTTCGGTGGTGTCATTGAACGGTGTGTTAACCACATTCAGGCTATCGCCACGGTCAGCAGAGAAGCCCATGGCTTCACGAGTCAATGCTTCAATTTGTGATAGTTGTTCTGGTGTCAGCGCTTGTGTTTCAGGACCATTTTCTCCCTTCACGGTGGCATAGTTGACCACAACTGCAACCGAAAGGCGTTCCACTGCGCCAGCCTGCAATTGGGTATGACGAATGGTACGATCCACTTCATAGTTAGTGGTTTCGTCATAACGGTTATTGCGGTTGTTGCTTAACATACGCTCGTAGCTATTGTTTTTGTTAGCGTTATTGCGCTGTTGGTCAGATTTTTCGTCACCGTTGCCTTTGGCATTTGCGTTCGGTTTCTCGATTGGTGCACTTGGTGCAGCACTTGGCTGATTTGACAACGCCCCTGGCACGCCACCAACCAATGGCCCGCCGCTTTGCTCGCTGGTGCTGCTCTGTTTAGAGCGGACAGCAGCCTGATTCGGTGGCTGGTTAGGTTTATATTCTTCTGCTGTTTCTTCGCGACGGGAGAAATCAATTTGTGCAGTGACCTGTGCATGAACGTTGCCACGGCCAACCACAGGAGCCAGAATGGTTTCAATTCGATGTTGGAAACGATTTTCCACTTCTTGGGTATATTTCAACTGCGTGGTATTCAAATCACGGCTGGTCGCATCGCTTTGTGTCAGCAAACGTCCAGATTGATCCACAATCGTGACATTACTTGCCGGTAAGCCGGCAACACTACTGGAAACCATATGCACGATGGCGTTGATTTGTCCTTCATCCAGCACTCGGCCTTGTAACAATCCCACAGTCACTGAGGCTGATGGCGATTTCTGTTCACGAACGAACAAAGAAGGTTTAGGCAAGGCCAGATGGACACGGGCGCTCTGGACTGGACCAAGGGATTCCACGGTACGAGCCAATTCGCCTTCCAGCGCGCGTTGGTAATTAACCTGCTCACTGAACTGGCTGATACCGAATTTTTCTTTATCCAAGAGTTCGAAACCCGCGGCTCCCCCTTTGGGTAACCCTTGTTGTGCCAGTTTCAGACGCGTTTCATGCACCTTATCGGTCGGTATCATGATAGCCGCGCCGTTCTCGGCAAAACGGTAAGGGATATTCATTTGGGTTAATTGCGTAACAATCTCGCCACCATCTTTATCGCTCAGATTGCTGTAAAGCACCCGATAGTCGGGGCTGCGCAAGTAGAGAAACAGGGCGATAACAATAGCGATGGCAGCAGAGCCAGCAACTAATAACGGAACTTTTGGATCAGCTTTTATCCTGCTGATGATAGCGTTGAAGCCTTTATTTTGGTTTTCAACGTCGGTTGTTGCTGCACTCATAGACGATCCTTGCCTTGCTGGTCAACATGAATACTAAAAGCGTGGCGTAACAAAACAGACTCCCCATACGCAAGCGAAAAGATTCTTCCTATTATTAATCCCATCATTATTCGCTGTTCACACCCCTTTTAATGGCACAATAAGCTTCGAATTTTTACTTCAATTACCCGCTTTAGTTTAGAAAGGCTATGTTACGGTGGCATCTCATAATCAATAGGGTGATTTAACGCGAGGTTTTTATGCCAATTCCGGCAATTGAAGGTGTACTGCAACAGATGCAGGTTCAGGCGTTACAAGCTGCAAATATTGCTAAGCCCATGCCAATACAAGGCAGTTTTGCCAGCCAGCTGACTACGGCAGTGGAAAAAATAAACCAAACCCGCTTACAGGCGACGAAGCAGGCACAGGATTTCACGCTGGGAGTACCTGGTGTGGAGCTAAATGATGTCATGGTGAATATGCAAAAATCGAGTATTTCCCTGCAAATGGGTATCCAGGTAAGAAATAAACTGGTTAGTGCCTATCATGAGATTATGAATATGCAGGTTTAGATCTTTATCTATTTGATTTTAAATTGATATTTATTGTTCATTGCTATTTTCACTCATCCACGCACCGTAAACACGGTGAACCATTTGTGACGAAACATGTCCCATTTGAGTTGCAATAAATGAAGGATTGGCGCCAGCGGAAAGCATCCAGCAGGCGTATGTATGTCGTGTTTGGTAGGATTTTCTGTGTCTGACGCCTGACCTTTTGATTAGGAACTTCCAGATTTGCCCGAATCACACACATCTTGAAGTTAGATGGGTATAGATGGTTAGCCAGTGCGGTGATGCGTTTCCGGTGGCGGAATGCTGCTTTTTGGATGATTCTCAATGTTGGGTGACACAGGGCTAGCATGAAGTGAGGTTGTGACATGTTACGAAGTTGTGAATAATCCCGCCTTTGAGGGGCGGGATAGGGATATAAATTAAAACCCTCGCCAATCATGGGGCGTCCAATATTTCATGACACGCCGGACGGCATCTTGCATAAACCCATTTATGGGTAATTGATTGAAAGCAGTGTCGTACCATAAATCATATTGAAATAATATCAATGCGCCGCTCGACGGAGGTCGTGGGTAATAGGTGAGTGCAGATAGGTTACCACTATATCCAACATCTAAATCTAAATGAGCAGAGCTGTAATATGGGACAGATTCATATAAAATTAGTGTATTCAACTGATTATGTGTAGTCCAGCTTACTCTATATGTCTGTCTTTCGGATTCAATAAAATTTTCAATGTACTCATTTTTTGTAAGTAGTCGGGCCATAAAATCTCCTACAAACTATCATTACATATCAGTAAGGCAGTTTCAGTTTTCGAATAAAAAAGCAGTGATATTCCCTCTCGCATAAAATCACTCATTTTGTCCTTCAATCCGCAAGATCAAATCAAGATCTCATACCCCGCAAAGCACCAGTATCAGCGGGCTTTAGAAGATCCCTTGCAGGTGTATAAAAAACACTGCCTTTAGTGGGCAGGCGTGGCGGCGTCTAATGACGTGTCAAATTCAAATTTCATCACATAATTATTACATTTGAAACTACATTTTATTCAGGCAAAAAAAGACCGCCTAGCAGACGGTCGTATCATCAAGGTGATATGGATCAGGCGTTGTTGTCCGCCTCCAGCGAATACCGTTCAAACCGGATCTTTGTGGGGGTAGCCAGCAATGGCTATTTCTACCGCGACCGAAAAAATCACCTTCTGTCGTGTCACCGTGAAAAAATCCACGATGGATGCCCAAAGTATTATCCCCGCGGCGCGCGGGGTAAGGAACTCCAACATCTGATACTCTCAGTATTATGAAAACCTATTTATGTTAGCTTATTCTATTTGTGAAAATGGTAAAACAGATTCATCTGCTGTTAACACTCTATCATTATTTCTTTCTTTATCAAGGATTGATGGATCAATATCATAACCTATGAGAGTTGATAATATATACTTATTCATTAATCCACTAAGATAACCATCCTTATTTCGGAATGACTCTATGAATTGACAGTTATATTGATGATTGTTTGATTTGTACATTAAAGGTATAAGATATTGTTCTCTACCTTTTTGATAGCCATGCCCTTTATTAACAATTTCTCCATGGTCAGAAGTGTATATTAATGAGTAATTGATGTTTTTTTTATTAATAACATCATATATATTCTTTATAACTCTATCTGTATGATGGATAGTTAAGTCATAGTTATCAGCATTAGGTAGCGCTATTTTATCAGCATTATCGTAATTATTATAAGGCATATGACTTCCATGTAAATGAATTACAATAAATTTACTATCTGAATTATCTAAAATAACTTCATTTAGCAGAGAGCTTAGATTGTCATCTTTAAAATTAGTGAGTTTTATTACATCAGATTTTTTTGCTATAAATCCATATTTAGATGAGTGGAGTCCATCTAGATCTTGTGAACCCAACCAATATGTTTTATAGCCATTTGACTTGGCTATTTCTACTATTGATTTATTTTTAAATAAATTTTCTTCACTCTCTGGTATATGAAAAGCAAGTGACATAGAAACAGAGTTTCTTGTTATTGGTGCACTAGAGTGTGCGTTATTGATTATACATCCCTCGTTAGAAGAAAATATATGACTCATATTGGGTGTTGTGTCTAATTTGTATCCATATGCGCTATAATGAGTCGATAATGATGATTCACCCACTATTAAAATAACGGCATTAATATCAGGTTTTCGCTTTCCTATTATTGACTTATTAAATTCATTTATTTCATTGGTGTTTGCATACTTATCATTTGAATTGCTGGAAATATATAAATAAGCAAAATCTCCAATAACTGCGGGATATCTATCTCTTATAAATCTACCGACTGTTTTATCATCTTCTCTGAAGTCTGATATTAGTTTTTTGTCTACAACAGAAGCACTAAGATAAAATGTGACAAAGAATAAAAATACGGGTAATGATTTGAATGTAATGTGATACTGAATATTTTTTGATTTTTTTCTTATTAAATGAAATAAAACTATTGTTGCCACTAATGATGGTAATATCAGTATAAAAGATAAATGACCAGCCATAGACAATGATTCTTTTTTATTCGTCTCAACGAATGAGTCAAGAACTGATACTGACACTCTTTCACCAAACACAAGAGAATAATTTATTTGGATAATAAGAAAGAAAAGTAACATTCCACCACTACTGACCAGAATTTTATTCTTTCTTTTAATTAACAGAAAAATTGATAAGATTAGTGCAAAAGTTGACAAATGAGGGATACTAGAATCTTTTTGAAAGATAAAAACATTAAGCAGATAAGACACCCCAAATGCTGAAAGAATAGTCAAAATGTATTTGTATAAGACTTTATTCATTATGTTCATAAGTTATACTATTTAATAGTTATATAAAAACGCATTATTATACATACGTTAGTTTCTTAGACAAAAGAAAAGAGCATTTACTTCTCTGGTGAAAAAGTAAAAATAAAGGTCGTTATTTGTACTAGTGTGATTACCGAGGGAGACTGACGGACTAATTACCGAGGGACTTTGTCGCTTCAGTATACCTGCTCCCGTGTTCATTGCTCAACTGCAGAGTGTCATAATAAAATAGCAAGCGAGGTTCTGGCTTTCTCAACTCGTAGAGCACTTGTATTCATCTTTTCCCGCAGCCAAATGTGTCTCACACCATTCGGACTAAGGGTTATTTGATATTTTTCTCGCATCTGAGCCGAGACTTGTACCTGACCCAGATGGGGATTTTCTAATGAGAAAGCAATCACCTGTTCTTCTATTTCCCTTGTGGTCCGATTTTTATGATGTAATGCGGGAGTAAAAGTGCGTTTGAGGCCTTCCGGTCCTTTTTCTTCGAGTAACTTACGATAGCGGTAGAGCGTGTCACGGGAGCAACCACTCTGCCGAGCGGCTTCAGCAACATTACCCAGCTTATCCGCTAATGCTAGCGCATCTAGTTTTCTTTGGATTTCCAAGTCATACAGCGAGGGTTTCGCAGGTTCAATCACTTCAGAGATCTGTAATTGTCGGTCTGCAAAATAGGCTATAAAGCAACCACCATAGTGTTTTCGTATCTCGATTTTCTGGTTGGCTATCGAATACCTGAGCGGAGAGTCGATTAGATAAAACCGATTACCGTAGCTGAAAGTGTGATCCCGGCGGATTTTTCGATATTCTTTCTGAACGCAGGTATTCTCCAGACTGATATGAATCGGTACCCTTTTTCCAGAGGATAGCTGTCAATTAAAATTGATACTGAGAAAATCCTATTTCTCGAATGGATAATATCATGATGATAACGATATTATTTATATAGTTTTTTTGTGTTATTCGCCTTTTAATTAAAAATCATATTTGTTGATAATATCGCCTGTTAATTGCCTCACGAAATCAGAATCGCCACTATCATTTAATGGTTAATTTTTTGTTAAAAATTATAGATAGGATACCTTGATTGTTTGCAAAATATCAATACAATAAAGTGCCGAATTAGATTAACCAAAAAAACGATAGTGACGAATTGACACCGCCTGAAATAAAAAAATAAATGACACCATTAATCAGAGTTATTGTTAAATGGAATCACTGGTGCCTCTGTGATATCTATTTTGATTCCGTCGTAATTAACTCCATTTCATAGTTATTAGTCGGGAACTGTCCGTATGTATCATGTAAGAGTTGCTTACAACTTTCCTGTTTAATCAGGTCGCTGAGTTCATTTAACCTTCTTTGCAACAATCTCTTAGTTTCTTTTTCATTATCCAAGACAGTTTGCAAAATTTTGGTCAATTGTTGCTGTAATGAAATGGGGGCGTCTGAATTTTCTGATAATGAAGTCACCACTTCGACTGCCTTCAGGTAAGTGATCTCCATATCAATCAGTTCGTCCCACTTTTCATTTCTGGCTAAATCAATCATTTGCTCACTTAAACTAAGGATCTGCTGATAAGCTGACAAAAGATCCGTATCATTTTTCATTAAACAATATCCTGACTGGCGTTGTAATGAGGACCTATTTGCCGCCAAGCATCTGAAATCTCGGTAAGTAAATCAATCACTTCGGTAATAGCCTTCTCATCATTGCGTAAATTGGCATGGAGTAAACGGCGACCCATATAATCATATAAAGCAAAAAGATTCTGGGCAATCTCGCCGCCTTTCTCGAAATCTAATCCCTCTTTGAGACCATTATCAATGATATTAATCGCCTTTGAAATAGCTATCCCTTTTTCTGGAATATTCCCTTGTTGCATCAGAATGATTGCACGACGCAGGGCGCTGAGCGCCCCGTTGAACAATATCTGAATCAACTGATAGGGAGAGGCATTCATAATTTCGCTCTCAAGATCTACTTGAGCGTATAATTGGCTTGCCGAACGTTGATACATTAGTGTCCTTTTTTATCTTAAAAGCTGGAACAAGGATAACTCTGATTGCTTCAGTGAACTGGCGAGTTTATCCAGGGCGGTAAATTGTTTTTTATAGCGCGCCATTGTGGCTTCAATGTTTCTGTTAGTCTGTTCTACTTGTCTTTCTAGTGTTTTCAGACTCTTCTTGATACCTTCTGTTGCTGTATCGATAGTCCCTTCATGGCTATCCAGCGTTTTTTTCAATAAATTAAAAGTCTGGGTGGCAAAACCGGTTTTTTCTCCATCCCCCATAAAAAAAGCCTTAACATTGGCAGGTTTCTCTTTCAGGTTTTTTTCCAGTTTTTCGTTACTAATTTCCAGCTTGCCATCCTCTTTTTGTTTGATGCCCAGTTTATTCAGGGTAGCGATATCATCAACGTGTTGTGCCGCAAACAGTTGTTGTCTTAACTGGCTTTGAATACCTCTTAATGTACCGTCACCCAATAAGACTCCATTGTCTTTCGAAGCTGCTTCACCTTTTCCTACGGACTTAAATTTTGTCAGTGAGGTAAAAGTGGCCTGTACATCATTATAAGCATCAACCCATTTTTTGATTGCTTCTTTCATTGGTTCGATATCACGGGAAACAACCAGTGTTTCTGATTTAACTACTTCTTTGGTTTCGGTTGTACCATTTTTTCCCGGAACTTGTTCTGTGACTGTTTCTGAGACTTTTTTCAGATTTAGAATAACACCTTCTGGCGCGTCCTTTATTTCATTGGTTTGGCGTTCAATTTTAATACCGTTAACCGTTAATATTGCATTTTTAGGGGCGACAGTTTCTTTTATTGCATCAGAATCATTGTTAACAACACCAGGAGTATAGTTCAGATACTTACCTAGCGTATCATCACCTTCAACCTTAATCGTCATAACTGATTTTGTGCCGGCTTTTTTCGAAGTCAGGATCAAATAGTTTTTATCATCTTCTGCTTTGATAATGCTGGCATTAACATTGCCTTCTTGTTTATTAATCGCATCGCGAATTTCAATCAGAGAAGTTTCATTATCTTTCAGGGAAATGTGTATTGGCTTTTCTTTTTCTTCGCCGACTTTTTTTTCACCTGGTTGCGTAATAGTAATGGTACGAGTACCTTTACCTTGTTCCCCTTGTGGGGTTTTTACATCAGAAAATGCCTTAGATTGCAAAGACTGAGCCTTAGCAAGCTGTTGCACTTCAATAACATAGTTACCTGGGCTAGCTTTGGAATCTGTACTCGGAGTAAATGTTTTATGATCTTCACTAGTTTTAGTGGTATTGAGTTTATCGAATTTTTTGAGTTCTTCAGATGCACTCTTTAACTTTTCTAAACTGCCTTTTAACGTACCAAAACCGGTAAGTTTAGCTTTATAGCTGGTTTGTTGCTGTGTTAGTGGTTCTAAGCGTTTTTTTTCATTTGCTTCAAGTTGATCCAGTAATTTTGGATCTATTCCAGATCCGATTCCTATCGAAGAAATGCTAGCCATATTGACTCCTTTTAATAAAAAGCATCACTGGGTGTGTTATCGGACTAATTTGCGAAAAGTTTACTGACAAAATGATTTTTTTGATGGATGGAATAATTGGTGAGAACAGGCGCTATTTGGGTTATCGGGGAAAAGTGAGAAAAAAATAAAAAAGTTTTTTCAAGAAATATTAAAGGTTCTTTTGAAGGGGCCGATAAAACTGTTGGCGGTGATGAACACCGTGAGCAAAAGGCTCAAACTAATTATATCGACTTGATTTTAAAAGGAACTCTACTATGGCATCAGTCATTAATACTAACTACTCCTCTCTGCTGGCGCAAAATAACCTGACCAGATCTAAAGGTACTCTGGGTACTGCTATTGAACGTCTGTCTTCTGGTTTACGTATTAACAGCGCGAAGGATGACGCTGCTGGTCAAGCGATCGCTAACCGTTTTACTGCTAACGTTAAAGGTCTGAATCAAGCTGCCCGTAACGCTAACGACGGTATCTCCATTGCCCAGACTACCGAAGGTGCTTTGAACGAAATCAATAACAACCTGCAACGTATCCGTGAACTGACTGTTCAGTCTACAAATGGTACAAACTCTGAAAGTGACAAGAAATCCATCCAGGAAGAAGTTACTCAGCGTCTGGCGGAAATTGACCGTATATCTGAACAAACTCAGTTCAATGGCGTGAAGGTATTGAGTGGCGAAGTAACTGAAATGAAGGTTCAGGTTGGTGCTAATGATGGTGAAATTATCAAGATTGACTTGAAAAAAATTGATAAAGGAGAACTAGGTCTGGGTGAGTTTAGAGTTGCACTCGAACAAACTGATGCACAGAAAGCAGCAGTAAAGGCAGAAGAAGAAAAAGTAAAAAACGCTGAGAAAGAATTAGCAGCCGCATCTCCCGCTGACAAAGCTACTGCACAAGGAAAGCTTGATACAGCACAAAAATCTCTTGAAAAAGCACAAGCAGCAGGGCAACCAGCTACAGAAAAGCCATTGACTAAAATAGACGAAGCTTTGTCTAAAGTTGACAGCCTGCGCAGCTCCTTAGGTGCAGTTCAAAACCGTCTGGAATCCACTGTTAACAACCTGAACAACACTGTTAACAACCTGGAAGCAGCAAGAAGTCGTATCCAAGACGCTGACTACGCAACTGAAGTTTCCAATATGAGCCGTGGTAACATCCTGCAACAGGCGGGTACTTCTGTTCTGGCACAAGCGAACCAGGTTCCACAAACCGTTCTGTCTCTGCTGCGTTAATTTTTATTTACCCGTTAGGCAATTATGCAGGGCAACCTGCATAAACAACGCTTATAAAATAAGGATCGGTTCGCCGATCCTTATTTTTTAGTGTTGAGTGAGTGTTTTTAGCAAGATCGTCAAGGACAGCCTGAAACTGATTATGCATTTGGGCGGACAGCAAAAATTTCGCATAGGTGAAAAAGAAGTGCTTTTACTTCATTGTTCCAACGATTGTACCGATTAGGGGATTGGATAATGGTATCCAGTCTCTTATCCAAAGGTGTCTGTTGTTGTGAGCGATTTGTATACCGCCGAAGGCGTGATGGACAAAAATAGCCTCTGGAAGCGCTATGTACCACTAGTTCGCCATGAAGCATTGAGGCTACAGGTCAGATTGCCTGCCAACGTAGAACTCGATGACTTACTTCAGGCCGGTGGCATAGGCTTACTGAATGCAGTGGAGCGGTTTGATTCCATGCAGGGAACCGCCTTTACCACCTATGCGGTACAGCGCATCAGAGGTGCAATGTTGGATGAGTTGAGGAGCCGTGATTGGGCTCCGCGTAGTGTGCGGCGTAACGCACGTGAAGTCACGCAGACCATCCGTAAACTTGAGCAAGAGTTAGGCCGTCCAGCCAGTGAGCAGGAAGTTGCTAAAGAATTAAAGATTAATCTGATAGAATATCGGCAAATACTGTTAGACACGAATAACAGTCAACTGTTTTCTTATGACGAATGGCACGAAATTCACGGTGAAAGCTGTGAACCAGTGATTGAGGAGGAGCATGAGGCAAACCCTCTGCAACAATTACTGGAAGGTGATCTTCGTCAGCGGGTTATCGAGGTCATAGAATCGTTACCTGAACGGGAAAAGATGGTTCTTACGTTGTACTATCAGGAAGAACTGAATCTTAAAGAGATCGGCGCGGTGCTTAATGTGGGAGAATCCCGCGTAAGTCAGCTTCACAGCCAGGCAATAAAAAGGTTGAGGGCGCGCTTGAATCCAGAGAAGTAACTTTTTGCTTGTTTGTTTTTTTTGTTAAGACTATACACAGGGCTTTATCTCTTATGTCTATTACAACACAAAAGAAACGGCCTCTTAGCCGTTATATCAAAGATTATAAACACAGCCAGACTCATTGTCTGCACTGTCATAAAACCCTTGACCGTATTTCGCTGGTTTTTAACGGTCAGGTCATCAATAAAGAAGCGATTTCTGAGATGACTGAGTTGGTGGATGACAAAACCTGGAATGAATTGCAGGGTAAATTCGTGGCGTTGTGCCGCTTTTGTAGTGAAATTTATTGCAATAGCCAGACTGATTATTTCGACATTATGTCATTTAAACAGTATCTGTTTGAGCAAACGGAGATGAGTCACAGTACTGTGCGTGAGTATGTGGTTCGTTTAAGGCGTTTGGATGAATTGCTGACTTCAAGTAATTATCCGACCAGTGAATTTACCACAGAAAAAATTCAGGAAAAACTCAGCGAAAAATTATCCCAATCTGCTTTCAGCAATTACAATATTGCACTGCGTAAATATGAACAATATCTGAGTTGGCAACAGAACGGTCATTGATTAATTATACCGATAGATAATGTTGTCAAATTGAAACGATTTCAGAGGGGAATGCGTAGTAATCGCATTCCCCTCTATGTATTTATAATAAATCTTGCATTCATATAATAAGTGCAATTTTTAAGAATGGTAACCAATTGCTATTCCCCAATATTTCCCTGACTTATAATTTCATTATTTTTCCAGAACATCGAGACTATTTTGATTTAAAAAACAGCGGGGTCATGGCTGGATAGCCAAATCTCCGCTGGTTGCCATACCTGCATTTTTTCAGATTTACCAACGAAATATCTTCTCTGGATGATCTGCTGCACACAAATAACGTATTAATGAACCATCACTGAAAGTTTTCTACTCAGAAGCGGATTTTCCAGTGATGGCTTAAACAGAATTTGGGGTACTAAATAAATGCTCCAACAAAAAAATTACGCTACCCGAATGATATTAACCAATTGTCATCAAGCTCGCATTACCGCCTGCTGCCGCCGTATTAACACTTAATGAACGTTCATGCAGTAAGCGCTCTAGCAGCAAATTAGTTTCACCACGGGCAAAACCCTGGACGGAGATAATCGGCCCTTTACGTTGGGCAATCACTTCACATACTCGGCGCAATTGATCGCAATCGCCATGATAAATAACCGCTGCCATCGCTGTTTCTTCATGCTGCCAATCATTAACCCAATGGATATGTTGGTGAATTTCATTCGGTAACTGGCGTTGTAGCCCTTGATGCAGTTCATCTTTCTCCCAAAGAGCCTGACAACCGACAGAGAGTACTGCGGCTAATTGCACCAATGCATCCTGTTCGTTGTCTGCAAGGCAAAGAACATAACCACGTGGTAATAGGGTATAAGTATTACGCTCTCCGGTTGGTCCTGGTAATAAGCGTATTGTTCCACCTTGTGCCAGTAAACTGTATTCCTGAATCACCTGGGATAATGCTTCATTATTTTGTTCGGTTGCCCAATCTGCCAGTTTGTAGAAAGGCGTGTGCAGATCAACACGGGCTTTGGCATCAAGTTCATACTCTGTATCCTGTCGCTCCAGGGTTTGGCTGGCGGCATTGAGAGGGCGTTGTGACAGTAAGCGATACAAATACAGCGGCCCACCGGCTTTTGGCCCTGTGCCTGATAAACCTTCGCCACCAAATGGCTGCACGCCAACGACGGCACCAACCATATTGCGGTTGACATATATGTTGCCGACTTTTGCTTTGCCTGTGACTTGGGCGATGGTTTCATCGATACGAGTGTGGATCCCCAGCGTCAAGCCATAACCCGTAGCGTTGATCTGATCCAGCAGTTTATCCAACTCATTACGTTTAAAACGGACAACATGCAGGACTGGCCCGAAAATTTCTTTTTTCAATTCGTCGAAGCTTTCCAACTCGATAAGCGTTGGTTTGACGAAAGTGCCTTGTGACCACTCCTGGCTATCGGTGGCATTTTCATATGCCGCCTGATAAATCGTCCGACCTTTGCTACGCATGGTTTGGATATGACGTTCGATACCCGCTTTTGCTTCTGCATCAATGACAGGGCCAATATCTGTGAATAAGTGCTCAGTATTACCCATCCGGCATTCAGCCATCGCTCCTTTCAGCATAGCGATAGTCCTTTCAGCGACATCTTCCTGAACGCACAGGATACGCAAGGCTGAACAGCGCTGGCCTGCACTGTCAAAAGCAGAAGCAATGACATCGGTAACAACTTGCTCGGTCAAAGCGGAAGAATCGACGATCATGGCATTCAGACCACCGGTTTCTGCGATTAACGGTGTCGGGCGCCCTTGTGCATCAAGACGGCCAGCAATATTGCGTTGTAACAAGCTGGCAACTGCGGTAGAGCCGGTAAACATCACACCGCGTACACGTTCATCACCAACCAGCAGCGCTCCCACCGTTTCCCCTTGTCCGGGCAGTAGTTGCAGCACATCGCGAGGAATGCCCGCTTGGTGCAATATTTTTACCGCAACGGCGGCAATAAGTGGCGTTTGCTCTGCGGGTTTTGCCAGAACACTATTACCTGCTGCCAATGCAGCGGCAATTTGGCCGGTGAAAATTGCCAGCGGGAAGTTCCACGGGCTGATACACACAACAGGTCCCAGTGGGCGGTGGGTATCATTAGCGAAATCTTGGCGAACCTGACTCGCGTAATAATGGAGAAAATCTACGGCTTCGCGCACTTCGGCAATTGCATTGTTGAATGTTTTACCCGCTTCACGAACCAGAATACCGAGTAAAGATTGCAGGTCATTTTCCATCAACTCCGCTGCACGCACTAAAATTGCGGCCCGTTCTGAAGGGGGAGTGGCAAACCAAATTGCGCCGGCATCGGTAGCCACATCCAGCGCGTGGCTGACTTCTTGTTCAGTGGCTTCACGAACATAACCCACAATGTCGGCATTTATGGCGGGATTATTCACCGGCTTAGTTGCAGGCAGTTCTCCTGTCGGTTGGTAATCACCACCTAACAAGGGTTCGCTGTTCCACGTTTCTATTGAAGAACTGAGCAGGGCGCTGGAAAGAGAAGCTAAACGATGTTCATTGGAGAGATCTAATCCCAATGAATTAACACGGTTTTTGCCGTATAAATCACGTGGCAGAGGGATTTTGGGATGCGACAGGCCGATTTGCCCTTCGTTTTGGGCTAATTCCTGTACAATTTTTACCGGATCAGAGACCAGTTCATCAATCGGTAGTGACGTATCAGCAATGCGATTAACAAACGACGTATTAGCCCCATTTTCCAGCAAACGGCGCACCAAATAAGCCAGTAGTGTTTCGTGTGTGCCTACAGGAGCGTAAATACGGCATGGACGATTGAGTTTACCTTCTGAAATTTTGCCGACAACATGCTCATAAAGCGGCTCCCCCATGCCATGCAGACATTGGAATTCATATTGTCCCGGATAATAGTTTTGCCCGGCCAGGTGATAAATGGCGGATAAAGTATGTGCGTTATGGGTAGCAAATTGTGGATAGATCAGATTAGGGACAGCGAGCAGTTTGCGGGCACAGGCAAGGTAAGAAACGTCGGTATACACCTTACGGGTATAGACCGGATAATCTTCCAGACCATCGATTTGAGCACGTTTAATTTCACTATCCCAATAAGCCCCTTTCACCAGCCGGATCATCAATCTGTGACGACTGCGTTGTGCCAAATCAATAATGCTGTCAATGACGAAAGGACAGCGTTTCTGGTAAGCCTGAATGACAAAACCAATACCGTTCCAGCCTTCCAATTTTGGCTCGAAACACAATTTTTCCAGCAAATCGAGGGAAATTTCCAGACGATCGGCTTCCTCAGCATCAATATTGATACCGATATCGTATTGGCGAGCCTGTAAGGTTAGGGAAAGCAGACGAGGATAGAGTTCCTCAATAACACGTTCGTATTGAGCACGGCTGTAACGCGGGTGCAGGGCAGAAAGTTTGATGGAAATGCCTGGCCCCTCATAAATACCACGGCCATTTGATGCCTTGCCAATGGCGTGGATCGCTTGCTGATAGGAAACCATATAAGCTTGCGCATCTTCTTCGGTTAATGCGGCTTCGCCGAGCATGTCATAAGAATAACGGAAGCCTTTTTCCTCCAACTTGCGCGCATTAGCAAGAGCTTGGGCAATGGTTTCTCCCGTCACAAATTGCTCACCCATCAGGCGCATCGCCATATCCACACCCTTGCGTACCAGCGGCTCGCCGCTTTTGCTGATAATACGGTTTAAGGATTTGGATAACTTGGCTTCATTATGGGTGGACACCAGCTTACCAGTGAACAACAACCCCCACGTTGCCGCATTGACAAACATGGAGGGGCTTTGGCCTAAATGAGAGTGCCAGTTGCCGTTGCTGATTTTATCGCGGATCAAGGCATCACGGGTGGCTTTGTCGGGGATACGTAACAAGGCTTCGGCGAGGCACATCAATGCCACACCTTCTTGTGAAGAAAGTGAAAACTCTTGCAGTAATCCCTGAACCAAACCTGAGCGGCCAATACCCTGTTTTTGTTGACGCAGCTTTTCGGCAATAGAATAGGCGAGTTTATGAGCTGCCTTCGCTTGCTCCTCTGATAGCTGTGCGCGTTGCAGCAGCATAGGAACCGCTTGAGTTTCGGGGAGGCGATAGGCCGCAGTAATTGCAGAACGTTTCACCGATTGGGGCAAAATATGTTCGGCAAAATCCAGAAATGGTTGATAAGGCGCCTCAATCTGTGATTCTACTTCGGAAATCATTTCTTCTTTGTTATCCTGACCTGCTGATATTTCTGGGAGCTTTCCCTCATTCTCCAGACGTTCAAGATAATTAAAAATGGCTTGCTTAATTAGCCAGTGTGGTGTGCGTTCAATTCGTTGTGCTGCGGCTTTGATTCGATTACGCGTTGCTTCATCGAGCTTTACACCCATAGTGGTACTACCCATTTTCACTCCTTAATAGGTAAGACTATAACAAGTTACATAACAATATCTTTCATGTTGCAACTTTGTGCAACTTTGTTAAAAGCGGTTATTCTAAATTTGTGAAATTAATCGTGTTTTCATTATTTTTTCAGAGAAACTTATTATTGATTTTTATGTATATTATTGATATTTATTAACTTTATTTTTATCGTGCAAGTTTTTGGTATAACCAGTTATTCAATTTCAGGTACAACTTCTGGAGTGATAAATGTGATTTAGCAAACGTTTTTTATAAAAATGCAGTTAATTAGTTGTTAAAAATGTTTTAGCTAAATTAGGATAGAATGTAATTTTAGAATAATTACAAGCATAAATAGTACATATGAAAACTAATGGCATCTTCAGGTACAACTTGTTACAGCCTGGTAAAGAAGATGAGGTATCACTTAAAGGTACTTCAAGCATAGATGACATTATTTACGTAAATAACTCATTTGCAGAGACATAATTTATAAAAACACTATGGAGAAGAACCTGCATGACAGTAAATTCACCAATGCTCATTACCTTCATTATCTATATCGCAGGGATGTTGTTGATAGGTTTTGCGGCTTATCGTTCCACCAAGAATTTTGATGATTACATATTGGGTGGACGGAAATTAGGTAGTGTGGTAACCGCATTATCTGCTGGCGCTTCTGATATGAGTGGCTGGTTATTGATGGGATTGCCGGGGGTGATCTTTTTCTCTGGTATTTCAGAAAGTTGGATCGCATTGGGCTGTTTGCTGGGTGCATATTTGAACTGGCGTTGGGTAGCAGGCAGATTGCGTGTGCATACTGAGATAAATAATAACGCATTAACTTTACCAGACTATTTTACCCATCGTTTTGAAGACCGAAGTAAAATTCTGCGTATTATTTCCGCCCTGGTTATTCTGATTTTCTTCACCATTTATTGTGCATCGGGGGTTGTAGCTGGTGGATTATTGTTTGAAAACACGTTCGGCATCAGCTACGAAAAGGCTATCTGGCTAGGAGCATTGGCGACAATTGCCTATACCTTCCTCGGCGGCTTTTTGGCTGTGAGTTGGACGGATACAGTTCAGGCAACTTTGATGATTTTTGCCTTGATTTTGGTGCCGGTGCTGATCTTGCTTAAAGTGGGAGGTGTTGATACAGCAATCAATATCATTGAAGCCAAAGATCCGGCTTACTTGGATATGTTCAAGGGGCTGAATATCATTGCCATTATTTCCTTGTTGGGCTGGGGTTTCGGTTATTTTGGCCAACCGCATATTTTGGCACGTTTTATGGCGGCAGATTCCCACCAGACTATTCATAAGGCTCGCCGTATTAGTATGACGTGGATGCTGTTATGTTTAGGAGGAACCGTGGCAGTGGGTTTCTTTGGCATTGCGTATTTTGAATTATATCCAGGACAGGCTGCTGCTGTATCGCAAAACCGTGAGCGCATTTTTATAGAACTGGCTGTCATTTTGTTCAATCCATGGCTCACGGGTATATTGTTATCTGCTGTATTGGCTGCGGTTATGAGCACCTTAAGTTGTCAGCTATTGGTTTGTTCTAGTGCACTAACGGAAGATCTGTATAAAGCATTTATCCGTACCAAGGCTAGCCAGAAAGAATTGGTATGGGTGGGGCGTATGATGGTACTGCTGGTAGCAGCTATCGCAATTGTAATTGCAACTAACCCGAATAATAAGGTGCTAGCACTGGCGAGTAATGCCTGGGCAGGATTTGGTGCAGCATTTGGCCCTGTGGTACTGATGTCAGTGCTCTGGAAGCGTATGACTCGTAACGGTGCGCTGGCTGGTATGTTGGTAGGCGCTATCACTGTACTGGTTTGGATGGAGTACCGCTGGTTTTCCCTGTATGAAATTATTCCAGGCTTTATCTTCGCGACGATTGCTATTATTGTGGTGAGCTTACTAGGAAAAGCGCCAAGTCAGGCAACACAACAGCGTTTTGCTGATGCAGAAGCGCATTATAAGACCAAATAGCCCAATAAAATAAGAAAGCCTCTGATTATTCAGGGGCTAATTTGTTGGTCATGTATTCAATCCGTCGATTAGGGTTAAATATAATATTTTCGTTCAATGAAGGTACCAATGACTTTATCATGCATTGCAACTGACTTTGAGTAACCCAGTGCTTTTACAGTTCGAGTACGGAGAGTGAGATTTTCACGTTCAATACGTTGTGTAAAAGTTTTTCCGATGAGGTGTTTATTTACCGATAATATGTTGTAAGCACTGAAATTATCCGTACACCAAAAAACGACATTAAATCGGTATAATTTTTTCCGTGGTTTTTTCAAAGTATTCTGACTCCGACTATTAATGACCAGATTTCATCAACTTCACAGATATGCTGAATTTCCAGATTATCCAATGGGAGTGTGGTTACATCCCATGGGTTGAGTTTTTTAAACGCGGACGACGGCATTAATGCTGATATGCAATGTCCGTGCAGTATCACGGATACCTGAATTATTCAAGGTAAGGGCAACAACTTGTCCTTTTATAACTGACTTTCTCGAAAGCTCATATCAAAGTGATTGGATTCGACGTTTAAAAAATTGCGCTGTGAATGTACGGTGAAAACAAAAATGTCACCAGCCCGTGGGCGTTGGGTACGCGATGAGAACGGGTGGCAGCATGGGTTATTCCTGTAGCCACTCAGGGAATGGGTAAAGAAATATTGACTTTAGTTTCAGAGGCTAACTAATTGTTAAGCATTATTCACTTGTTGTTGGGTGAAAATAGGTTTAATAGGTTAATTGGTTTTTGTTGTTGTCAGTGAAATGGGGTGAGTAAAATGAAAAAGTTCATTATTCTTTGCCTGTTGGCAGGCTCTACTCTTTTAGCTTCAATACAGACGTATGCCATGACTTGCTCAATGTTTCCTCCAGCCAGTTCAGCATGGGCAAGCTGTTTAGCTCAGTGTACAAAAGTGCATCCAGGGGTGTGGAATTACGTATTGTGTTTATAATAAAATCAAGTAGGGTGGTAGTATTCCCGCCGTCCTCTCGTCATGATACTGTATTTAGCCCGCCATCCCAGCATCATTTGCTCTGAGGTGGCAATTAGAATGTCGTTGGTTGAGCCACGACACGAACCCAGCACATGATGCCCTTTTGGTAAATCAGTGCGACCTTCGTTCAACCAACGCATATCAATTTGGTAATTTCCGGTTTGTGTATCCGCGTGATACCACGACAGATAGTCCAGACTCCGCCAGCGTCCCGATACGCCGATAATCGGTTTCCCTCTTATGGCCTAGTCGCTATTTTGATCAGCGTGGGCAGCTTATTGAGCGGAAGGTTAGAAATAAACCAGAATAATAATTGTTCACTCATTGTTATTTATTTTGTGAAAAGCGTAATTTTTGAGATGAAGCCTTGAGGCTGAAATGGTACATCTACTAAGCCATTTTTAGAACTCATGGCTTTTTTGTTTTTATGTATTGATGATTTTATATACGAATTAAATTAACTCGTTATACTTTCTACTACTTCGAAAAGGTATCCTATCGGTATCCTTGAAAATAAAAAAGACTCACGATATTAACGCAAGTCCTTGATAATGTTGGTGGGTCGTGGGAGGCTCGAACTCCCGACCAATTGATTAAGAGTCAACGGCTCTACCAACTGAGCTAACGACCCATCAAGATTAATTATTCTCCAATGCCAACTTGGCGTCAATGGACTATATCCATTTTTTTACTAATTGAATGAAATACGCACAGTAAACGCTTAACAAATCGGTTTAATTATAACCATTCTGTTTTTCATGTGAAATCCTTCTGTTAATAGCGCGGTTGTCTATGTCAAAATGTTCTATTAAACACAGCTTGAGGGTATTAAGGCCATGCTGTGAGAATAAATTGGATACAACTATGGAAGAAAAAATACAACCCACTCACACTACTGAAACTGGAAGTTCGCACTTGCAGCGAAGTCTTACCAACCGACATATACAGTTAATTGCAATTGGTGGTGCCATCGGTACTGGTCTGTTTATGGGATCAGGCAAAACTATCTCTCTTGCTGGGCCATCGATTATTTTTGTTTATATGATCATAGGCTTTATGCTGTTTTTTGTTATGCGGGCAATGGGAGAGTTATTACTTTCTAATTTGCACTATAAGTCGTTTAGCGATTTCTCCGCAGATTTACTAGGGCCGTGGGCCGGTTTTTTTGTCGGCTGGACTTATTGGTTCTGCTGGGTAATTACTGGTATAGCCGATATTGTTGCCATCACTGCTTATGTTGGATATTGGGTACCTGGTTTTCCAGAATGGGGAACTTCGCTTTTGTGTGTTCTGGTATTGCTAACTCTGAATCTCGCGACAGTTAAGCTGTTTGGTGAACTGGAGTTTTGGTTTGCCATGATCAAAATTATTGCCATTATTGCCTTGATTGTGACAGGAGGCATTTTGGTTGGCATCAATTTTAAATCACCAGCAGGACATGTTGCAGCACTTTCTAATGTCTGGAATGATGGTGGTATGTTCCCTATGGGGTTAAGCGGATTTTTTGCCGGGTTCCAGATCGCGATATTTGCTTTTGTTGGTATTGAGTTGGTGGGAACTGCCGCAGCAGAAACTAAAAACCCAATGAAATCTTTACCAAAAGCGATCAATGCTATTCCTATCCGTATTATCACGTTTTATGTATTGGCTTTGATTGTCATTATGTCAGTCACACCGTGGCGAGCTGTTAGCGCGGATAAAAGTCCTTTTGTGGAATTGTTCGTTTTGATCGGATTACCCGCTGCTGCCAGCATCGTTAACTTTGTGGTTTTGACTTCTGCGGCATCTTCGGCAAATAGTGGGGTTTTCTCCACTAGCAGGATGTTGTTCGGTCTGGCGAAAGAAGGAGATGCACCAAAGCAGTTTAGCCGTCTTTCCCGCCGTTCGGTTCCGGCATCAGGGTTGGTCTTTACTTGTCTATGTCTCTCATTTGGAGTCATTTTGATCTATTTTATCCCCGATGTGATGCGGGTTTTTACTCTAGTGACAACCGTTTCTGCGATCCTGTTTATGTTTATTTGGAGCATGATCTTGTGTTCCTATCTGGTTTATAGAAAGCGTCGCCCAGAATTACACCAGGCTTCGGTGTATAAAATGCCATTTGGTATTGTCATGTCTTGGGTATGCTTGGTTTTCTTTGCTTTTGTTTTGGTATTGCTTTCTTTGCAGCCAGATACTCGCCTGGCGTTATTAGCCACACCAATCTGGTTTATTATTTTAATGATCGGGTTTCAGATTGTGAAAAAGCGTAAAATTCGCCTTGCTCATTGAGCAAAAGAAGAATCCTGCTGATTAATCTGGATGGCCCAAATATTGGGCCATTTTTTCTCTTAAACAGGTATGATCGTACCTTGATGGAATCTAAGCTGCCATTTACCAGTTGAAGATAATTGCCAAATTGATGAACGAAGTGCTTGATTGAAAAGGTTGCCAGTTAGATCCATTTCGTAAGATTGATAAGTTAATAATACAATATTTTTATCAAGAAGGTTTATAGAAAAGTTTTTTGAGAAAAGCTGAAAATTAGTTTTTTTTCTGTAGTTAATGCATCAAACACATCTTTTTTAGTATAAACATAACCTGACTTACTAATTTCTAGAAAATTATCGTGTAATACTATATTTAACCAATCGGCATTATTTCTCTTTTTACCGTGAAGGCTTACTTCAAAATTTTTGAGTAATTCAAAAATAGCTACATTTTCCTGAATCATATGAACTCCAAAAAATAAATGGGTATGAAATAACTTCAGTAGAAGGTTGAATTATTACTTTAAGTAAACATTTAATATGCTATTTACATTTGTTTTTTTATCAGGTAGTTATAAAGAGAACAAGTTAAAAAGAGGTGTGTATGGAAATTATAATAAGGGCAACTGAGCCTGAGGATGCTGAGCATTATCAACGAATTTTTGGCCATCCTGATGTTTACTTCAATACATTACAACGCCCATGTCCTTCGCATGAAATGTGGTGTGAACGTTTAAAATTAAATAAAACACAAGGGCATATTGATTTTGTGGCTGAAATAGATGGCAAAGTTGTGGGTACAATAGCGTTATTTACCTATGCTAATCCGAGACGTAGACACGCCGTGGCGATTGGTATCGGTGTTGATGCGGCTTATTTTGGTAAAGGTGTTGGTTCAAAGTTGATGGCTTTTATTATTGACTATGCATTCAACTGGTTAGGCTGCATCATAATTGAACTTGAAGTTTTTACTGATAATGAAAAAGCGATTGCTCTGTATAAAAAATTTGGTTTTGAAGCCGAAGGTATACGGCGTATGCAGTCGTTTAGAAATGGTCAATATTGTGATGTGATGGGGATGGCTTTAATCAATAGTCGATTTGCATGATGCTTTTAGAGGGTATAGGAGTAAATAATAAATTAACCTTTGGCAAAAGGAATTTTGCAAAAAACTTGAAATATGAAAATGAAGAAGTATTTCTCCGTTTTATATATACATTAAACTTCAAGTTGCAATTTACAACACTTTATGAAACGTGATTTCTCCCCGCGAAGCGGGGAGAAATCACACGCATCTTGAAGTTAGATTGGTATAATCATTAATATACTAATGCGAAGAATATATATTCTTTTAAATGGGCCACATGGCTGTTCCAACGGGAACAACGGCTTTTTCTTGCATAATTTCAACAGCTTCTTCAAAAGTTTCTTCTTCAAACCATTCGTTTAATTCGATAGTGGTATTTTCCATATTAACCTCAACTTTACTAAGTTTATGATGATTAAACTGTATGATAAATAATTTATCTATGATATGTTGCAGATAACAATATTGTATGATAGTGAATGAAAATGGATTGTAAATAAATATATTGTAAAAAAACAAAAATTATTTTGTCTGGTATAATGGTACGATTATATTAGTTTTTCATAAAAATTTGCTGTTTAGTTGATTTTTTAAACTTTGAAGTGGTTGTATTATTTTCTTGATTAGCAACCATATATCAAATTGAATTTTATGAATGTATCGTTAATCTAAATATTAAATAATTTATTATGAAAAAAGTTTTTCTTATCAAAGAATAGTTTTCCGCCTTCAAAAATAAGATCCAAATGGTGGCTACCCATCGCACCGCCACCTAATCCAAGATGCAGGCCAGGGTGCCGTTCTTCAAAACCAGCATTTAAACCGTACAGCCTTTTAACGCCATAGTTTGTCCCAATACCAAATTCTTCAATCACACTATTGCTTGGATTTGCGGATAGATATTTGTCAAAATCTTGGGAGAAAATAGGATCTCGGCATGTAAAGTCAATGATCTGGCTATTTTTTACTTTTATTTTGAAAAAATCTTTTACAACTCCATATTTAATAGCAAAAGGGATAGTACTGAGAAAAGTACCACTAAAAGTAATACATCCTTCTAGATTGTGTAGTTTTGTTGCTATTTCACCAGGAGTGATATCATAACTATTTTTACCGTCTATTGATGTCCATGATTGTTTTTCGTTAATCGTTGCGGTCAGAATGCTATCATGTTCTTGTTCAAAGATAATTTGTTTACTTACCATGGCAAGATTTATGATTGATTGGTTTCTATTACTTATTATTTCTATTTGCTCAGAGAAAGCTTCATAAAAATGCTCACCATAATCCTTGAAGATAATTGATTTTCGCCAATTTTCTTGCATAACTTTCCTTATGGGGGACAAAAACTGAGGCCCTGATGATGTAAAAGGTTTTAATGTTGATGAAAGATAAAGAAACATGAAAACATCACATTTTTCAATTTGTTCAATTAATATTGATGAAGGAGTAGAATCGAGAGGCAGTAAGCAAGTTTCCAGCAAAGGGAATTCTGTCGAGGCACTTGAAATATTTTCAATAATATTTTTATGTCTCTCATCCCATCCAATTAATAAGTTAATAACCTCGCTATTTTCTCTCTTTTTATTGACTGAAGGGTGATGAAACAAGTTAGAAAACATGTTTTTTATGCTTTTGTTTTTTTCATCAATGATTAGGGGCTGTTGACGTTTTGAGTTCACCATTTACTCAACCCACATCGGTAACCATATAATGACAAACGCCAGTGCCAACATACTGGCGTAATTTCGCGCCAATTTATCGTATCTTGTCGCAATAGCTCGAAAATGTTTTATTCTGGCAAACGCATTTTCGACCAAATGCCGATAACAGTATAAAACTTCATCAATACTTTTATCGGGTTTTCGGCTATTTTTTCGATAGGGAATGACCGTTTTTGAACCTTGTTTTTCAACGAAATCTCTGAAAGTACCGCTATCGTAACCTTTATCCGCGATCACAAAATCGGATGCGGGTGAATGGGTGACCAAACTTTCTGCATGTACAATGTCGTGCGTTTGACCCCCTGACAGCTCAAAATGGACAGGCAAACCATAACTGTCTACGGCCAAATGAATTTTAGTCGAACGTCCACCTCGACTTTTACCGATGGCTTCATCTTCTGTTGAAGCTGCCCCTGAGCTATGTTGATGAGCGCGGATAATACTCCCATCAATGAATAACCATTCGGTGTCTGTATTTTCAGATAACAATTTGAATAATAATTCAAAAACACCTTTCTTTGACCAGGCGTTAAAGCGCTTAAAAAGCGTATTCCATTTGCCAAATTCATCGGGTAAATCCCGCCACGGACATCCCGTTCTCATTCGATAAAGGATCCCTTCGAAAGTCAGGTAATGCGCGTCTTTGTGGTAAATACATCCATGTTGTTGCATTAATACAGCTAGCGTATTCCATAAAGATTTTGATAACATTGTTCTTGGCATGATGAGCTGGGGTAATGGTTTTTTCGCGAAGACAATGATACCAGATCATCATGCTGTTCAAACTTCCCTCCACGAAACGTCAACACGCCCTAACATAGTAACCTCATGATTAAAAAAGATAAAGTATTTCCCCGTTTTTCTATATATGAGTATGGCGATATATTAATGATAATAAAGAATATATACCAATTTTAGAGAAATCACTTAGTTGCTCCAATAGTGGAAATAGCGTCTTACTGAATTATGTTTTAACAAATTTTTAAGTTTATTCTTTAATAAATTGGTTCAATGAGATAATGATGCTGCAATACACAATATCACAACAACATCATAACGTGAATAAATGAATTGTAAATAATATGTATGTAAGATCGGATAAAAATTATTTTTTATCCGAATATCATCGGATGGGAAAGATTTATTCATCTTTAACATCTTAATATAAGCTTAAACGGAAGCCTGGCCGATAATAATTGATTAGACAGAAGTCCAGATTAAAATTAGATGGCTATCTTATCGCTTATCCAATCAAGTGTGCCGCTGTTGGTTATGCGGAATGTTATAGTATGCCCGATTGGTGTGACCGTCCTGACAGTTTATCCTGATTTTGAAAAACTATATCTGCTAAAAAATCTGCCACTTTCCGGATCCTGGGAGAATGGGCCAAATCAGATTGAATAACAAGCCAGATGGGTTTATCTATGCCTAAATCAGGCGAAATACACGTAAGCCCAGCGTTATTGGCTGCAATATGAGGCAGCACGGCTAATCCCAGGCCCGCAGTTGCTGCTGCAATTTGAGAACAAATCGAAGTTGTTGCGACTGAAAGAGAACGCCCTTGTAAGGTTTGCTTAAGCCAGTTAACGGAAGGAAGTTGTGAGTATTCACTTGTCCAGCCAATAAAATGAGCGTCGTTGTATTCACCTCTAAATATATCGGAAGTGCAGGTGGCTAAATAGGCTTCGCTTCCATAAAGGCCAAACCCCAGCATTCCTAGTTGTCGGACATTGACATGGCCTTGCTCCGGTCTGATGATACGAAGTGCTAAATCAGCATCACGACGGTGAAGGTTTACTGTGTAATTATCCGTTGTGATTTCTAATGTCAGATTTGGATGATTTTTTTGTAAGGTCGGCAAGTTTGGCATAATTAAATAATTGGAGAGTGTTTCAAGTGTTGCAAGGCGTATATTGCCGGCAATAGTTGCTCGTAGATCGGCTTCAAACAGAAATGAATTTGCTGTCATTTCCATGGCTTTGGCTTTTTCCAACAGTTCTGCGCCATCTTCTGTTAGTTGATAACCTGTTTGATGCCGCAAAAATAATGGCATTCCGAAAGTATTTTCCAGGCGTTCTATTTTTCTCGATACCGTTGCCACACCAATACCAAGAAGCTCAGCCGCTTTACTGATAGTTCCTGCTCGCGCTATTGCCAAGAATATTCGAATATCGTCCCAAATAAGTGATTGCACGATTTATTTTCCGTTTCTGAAAATTTGATTACCAATTTTGCCTAAATATTTCAATTTTAAAAGATGCCACAATGATTTTACCAAGAATTATTTTATTTAAGATTAATCAAGATAGGTAATGAATATGAAAACAACTCCACAGTTAGCGATAGTGCTAACGCTAATTGCAACATTCTTTTGGGGATCCAATTTTCAGGTAACAAAATTTGCACTGACGAGTTTGCCACCGTGGACAGCTTCTGTTGAGCGTTTTTTCTATGCAGTTATCGGTATTTTTATTTTTTTTGCATGGAAAGAGGGGATTCACGGTAAAGTTTTGAAGCAAAACTGGTGGGCATTTATTGTTCTTGGGGCGATTGGTGTGGCGGGATTTAATGGGGCATTTTTTGTTGGTCTCCAAAGTTCCAACCCCGTCACGGCAGCTTTGATTGTGGCAACGACGCCTATCTCTGCCAACATTCTGGAAGCGATTATAAATCGTCGGTTACCTGGATTGATGAGAGTTATTGGTATGGCAATCAGTTTGTTGGGAGTTACTTTAGTTATTACCAACGGTGAATTGATGTTGGGCGGTGTCTCTCAGATAGTAGCCGGCGATATAATCATTTTTATGGGAAGTCTCGGTTGGTCAATTTACACAGTGGGAATACGGGTATTTGTCAAAGATGCGACGCCTTTGGCGACTACGAGCTGGACAATACTTTTTGGTGCGATCATATTAGTGTTTATTGCGATTTTTGTGGAATCGCCAATAGCTGCATTATCTTCAGGAACATTTGAAAGCCATTTGGCCTGTTTCTATATAGGTATTGGTGGTTCTACTATTGCCTATCTTTTTTGGAATATGGGAGTTGCTATTCGTGGAGCAGGAAAAACGGCAATATTTTTTAACTTGGTTCCCATGTTTGCACTTATGATACAGCTAATAATGGGAAATATCCCCAGCTTGCCACAGATAATTGGCGTTGTTGTCACTATTGTAGGAGTGCTCTTGGGGCAGGGAATATTGAGTAATGTTCGGCTCATGAACGTTGATAAAAATAAAAACTAACATACAATCACCATGGTAACTAATTTATTAGTGGAGATCTGATATGGAAAAATTTACTGATAAATTAATTAGCTTTGACCGATTTCTTTTACGGATACTGCGCTTTCTTTTACATGCATTCATTATCTTTCTGATCGGTATTATTCCTGGTGTCCTGGGTTTTTTCTTGATTGAAAGTCATGCTATTTCTGATGCAATACTAAATTCAGTTTCAATGATTGGAACACAAAACTTGCATATTGAACCCGTCAGTACACTGGGAAAATATTTTGCTGCCATTTATGGACTATTCCTTCAGGCTATCTTTTTTATCGCAGTGGGAATGGTGGTGACGCCTTTTGTCCACCGAATACTGCACAGCTGGCACATTGATGATGAAGAAGATAACGAAGATGTGAAAAAATAAATAACTTATTTTCCCGCTAGCTATCAAACCATAATTTGAAATTTCCAGAATTTATTTGTATGGCTAAAAATTAGAGATTTATTGTCGTGAATAGGGTATTTTTGATGAAATATAGTGGTAGATTTATGCGATCTGAGATATAAAAATTTCCCCGCAAAGCGGGGAGAAATCAGGTGTCATAAATAGTGTTTCAAAATGATAGGAGTATTCCTTACCCCGCGCGCCGCGCGGGGTAAGGAACTCCAACATCTGATACTCTCAGTATTATGAAAACCTATTTATAATGTTGTAAATTACAACTTGAAGTTTAATGCGTATAAACTTATTAACAGAGAGTTAAGTGATGAATAAAGGTCATTGTTTATGCGGTGCGGTGAGTGTGAAAACCAATCAACGCATTGAAGATATTAACGTATGCCACTGTGAAACGTGTCAAAAATGGAATGGAGGTCCATTTTTATCTGTGGACTGTAAGGATGATCTAAAAATAGAGGGAGCTGAAAATATTTCAACATATCCGTCATCAGAATGGGCAGAACGCGCTTTTTGTAACAGATGCGGAACACACCTTTTTTACCACTTGCATCAGCCAAGTGCTTATTATGTCCCAGTTGCTTTGTTTGAGAATAGTCATTCAGGTAAATTAGTTCGCCAAATTTATGTGGACAGTAAGCCAGCATATTATAACTTTGTTGAAAAAACCTCTATGCTGACTAAAGCAGACGTCCTTAATTTATTTAAATGATCATTGCAATATGGGGGAGGTATCACCCCATATTTTTTTGGATTAAAATGGATTGCTATAAATAATATAGAGATATGTTATTAACAAAATATCAAGTGAAATCAATTGGCTATATGTTTATTTCATTTCATTGACATGTGACAATTTTCTTTCTGTTTTGCCCTAATGTTAGTATAATCCGTTATCTCATCCAAAAGGTTTCTCTCTCACTCGAGAGAGGATGTTATTTTTTGTCAATTTATCTTATGAAAATCATAAAGATAAACTCAGCGTGTCCATTTTGTTTTGGAGTTTATTAATTTTATCATTATTGTGGATATTATGTTAGTGGAGATGTTGTTTGATTAATGTTTTATTAGTTGATGACCATGAACTGGTGCGCATTGGTGTGAAAGGCGTCCTTGATGATATAAAAGGGATAAAAGTCGTAGGAGAAGCCAGTAATGGAGAAGATGCGGTCAGATGGTGTAGATCAAACAGCACGGATATTGTCATGATGGATATGGGAATGCCCGGTATAGGAGGGTTGGAGGCGGCTAAAAAAATCATCCGTTATTCACCTGATACACGAGTGATTATGCTGACTATTCATACTGAAAGTTCTTTGCCCACAAAAGTGATGCAAGCAGGGGTTAGGGGATATTTGAGCAAGGCTGCCGCTCCTCAGGATATGATCAATGCAATTCGGACTGTTTATGCAGGCCAGCGTTACATTTCACCAGATATTGCCCAGCAGATGGCACTCAACCAACTATCACCTGCAAAAGAAAATCCGTTGGATGAACTTTCGGAGCGGGAATTGCAGATCATGACAATGATAACTCAGGGGCGCAAAGTTAATGAGATTTCTGAGTTGCTTAATCTGAGTCCAAAAACAGTGAATAGTTACCGTTATAGGATGTTCAGTAAACTAAATATCAAAGGTGATGTAGAATTGACCCATATGGCAATACGCTGTGGATTGCTTGATGCGCAGAATATAGTAACTCACGGTGGGTAATAAGATTTGATGGGTGATCAGTCATGGCGGAACTATTTAATTCAAAGGCATTTTTAAAAACAGTTACCAGTCAGCCGGGTGTCTACCGCATGTATGATATCACTGGCACAGTGATCTATGTTGGTAAAGCTAAGGATCTAAAAAAACGCTTATCTAGCTATTTTAGGGTACAAGTTAGTAGCCGTAAAACAGAGTCATTAGTGAAAAATATCGTCCAGATAGACGTTACCGTTACCCACACAGAGACAGAGGCGCTTCTGCTTGAACATAACTACATCAAGTTGTATCAGCCTCGCTATAATGTATTACTAAGAGATGATAAATCTTATCCTTATATTTTCTTGAGTAGTGATATCCACCCTCGTTTAACCTTATATCGTGGCGCCAGACATACGAAAGGAGAATACTTCGGCCCATTCCCCAACTCTCATGCAATACGCGATACTTTGGCTTTATTGCAGAAACTATTTCCTATTCGCCAATGTGAAGACAATGTGTACCGCAATCGTTCAAGACCTTGTTTGCAATATCAGATTGGGCGCTGTTTGGCCCCTTGTGTTAAGGGGGTTGTAACAGATGAAGAATATCAGCAGCAAGTTGAATACGTCCGCTTGTTTTTGGCAGGGAAAGATCAGCAAGTATTGGATGAGCTGGTTGCAAAAATGGAAAAAGCGAGTCAACAGCTTAAATTTGAAGAGGCTGCTCGTTATCGCGATCAGATCCAAGCAGTACGGCAAGTTACGGAACGACAATTTGTTTCCGGAGAAGGCGATGATCTTGATGTTATTAGTGTCGCTTTTGAGGCAGGAATGGCCTGTGTCCATGTCTTATTTATCCGCCAGGGTAAGATATTAGGTAGCCGAAGTTATTATCCCAAAATTCCAGCTGATACGAAATTAGATGAAGTAGTGCAAACTTTCCTTGGTCAATTCTATCTCCAAGGAAGCCAAAACAGGACGTTGCCAATAGAAATTTTGTTGGATTTTGCATTACCTGAGAAAGCACTATTGGAAAAATCACTTGCTGAAATATCGGGCAGAAAAATCTATATCCAGGCACGGCCAAGAGGTGATAGAGCGCGCTATTTAAAATTAGCACGCACTAATGCCGCTACAGCTTTGATGACCAAACTCTCCCAACAATCGACAATTCATCAGAGATTAGCGTCATTGGCTACATTTGTTGGATCTGAAAAAATCCACCGTATGGAGTGTTTTGACATCAGTCACACGATGGGAGAACAAACTGTCGCATCATGTGTCGTTTTTGATGCTAATGGTCCGGTTCGTGCAGAATACCGACGCTATAATATTACAGGTATTACTCCAGGGGATGATTATGCTGCGATGAATCAAGTTTTGCGTCGTCGATATAGCAAAGCTATCGATCAGACAAAAATCCCGGATATTATTTTTATTGACGGTGGAAAAGGGCAGCTTGCGCGTGCGATTGAAGTTTTCGATTCTTTGGAGGTTGAATGGAATAAAAAGTATCCGAAGCTAATTGGCGTTGCGAAAGGCAGTGATCGTAAGGCTGGGTTAGAAACCCTATTTTTTGAAGCGGAAGGAGAAGGGATCGCACTTCCTCCGGATTCACCTGCATTACACGTTATTCAGCATATTCGTGATGAATCTCACAACCATGCCATTACAGGGCATCGTCAGCGTCGGGAAAAAGTGAAAAAGACCAGTACATTGGAGTCGATTGATGGTATTGGGCCAAAACGTAGACAAATGTTACTTAAATATATGGGTGGATTACAGCCTTTACGCAATGCAAGTGTAGAAGAGATCGCAAAAGTGCCTTCTATTTCTTATGCACTGGCAGAAAAAATCTATAATGCGTTGAAACACTAGAAGTATTGATGCACCATACTGATAAACTTAACTTGGCCAGATAGTTACTAAGCATTATGCAATTAAATATTCCAACATGGCTTACCCTATTTCGTATTGCCTTAATTCCATTCTTTGTTTTGGCATTTTACTTGCCATTCCAATGGGCACCGATGTTATGTGCCATTATCTTTATTATCGCTGCTGCAACCGATTGGTTTGACGGTTTTCTTGCCCGTTTGTGGAAGCAGACGACACGTTTTGGCGCATTTCTTGATCCGGTGGCGGATAAAGTGATGGTGGCTATTGCGTTGGTACTGATTGCAGAACATTACCATACGTGGTGGATTACGTTACCTGCTGCGACGATGATTGCTCGTGAGATTATCATATCTTCTCTGCGTGAGTGGATGGCGGAATTGGGTAAACGCAGTAGTGTAGCTGTTTCTTGGATGGGAAAAATAAAAACTACAGCACAAATGGCGGCATTGGTTGCCTTATTATGGCGTCCTTGCATTGAACTTGAAGTAGGGGGATTCATCCTATTATACGCTGCTGCGGTCCTGACGTTCTGGTCAATGTTTCAATATTTGAGCGCTGCATGGAAGGATTTGCGTGAAAGTTGATCCAAGTGACGCAAAAACCATCGAACGAACGAGTTTTATAAATAATTGTGTTGACTCATTTCGTGAAGTAAGTAGAATGCAACGCATCGAACGGCACATGAGATTTACGAAACAAGTTAAGTAAATCAAGCGGTTCGGAAAGGCGGGAATAGCTCAGTTGGTAGAGCACGACCTTGCCAAGGTCGGGGTCGCGAGTTCGAGTCTCGTTTCCCGCTCCAAGAAAGGCGCGTTGGCAGAGTGGCCATGCAGCGGATTGCAAATCCGTCAACCTCGGTTCGACTCCGGGACGCGCCTCCAAATTTAGCCCAGGTGGTGAAATCGGTAGACACAAGGGATTTAAAATCCCTCGGCTGTAAGGCTGTGCGGGTTCAAGTCCCGCCCTGGGCACCAAATAAAAACTTGATGTAAAACATTGAGTTAGGGTTAGAAAAAGCCACCTTCGCGGTGGCTTTTTTCATGACACAAATCACATTCCTAATAAATTCCTAATATCCTTTCCTAATATTATCCCGTGTGTTGGCCGCCAACAACCGGAACCACTTCAATTTTTCTGTTGTATCTTGCGGTCTGGGTAATGTTTTTATGACCCGAAATTACCTGTTTTTCGGCCAGCGTACCTTCCAGATCGGAGATGCCTTTTGCCTTTAAGTCGTGAAAAGTGAAATTAAAATCCAGATGAGGAAATGCCTCTTTTGCGGCGGCTCTGGCTTTTTTCCAGCGGCTGTTAAAACCATCGCGGGTATATTTATGGCCTTTGGCCTGACAAATTACATACAGGCTGACAATACCGGGATCAGTTATGAGTGTGTTACTCAGCTTCACCACATTTTCTAAGCGTTTCGTCCAGGCTTTAATTTGTTTTTTGCCGGTTTTACCCTGGCGAATAAAGATCCCGTTTTCCATTAGCTGGGCGCGGGTGAGTGACAGAACATCGGCTTGCCGCGCACAGCACAAGTAAGCCAGCTCCATCGCTACTTTAACGACAGTAGGGGCAACGGAATAAAGTGCATGATATTCCGCATCCGTGATATACCGTTCCCGCGCTTTTTCCTTGTATTGCTGCACGCCTTTACACGGATTACCTTTGACCATTCCACGCTCATAGCCCCACTTGTAGACCCGGGACAAGAAAGTTTTTTCGCGGTTGGCCTGTGTCCTGCTCTTCAGCCCGCGTTTGTCCATATACTTTCTGACATGCTCAGGTTTCACATTGTCCGGTGCCATTCTCCCAAAAACAGGGATCAGCTTGTTGGCATATTTCCGATAGTCTTTTTTGGTGTCTGTCGCCAGATCCTGAAACGTGGCTGAAGCCAGGAATTGTTTGATTAATTTTGACACGGTGTTTTCCTCGCGTGACATGTCACAGATAATTTTTTCATACTCCGCCCAGATAACTGAAAGCGGGGCGTCCAGAGGGCAAAGGGAAATCGATCCCCCTCTGGCTGGATGAAATTCAAATTTGGTTTTTCCCCGATAGACCCGTTTGGGTAACTTGGCATCGGCGGCGTTCTTCCTTGTTCTGGCCATAATTACATGTTCTCGAAATCGGGCTCTTCGGCAGGCTTAGAGTAACGGGTGGCAATCATGGGGTGGTTAAAATGCTTCCAGGTTGTTCGGGGTTTACCGTCTTGGCGCGTAATAAAGAAAATGCCATGTTTGGCCAGTGCCTCGCATTGTTTGGAGGGAACTTGATACCCAGTCAATTCTTCCATTTCTTCATCGGTGATAATGTCGCAGTGGTTTTTCATGGTCTTGCCTCATCATTGATAAAATGAGCAGATCAGCGGTGTCACAAGCGCGGGTAATCTCTGCCTGATCACAGGGCGCATTTTTGATGCTGGCGGCTAATCGTCCCAGTTTGATATCGAAGTCAGTTAATAGTTGTTGTCCCGGTTGCCAGGGTTGCATGATGGTGCTCCGTTCGGTGGATGTCCCATCATGCTATGCATTACGTGACCAGATTTCTGATTAGGCTTAATCAGGTTTACGGGTGAGGAATAAACTGTCGGCCTCTGCCTTCTGGTGGTTGTCAACCGGCTCGATTTTGACTTCGGGCGGGAAGTCGTAGAAGACGGCGCAGCGGCGGTCAGTGATGACTTGGCCGCTGGTTCCATCAGGCAGGGTAAGTCTGATGGGCTGGTAACGTTTATGTTGATGTTTAAGCATGGGTCTTGCCTCTTGTTTTCTCTCTAATGGCCATCTTTATCCGTGCGAGCTGAACAGTGGTCGGTTTGTATTCAGCGGGGGCATTTGCATAGTACCGGTTAATGACCGCGTTCTCTTGTTGCGATATCAGCATCAGGTTTTCAATCGCACAGTTTTGTTTATCGTCATTGATAAATTTAATCACGCCGCCTTTGGGGATCTGGCCATGATGTTGTTCCCAAACTACCCGATGTTTCAGTTTCCATTTATTGGGTTCAGCCACTTTTATTTTGATATAACCGTCCTTGGTCACGGCTTCACTGCCAATAACCAGAGAGTTATGGGGACGGTTATTTTTCTTAAATGATCCTGAATTTGAACCGGTTAACCCTTTTGCGCCTTTGTTGGCCGGAGTGTGACCTTTCACAAAACAACCGCTGCGGCCTGTTTTTAATCCCAATCGCTTTCGCAGTGCATTAATGGCATCAGGGGAACGAATCACATTAAATTGCCGGTTAAAGGCGACGGTGAGATTACCCAGCCGTAATAGATAATGTTGCCGCATCCAGGCTTCCATTGCCGGGGTATAGACAAAATTCGCCATTATTTCACCTCCAGATATTTGGGCGCGGACTGAATTTCGTTATCACCCAACATCTTTTGCACCGTAAGTGCCAGTTTGCCGTTTTCCACAATTTGGTTGGCGACCGCCGAAACCGCCTTTGAACGGGCAATTTCGCTTTCGAGTTCTTCACCTTTCAGTGCTTCATCAGAAAGGCGTTCTAACTGTGCAAACAGATGATTATGCAGATCTTCCAGATTATTTTTCATCGTACTGTCCCTCTCAATGTAATTGACCATGACGGTGGACGGAATTCAGTTGGCCTACCAAGGCCGTTTTCAGTTGTTCCAGGGCGGCCTTTTCCATGGGGGCAAAATCTTCGGTTCTGTCCGCCGACCAGGTCACTTCGCACTGCCCGATTTCTTCGTTATAAAAGATACTGACTTCAAGTCTTGCTGCCATTATGTGCTCCTCAATGCCCGAATCATCGGGCATAAATTGATGGTTAACGAACCTGCAAACTTATTTCCCCAATTTCGAGATGTGCGCCCGGTATGGTTTCACCGCGTTCGATAGCCGCCTTAATCGCTTTTTTGTCCGGTGCGGTGATGGTCTGCACATCCACTAATTCATCGGGCAATAACATCTCATTATCGATAATGACTCTGGCGATACCCTGACGCGCACTGAAGGTATTTTTCGTGGTTCTCAGGCTGTTCAGTTCGGCTTTGAGCAAGCAATCCAGCACATATTTCTTGAGGTGTTTAACCTGACTTTCAAAGGATTTTTTGCGCTCAGTCAGTCGCCTGGCCTCATCGTCCAGCGTTCGGGCCTGCCCTTCAAGATTGCGGACATGGATCATGATGGTATCCAGTTTGTCACCTAACTCACCCTCAAGACCTTCAAGGGTATCGGCGATGGCTTCCGGTGAAAATTCACCGGCTGCTATCAATTTTTGCAACTGATCATAGTCGGCGGCTAATGCAATCGCAGTGGTCATGAGTCTGCCTCTTCGAGTTTAGATAAACAGTCTTTTTCGATTTCAGTTAAACGGCGTAAGCGGCCTGATAGATAGCGTTCATACTCTTTGTCACCGAGTGACTTCGCGTTCTTGAGATGCACGTCGATTTCACGGGTCAGTGTGGATGCAATGCCCCTCAGCTCATTTTTAGTGATCGCCGTTTTCATGGTTTCGGTGTTGCGTGCAAACTTCTCGTCCAGCTCCTTACGTAAACGGGTGAGATCTTCGGCTTTATCACTGGCGGCTTTGATACCGAATTCAATTTTGTTTTCAGCCAAGTATTCTGGGTTATCGTGCATCCCCATAAAGACATCGGCGCTAAACCCAAGCATGGATAAGGCTTTTTTGATGGCGTCTGTCAGGGATTTCTTAAGCACTTCCCCGTCTGCTTTTGGTCCATAATTTGATTGGTAACGATAGGGTGTCGCGCCATAACTGATGAATGATGCACGTTCGCCATATTCATCTGCGTACCAGAATAAAATCTTGATAGAATGGTTCTGGGTAAAAATTAATGAGCCATCACCATCACGCAAAAAACGGGTGGCTATTTGTTTATTACGCTCATCCAGAACGGGTTCAGTCATGGGAATGCCGTCGATAGATTTTTCTTCCAGAATGTCATAGCCCCAGCCTTTACCAATTGGGCCAAATATTTCAGTGGCTCGCATCAGCATATAGTTACTGTTGATGCTGGTGCCGCTATAACCCATCCCTTCCAGTGGCTTGGTAAAACGCGGATCGGTACGCTGAACCGCTTTCCAGATACGCAGATTGGCCTGCTGTTGATTACCCTGTGCCTTGATGGTTTCTTCGAGCAGATCGGCACGGTGCTGGAAATTATCATTACTGGCGTTCTGGCCACTGACTGGCAATAATGGAGTGATTTCATCATTGGCCGCCGTTTTGGGTGCGGTTTCCTCGGTTTTTGGTGCCGCTTTCTCAGTTTCTGGTGCAGCTTCCTCGATTTCTGGTGCGGCTTTCTCAGTTTCTGGCGCTACTTCTTCGGTTTCCGGTACAGTCTCCTTTTTGGCTGGTTTGGTCTTTCTGGTTTTACGGGGTTTAGTTTCGCTTTTTTCCGCTTTCATTTCGGGCGTTGTCTGGGTTTCAACTTCACTGACAGTGCCGTTCTCTGCTGAGGTTTCTGGTATTGATGCCGGCTCGTCAGGCGCATCCTGTAATTCAGCGATGCGGGTATCACTTAAGGCGTGGTTCAAAAATGCCTTCATGTTGTTAAAGCTTCTCAAAAACTCAGGGCGCCGTTTACCTTCGCGAACTATCTTGAAAATTGTTTCGCGTGGGATAGATAAAGCATCCGTTCTGATACGAAACGCCATAGACCACCAACGCCATGTTTTATCGTTATCTGCAATGAGTTGTTTAGCGGCCGTCAAACTGTGTGACATAACCGCCCAGCAATGAAAATCCCCGTCCAGTAATGCCAGCGCGATTTCTAAATCCAGGGTGGCATAAGTATGAACAAAATCACGTTTGTTAATGGCTGGGGTTTGAGCCGGTTCGAGGCTTTTAGCCTGCCAGGTTGTGCCATTGAATTCATATTCAGTCGCAAACTTCTCATCAAATTTACCCACGGGTGGGCGAGGGGAGCCGACCCGATCTTCACAAATAATGGGATTATCGGTGTTAAATTTATCCATATCATCAGGATAGAATTCACCTAAATTCACAATGGCCATGGCTTTCGCCATTTTGATGGAGTTGGCTTCAAGCGCGATGGCTAAAGATATCGCACCGCCCTGTTGAGCCGCTGGAGTCGGCTCAAATACACAAACATAAGTTGTCATGGGTCTTGCCTCTTGTTAATTGCCTGTTTTAGCCAGTCTGATGGCTTTTCGAATGCCGGCTTTGGGAAGCCGAACAGCGGAATAAAGATCCTTGACAGGATTTGAGTAAACCATCCCCGTTGTCGGGTAATACTCCACCCGCCGCTTTCCACCAAGAATGGAAATATGGGTTACCCCTTTCACGGAATCACAGTTATTTTCATGCTCAACAGCCGCTAAGCCTGCATCCAGAATCATTTCAATCACGTCATTGATGTCTTGCATAATTCACCCGGGTTTAATAAGGAAGCTCCATATCGGAAGCAGAAACCGGTTTACCTTCAATGCATAAGAGCGACTGGATGTGGTCTTCAATCCGGTTCACTTCTACCTGCGCATGGGACAGTACTTTTTCTTTTTCAGCCTTAAGTGCGTTGATCTGCGCCTGGATGAGATCAGACTTATTAACTGACGGGAGCGTGATTTCCACGTCATGCTGAGAAACTAATGCCCCCCAAAAGGTAGTGTTCACAGGTTCATTGGTGAACGTGGTGAACTCAATCTGTCGGTCAAAACCTTCTTTGGCATACACATAGAGGGTAATTTTGAGAGTCTTGGGTTGTGCTTTCATAGCAACTCCTATATATTGTCGTGGATCGATGAGTTATCATTGGTCTTGCCTCTTTGAGCGGATTGGTCTCCGCTCTAAGAAACCCGGTAGCTTTGGTCGGCGACCCGGGGTAAAAGAACCCACTTCGGTGGGTTTTTTTACGTCTGTAATAAGTTGCCCGTCTTTCCGGGCTGTCAGGTTATTGATTGCCTCTTACGTATCATCATGTAGATGACGATGGTCTCCGAACTAAAAGGTGCTGGTTACGCTATCCAGCGTCGCTTTACCCTGGTCAAGGCTGACGACCGGTTTAGTTGCCTCTTTGGTGCATCACGCTAATGGTGATTGGTCTCTTTCTGACTGTATCCCCTGGTGTTGAGATAAAAGTCAGTTGTCATCGAGTGGTAATCATGGCAGGTCGCGATGAGTGCTGCGGTTCTCCTCCTCCATGACAACTGAAACTGCAAATTTGGTCTTGAACACTTAACCTAAACGGCTGCTGTGCCGTATTGTCTGAGCAAATCATCTACCTCTTCATATGCCGGTAGCGGCTACTTCGTGGGCGTCCTGCCTGTTTGCTGTTGATGTAATCATAATCACATAACGTGTTTTTGTTGTCAACACGAAATGTGATTTTTCTTGTTATGATTATCTATGTACATGATTAAGCTATTTATTTTAAATTTGGAAGGTGGATAAAAATCGAATTGGATTTATGAAATAATGAATAAAACCACCCTAGCGGGTGGTGTGTTGTGGTTAATAATGACCTTCTTTTAGAAAGTAATCCTTGCGAAAGCCATAGTCACATCAGTTAACGCTAAAATTTTCAGAAAAAATAAATTTTGATTTTCCATTTATTGAAATTATTTAAAATTTATATAATTTAATAGATTGATAATCAAGCAAACGATATGTGCTATGCTTTCTTTTGGTTTCTTTTATGTAATAATTCTTCTAGTAGCTGATTATAATGTTGTTTTTTCTCCTCAAGATTTTTTAAGAGCTGATCAGCTTCACTATCCGGTAGCTCATCAAATAACTCTAAGAGTATTTTTTGTCGCGGAGTGAGTTTGGTTTCTTCTGTTGTACAAGACATGGGCAAGTTCGCACAATCAGTTGGACCGAACATTAACTCGGCTGGAGTTACATTTAAGGCATTTGCCAGGATCACTGCATCGTCAGCGCTGACGTTGCGTGAGCCTGACTCATAATTACCTATCCTAGATTGGGATGACCAACCACAGCGTTCTGCCAGGGCTGCTTGACTCAATCCCAATTGCTCTCTAAAGCGCTTGATACGCGCACCAATTTGATTACTCATTTTCATGATCATTATTTAACACATACCGTGTTATTCCGCTTTCACGATTTGTGTTTACAAATAACACGATTTGTGTTTAACTGATTTTAAATTAAGTAAGTGGAGACAAACATGAACAAAATTGCGGACGCTAGACGACAAGTCGGAGCTACTCAATTTGCATTAGCTAAAAAACTTAAGTGGTCACAATCTAGAATTGGCAACTATGAATCTGGTATTAGAAAACCTGATTTAGACTCATGCCGGAAAATTGTGTTAGCACTAAATGAACTAGGTGGTGAATTTTCTCTTGATGATATTTTCCCTCCTGGAGAACGTTCGATAAGACGTAGCTTATCAACACAGTCTGTAGAAATCTGATTTTCAATAATCAACATTGCGACAGGAGACGCAAATCGTGGAGCAAGATATCAATACGCTCAGAGCCGAAGTTGAGGCTTGGGCCATGGAGCGAGGGCAGGAGCATGTAGCCATTGAAGTCAGTCGTATGTATTTCCTGCTAGGTGCGGGTTGTTCTCACCATCGGTTACGTCAGATTGAGGACGCAACAGGAAATGCTGACTGGAAAGCGATAAACAATAACCGGCAACAAATTTTTCGCTGGTTGCGCAGTGATTCGAACGCAGCACAACGCAAGATCACGGAACTGTTACCGGCCATTGAAGCGGCATTGCCGGCAGAACGGCGGGCGAAGTTAATGAACGAAGAGAGCCTGAATTATCTCGCGTCTGTTGCGATCAGGGAATTTGCTGCCGCCATAAGTGAAACCCTGCTTGGAGGGCGTGACATGTCACACCGTATAGCCATCGCGGTATCTGCGTTAAATGCCATTGAACCCCGTTTGACCAACGTGCATTAACGAGAGGCAAGACCAATGATGAAACCCATCGATAAGATCACTTATCGCAATGGCTTTCGCCGGAACGATAAGCCTGCCACTTTTGAGGAAGTGTCAGAAATTTATGAAGGCCGCAGGGAAGCGGCGCTGACAGCTTGGGAACAGGGCAAAAGACAGAAAAATGGCAGAGCCAAAAATAAGTAAGGGCGTGATATGAATTTGTTATTGTTAAAAAGCCGCCCACTAGTGGTTATCCCTGAGTTGGCCATGCGCCTGGGATTGAATGAGGCCATTATTTTGCAGCAGATCCAATACTGGCTGACAGAAACGTCGTCGGGTATTGAGGTCAATGGCTGCCGCTGGATCTACAACACGGTCGAAAAATGGCAAGCGCAATTCCCGTTTTTTTCCGAATCCACCATTAAACGAGCGTTGGCAAATTTGAAAAAGCTGGGGGTGTTGCGGATTGAGCAAATTAATAAATCCAGCCATGACCGGACGAATTATTACGCAATCAATTATGAACACCCATTGTTAGCCGATAAGGTCAAAATGACCCCATCGAACAACGCAAACAAAGACCATCGAGCGGGTCAAAATGACCTTATCGACAGGGGCAATTTGGCACATTCCAACGGGTCAGAATGCGCCGTTCTGAATGGGTCAAATTGGCCTGATCTTACAGAGACTACAACAGAGATTACTACAGAGAGTACAACAGAATCTTGTCAGGTTCTCGCCGAACCCGACGACCTGGCCCGGCAAGTTCTGATTTATTTCAATCAGGTCACGGATTCGAACTATCGCAACGGCAAAACCACGATGGGCTATATTCGTGCTCGTTTGGGTGACGGCTATTCGGTAGATGACCTGAAACTGATCACCGACTACCTGACGACCAAGTGGCGAGAAGATGGCAAGATGCGTGATTTCCTGCGCCCGAAGACCCTGTTTGGCCCGGAGAATTGCACGGAGTATTTTGATAAAGCATGCAAGTGGGACAAAGCGGGGCGTCCTGCCTGTGTCAATGGTCGCTGGCTGAAAGCCGGAGAAACCGCCATCACCATCGATACTGTGGAGCGCGATGCCACGTTCCAACAACTGTTTTCAACCGGCTGGACACCGACGAACCGTATTCAGGAACTGGCAGCGCAACTTGCGCGTAAAGCGGGTTTAGGACGGATGAGTGAGGTACCGGCATTGGCTGCCTGGCGTGGGATCTGGAAACAGGCCGCGGAACAGGCGGCGAAAGAGCCGTGTTCTGACCAGTAACTAAAACACTTTCTGACCAAAAGCGGATAAACAAACACGAGGCAAGACCCCATGAACAACGAAAACGATGTCAACAAACTGATCCTGGATAACCGTCATATTGTTGATGATGGCTGCGATCACACTGACCGTATTCTTGATGATTTAAATCAAGCAGCACGGGCACGTAGTCGCCAGCCTTACCAGCCTAAGCCGAAACTCATTCCAGTGGCAAAACCTGTGACAGCAGCGGAACCCAGCATCAACATTGGGAAGCGATTTAACTATGGCCAGAATATTGTCCGGGGCATGTATGAACTCACTCGGCTCGGCAGAACAGCAGAGTACATCGCCATTTTGCTCCGTATGCCACTGGGCGATGTCCAGCGGGTGTTATTACGTAAAACGCCCGTTCAAAAGACAGTCTACAAACAGGTGATGACAGCACCTAAACCGATTGAAAAAGAAGTTATCAAGCGACTTTCAGCGGAATCGAGGGAATAGCCGTTTTTTTAAACATGCCTGAATGACTGGCGTGATGTGATGTAAGACTCAACAAAGGAACCCGTATGTTAAATGTTATCGATAAGAAAACCTTGCCCGTAATCGCAGGCGTTGAAATCACCACCGATGCCAAAGGACGTTTTAATCTGAATGCGCTACATAAGGCAAGTGGCAGGGAAAAGAAACATGGCCCAAGTTATTGGCTAGCACTTGAGGGAACTATCCAATTAATTTCAGAATTGCAAAACCAAACTACCGAGATCACGGTAGTTAAAAAAGCAGGGCGCACGGGGGGGACTTTCGCTCACGAACTTTTAGCTATCGAATATGCTGGCTGGATTTCCCCAAAATTCCGTCTGCAGGTTAACCAAACCTTTATTGACTACCACTCAGGCAGGCTGACAACACCACAATCGGTTTTACCCAATGCTAAGCAACTGGCGCTGATGGTCATTCAGGCTGAAGAGGAGAAAGAGCGGCTTTCGCTGGCGGTGAACCAGTTAGAGCACCAGATCTTTGAAGATGCGCCGAAAGTTGAATTTCATGACAAAGTCTCTGCGTCACATGGTTCCCTCAGCATTGCGCAGGTTGCTAAGGTTTTAGGTACAGGTCGAACCCGTTTGTTTGCGTTCCTGCGACAAATCGGCTGGGTCACCCGTCGCAATGAACCGTATCAGGAAAAAATACAAGCAGGCTTGATGGATGTGAAATTAGGTCGTTGGGAACACCCGGAACGCGGCATTCAGGAATGTATCACGTCACTGGTGACGGGCAAGGGATTAATTAAATTACAAAAACTTTGGACATTGAGAAATCAGACTCACTGAGAGAGGCAAGACCAATGAAAACATCAAACAACTTTTTGCATTACCTAAAAGACGAAGTGATCGGTTACTGGGAAATTCTGACCGATGAAGAATTCTGGCTCCATATGCTCGCCTTGTTCCTGCTGCTGACCTTTCCGGTTTCACTGCCGGTGATGGCGTTGATCCGGTTTGTTTACGACTGGCTGGGAGAATAACGATGGATAAGCAATTAAACACGGAAAGCAAGGTATACACGGCGGAAATCGAGCTGACAGGGTTTATTCTCTACGGTAACGCTGATCTTCGGGCAAGTGGGCGCATTTACCATGATGTTAATCAACGCTGGTCTGATGGCACTGAAATCATTACGTCATTGGTTAAGAATATTCATTCCTTTAATGCTGATGGCTTTATCCGTACCCGCAATTCGGTTTATAAGCTCAGGAAATCCAATCATGGCTAAATCCCCCGCAGAACGTAAAGCCGCCCAACGTCAGCGCCAGCAGGAGGCTGGCGTTACCAAAATAGAATTGCTCCTTGATAATCAGGAATTGGCGATGCTGAAGCGCAATTGTGCACTGCGCAGACCGGGCAGGGAGCCTTACGACGTCAATGAATACCTCACGATGTTAATTCGAATGGATGACCGTTCATTAAAACAGCAGGTGGCCGAGCTACAGGAACAATGCTGTGGAAAATGTGGTGAGTCTTTACCGGTGGCTGAATGCTGTTTTTCGGGTGAAGCCGCGTGTTGGAATACATTGGGCTGGCATGAACTGAAATTAACACTATAAAGAGTTGTTAATGGGTACAAGACGCGGTTATCTGTTTCGTTTATTGCGATTTTCGTTTGTTTCGATTACACTCGTTATAATGACTAACATACCAGGTATACACATATGAGTAATGCAACCTTAGCCGGCTTGAATCTTCCGGCAAAGCATGAGATTGAAATCGCAATGCGCAGCCAACGAGAGCTGGCTGCGTTTCTTTCCACCCAATTAGAAACTCAACAGATCACTATCAAAGGTGCAGATAACACATTTCACTCAATTGAATTACCGACCTCAGCATTAACCATGTTGATGAATATACTGGGTGAATTAGCAGTAGGTAATGCTGTGCAAATTGTACCGGTGCACGCTGAACTGACGACACAAGAAGCGGCAAATATACTGAATGTATCTCGCCCTCATTTGGTGAAGCTATTGGAAGAAGGGAAATTACCTCACCATAAAACGGGAAGACATCGTCGAGTGTTATTTTCTGATTTGATGAAATACAAAAAGCAACGTGATGCTGACAGTTTGGCTGCGATGCAAGAACTTGCAGCTCAGGCACAAAAACTTGAACTAGGTTATTAAAGGATGAAATATTCTCCTTATCCTGTGGTACTTGATGCCTGTGTTCTGTATCCGGCAAGATTGCGTGACTTACTGATGCATTTAGGTCTGGCTGGCCTGTATCAACCAAAATGGTCAGCCACTATTCAGGGAGAATGGAAGAGAAATTTACTGAAACAGCGCCCTGATATCAAGCCTGAAATGCTGGAACACACAACAGCGCTAATGAATAAAGCCTTGCCAGATGCCAATGTCACAGGTTTTGAGTCATTAATTGAAGGATTAAGACTCCCTGATAAAGACGATCGCCATGTATTGGCAACGGCCATATGTGCAAATGCAGAAGTCATCGTTACTATGAACCTGAAAGATTTTCCTGCCGATATTTTAAAGGAATTCAATGTCGAAGCACTTCATCCGGACGAATTTATTTCAGACCTTTTTGACTTAAATCACGCCATTGCGCTGGAAGCTGTCAGACAACAACGCATAGCACTAAAAAATCCACCGATGTCGACAAGTGAATTCTTAGATATGTTGCTAAAACAAGGGTTACCAATGACGGTCAAGGCGCTGGATGCTTACAAGTTTATTATTTAGTTTTACTCGTAGTAGACACATGGTTTGTTGATTCTTGAGGATCATCACTGATGAGTACGATGTATAATCCGCCCCATCCGGGCGAGCTAATCAAAGAAACGATGGAAACCTTAAACATGAGTGCCAGGGCATTAGCGAAGGCACTGGAGGTTGCCCCTTCTACGGTACAACGGCTGATTAGCTGTCAGTCGCATGTTTCCCCAGAAATGGCGGTTCGTCTTTCTGTGGTTATCGGCAGTGCCCCGCATGTGTGGCTGGGAATGCAGAATGCCTATGATATCTGGCATATTAAGCAAAATCTGGATACGTCCCGCTTGCAGAAATGTCGGTAGCATAACGGATTGTAACCCGCTAAAATTATTCCATCGGCCTGAACACCCGAACCTAAACCGAAGCTGTTGTGCCATGACCTCAAAGGATCAAGAATGGCGCAGCATAGTTTTATCAAAATTTCCGACGACACGCTGAAACCGGCTACCCCAGCGGCCAGAGACTACCTGCATTTCAAAGTGAAATGTATTTACTTAGTCATACCTTATCATTAACAGTCACACACAATCATGATTTTTAATTAACATCATGATTTTAATTATAATTTTTTTATTTATTGTTTTACATAATCATTAATAGTCACATATATTCACTTAGTGTCATGAAAAAAATGTACACGAGTGCGTACATAAACTACATTAAAAGCTGTATTATTTTTTTGAGGAAAGTGATATGGCGATTACTGATTCATGGCTGCGTTCCATCAATGGCAAACCCCAAGAAAAAATGATTACCAAATCCGATAGGGATGGCTTATCCGCTCGTGTCACCCCTAAAGGGAAAATTGTCTTCCAGTTTAGATATCGCTGGAATGGCAAAGGGGATCGAATCGACATAGGAACCTATCCTGCGACTGGTTTAAAAGATGCTCGTGACGCTGTAACTTTTTACCGTGGGGAGCTGGAGCAATACCGCAACCCTAAAATAGTTAAGCGTGTTCGCAAGGAGTCCGCACTAAGCGCTGTAACCGTTGAAAGTCTTATACGGGATTGGTGGAAAACAACGATGCAAGGCTCGAAGGTGAAAGCCGATGAGATTTTGCGTTCTTTTGAGATTCATGTTTTCCCTAAAATTGGTAAGTTGCCCCATGATGAGGTAACGCTTCATGTTTGGCTTTCCTTAATTGAAGGCGTTGTCAAAGAAGTTCCATCAATTGGTAACCGCATATTAACGTACTCCAAGAAAGCGCATAAGTGGGCTGTTCGGCGAGGGATAACCAATCTCACTCCATTATCTGATGTAGAAAGAAGTGATGTAAGTAACAAAAATATGAGTGATAATATTGATGATCTCGATTCTGAAATTGGCGAAAGAACATTAAGCGAAGAAGAGTTAACAGTACTTTTCCGACTTATCGATGCCCCTAAATATAATCCACGCAATGCTCTAATAATAAAATTGTGCTTGTTATTTGGGTGTCGCATTGGTGAATTACTGAAAGCTAAAGTTAGCGATTTTGATTATGAAAAAGATGTTTGGGTTGTTCCTCCTAAAAATCACAAGACAGGCAGAAGATCTAAAAAACCCATTATTAGGCCAATTACTCCATCGGCTTATGAGTTAATTGAACAAGCAAAAACATTGAATTATGGAAGTGAATACCTATTTACTGTGCGCCGTGGAGAGCCATTTACAAAGAGAAGTTATTCTTACATAGTTTTGACTCTCAATAAAAAAATGGCTGAATATTTTGACGATTCCTATATTCCTTGGTCAATCCACGACCTGCGCCGAACCATGCGCACAGGAGTGTCTGAATTAACCCCGCCCCACGTGGCCGAAATTATGATTGGACATAAATTACCGGGCGTGTGGCAGGTGTACGATAAGCACACCTACCTGAATGAGCAGAGAGAGGCATACGAGCGCTGGTGGGAAAAACTAACTAAAATTGTTTCCCGTCTTCCAATCAAAAATGTCCTGCCGTAGAAAGTTAAGCTGATCAGATTTAAACCTGGGCTTTGGGAAGCCTTCTCGTTTTTGCTTCCCATTGCCGCACCATAACCTTATTGTGTGTGGTTTTACACCATATCGCGTTGCCAGTTCCGAGGTTTTGAAATAGGGGTGCTCTGCCATCACTCAACTCCTTTTTGATACCCGTTCCACAAAATCATCGTTGCTACCATTGCAGGTGTTGCCATAACACTAAGTGTCCCTTCAAAAATGATGGTATACAGCTCCGTAGTGAGGATATCGTCCAAATTCCTTGGTCTTTCAGAGTAGGGCACCTCATCGGGCACCCCGTTCATGATGTCAATAATCAGTTCAGCGATTTCCTTTTCTCCTCGTTCTGGCTTACGGTATCCTGCTTGCCATACTGCATCGGTGATATCAGCCGGATCGCCCCAGACTGAGGCGATGATTTGGGTGAGGTGGAATGAGTTATTGGTCATGATTGTTTTCCTCCATCAGCTCATCCGGTATCTCAACCTCGTCGCCTAACTGAGCAGCGACGACAGCGCGGCATATGGCGATTTGTGGTGTTCTGCCTAAAGCTAGCATTCCTCTTTTGCAGCTTGCATACCAAATATGCACACTGTGTTGTGATTTAATTTTGAACGCCTCAATCAACTGCCCACAAATAGACCAGTCAGAAGACGGGGTGAAATTCCCGCGCCCATTACTTAGCAAGTAATACCCGCTGTTAGGTGCTACAACCTCTGTATTACCTTCGTTGACAGTACCGTCAATAGCCAAACATACAGCCCAATCCAACGCCTTACCTGTCAGCTCACTCGTTTTGATTTTCATGTCAGTTCTCCTCTGTTACCGGAGCGGGAACATCATCCATATAGCACCAGTGTGTGACTTCATGATTTTCGTGTTCTTCCCATTGTTTCGTTTCGGTATCCCAATAGTCATAGCCTCCCCTGGACATGGAACCAAAAGAAACATAAACGAGACAGGGGCGAGTCCATCTCCATCCGTTATCATCTTCTGGCATTCTGTCCTGAACGCTGACCCAAGGGATCCCTCCTTGGGCTTTCTTACTTTCATCCGCCTTCTTCAACAGCCAATCTGCCCACTCGCGTCCGTCGTCAATGTGACCGGATAAACCCATTTCATTCTGTGCGTTATCGATGCTGATCATTGTTCTTCTCCGTTATCTAGGTCGATAGCCATTTGGCCCGCTTCTTCCAGTGCGCTAATCATTTTCTGGCGCTTCCCTTTGGTCTTTTTTCGTGCGTTCATGATTTGGCTGCACACAGAAAGTAACTCAGCTTCGTTCCTTTCATCCCGTGCGAGCTGGTGGCGTAACTCATCAAATCTTCCAACCATGTGATCGAGAGACGGCAGGGCATTAATCCCGATGTTTGATTTTCCCGATTTGAAATCGATAAATGCCTGGTTCACGTCAAGCTGAAAATCCGGTCGAATCCACCCTGCATAAGAGACGGCTATCAGCTCATGTGCGTAAGTGCCCGGTGAAGAGCCACCATTATTTATATCGACTGCTTTTTGACCAGACTGCAAATATGCCGTCTGATTGTTTTTCAATAACTTAGCTTCCAGTTCTGCGATAAGCTCTTTTGCGTACTTGGTTCTCAACCATTGGTTAGGTGCTTTATTTTCGTTCTCGCCACTGGCCTTATGTAATGTATTCAGGTTGTAGCGCCCGAACTCATCAAGAGGAATCTCGACACCAACAACCACAGGTAATAATTTGCTTTTCATTATTTTCTCTTCCCCCTTTTGTTTTTCTTCGGCGTTATCTTCACGTCTGCCACTTTGGGTGCGGGTGGCAGAGGAGGGCAAATGCCCTCGTGAATATGTTGGTTACGTCTCATGCGGTGGGTATGCCGCTTGGTGTGATCCCTGCCGTCGTCGATGTAGACTACCGTTCTGACCAGTTCGTCGTTAATGTCCACCATCTGGCGGTGTTCCTTAGTCACGACCTGCCTCCTTGCAAATGATTTTGTAAGCACGCATCATGTGGTTTGCTTTACCTGTGATCGTGGTCTTTCTGAAAAGGAAGCCAACAGAAAACGCACGAACAGGCGTAGCTAACAGGGCAGCATCAACGCAACGATGGTGCTTGCGGCGTTCAGTAATAAAACTGGCAATAATGATTTGCGCTGTGCTGCCTTTGTCCTGATACTTGATTTTCATTGAAACATCCCCTTGGCTGCCAGCGTGTCGCCCATGTCATTGATCATGCTTTGCCATATTTCACGCCCGTAACCTGTCAGACAGCCATTGACTACACATTTTTCCATCAGGTTAATAGCGATGACTTCCCATGCTGGGTAATTCTGCTGTAGCGCTTCCAGTGCGTAACTATCCACCAGTTCACGAATGCCTTTTATTCCATCGACAATAGCGACATTGATTTCTGTTTTTCCAACTTGCATCGTGAAGTGATCGCCGCCGTTACGGGTCGTTACATCGTGATAGATAGCGGCTGCGTAAGTATTCGCGAATGCGTTGAGGCGAAAGTTTTTCGTTATCATGTGAGCCTCCTCTCAATGAAAGATCGGCATAGAGTCAAACTCACCAGACTCGACCGCTTCGATTAAGCTATCGTGCAGGATAGAAAGTCCCTCACGCCCTTTCTCGGATAACCAGTTACCTTCCTCTGGCTGCTTATTAACGAAATCCATGTACATTTTTACCGCTATGTCCGCCCCCTCTTCGTTACCGAACTGCTCAAAGGCGAACCCCTCAACATGGGTTGCCAGCATCAGGCGCTCTGCTAGTGGGTATACCGTGATTGCGGATACACCATTAATATAAATAGCGGCGGTATCAGTGCCGCCCTGACCGTTATCAACCTCACGGGTGCCGTTTCTGTCTATTTGCTCCCGGATAAATGAGGCTGAGACAATCCACCGCCATAGCATCACACTCTGTTCGCTGGTGGGCTTATAAAAGCCTGCTTTCCAGCCATGAGAAATCGCTAGTACCAAATCAAAACCCAGCAATAAATCGCGGTCATACTGACCCGCGTCTAATGATTTCAGTGCCTCTACATAACCTACGATTTCAGTATTCGCCGCCTCAGTGATGACAATCACGCCATACTTGCCGTAATCAAATGCTGTTTTAGTGTGTTTGCTCATTACTTGCCCTCCGGTGTATAAACTGCTTTATCGTGTTGGTATTCGCCGTTCCAGCTCTTCTTCATGGGAAGTTCGCCTTTCATGTACAGGGCATACAGGCGATGGCAACCTTTCTCCAGCAACACAGCGGTGCGGGTGATAAAGGGATCTTGTCCATGAGGCTTTATTTCGTTTTCGTCTTCGGTGAGATAGCGATCACGGGCGTATGAAGCGACACGCCAGCGCGGCTTTTTCTCCGGGTCTTTTTGTTCGTTGTAGAGCCAGTTGCGCTCCATTGCCCACCACATGATTTTGGTGGTATTCACACCATTCAAACCCTTACAGAAAGCGGGAATGGTCATGCCTTTGGTAAAGTGCTTTTCCAGACTGTCCACGGTGGCACTCAGGGTTTTATTTTCACCCTCAAGGCGCTCGACGTTTTCGGCATACACAGACAGCATTGAACGTAGCTTCGCGGGATTACTGAGTAGCTCAGCTTCCGTTGTGATACTGTCGCGACGAGTGAAGTAGAACTCAGTCAGATCGTCAAAGTAGTTCCATGCTTGGTCTGTTTCTAACATCTTGGAGTGGTTCGCTGCGCCGCGTTCTGTCCACAACCTGAGACTACGCGCACGTTTACCAACTGAGTTACTTAAAGATACCCAGTTCTTCATGTCTCGAAGTTCATCACCTTCGATATCAAAGTAGTGTTTACCTTCAATGAAGCGATCTTGATTTCGATGATAGTTAACCTTGATATTGTTAACATCAACACCATAACCCGCCGCTAACTGTTCAGTAGTCACAACACGCTGGCCGCGATACTCAACAATCTGTAATTCTTTAGCTGACACTGGTACTAATTCATTTTTCTTAGTCATTACAACCCCTCCTGTATTTTGATTTGCGCTTTCCGAACACAGCGCAGATTATTTTTGATACATTCCTGTTCTTGTTTTTTGTCTTGAGATAATGAAAGTGCATTACCCCATTTATTGGCAGCGCGGCGAAACAAACCTTTCAATTCCAAACTCCGTGCTAATTCTTTTGCCTGTTCATATGCAGTCATTATTCACCACCTGTTTTTTCATGTGCCGTTTTAATGCCGCGGCCATGCGCCGGTTTTCTTTTTGGCTTCTTAATGCAGCGCTATGACTATGATGTAATGAATGTCTTTTTTCATTATTCTCTTGGCGATATTCAGCCCATAATTGGTTCTTTAAATTGGTGGCTAAATACCTTGCCTTTCCCCAATATTCGGCTGCCAGATCGTACTTTTCTTCTTTTTCCATCTGAATAGCTGTATCAGCAAAATATAAATAGGTTTTCTTTGTCATGTTATTGGCTCCGTTTTCTTAGCGATCAGTTTTAGAATTTCATTCATAAACCCATTGCCTTCTGCGGTTAAATTTCCGTGCTTGTTGTAAAAGCTGTCATATGTATTTATAAGTTCATGTAATTTATGTTGGTGTTCGTCCAGTTCATCTTCAAAGAACTTAATTAAAGCGAGAGTCAATATTTCCTCATCTAAGTCCAGCCTACAATTAGTTCCATTCACTTTAACTATGACAGAATGGCAACCGTGTTTCTTTTGTAATGCGCCGAGTTTGGCGTTAATAAATGCTTTTCGCTTTCTTTCAAGCAAAGTTAATCCTGTCATTCTATATTCTCCGTTTTTGGAGTAAGCGATTCCCCAGCGATGGCACTGTAATTAAATTTGGTTTGTTGTTTTTATTATTCTAATTCGGCTATTTGTATTTCTAACTCAGATATCTTTTCATGTAATGAGTTAATTTCATTTATTGCTTTTGAATACTTTTTCTGTAGGGCTATTCTTTCCCGTTCTCGCCTGACATCGGCTTTCAGTTCTTCCAGTACCTGAGCGTGACGTACTATAAACTCAGGACGCATTTTGCCAAACATCAGTTTAGTCGTTCCGTCTTCCTGCTTAACCTCTTTTAAAGGATAGTTGCTTTGTCTGCATTCATCATCAAACTGTTCTTGCGCACGAACATAAGCTAATTTATTCAATGCACCGCTCTCAGTCAGATAGGCTTTGTTAGCACCACGAACGACATAGACTTCACGTGTTTCAATAGTAATATCTTGGTCTGTTGCGACTTCGATAGGTTTTAGGGTTGTCATTGGTTATTTTCCTTATAATTTATAATTGTGTTAATTACAGAAACGGATATTATTTATTAATATTCTACTCCTCTGACTCGTGCTATTTCTTTGTCTATATTACAGACCGCAATCAATGCAATACTAAGTAATTGTGCACCGGTCAGACTTTTATCCGTATCAATTAATAAAGAAACATACGTTCTTAGATTTTCTATTTCACTCGCAACACCTTCCAATTCATTGAATGCCTGATTATCTGACATGATATAATCTTTATTAATGTCTCTTAACCGCTGAGCTAAATCACAAGTCTGACGATGCACACCACGGCACATTAAATAAGTATCCGGTTCCGCTTCATTTTGAGTTGCAGTCATTACTGGAACTATTGACGCCTCAATTTCTTCTGCAATTTCGACGGCTGCTTGTAGGCTGTTTGACATATTCCACCCTGATTATTTATTGAAGTTATTGTTTAATGCATTCAGGTCACGATACTGACACATTGACAATCTATGCGTGGCTCGTAACTTTAAAAGAACATCGGTATCTATATCTTCCTCAGATAATTTTAATAATGGTGCTAATAAAGCCTGCATTTCTTCATTAATTTCCAATGCATTCTCTAAATAAGATTTATCACCAACTGATATTTTTGTTTTCATATCATTCTGTCTCATTATATTCTTGCTGAATACGTTGATATATTTCCTCACGGTGTACAGGAGTATCTTTTGGTGCTTTAACACCTATTTTAATTTGATTACCGTTGATGCCTAATATTACAACTTCGATATCATCACCTATGATGATTTTCTCTTGTCGGCGACGGGTTAGAATTAACATTTTTGTCTCCTTGATCAAATTATGCTGATTCACCTTTTTATTTTACCTTTTGGGTGGTGGTACTCTTGGTAGCCCCTACAACAACCAAGAAGGTATTTATTTATGTCTGTTTATTCGAACTTATTTATAGAGATTCAAAAAGCTATTTTCCCTTCGTATGGCGCCAGCTACACCAGCCAAAACATAATTTCCAAAGGTGATCCTGATAGCGCCAGAATACATTCTTATTTAATTTTATTGCTTGAAATAGTTAGCTATGAATACCGAAAACAGCATGCAACAATATTTGAGCCGCTAAGAGGTGATAAGGCTCTTAAACATTTACTGTTTACTCGGTATCAAGTTTCTCTTCGGGAACTGGAAACCAATCCGCTCGAATGGATTGTCTTTGCTCTTCTGAAAGACCTTGTCCCGGAAAATCTACCTCAGAAAGCCCAAAACTACGTAAATAGTTTAAAGCTGAACAAAGACGCATCTGGCATTGATTGGAATCTAAAAATAAATTGGATTCTTGGCTCAGGTGAACAGACTCTGAAAAAGGCTGATGAGTCACAAGAGAATTAATTTCAAGCTCCAATGAATCGACTGTTTTCGATATAATGCAAAGTGCTCTTTCACGGCGATTAAGTGCATTAATTTCATTTTGAAGCCACGCAATAAGTTCATAAAGATTTAAGTTAGCAGCATAAATAAAAGGCTTATCGCCACAGGGTAGCGATTGCTGCCCTTTAATTTGGTTATTGTTTATCTCAGTCACCAAAGTATTATTGATATTAGTTACTGATTTTTTCATTTTTATACCCTCAAAATTAATATTATTTATCTTGGTTACAATTAACTATTTGTCCCATCCATCCGTAAATGACATATACGGGGGCTAACAACCTTTTTGCTTCTTGTTCATCGCGCGCTTGAGCTTTAACGCATATAGGGCGTGTTTGCTCTGTGTTGGCTCGCTCAATTGCAGCGAATAAATAAAGCTTTGTGTTAGTGCATATTCTGGTCATTTTGCAATCCTTGATTTATGGATTAGGTCATAATGCGTTCTGCGGTTAATATTACCTAGGTATTTAAGCGTGTCAATGAAATTTTTTAAAATTACCAAGGAAATAACTCAGGGCATAAAAAAGCCCAGAGATATCTGGGCTTCGCATTAATAAATAGAAGTAACAATAAATATACTGCCTAAAATTTCCACGCTCTCTAGTTCGGCTTCTTCATCAGGATATTTGTCAGGCTGATAACTTCTAATCCTTATTTTTGAGGGGCTTATCCTATCAAGAACTCTGATTCTCTTCCAGCCATCTTGATTTATTGCGTACATACTTCCATCATAAATTATTTTTTTACGAGTGTTAATTGTAACCAGTGAGCCATCTTTTATGGCTGGAGACATAGAGTCTCCACGGAATGGAAAACATATCAAATTAACACTTCCAGGGTATAGTTTAGCCTCATCAAATAATGACTTTGGCATTATCTTGAATGGCTCATCTTCGTTTACTCCAGTATAACTACCATCACCATTGACGAATTCAATTCCGTTAAGAAATGGAACTTCAACATCGTGGTATTTCATGTTTCTTTGTCTTTCTATCTTGCGCTCATGCTCAATAGCTTGCTTCTCTCTCTCTTCCACGGTGCTGGGATCTGGAGTCATTTCACCGGCACCCCACTGAAGCCATTTAGGGTCAACATCAAGTGACAGGGCTATTGCTAGTAATCCCTTGCTTGATTTCGCTTTCCCTGAGACCAATTTATTAATTGCCCCTTGAGATAAATTGGCTTGTTTTGCTAATTCAGCTTGAGTTACTCCTGCTCGCGATATCGCTAATTGCAGTCTCTTAGCTAGGGTGTCTGTAGTCATATCCTCCTCCCCATAGTAATTATTAAAATCATTTTAATACCAAGTGATTAAAACATCAACAAACTTAGAGCTTGAATAAAAAATGCCTAGGTTTTAATATTTACTTTGGTTTTAATATTTACTATGGTATTAAAAAAGAAGGTGAATGAGAATGACTATAGGACTTGGAGCAGTAAGAAAAGCTGTTTCTTTATTTGGTAGCCAATCTGGGCTAGCTAGAAAAATTGGAGTTACACAGGGTGCTGTTTGGAAATGGGTGAATGGGTTAAAGAAAATATCACCAGAGAATGTGGTGCTTATTGTCGAGGCAACTAACGGCGCAGTTCAAGCCCATGAGCTACGCCCTGATCTGCCTAAAGTCTTCCCGCCACCTGAGAGGGAATGATGTTTCCTGATTACACCAAAGTGACCATGCCATCGCATTTTTACCCTGACGATGGCGCATGGATACAGGAGATGTTAGGGAAATTACGAGTGAGTACACGGGCGAAGATAACCGCCAAATATTCAGCAGTGTATCAGGCGGAGTGGGATAACGAACCGATGCCATACCGCAAAGATAACACAGCACGACGGGCGGCCAATATCCGGCTCAGGGAATTTGTCACGAAGTATGAGCGAGCCGCACAGGGTTATACCGAGAAGCCGTTGAAGGTGGTTAACCAGTAATTAATTTTGGAGTTTACATGTATCACTTAACTAGTACATCAATAGAGAAGAGAACCAGGAGGGGGGTAAGGGGGGAGGTTTGGAGAGCTGAGACAGGTAAAGCACAGCCAAGTGAGTAATAGATTAAATAGAACTTATTAAGAGTACATAGGTTAAGTAGATCTCGATCTTAAGGGCATATCAGAAAAAATCACCGTACTACCGAAGTGATACAACCGGAGGAAACAAAAATGAGCATTGAGCTGAAAGCAAAATTAATCACCTTACTGGAAGAGCAATTTTTCACCACTACCGACATGCAGAACTTTGAAGCGGTACTCACCGCAAAGATCCGTGAACGCGGTTGGTTCCTGCAAAAGAACTTCACCGTAACCGGATTAAGCGATGGGCGTAATGGGCGAGTCGATTACATGGTGACCACGCGAGCGGGTGAAAAATGCGCTATCGAGGCGGACAATCGCTCTCCTCGTCAGCGTTCACTGTTGAAATTGAGCGAGCTGCCCGTTGGTGTATCCGGCTTCGCGCTGCTCAAAGATGGCAAGCAACCTTTGCGTTATCGCGTGAACGGCGTTGATGTGATCCGTGCTACCCCGTTCAGGGATCAGTAAGGGCTGAGAAGCCGCAGAAGTGAGGAAAGGTTGTGCTCTGGCAGTGGACATTATTCAAGTGAGGGTATCAATGTTAAATCAGAATGGAAATGCAGAGGGATGCAAGAAACCGAACAGCCAACCTTTGGCGAGTACAACTGTTCAGGTTCTTGCGGTCGGTAATACAGATGCGATTACCTGCACAAATTATCGCATGGGAACCGGGGAAAATAAACAAAGGGGTAACATTATGCTGAACATTACCCCTAACTTTGCACAGGAACGCGCTTTACACATGCTGCGTCAGGACTGGAAAAGCTTTAACTCTTTCATGGTCTACGCACCCACAGGCGCAGGTAAGACTGGATTATCCGCATTTATCACACAGGGTTTTGTATCAAAAGGGATGAAGGTCATGATGATCTGTCCATTTACCATCCTGATAAACCAGACTGCCCAGCGCTTTATCGAGTATGGGTTACCGGAAGATGAAATCGCTTACATCTGGCGTGATCACCCCAATCAAGATTCGTCTAAGCTAATTCAAATTGCGTCAGCAGACACGCTAATTCGCCGTGAGTTTCCCGAAGATATCGATCTGCTGGTGATTGATGAAGCGCACCTGAAACGCAAGAAGATACTGGACGCAATTACGCGGCTGACTAGCGAAACGGACTGTAAGGTTATCGGATTATCGGGCACGCCGTTCTCGCCATTCCTTGGGTTTTACTACCAGCGGCTGATTAAGCCGACCACGATAAAAGAGTTAATCCAGCGGGGTGATCTGAGTCGTTATGAGTTTTATGCCCCGACAAAACCGGATTTAACCGGGGTGAAATCCACTCAAAGTGCTGAGCACGGCAGTGACTACAGGGAAGATGAGATCGCCGAAATCATGTGCGGGGCTGATTTGGTGGGGGATGTGGTCAGTAGCTGGCTTAAGCTGGGTGAGAACCAGCCCACGATTTGCTTTTGTGTCAATGTCAGCCATGCCAATTTTATCACGGTCGAATTCAATCGCGCTGGTGTTAACGCGGAAGTCATGACCGCCAGTACGCCGCACGAAGAACGAGATCTGATTGTCCATCGGTTTGAGCAGGGTGCAACGAAAATCATCGTCAATGTGGGTGTGCTGGTGGCGGGTTTTGACAGTGATGTGCGGTGCATTATCTACGCCCGACCTACCAAGTCAGAAATTCGCTGGCTCCAAACAATCGGCAGAGGCCTGCGTACTGCCAAAGGTAAGGACAGGTGCATCATTCTTGATCACTCCGGCACGGTTCATCGCCTCGGTTACCCCGATGATATCGAGTATGACGAGCTACCCAATAAAAACGATGGCATGAAAACCCGTGATAGCTACCGTGAGCAGGAGAAACGCGAGAAGTTAGCTAAAGAATGCCCCTCCTGTCATTACATGAAACCCGCGGGCGTTTATGCCTGCCCGAAATGCGACTTTAAGCCATTGTCAGGTGAGGATATTGAGGTCGATACCAGTCGTACCATCCAAAAACTCAGCAAGAAAGAGCGTGTTTACACCCAGGCGGAAAAGCAGAGTTTCTACTCGCAATTGAAGTATTACCAGAACCAACGGGCTTCACAGGGTAAGACGTTCAGTGATGGCTGGGTAGCCAATACGTTTAAGGAAAAGTTCGGTGTCTGGCCTCGCGGTTTTCATGATACCCCACAGGAACTGACTCCCGAAGTGAACAACTTTATCAAGCATAAGCAAATTGCGTGGGCGAAGTCCCGCAAGAAAGCCGAGCAAGCACCGGTTAAAGAACAGCTCTCACTCGAACCTGACGTGATCCAGCACCGTCTCAGCGATATCCGAGAGCGCTTTGGTCTGCCACAGGGAGAAACACAATGAACCGAATCAAAACTGCTGATGCCGTGATAGGTCGCTGGCCTGAAATCTTTACCTACTACCAATTACCGCCTGTAACCGGCAAGCGTCATTTTAAAGGGAATTGCCCGATATGTGAGCGGAAAGGCAGCTTTCGGATTGATGACAGGGAGGGCAGAGGGACGTTCATTTGTACCTGCAATGCCGGGGATGGCTGGAAGCTACTCACACTGACGCAGGGGAAAGACTACAAGACACTGGCGGACGAGATTGATCTGCTGCTGGGTATCCAATCGGACAAACGCAGCACAGCGAAAAAAGAGACCAATATCACCGGATTCAGAAACAGAGTCACAGCCTGTTATGCCAATTTATCCCATCTCAGAGGCACACAGGGTGAGGCTTATTTGCGTAACCGGGGTATTCATGTTCTGCCTGCTGATAACGTGAAATATTGCGCTGAACAGCCTGTCCGTAACGGAACACTGCAAGCGATATGGGCACTGGCTACCGATTCAAAAGGGCTGGCGTGTTATCTGCACCGGACGTATTTAGATGGGGATCGGAAAGCCGCGCTAGAGGTGACGAAAAAAATGAACTCACTGCAAGAAGAGAGCTATTTAGCCCATGCCCAATCAGTGGCTATTCGTCTGTTTCCGGTGGATTCGACACTGGGGATTGCCGAAGGCATCGAGACCGCGCTTTCCTGTAAGCAAATTTACGGCGTAAACACATGGTCAACCATGAACGCCGGATATATGGCGAAATTTATTGCTCCACAGGGCGTGAAACACCTCATTGTTTTTGCAGATAACGACTGGAGCGCCACAGGTCATGCTGCCGCGATGGAGTGCGCCCGCAAGAATTTACAGGCGAATAACGACGTTGAAAAAGTCAGCGTTCGTTGGCCGGACGCCGGGGATTTTAATGACCTGCTCCAGAACGGGGATCAGGCCAGAGAGTTGGAATTTATAAGAAAGACAGCGGAGACAGCATAATGCGTGATATTCAGATGGTATTGGAACGCTGGGGTGGATGGGCAGCAAGCGGAAATAGCAGCATTAATTATTCACCTATCGCGGCAGGCTTCAAAGGCTTATTGCCTTACACATCAAAATCAAGACCTTCTTGCTGTGATAATGACGGTATTGCTGTAGATAGCGCTGTAGGTCAATTAAGAAAATCAGGTCGGACAGATGAATTCGAGTTAATTGAATTGCATTACATTCACGACATTTCTAAGTCAGACATAGCCAGAAAGAAAAAATGTTCTGAAGGAAAGATACGGCAAAATCTGATGGTCGCAGAAACTTTTGTGGAAGCCTGTTTAATTATGGCTGGCGTTACTCTGGAAATGGACGCTTGGACACATAAAGTGACACCAACAGAAAAAGTAGCATAAAGACTTTTCGTAACGAAATTTACACGCTATTGTGATAAGAGTGATAGCAATGTCACACCGCTTATTGAATTTTCAGACCTCGCACTCGCGGGGTTTTTTGTTTTCTGGGGGCAGTGAATCCAACCCACCGGAAAGACCGAATAACGCAACCTACCGTTTAGACGTGAAAACATACAATGTTTGATGTAATATCACCCTATTGTTGACTAACCAGATATGAGCAATGGGATTAAAATATCAACCGAAGGTAGGTTCTGTTCTTATGTGTGATTTTAAGGGATTAATTGTTCCTGAAATTGTGAAAATAAGGCCAGTTGTTGTGATAGCCAGGCATAGGCGAAACAATAAACTAGTTACCGTCGTGCCAGTAAGCACAACCGAGCCTATGCCGGTATTTGATTATCACTATGAGTTATCAGAAAACCCTATTCCAGAAAATGAACAGATTAGGTGTTGGGTAAAATGCGATATGATTATGACCGTATCCACGGAAAGGCTTGATAGAATCAAGGTACGAACATGGCAAGGACGAAATTACATAGATCCGCGGCTATCTAACGATGAGATGGGACAAATAAAGAACGCCGTCCTTCATGGGATAGGAATGTCTCATCTGGTGAAATAAATTGACATTCTGGCGTTATTGTTCGATAATACCCATGAACCCTTATGGGACTTGTAAGACTTCCGTGATGGAAGCTAGGTGCGGAAAACGGCAATGACAAGCTTACTGCACCTATTGAATACCAAATGAACCCTGCCTATTGGCGGGGTTTTTTGCTATCTACAACGGTAAGGTGCCTTTTGATAACACTTGTTATCCTTGCTTGGCATGGAGAAGGCATCTTAACCCTTGTGGAGAATGCCAAGGCTGATTGGCTGCTTAGATACTGTGTGCTTAACTGCTACCTGAAAGACTGACCTATATTCACTTATCGTGTGCGGGATGGTATGACTTGGTGCCTCATGTCGGAGATCAGTGCCGACCTCCACAACCAGCAGTTAATTTAGAGTTTACAACTCAACTCCTGAAGAATTTGCAGTAGTTCAAACCCCGATATCGGAATTCCGGCATCGGAACAAATTCAATCGGTTATAAATTCAAGGCTGCGCATAGCCTTTTTTTAATTTGTAACTAACCACCTTGATAAGGTGCATCGTGGTGGTCAGTTGTTAAGAAGTTAATTTTCTACTGGCGGGGAAACGCGTCTAATTAGCGAAAAATAAGCAATAACCAGTTTCATTTGTTTAGGGATTGCTGGATCTTGAAATTTAAAGGTGAATGGCTTTGCGTTTTCTGAGCCATAGAATTTTATGCCTTCTTCTTCTAAATTTATCCCCGCTTGATAATCGGGGATGCTCTTGATTAGATTCGTAATAGTTGTTAACTGTTTATCAGGGATATCAGATTGTAACAACTTATGCGCAAATTGATTCCTTATTTGGTTGAGTTGCTCGAATGCGTCATATGCTTTACGTGGAAGCCCTAGCCTCTGAGCGAGTCTGGATTTATGCTCAAATGACATTCTAAATTTAACATTCTCTGTATTGTCGGGTTTTTCGGCAAACAGATCTTCAATACCTAAGTGAGCGCAAATGTAGGCTTCTAAGAAACTTTCACATGTTAAATGCAATGTTAAAACCGTCACTAACGGCGTGCTGTTCTCACATATTGTCATTATTGACTGGGATGTATCATCATTTTGCGCAAAAAGCCGTTTAAATATAGCTATATTCATAAAGAGTCCTCATGGGGGAATGTATGGAACTACATCATAAGAAGATTATTATTCACGACAGCACTGGCACGCCAAAAGTGATAATAGGTGATCTTTCATGCGTTCCTTCAAAGTCAAATCAGGTATTGGATATTAGCGCAGAAAAACAGAACGTTAATACTTCTGCTACCAATGAATGTCCAATAGGTAGAGAATGGTCACACCACGATGGACCTATTATTGAAATTTGGGGCTCTTTAACGTCTGAGCAGCAGCAAGCTATAAAACAAGTTATTACAAACTACCAAGATGAAATCTTTTCACTCGAATGCCAGCTGGCAGAAGGTGACTGGTATTACGGTAATTCCGATTAGTTCAAATCCCGGGATGGGAAATTACATAACGTAATAAATTCATACAGTTAAGGCTGCGCATGGTGTGGCCTTTTTAATTTTTTGGTCGCCAACTACCAGAGTGTTGGGTGCGTTGCGGATTTTACATATTCCAGCCGACCGCAAACGTTCACATAGGCAGGATCACAATTTAACATCTGAAATCATGCAGAGTTATACCTGCTACCAGTACGCATTACGTATCTACAGCCCTCAATTCTGGGGGCACTCTATTCACAACAACTCACAGGGGTAACCATCGTTCACCCCACGGACGCCCATTGTTCTAATGGGGTGGAATATGCGTATGCCAAATAAAGACCCAAGCAGCTTTGAGCTATCTCAATGGCTGATACTTTTGCTGCTTTCTGCATGGGGCGGGATAGTCCGCTACATCATTGATATAAAAACCAGCAACGCCCGCTGGAGTTGGTTTGGGGCATTTGCTCAGGTCATTGTTTCAGGATTTACCGGACTGATAGGGGGCTTTATCAGTTTGGAGGCGGGGCTGAGCTTATACATGACATTCGCCAGTGCAGGTATGTGCGGGGCAATGGGCAGTATCGCCCTCACGTATTTCTGGAACCGACTGACAGGTGCTCACAGATGATTAAGGAAATATACGGTGTGAAGATATTTCCGCTGGTTGTAATGTTTTATCAAATTCGCCGTTGGTGGGTGCTGCGTGTATGGCGGAAATATTGGCATTCAGATCAATATGTTCGTAAGCAAGTCCGTTATTCCAAGAGGTTAAGTGATGAATTCAGCTTTGAAAGAAGTTATCGACTTCTTAAGTTATTTATAAGAACCAACCAAAAAAGAGGGATTATCTAATGACGAGAGGCATTCGTAACAACAATCCCGGCAACATTGACTACAACAAAGCGAATAAGTGGCAAGGTCTATTATCCCATGACCCTAAGATTGAATCTCGGTTCTGTCGGTTCGAGTCGCCAGAATATGGCATCCGAGCACTGATGAAGTTGTTGTGTAATTATCACAAAGGTGGACATAACAGCGTATCCAAGATTATCAATCGCTGGGCACCTTCCAATGAGAACAATACTACGGCTTACATTAATGGTGTTGCTAAGGCGCTTAATGTTGATCCGTTCGACAAGATTGAAGTCAATAAATCCACGCTGATTGCTTTGTCCAAGTCTATTATTCGGCACGAGAACGGCCAACAGCCTTATTCCGATGATGTTTTTACACGGGCGTTTGAGATGTTATGAGGGATTGAGCGATGAACATAATTATTCTGGTTCCCGTAATTTATTTTATCGGTGTTATTGCGGCATTCATTATTTTTGCATTGATAGGAAAACGAAATGGCAATCCAGAATCGTTTGGATTCATTTTGTTGTTTTCATTTCTGTGGCCGATAGGGGTTATTTTGACACCGATTGTTTTTGGACTCTATTTATTAGGTGAGAAATATAACCAATTTGTTGGTAGGCAGTCATGAAATGGCAATTGAAATTTGGCGCTGTGATTATAGGTATCGCGCTGATTGGTTATGCTGCACACTCCGTCTATTCGGTATATGCAGAAAACGGTCGGCTGGTGAGTGAAAATGAATCACTGACCACCAAACTATCTGAACAACTCGCCATCAACGCCACCCAGCAAGCGCGAATCCAGCAACTCCACGAGCTGGACACCAAACACACTCAGGAACTCGCCCATGCCAAGACTGAAATCGATACTTTGCGCGCTGATGTTGCCGCTGGTCGTCGCAAGTTGCGCATCAAAGCCGCCTGCCCCGTGTCTGAAACCGTTACCTCCAGCAGCGTGGGCGCTACAACCGCCGTCGAACTCACTGGAGAAACTGGATCAACTGTTCTCGATATCCGAGAAGGCATTATCAGCGACCGGGCAAAACTGAGCTATTTGCAGGATTACATTAAAACTGAATGTTATAAGGTGACGAAATGAGAACGGTCGTTGACTTGATTTACTTTGAGAAAGATCGGGAAGAGCGAACTCAACTCAGTAAATACTATGTATCACACAACAACTTAGAAACAGTTCTTGACCAAATACTTTTCATCAACAAAGACGAATTCGGTCGATATATCGCAAGAATGGAATTTGCTGATTTTCCTAAACTGAAATCAGAGAAAGAGGCGGCACTAAAACTGGCTGATTGGATGCGCCGCATGAGTGAAGCGATAGAAAATCACTGGCAGGATAATTCGCCGCATCCAGAGGTAGACTCTCTTGCTCAGGATGCATTGCCACTTCAGAACAAATGATACTGGGGTGGTGGGAGTATGTTAGGACGCATTTAGTGAGCCTCTGAGTAATTAGGGGCTTTTTTATTCCCGTCCCCATTCACTGAGTGGCTACAGAAATAACCCATGCTGCCACCCGTTCCCACCGCGTACCCAACGCATACGGGCTGGCGGCATTTTTTGTTTTCACTGCGCACTCACAGCGCCATTCTTTCAACGTCGAATCCAATCACTTTGATATGAGCCTTCGAGGAAGTCAGTTATAGCTGGCGAGCTTCGACGGGCTGATTTCCTATGTGAACGAGGGTTCATTTCAAATGTAGGTAATACGTTATGAGTAACATCATTCCATTGGAGTATGACGGTCACCCTATTTGGTTTAATGAAGAGGGATGGATCAATGCCACGGACGTGGCAGCTAAGTTTGGTAAGATCCCGAACGAGTGGGTTCGCCTGCCTGAAACCATCGCTTATATTCAAGCACTTGAGCGTAGATACGGGAAAATCCCGTATGTAAAAACCAGTCGTGCAAGAAAAGATAGAGGAGGTGGGACATGGCTTCATCCCAAATTAGCTGTCCTTTTTGCCCGCTGGTTATCAATTGATTTTGCTATCTGGTGTGATGAACAAATAGATACCTTGATCCATGGCAGCCAACCTACATTCACTGACCAGCGTATCAATGCCCTCTTTCTTCTTGATAAGCCTGTTACATGGGAAAAGCAGTTTCAGCAGCCTTTCTATCAGGCGCTCAGTCGTATGTCAGGATTGCCCTATCACGGTCATGTCGGTGGTACGCCATCCTTATTTGGCATGATTACATCCAAATGGGTGTATCAGGTGGTGTTGCCTGACTCGGTATATGTAGAGGCAAGAGAAGCAGCCAAAGGTAGTGGAGACAAGATCCATCAATATCTTAAGCCAGAAGCTAAGAAACTGGTACAAGAGCAACTGAAAGCGGTCACGATATTGGCCAACGGCTGCGTGGATTACAAAGACTTTGAGGCACGCTGCGTTCAGTCATTTGGCAAATCAGGCGAGCAAGGTATGTTGATCTTACCGGTAGAGCGGGAATTCAGCTATTCAGCGGTCAGGCATTAAGCCAAAGTGTGAAAAAGCACTTTAATTGATATTACCGAGGCCGGCACTTTGGCGCACCACTCAGCAATTATTTTCGCTCAGTTCCAATCGGCGAAATATTTCGCTCATCTCAATTATACAAAATACTGCAAATCACCCGTTTTCAGGTGCTTGATAGAATTTTGTATAGGTTTCTGGCTGGTGTGGTCTCAAAATTTGTCGGGGTTATATCAACCCTGCTAGTTATTTATTCTGATTTATGGGGAACACAATGTCACAGAGTACACTCACTATCGATATCAAATACAACACTGAGTCATTAAACCAATTGGAGTCACAGCTAGAACATATCGCTGAACTGATGGAGCGTATTCAGGGGCGGAATGACAATGAGGTGGAAAAGTTAGTCGGTTTTGCAGGCAAGATTTTTGTGAAGTCAGCCACTGACCCCGCAAAGATAAATCAAGCCCATGACAACCACCTCCGCCAGATAGTGCGCGAAGAGATACGCCAGTTCGTTGTCCGTGAGAGCGAGCGCGGCGGATTGTTTTCGAGGTGGTGACACTATGCCTCCTCGTATTCCGAGAGCCTGCCGTAAGCGTGGCTGTCCCAAGACCACTACCGACCGCAGCGGCTACTGTCCTGACCATCTGCACACTGGCTGGCAATCTCACCAACAGGGCAAGAGCCGTCACCAGCGCGGCTATGGTAGCAAATGGGACAAGTTACGGGAAAGGATTCTTAGGCGAGATAAATATCTGTGTCAGACGTGCTTACGAAGTGGTCGGGCGGTAGAAGCCAAGACCGTTGACCATATTATCCCCAAGGCACATGGGGGAACTGATACAGATAGCAATCTATCTTCGATTTGCCATAGCTGCCATAAATTCAAAACAGCCCACGAACGTCTAAAGCGATTCTAAATAATGAGAGGTGAATGTGACTGGATCAATTGATGCAGAGCGCTTACACGTCTGTAATAAACCTGTGATGAATATTTGTCAGGTTGAAGGTTGTGACTTAAAAGTGCGTTCTCGCAATAGTCCTTATTGTGAAAAACACTACATGAGAATGCGTCTACACGGCTCTACAGAAAAACGCTCAACATTAAAGCAGGGCAAACTGAAGCACTCAGGTGGTTATTTATTGATTTATGCTCCTGATCATCCGCTGAAGAGAAAAAGTTGCAGGATTTACGAGCACCGCGCTGTTTACTATCAGCATCATGGTGATGGTCCATTTCGCTGCCATTGGTGTGAGTCTGTTGTGACATGGGATGATATGCATGTGGATCATCTTGATGATTGCAAAACAAATAATAGCCCAGAAAATCTCGTAGCCAGTTGTCCGACCTGTAACCAAAAAAGAGGGCATCATAAGACAGCGCGTGCTATGCGGCTACGCTCACACAGGCGATACACTGCTCATGGTAAAACGATGTGTTTAAATGAATGGGCTGGATACCTAGGCTTATCATTTGCAAGTTTGCAGTGGAGGTTAGATAGGGGCTGGCCAATAGAGAAAGTATTTAGCCCAAGAATAGGCAAGAGCGGACCGTCCAGCAGAAGAAAACTAAAAGCATACAGTGATCAACTTCACATTTAGTTGCAATGCATCATTATCACATCAGCAGTCACAGGCTGATTAATGCTGCGATGATTTAATTTTCGATCGAAATCATTGCTGACGTCATGGTCACATCAGGGGAGGGGAGGTCAAATAGCTACCACTTTCACCCTTAAGGACCGCCGCCTTACCTCTTTTCAGATCGCCGCGAAATGCAAACCTTTTTTTGGGGTGCCCCAACTGCACCAGTTTACAGGAGAAATCACATGGCAGGACGACCGCTAACCCCGACTCACCTGCGTTTGGTGAGGGGTAACCCATCAAAACGGCCAATTAACGCCCATGAACCGATGCCGGAAAAAGGGGTGCCTAATGTTCCTAAGCATTTTGGGAAAATGGGGCGGTATTGGCATGAACGGATCGCACAGGAACTGGATAAAGTCGGCGTACTCACCAGCCTTGACGCCAAAGCGCTTGAGTTGCTGATCGAGGCCTACGTCGAATACCGGACGCATTGCGAGACATTGGAGAACGAGGGTTACACCTACCGAACCGATCAGGGGTTGATTAAAGCGCATCCCGCCGCAGGCATGAAAGCCGATGCGTGGAAACGCATTCACACTATGCTCAGTGCATTCGGCATGTCGCCCTCCAGTCGGACAAAGGTCAATATGGCAGGGGAAGACAAGGCCGATCCGCTGGCGGAACTGTTACAAATGAGAGATTAACATGGCAAAAGTCGCCGATGGCATTCGCTACGCCGAACGGGTCGTGGCGGATGAGATTGTATCCGGTGAGCTGGTGAAGCTTGCCTGTCAGCGGTTCCTAAATGACCTGAAAACAGGCGAAGCACGAGACATCATATTCAGTGAAGCCCGCGCCCAGCATATCCTGAACTTTTACAAATTCGTGCCACACGTCAAAGGCGCACTGGCAGGCAAACCCATTGAACTGATGGACTGGCATGTCTTTATTCTGATTAACCTGTTTGGCTTTGTGCGTCCGTTAGTGGATGAAGCGACTGGGGAAGTGGTGCTGCGCAATGACGGCAGTGGCCGGCCGGTGATGGTTCGCCGTTTTCGTACCGCCTATAACGAAGTGGCGCGTAAAAATGCCAAATCCACACTGTCGTCCGGTATCGGGTTGTATATGACGGGCGCCGACAGTGAGGGCGGGGCGGAAGTCTATTCGGCGGCCACCACCCGTGATCAGGCGCGCATTGTGTTTGAAGATGCGAAAAACATGATCAAGCAGGCCAAACCGACATTAGGCAGGTTGTTTGAATTTAACAAGCTGGCAATTTATCAGGAACAATCCGCATCCAAGTTTGAACCGTTGTCCAGCGATGCTAATAACCTCGACGGTCTCAATATTCACTGTGGCATTGTCGATGAGCTGCATGCACACAAGACCCGCGATGTTTGGGACGTACTGGAAACTGCCACGGGTGCGCGTCTGCAATCCCTGCTGTTTGGGATCACCACGGCCGGCTTTAACAAGGAAGGCATTTGTTATGAGCTACGTGACTATGCGGTCAAGGTGCTGCGTGGTCAGGTGCCGGATGACACTTTTTTCGGCCTGATTTACACGCTGGATAAAGAGGACGACCCGTTTGATGAGACCGTGTGGCAGAAAGCCAATCCCGGTCTGGGGATTTGCAAACGCTGGGATGACTTACGGCGGCTAGCGAAAAAGGCCAAAGAACAAGTGTCAGCACGGCATAACTTCTTTACCAAACACATGAACTTGTGGGTGACGGCCGAATCCGCGTGGATGGATATGCTCAAATGGGACGACTGCGAACCGCTGGCACCCCCGCATGAGCTGAAAACCTACCCGATGTGGGTGGGCGTGGATTTGGCGAACAAGATTGATATCTGTGCGGCTGTGAAAGTGTGGCAGGGCAATAACGGGCATGTGCATGCTGATTTTCGCTTCTGGTTACCGGAAGGCCGGCTGGAACGTTGCTCACGGCAGATGGCGGAACTGTACCGCAAGTGGGCTGAATTAGGAGTGCTCACCCTGACGGACGGTGAAGTTGTTGATCATGCACAAATAAAAGAAGAGCTGTTGATTTGGATAAGCGGGGAAAATCTGAAAGAGCTGGGTTTTGATCCGTGGAGTGCAGTCCAGTTCAGCTTAGCCTTAGCGGAAGAAGGTATTCCTTTAGTCGAGGTCGCCCAGACGGTACGCAACCTGTCCGAATCCATGAAATCATTGGAAGCGGCCGTGTACAGCGGTAAATTTCACCATAACGCCCACCCGGTGATGAACTGGATGATGAGTAACGTGACTGTCAAACCGGACAAGAACGACAATATCTTCCCCAACAAATCCACGCCCGAGTCCAAAATCGACGGTCCTGTTGCCCTGTTTACTGCCCTGAGCCGATTACTGGTGAACGGGGGGGACGAACCCGACTTTCTCTCTAACCTCGATCCCGATGATCTGTTAATGCTATGAAAAATTTACTGATTGATATCACTGCCCTGACGGGTGTCGGGGCGGTGCTGGCGGGCTGTTACCTGAAATACGGGTTGGCCAATACCCTGATTATCGGCGGTAGCCTGTTGATCGTCTACGCGCTGGCGGTTGCCCGCAGGAGGCCCCATGCTACTTGATGCGCTGTTTCGCAGTGAACCGCTGGAAAATCCGCAAATACCGCTGACTGCGGAGTCGGCAGAGAGCGACGGGCTATTCCGTGCCGATGTCTATGTCAGCCCGGAAACGTCAATGAAACTGGCCGCCGTGTATGCCTGTATCTATGTATTGTCCTCGTCGGTCGCCCAGATGCCATTACATGTGATGCGCAAGACGGGGCAGTCGGTAGACATGGCGCGTGATCATCCGGTGTTCTACCTGATACACGATGAGCCGAACCTCTGGCAGACCAGTTATAAATGGCGGGAGCTGAAACAGCGCCATATTCTCGGCTGGGGGAATGGTTACTCGTGGGTAAAACGTAACCGCCGCGGGGAAGTGACCACGATTGAGGCCTGTATGCCGTGGGAAACCACGTTACTCAACACGGGCGGGCGCTATACCTACGGGGTGTATAACGAAGACGGCAGCTTTGCGATTAGCCCTGACGATATGATCCACATTCGCGCCCTGGGCAATAACCGGAAAGTGGGTTTAAGCCCTATCCTGCAACATGCGGAAACGATCGGCATGGGGATGAGCGGGCAGAAGTACACTACTGCTTTTTTTGGCGGTAATGCCCGTCCTGCCGGGATTGTCTCCGTGAAAGGAGAAATCAATGATAAGGGCTGGGAACGGCTTAAACTGATGTGGCGTAAAGCGGCGGCGGCCCTGCGCAGTGAAGAAAACAAGACCATGCTGCTGCCTGCCGAGCTGGATTACAAAGCCCTGACCGTCTCGCCGGTGGATGCGCAGCTGATTGACATGATGAAACTCAACCGCTCTATGATAGCGGGGTTGTTCAACGTACCCGCCCATATGATTAACGATTTAGAGAAGGCAACTTTTTCTAATATCGGCAATCAGGCGATTGAGTTTGTTCGCCATACCGTGATGCCGTGGGTAGTGAATTGGGAGCAGGAGCTGAACCGCCGGTTATTTACCCGACAGGAGCGCATGGCCGGTTTTTATGTCCGCTTTAATCTGGCGGGATTACTGCGCGGCACCCCACAGGAGCGCGCTCAGTTCTACCATTTTGCTATCACCGATGGCTGGATGAGCCGCAATGAAGCCCGCGCATTTGAAGACATGAACCCGGTTGAGGGACTGGACGAGATGTTGGTCAGTGTCAATGCTGCTAATCCGGTCAATAACACCCCCCTTAAACCTGAACAAGAGGATAAACCCGATGAGTGACAGAGAAATGCGCTGTTACCCCGGTGAGGTGCGGACGGAAACACAGGAGAACCAGCCGACGCGCATTGTCGGTTACGGCTCGGTGTTTAACAGTCGCTCTGAACCGCTCTGGGGCTTTCGTGAAATTATCAAGCCGGGCGCGTTTGATGACGTGTTGAATGATGATGTGCGCGGGCTGTTTAACCATGACCCTAACTTTATTCTGGGGCGCAGCACCGCCGGCACCTTGTCGCTCTCGGTAGATGAACGCGGACTGCAATATGGCATTCAGGCGCCGGATACCCAGACTATCCGTGATCTGGTGCTGGCTCCTATGCAACGGGGTGATATTACTCAGTCCAGCTTCGCTTTCCGTGTCGCGCGTGATGGCGAACACTGGTACGAAGATGAAGAAGGAATTGTTATCCGGGAAATTAGCCGCTTCTCTCGTTTGTATGACGTGAGTCCGGTCACCTATCCGGCGTATCAGGAGGCGGACTCTGCCGTCCGCTCGTTGACCGCGTGGCAAGAAGCTCGCGCCAGTGGCGATTTAACCAAAGCTATCAATCAAAAACAGGCGCGTGAGCGCATTCTGACTTTACTGAATATTTAGGACGTGATCATGAAATTACATGAACTGAAACAACGCCGTAACACCATCGCTACTGAAATGCGCGCCCTGCATGACACCATCGGGGATACCGTATGGACTGACGAACAGCGCACCGAATGGAACAAAGCCAAAACGGAGCTGGATACTCTCAACGAGCAAATCCAGCGTGAGGAATCGTTGCGCAGTTTGGATCAGCAACTGGTGGACAACACCGAACCCGAGCAGCGTCAGCAGCCGGAAACGGAGCAACAGGAGCGCCGGGCGGCGGCGTTTGATAAATTCCTGCGCCACGGCCTGGGGGAAATGACGACGGAAGAGCGTCAGGCCCTGCGTGAATTACGGGCACAGGGGACGACCCCGGATGAGAAAGGTGGCTACACCGTCCCGACTCAGATGTTAAACAAAGTCGTTGAAGCCATGAAAGCTTACGGCGGGATTGCCAGTGTAGCGCAGATTCTCAGTACTTCCACCGGGCAGACCATCGAGTGGGCGACCGCGGATGGCACCACGGAAGAGGGCGAGCTGTTGGGCGAAAACACGGCGGCCAGTGAAGAAGACACCGCGTTCGGCACCGAATCTCTGGGGGCGAAGAAACTGTCCTCCAAAATTATTCGGGTATCCAATGAGCTGTTGCAGGATTCCGGTATTGATATGGAAGCCTATCTGGCAAAACGCATCGCCCAGCGCATCGGCCGCGGTGAAGCCCGGTATCTGGTGAAAGGCACCGGCACAGGCAGCCCGCAACAACCCAAGGGGTTGGAAACGTCCGTGACCGGCACCGTGGACGCGGCGGCCAAGTTTAGCTGGAAAGACATGAACACCCTGAAACACGCGATTGACCCGGCCTACCGTAATGTCGGAACTTTCCGCTGGGCGTTCAATGACAGCACGCTGAAACTCATCACTGAGATGGAAGATGCACAGGGGCGCCCGCTGTGGTTACCGGAAATTGCCGGTGTCGTGCCCTCAACGGTGCTGGGTGTGCCATATGTGATTGATCAAGCGATTGCGGATATGGGCGCGGGTAAGAAATTCATCTACTGCGGGGATTTTAACCGCTTTATCGTGCGCCGTGTGGCTTACATGACGTTGAAACGGTTGGTTGAGCGTTATGCCGAGTACGATCAGGTCGCCTTTTTGGCCTTCCACCGCTTTGACTGCATTCTGGAAGACACGGCCGCGATTAAAGCGCTGGTCGGCAAGGGCACTGCTTCTGCGGGTTAATCCGCTGTTATTCGCACTGATGCCGCATTAGCGGTTTTTTTGTGCCTGCGATTCTGTCAGGGTCGCGGGCAGGAGCTGAACTTATGCCATTACCGACATTGGAAAAACTCCGGCAGCAATGCCGGATTGATGGGGGTCATGACCTTGACGATGATTTGCTGCTGACCTATCGGGGGGCAGCAAAGAAGCGGGCAGAAAATTACCTCAACCGGACGTTGTATGAAGATGAAATACCAGAAATCGATCCGGATGGCTTAATGATTTCTGATGATATTGAACTGGCGATTATGCTGACTGTGGGGTACTGGTATGAAAACCGTGAAGCTCAGTCCCTACCCACCGGCTTTAAAGCCTTACTGGAGCCTTATCGCTTTATTCCGCTATAGGAGATGAATATGCAGGCAGGCAGATTACGCCATCGTATCCTGTTACAGAGCTTTACCCAGATCAAATTACCGTCAGGCCAGCGCAGGCAGGAATGGTACGATGTCGCCACGGTCTGGGCGGAGGTCAAACATATCAGCGGGCGGGAATTACTCGCTTCGGGGGCGGAGCTTTCAGAAACTACGGTACGAGTCTGGCTACGTTATCGACCCGATGTGACCAGTGCATTCCGTCTGGTGTTCAGGGGGCAGGTTTACGATATTCAGGCGGTCATTCCTGACCCGAAACGCACCCAGCTTGAGCTGTTATGCAAACAGGGGGTGAAACCATGAGTATTCATACGGATCTGGATTTTTCCGGCTTGCAGGCAATAGCGAAAGATTTGGAACTACTCAGCAAGGCCGAAAATAATCAGGTCCTGCGAAAAGCCACCTATGCAGCGGCGGGTGTTTTACGCGATGAAGCGCGGGTCAAAGCACCCAAGCGAACAGGCAAACTGGCGCGCAATATTGTCGCGTCCAATCGACGAACGCAAGACAGCACCGCATCCGCGGGGGTGTATGTCAGGGGTTCAAACGCTAAAGGCACCAACAGCGACCCTAAAATGAAGAAGAGCGACCCCCGTAATGCCTATTATTGGCGTTTTCTGGAGAACGGGACATCAAAAATGGCGCCGCAGCCGTTTATTCGTCCGGCGTTTGATGCGAAATCGGATGAAGCGGCGGAATTTGCAATGAAACGGTTGAATCAGGCGATTGATGAGGTGTTGTCAAAATGACCGAGGCTGACATTTTCCCATTGTTAGCGCCGATATTGCCGGAGAAAGTCTTTCCTTATGTTGCGCCGCAATCCGAACCGCCAGTTGTTCCACCGTGGTGTGTCTTTTCGCTCTATAGTCTCGATCAGGATGTGCTGAACGGGCAGGCGGAAAGCCTCACTAATTTGCAAATTGATGTTTATGCTAACACCATTGATGAGGCGCGAGGGATACGAAGCAAGGCGAGATCGGCTATTGCCGGACTCTACCCCACACAATTGAGCGAAACCCACAGCTACGAACCTGATACGAAATTGTACCGTGCCACACTGGAATGCCAGCTCTGGCAGTAACCCCACCGTTTTACCTCGCCGTCCATCGTGGGCGGTTTTTTATTTCTGGAGAATAGCATGTCAAGTAAGTACGAAAAAACCCAGGGCACGAAGGTGAGCATTTCGGCCAGTCCTGCTACTGAGGCTAACCCGGCTAATGCCGTCTGGCAGGCGATTGATTGCACCACCAAGGAGATCAGCTATACCGGCGGCCAAAAATCCGATATTGAGGTCACGACCCTCTGCTCCACTGAACAGGAAATGACGAACGGCCTCGCAGCCCTAGGGGAAATTACCCTGTCCGGCAACTGGTCAGTCGATGAGGCGGGGCAGAATACCTTGCGCAATGCCTACGATACCGACGAACTCCACGCGTTTAAGGTAGCGTTTCCCACAGGTAATGGTTACGCCTTTCTCGCTGAGGTACGCCAAAACTCATGGAGTGTCGCCACCAGTGGTGTAGTGACAGCGTCATTTACATTACGGCTAAAAGGCAAGCCGGTTCCCCTGAAACCCGTAGCGTCATTAACCAAAAACACCCCACAAGGATAAGATCATGGCAAAACAGAAAAAAATTGACCTGCGCGCGTTGGCATTGGCGCCGAATGCCGGCTTTCGCAGTAAAATCGTGACCGTACCGGAATGGGATGATGTGACAGTCACGTTGCGCGAACCCTCCGCGGGGGCATGGGGGTTGTGGCAGGATATCACGTCACCCAAAGAGGGGGAGGAAGACACCACCTTGTCCATTGCTGAGAAAACCCACCGTAATATCCGCGGTGATGTCGTGTTGTTTATTGATGTGTTGCGGGATGAGAACGGCGATCCGGTCTTTACCGAATCCGATATCGATACGGTGACAGGGATTTATGGTCCTGTCCATAGCCGTTTGTTACAGCAGGCACTGGAGCTCATGGTCTCACAGGCGGAGGCAGAAAAAAAGTCAACGACCCCGCCACCTTCTTCATGATGACACTGGCGCTGCGGCTCGGTAAAACCCTGCATGAACTGCAACGGGAGATGAGCGCCAGTGAGTTACTGTACTGGTTGGCGTATGACAAAGTCAACCCGATAGGGGATCGGCGCGGGGATATTCAGGCAGCGCAAATTGCGACAGCCGTGTACCAGTCACAAGGGGTCAAGGTTTCCCTGCCTGATATCCTGCTGCAATGGGGTGAACCCGAAGAAGACAACAACAATGCATCGGGGCTGGAAGCTTTCCTGTCTAACCTTTCTAACCTGTCTTGAGTAATTTCTATGGCAAAACTGCGTGAACTGATTATTAAAATTTCAGCGAATTCCAGTTCGTTTCAGGCTGAAATTGCCCGCGCCTCACGGATGGGGGCGGATTACTACCGAACAATGGAAAAGGGCGGGCGCGGGGCGGCGGCGGCCACCCGTGACAGCCAGCAGGCGCTACGGGAACTCAATAGCCAGCTGGCGTCGGTCAAGGCGTCAGCGGTCGGCATGACGGGCGCCTTTGCGGGGATGTTTGCTACCGGACAACTGATCAATCTGGCGGACAGTTACGACTCATTAAATGCCCGTATCAAGCTGGCCACTACCTCAGTGGAAGATTTTACCCACGCCAAGCAGGGTCTGTTGCAAATCAGCCAGTATACCGGTTCAACGTTTGAGTCCAATGCGGCTCTCTTTTCCCGTGTATCCAGTTCACTGCGTGAATATGGCTATACGACTCAGGATATTTTATCCCTGACGGATGCCTTAGCGACCGGATTACAGGTCTCCGGGGCAACCGCTGCCGAAACGTCATCCCTGATCGTCCAGTTATCCCAGGCGTTGGGGCGTGGTGTACTCCGGGGGCAGGATTTTAACTCCGTGGCGCAGTCCGGCCAGCGGATCATGAAAGCGCTGTCAGATGGATTAGGGGTAGCACAGAAGGACCTGAAAGAACTGGCGGATGCGGGTGAGCTGACCACGCCTAAGATTGTGCCCGCACTGGTTAGTCAGCTGGCCACCTTGCGTAACGAGTTTGATTCGATGCCGAACAGCGTGAGTGCGGCGTCAACACGGGTGATGAATGCCTTTCAGCAGTGGGTCGGCGAAACCAACCGGACCACCTCGGTGACAGCGACATTATCCGGAGTACTGGATGGAGTAGCGAAAAATATGGATACCGTTGCCGTGGCGGGCGGGGTACTGGTGGCCGTCGGTGCTGCCCGCTTCTTCGGCGGCATGGCCTCCGGCGCTGCGACAGCCACAGGTAACATTTGGAAAGCCTACCGCGCTGAGGTGGCACTTGCAGAGAGTCAGGTACGCGGCACCCAAGTATCGACAGCCAGAGCGAGAGCAGCAGTTTATCGGGCACAGCAGGCATTAGCAGCCGCAAAGAATACCGACATGCAGACGCGGGCGGAAGAGCGTCTGTCCCGAACACAGGCAACCCTGAAACGCAATATTGATGCCAGGGCAGCAGCACAGGACAGGCTGAATAGCGTCACCTCGCTGGGATCACGCGTGATGGGCGGTGCGCTGGGACTGATTGGCGGGCCTTTTGGTGCTGCGATGCTAGCTGGCTCTGCAATCTATTACCTTCACCAGAGTCAAGAGCAGGCCAAGCAATCCGCGCTGGAATTGGGGAAAAATACTGATCTGCTGGTTGAATCGTTGAAAACCATGAATTCGCTGGAGATTAAAAAGCGAATTTTTGATACCGAAGACCAAATAACTGGTCAGAACAAAGCCATAGAGGCACAAAAAAAGTTAGTCGAAACCCGAAAAATGGATATGGAGCGGGCGCGGATTGCGGCTGAAAAAGGGGTAAAAACCCTGTATTCCGCTTCGCCGGCTGAGCAGCTCACGGAGGCTATCCGGGTTTATAACAACGAATTGAATAACCTCGCTATTATGCAGGAGGGGTTAAGTAGCAAACAAAAAGAACTCAATATGTTACAGGCCAGCCAGACAGGTCTGTTGCGTGATAATTATGTGGAAATGCTCAGAACCAGCGATATTTTGCCAATGCTAACGCTGGCAGGCTCGGATTTTAATAAGGTGTTAGCGGCAGGTAACCGCCTGTTACAGGAACGGATGGCATTAACTCCGGTTCCCTTTGCCCTTCCGCAAGCCCCGCTGGACGACAAACAAGCGGATTTTTTGAAGAAATCGGCCCGTGACCTTGAACTTTCAAAGTTGCAGGGCGAGGCAAAAGTCAGACGACAGGCAGAATTTGCCGCTGAGGATCAGCGGTTAAATACGCCACAGCATCATGATAATTATCAAAAGTACATCAATAATACGATAACCGCATATCAAAATGGCGAAAAGGCTAAAGCTGCGCAGGCCGCCGCCGCTAAAGCCGCGAGTGAGGCCGCAAAAGCCGCCCGTGAAGCGGCGAGTGCACAGGAAAACTACCGCAACAAAGTTGCTGAATTGAACGCGCAGCTGGCCATAGAAGCCATCCGCCACAAGGAAGGTAACGTGGCGGCTGAGTTGTTTGCAGCCTCTCAGGGGAATGTCACCAAATTCACTCAGGAACAAAACCGCCATCTGAACCAGCTTAACCAGCGACTGACAGAGACCAAACAACGTTATCAGGACTTACAGGCTGCCGTAGAAGCCGATCCGTTCCGCAATGTCGCCAAAAGAACCAAGGAAGCTACAGAGCAGTTAAAGCGGCAGAATGCCCATGGTCAAATTGAGTCACCTGCCGAATACACGTACCGAAAAGGGGAGATATGGAAAGATGAAGTCAGGGGTAACGCAGATGCTAAGCAGTCCTATGCTGTTTCTGCTAAGGACGCCCTGCGGGGTGACGTTGATCCGGTACAGGATTTGGATAACCAACTGGCGCGCAAAAAAGCATTGTATGACACCTATGCGGAAACACAGGTTATCACTGAACAGCGCAAGAATGAACTGATCGCAGCAGCCGAAACGGAAAACAACACGAGACGCATTGAAGCAGCAAAACAGCTATTCTCTGCCCAAAGCGCCTATCACGCAATAGCGATCAATCTGTTTGATACTGTCAGTGAACGTATGAGCAACATGATTACCGGCATGTTAAACGGAACTAAGTCACTCAAAGAAGGTGTTTCCGAAATGTTCGCCTCGATGGCACAAAGCGTTGTGCAGAGTTTGATGAAAATCGCGGCGAATAAGGCGTTTGAAATGCTGGCATCTTCATTCGGTGGCGGCGGTGGTGGAATGTTCAGTGGTTTTGCTTCCATGTTCACCAAGAACGCCAAAGGCGGCGTTTATAACTCACCTAGCCTCAGCGCTTACAGTAACCATGTTGTCAGCAGCCCGACATTGTTTGCTTTTGCTAAAGGTGCAGGACTGATGGGCGAGGCGGGTCCAGAGGCGATTATGCCCCTTAAGCGCAGTGCGGATGGTTCACTCGGTGTTCGGGCTATTTTCCCCACTGAAAATAGGGGAGGTGCGCCGAATATTCAGGTTTATATCACGGACGGGAAAACCGAAAGCGCCTCATCCAAAGGAGACAGCGAGGCCTTCGGAAGGCGATTTGCTCAGGCTGTAGCCCAAGTTTATTACACTGAGCGGGATCGGGATTTGCGACAAGGCGGGGCAATCAACAAGGCAATAAGGGGGCGATAATGGAAACGTTTAAATGGGTGCCACGCGTTAACGCCAGCTCCAACGTTGAATTTGCTATCCGAAAAGCGAAATTCGGCGATGGTTATGAACAGGTTTCTGGCGCGGGGATTAACCCCAAATCGATGAGATGGAACGTTGATTTTGTCGGTAATGAAAAATACATCACTGAAATTATCGCATTTCTTGACCGACATACAGGTCATCAGTCATTCATCTGGACGCCGCCACTGGCGAATAAGGGATTATTCCGGTGTGAAAGCTATAAATATCAAGCTATTGACTACAAAACCTACTCCCTTTCAACTGAATTCATTGAGGCGCACGCGCCATAGGGGCAATCATGTTTACTGCTGACGTACAAAAGCTGGACGCTGGGAATATTGTCCGGTTCTATGAGATTGACGGAACAAAATTCGGTGCCGATGTGCTCCGTTTTCATGCGCATGGTATGCCCGTGACGCCCGAAGAGATTGAAGCCGCAGAGGAGAAGGGCAGTCAGCCGCAGCCAAAATCCCTCTGGTGGCAAGGTAAAGAGTATGATCCGTGGCCTGTCCAGATAGAGGGGTTGGAAATGTCCACGGATGGACAGGCTACCCACCCTCGCTTATCCGTCGCCAATGTTGAGGGAACGGTCACTGCGCTATGCTTGCAATTTGATGACATGGTTCAGGCGAAAATCATCATCCATGATACCTTTATGCATTATCTGGATGCTAAAAATTTTATGGAGGGAAATCCCACGGCTGATCCACAGCAAGAACGCCAGTTAATGTTCTATGTGAATAGAAAGATATCCGAGACGGACACTGTAATTGTTTTTGAACTGGCAAGCCCGGCATCACTGGATGGCCTGATTATTCCCACCCGACAAATTCACGGTGTGTGCACATGGTGCGCGCGCGGTTGGTATCGCACAGGTAAGGGTTGTGATTATGCCGGAACGAAATATTTTGATATCGACAACAACCCGACGGATGACCCAAGTAAAGATCGGTGCCCCGGAACCGTGATTGCCTGTAAGTTGCGTCACGGTGAGGACAATGAGCTGCCATTCGGTGGATTCCCCGCCTCCTCTCTCATCAGGAGATAACTATGCGCGATAAAACGCTGGCATCGGTATTTGAGCACGCTAAAACTGAATATCCCAACGAATGCTGCGGCGTGGTGGCTCAGAAGGGTCGCGTAGAAAAATATTTCCCTTGCAAAAACCTAGCGCCTAATCCTGCCGAGCAGTTCCAGTTAGACGCCGGCGATTATCTGGCCGTATCAATCTGGGGCACGATCACCGGTATCGTTCATAGTCACCCGGACGCTACCACCCTGCCTAGTGATCTGGATGAGGCGCAATGCGATTTCACCGAATTACCGTGGCATATTGTTAGTTGGCCAGAGGGTGATTTCAGGACTATTTACCCGCGCGGTGAATTGCCGCTGGTGGGACGCCCGTTCGTGTTGGGGATTTACGATTGCTACGGTCTCATTATGAGCTATTACCGCCAACAATGCGGCATTGAACTCCCCGACTACCGGGTCAATTATCCGTGGTGGGAGCAAGGCAAAAACCTGTACATGGAAAATTTTGAGAAAGCCGGATTCATCGAAGTTACAGGCGATCCACAGACGGGCGATGTGGTACTGATGCAGGTTCAGGCCGATGTACCCAATCATGCCGGAATTTTACTGGACGGTAATTTATTGCTTCATCATCTTTACGGGCAGTTGAGCCAGAAAGTGCCGTATGGTGGGTATTGGAAAGATCGCACGATTCTTGTGTTACATTATAATAAATGGGAGTGATTTCATTTTTGTTTTTCGAATGATAAATTTATTTTTTTGCATATAAAATCAATCGAGGATATCTATGTACAACAGTTATTATGATTCAGCATCTTCACTATCAGGCGCTTTTTTCATTTTAATCATAATCGTATTGATTGGACTTGCAATTAATTTTTTCATAATACGATATGCAAGTAGAGCCAATGAATTACTGGATGTTCAGAAAAAATTACTACAAGAATTAAGAATTCAAACTGCATTATTATCTGGTGATAAAGGGAATATAGAAATAAGTTCAATACACTTAGATAGAGTGCGGAAATTACAATCTACCGATATACTGGAAATGGGAGGTCCTGTAGTACGGTATAAAGTGGAAGATATAGCAAACCTATATAATAACCTCATGATAGAAGTTGAAGCTAAAAACTTATCTATTTTGTCAGCAAAAAAAGCATTCCAAGTTGAAATAGATAGAATATCCTCTGGATTAAATGAACCTCAAAAAACATTTTTTCTGAACGTCTACAGAGAAAATATCAAATAAGCATTATTCAATAATATGACAACCCTCTTCGGAGGGTTTTTTTATGAGGTCATTATGACTTATACAGATCCCCCGCTTCGTACTATCCGGCTTCATGGCGTCCTTGCTGCCAAATTCGGCACAACATTTGAATACGCGGCCAGAGACGCTCCGCACGCTATCAGAGCCATGAGCAAACTCATTGTTGGTTTCGAAGAATTTATGCTTAATGCCCACAAGCAGGGTTTTACATTTTCGGTCATTGTGGGCGGTAGAAGCTACCGTAAAGAAGAACTGGATATGACCAAGGGCAACGAAGATATTCATATTATGCCGCTGATCGCCGGTAGTAAGCGCGGCGGGCTGTTTAACGTTGTGTTGGGTATCGCCCTGATAGCCGTCGCATGGTGGAACCCGCTAGGCTGGCAGGCTGCGTCATTTATCGGGATGTCAGGGGCAGCGATGGCCATGGGTGGTGTCTCTCAAATGCTGGCACCTCAGCCACCGGGATTAGGGATGCGTGAGTCACCGGACAATAAACCTTCTTATGCGTTCGGCAGTCCGGTTAATACAACTGCTCAGGGCAACCCCGTTCCCATTCTCTATGGTTCGCGCGAGATCGGCGGGGCTATTATCTCTGCTGGTGTCTACACCGAAGACCAGTATCAAACCGAGCAAATTGAGAGGCAGCGAAAATACAATTTTGGCGAGATCCTGACAGGAAAACCATACGAAGACTGGAAAGCCGAAGAGGAACGAAGAAAAGACCGAGAGTGGCGTAAAAAAGAGGAAGAGCAGAGGAGGGGCTAACACGATGATTGAGCATAATCATAATATAGAGGGCGCAAAGGGTGGTGGCGGTGGTGGACATACACCTTACGAAATGCCCGATAACATACAGTCCAACGCAAAAGCTAGGATACTATTAGCACTGGGTGAGGGTGAATTTGTTAGTGATCTAACTGCAAAAGACATCTATCTGGACGGTACTCCATTACAAAGCGACAATGGAATGAACTTTGAGGGCGTTAAATGGGAATTTCGCCCCGGCACACAACATCAATCCTATATCAAAGGTATGCCTGCGGCTGAAAATGAAATTCGTATTAACACAGAAATAAAGGACATCACACCCTGGACAAAATATATTTCTAATACGAAATTGTCAGCCGTTCGTGTTCGTCTAGGTTGGCCTGCATTGAGAATGCAGAAAGATAACGGTGATACAGTAGGATATCGCATTGATTACGCCATTGAATTATCGACCGATGGCGGCAGTTACCAGACTATTTTTGATACCCATATCGATGCCAAAACCACAACATTGTATGAGCGCTCATATCGCATTAACCTGCCTGATGCAAAAACAGGCTGGACTGTTCGGGTGGTCAGAAAAACAGCGAGCAGCACCAGTGAACGAACCATCGATAAAATGAACCTTATGGCGTTCACTGAAATTATTGACGCCAAATTACGTTACCCTAATACCGCGTTACTGTATGTTGAATTCGATGCCAGGCTATTCAATGGCAATGTCCCCCTAATTTCATGCAAGCCAAAAGGGCGCATTATTCGCGTGCCGTCCAATTACGATCCAGTTAACCGAACTTACAGCGGTATCTGGAATGGAACATTTAAATGGGCGCACAGCAATAATCCGGCGTGGGTTCTGTACGACCTATTATTGAATGATTTGTGTGGTCTTGGTGACAAAATCGACAAGACGCAAATCGATGAAACCGAGCTGTATCGTGTGGCGCAATATTGCGATCAACCCGTCCCTGATGGGAAAGGGGGGCACGAGCCACGGTTTACCTGCGATGTCTACATTCAGTCACGCGAAGAGGCGCATAAGGTGCTGACCGACATTGGCGCAATATTTCGTGGTTCGGTTTACTGGGGCGCAAATCAGTTTGTTGCCATGGCGGATATGCCAGACGACATTAAATATATTTTTACTCAGGCCAGCGTTATCAATGGCGATTTTGTCTACAGCAGTGGCGGCGAACGTAACCGGAGCACTGTTGCAATGGTGAGCTGGTCAAATCCAGACAATCATTACAATGATGAGGTCGAGGTTGTTTCAGATGATAATTTAATACGGCGTTATGGTATCAACCAAATTGATATCGCCGCCATTGGCTGTACCCGCCAAAGTGAGGCACAACGCCGGGGGAAATGGGCAATTCTGACCAATTCACGCGACACTATGATTTCATTCCGCGTGGGTCTGGATGGTCAGATCCCCATGCCTGGCCAAATTATCGGTGTGGCGCATAAAAATAGGGCTGGGCGTGTTATCGGCGGTCGTATTCGGTCGGCTGCTGGACGTAACATCATACTGGACAGAAAACCTGATGCGCATCCAGGTGATCGTTTATTGGTTAATTTACTGACAGGAAAAACAGAAGGCCGGACGGTTCAGGAGGTTAATGGCAATATCGTGACGGTCACGACCACCTACAGTGAAATACCACAGGCTGAGGCAGGTTGGGCGGTGGATGCTAATGATTTATTCATTCAACAATATCGCGTCGTCGGCATCAAGGACAATAATGATGGTACATTCGAAATTAACGGTCTTTACCATGACCCTGACAAGTATGCCCGTATCGACACGGGGGCGCGGATTGACGAACGCCCCATCTCTATCATCCCGGCGAGTGTTCAGCAGCCGTCAAAATCGGTCAATATTGAAAGTTTTTCTTTTGTTCAGCAGGGAATTTCGACTACGACTGTACGAATCTCATGGGAACCAGCAGAAGGCGCAGTCGCTTATATAGGTGAGTGGCGCAGGGATAGCGGTAACTGGATTTCTATCCCCCGCTCCGCGTCGTTGGGTTTTGAAATACCTAACGCTTATTCAGGAAGGTATCAAGCTCGCATTAAGGCGATTAATTCCTTTGATATACCGAGTCTATTCACATCTTCTGAGGAGGTGAATATCACGGGTAAACAAGGCAACCCACCAACACCACTGGCATTCAAAACAACACCGATTATCTTCGGTATCCAGCTTGATTGGGGCTTCGCCGCCCAGACCGATGACACATTAAAAACCGAAATCCAATACAGCCGGACGAATGACGGCGAGGGATTGATGCTGCTGGCAGACATTCCCTATCCGCAACGCACGCATACTATGCAGGGACTGGCGGCAGGGGTGGCATTTTGGTTTCGTGCCCGTCTGGTGGATAAATCGGGCAATCAATCCCCATGGACGGAGTTTGTCAGGGGGGAATCGTCCGATGATGCCAGTTGGATTATTGATGCAGCCGGCGAGCAGTTTATGACCGCCGAAGCCGGAAAACGCCTGCAATCGCAACTGGACTATCAGGCTGAGGCTGCGTTGATTAACGGAGCGGCCAATCAAGAAAATGCCTATCAAATTATGGTGAAGGATGGGGAAAACAAGGCAGAAATCAGACGACTGGATCGGGTGTTTGCTGACTCACAAACGGCATGGGCGCAACAAATCACTGAGGTAAAAGCGGAGATACAGAACGATATTAAAGCTTCTGTACTAGAGAACGAAAAGGCTATTACGAAATTAGATTTAGCTCAGGCCGAGAGTGAGCGGCGCACGCAGGCTCAATTCAAAGAACAGTCCGCTGTGATTAGTAGCAAAATGCAGGCGGAATTTAGCCAGAATGCCGGTTACGCCATCCACAGTATTAATATCACCATTAACCGCAATGGGACAAAATATAACGCGGGTGGCATGGTGATTAGCGGTGAATTCAAGAATGGTAGTCTGGAATCATATATCGGATTTTCTGCTAATAACTTTGCGTTCTATAACCCCCTCAATGGCAGGATGGAACCGTTTATGGTGGTTAAAAATGGTCAGTTGTTTGTCCGTGATGCGTTTATTGACATGGCGAATATCAGGCAACTCTTGGTTGGACTGGATATTAAATCCACAAATTACATTCCCAATCAGCGGGGTTTTCGGTTTGATGCCTCGACAGGGGCGTTTGATTTTAATGACATGCGTTTCCGGGCAGGGTTACGCTGGGCGAATGGGGCGATTGCCTGTTATGACCAAAACGGACGGGTCAGGGCGGCAATGGGGTATATAGGACAATTTCGATGAGTGATTATGGTTTTGGGGTGTGGGATGAGCAGGGGCGGCAGCGTAATACAGGCATCCGCCCTTTTCTTTATGCGGGATTTATGAAACTGAGCAGCGGACAGACAACGGGCGCACTGATGGTTCCCAGAGAGCCGATGAATGAAGGGTTGAGGCTCTCTTATGTGTTTATGTGCACGCAAACGGGGGAATGGCCGAATGCCAAACGCCAGTTTTTGGTGAGAGACAACCAAATCATTATTTCAACTGGGCGTCAGGCAGCTGCTGAGGGCTGGCTGATTGCGTATTACACGGCGTGAGGGGATATATGGACTGGGGCGCATTTTTAACAACGAATGAAGGGGTGCCGTGGTGGACACCCAAAACGACACCGCTTTCTTTTGTCAGGAAAATATCGGTCACCGTTGGCCGATGGTATGAACACGTAGACACCCATATTAACACAACACAGCCGTGCATGGCGTTTATGTGCGCCCATGCGGAGAGTGCATGGGATGCCCCCTATGGTGAACTCATCAGCGGAAAAGACCACTGGAATATTGAGTTGTCAGCGCCGGAATCCCGCAAATCGGCGTTGTGTGACATTTACCTTTTTACCCTAGTTTATCCGCAGCCCGTCCCTGACTGGGGGATTGCTGTCTGGGATGAGAACGGAAAATGCGTTATGACCAGTGATACAAACCCGCTGGCGATTGCGGGGGAATACAATGCCAACCAGCAGATGATATTGCGGGGGAAGAAAGCCCTATTGATGCAAAGAACGGGCTGGATTAGTTCGAGTATCGATCCCCCAGAAGAAGGCTACTCCAGACTGCAATATAGAGACACCTCTTTTTCGGCCTTTTTCAACGGCCAATCCACACAATTCATTCCGGCAGCAGTATCAGGTGCGACCTCTTGGATTATTGAGGTCAGGGTAGAAGACTTCACCAGCCCTTATATTGACTGTTCGCTCTACGATTAACAGGAACACATTATGCTTTATAAACAAGGCACAATCAGCACCGTGTCCGGCTCGGCTATTGTCCGCGGCACGGGCACCAAATTTATCTCGAACATTAACGGCGTTGCGCCTGGACAGATTATATTAATCCGGTCTGGTGACAACAATTTAATCCACATGATTCAGGCGGTGAACTCCGATACCGAACTGGTACTGGCTGATAATGTTGCTGTCACCCTGAATAACGTGAAATACCAGATTCAGGTTACCGTTCCTGATTCTGTTTCGGATGGCGTCCGGCATATTGTGGCCAACACCACCTACATCACTCAATTCCTCCAGAACATGGACAAATGGATGTCACAGAATGGTGTGGTTGATGTGACATTACCGAATGGTCAAGCCATATCATTGCAATCGATACGGGCATTGCAGGCGGCGATGCTGGATAAGAACAAAAACGGCGCAGATATTCCAAATAAATCTGAGTTTGTGAAAAACCTCGGTTTACGGGATACGGTAAATAGAGCCGCAAATGCAGTGATGATGGATTTGTCTAATGGCGGAGTACAAAAAATCAAGAGCGCCCTTGAAATAGAAAATTCGGTTGTAGCCATTGGTGAAATTACCTGCATGGATGGTCGAAATGTCATGATGATAAAAACTAAAGATGGCGGCCCACACATTGCGTATAGCTGGGGGGTTTCTCAGTGGTATAGCATTGCTTTTCCCAGAGCCAGCGGGACGGCATTATCGCTGGGAGGGAATTGTTGGGTTGACGGTGGTGGGTTTATTAAAACAGCCTCCCCCATCATCCAAATCCACCCCGATGGCAAGTTTACCACCAACGACGAATCCGAGGGCGCGACCGTCACTAAACTCGGCATCGGTCATTATCAAATATCCGGTGTGCTGGGCTATAACGCTGACGGGGCATGGGGTGTCCATGGCGGTATCAGCGTACCTCGCGATGTAAATGGCAATGAATTGGTGTATGTCGAGGACAAAGTGCGGCCAGATGGCACCATTGATATCAAAGTGACGCACCGACAAAACGCCCATATGCCTGCGAGACTACAAAACCGGCGCATGAAATCCGTGGACGAACAATTGTATTACGCCGATGATGAACCCTGCGACATCCCCGAAGGCTGTCGATTAGATGTCCGTGTTCAGATGCCAGCTAATTCGGTGTGGAATGTGAGGCAAGGGGAGGTGGGGACGTGATGGGAAAAGCCCTCGTGAAGAGGGCTTTATTATATTTAAATCAAGCTGCTTTTAGAGTGGTATCAAGATCCTTATCCAACTGACGGTTTAGATACTTAACTTTATTAACACATGACTCCATCTTATCAAGTAGCTCGAAAATTCTCTTAAAATCGTATTGTTTTGTCATATTAATATCCTTATGATATATGAATATATTTATAAATTTAATTACATTTTTATGAATAGAGTAAAAGAGGAGTTAAGCGGCCTTTTGAAGGCTAGCATAAAGAGTTAGATCTATTTTTTGCCCCAGAGCCTCAGCCTGAGTGAGTAATTTATCTATCTCATTTAGACTTCTCATAATTTCTATCATGTTTATTTTCATGAATTATCTCCAATTTAATAGTTACGTTAGTTATTGAATCCAATAAGCACTATTCGTTTTAAAAATCATTTGAACTCTTGGCATATGAAGGGTTTTCTATCCAAAATTTCTACGATTTTCTGGAGTTCATCTGCGTTATTATCTTCAATTGCATCAGCCATTTTGTGCATTAAATCAATGTATTCATCTAAAACAGTAGCATCATAATTAAGTCCAAGTGTATCTGCTACTGAGCGCATAACTTTTTGAACATCACTTAATATATTGGCTCTTTCTTTAAATGTAGGGCTTTCCTGTTTTAGCAGCGCCGTATTCAAAGCCAGTAACTTACTTTGTGCTAGAGCCTTAACGACGATTTGTAAGACTCTGTTGTAATGAGATTCAAATATAGCTATATAATATGCACGCTCTTTTTGCATTTCGGTCACAAATTATACTCCATATATAATACTTAACAATGTATTTTACAAGGTACGCATGGTAAATAATCTTTACCTAAATTTTAGGTGTGATAGAGGTTAAATAAAATCAGGGTTGCAATAATTCATTGATTTACATTAAATATTTTCTATCCAGCGCGTGGAAGTTGACATTTAAATCCATAAATTAAAAAATAATCATTTAACCTATATTAAACTTAAAACCTACCTCTCTTTATGCCCCAACGTTCAGAATCACTGCTATCATCCTATTGAAATAATGCTATTAAGCATCACTTCGCACCTGTACAGGGCATCATACACTACATTATTTTTATTGATATTTGATAGGTGATTGTCTGATTTTTGAGATAACTACCATAATTAATTCACACAGAACGCAATAAAAAATATATTTCAGTTTAAGACTGTATTTTATGGTTATTATTGATGGGATTGACATAATAAACCCGCAGGAAGTTGTGGGTTGAGTAATTTCGCTATCTATCTATTTCTTCAAAAAATGGGAAAAATCAATCAGTTAAATAAAGGAGAGAATTACCCCCTTTTAACTCCTTGATTTCCTTAATTTCTGTCCCTGTGCGGGAATTAAATATAATCAACGACTTAGATAAAGGCGGGATTTCTCACCTTTTAACCCGTTACTCACTGATCATGCGGTAGGTATATTTCTTGTCCGTGTATCCCTCTAACAGCCGATCAAATTCACGCAAAGCTTCAGCTTTTGACAACCCGCGGCGATACACCTGCCAGCGTCCGTTTGTGCCTTTGCGTTCTTGTACCTGCCAGGTTCCCGGCTCATTATTTATCGTGACGGATAACGATAATTCAGACTCTAAAAACTGGATGCGTGCCTGTGCTTTCTTAAGCTGTTCGCGTAGTTCTTCGATAACAGCAGATTCTGAAGAAGTGATACCCCCTCGTGCTTTGCGTCTGGCGCGATATCGTTTTGCCCGCTCCGCATCGGTTAAGGCATGACCTGTGCGCGGTCTGCCCCGACCTCGTTTTTGTTCTGTCATGTCATTCATGGTCGACCCCTCCGGTATATGTTTGCCATTATTCGTGACTCATCACGATAATTATTATAAGTGACGCGTCACGATAAATAAAGGTCATTGATTCTTCCGTTTCAAACGGAGGCGTGAATAACTATAGGAATTCCTTTAGTTTAAGGGGGCTTATTGCCGTGGTCCTCAGTTTGGCTCTCCAATCGGCGAAATTTTTCGCTAATGGGATTTGAAAGCCCATTTATGTTAAAGGGCGGATTTCTGCCCTGTAGTAGCTCATCCTCACCTATAACCCTAAACTTTCCCTATCTAACGAGCAAAAAATCCATTTTTATGTACTGCATTATGTACGCGTCTTGTTTGTACATGAGTGTGTACATATATGGTTTTATTGGGGTGTTTATTATTTTTAATTATTTGTTTTTATTTTTATTTTGTATAATTAGATTCATTTCAAAGTGAAATGTGGCGATGTGCTGTATGCGGATTTCAAGAAAGCCCGTAACCCGCGTTTCCACCGCAAATATTTTGCCCTGTTGAATCTTGGGTTCGAATACTGGGAACCCACGGGTGGCACGATCTCCCCCGAAGAAAAAGCCCTTGTGCGCGGCTATGTCCAATTTCTGGCCCACTTCGCCGGCAGTCAGGATGCCTTACAATCGGCGGCTGATGAATACCTGTCTGGCCTGTCGAAAAACCGAGCTCATAACATCACCGCCACCAAATCCTTTGATGCCTTCCGGCGCTGGGTCACGGTGGAAGCCGGGCATTACGACACCTATGAAATGCCTAATGGCAGCCTGCACCGGGAACCCCGCTCTGTCAGTTTTGCCAAAATGGATGAACTGGAATTTCAGGCACTCTATAAAGCCACACTGAATGTGCTGTGGAACTTCATCTTGTACCGCAACTTCCCAACCCGTGATGCCGCCGAAAATCGGCTGCACAGTTGTTTGATTTTGCGTGAGGAGGAGGCAAGACCAATGACCAACAGTGAAAAACAGTGGCTGTCGGATGTGGCCTCTTTAGGTTGTATTTGTTGCCGTAATCTGGGGTTGGGGGCGTCGCAGTCAGAAATCCATCATGTACGAGCTGGGCAGGGAATGGCACAGCGAGCCGATCACTTCTCCGTGCTGCCGTTATGTCCCCGCCACCATCGGGCCTGTTATCCCACAGGATTCCATGCGGCACCGAAAACATGGCAGACGACTCATGGGACAGAAATTGAATTATTAGCACAGGTTAAAAGGGAAGTAGAAGAGGTACGGCTATGTCGGGTGTGAATATATCAAGCAAGATGAAGGCAAGGGGCGCAGAATGATTTATCCGGTAACATGTGGAAAAGGTGACGAATATCTGAGATTGCGTACCCTTGAAAGTGTTTGGATTCAAGGACGGTTGAAAATGTGGGGACGTTGGTCTGTATTTAGTCAGTCACCTCAAGCAGCAGGTATATTTTCCCGATTACTGGCTGATACTGTTATCACCAAAAGATCTCTTCAAGCAGCCCTTAAAAAAATAGAACAGGCAGGAATATCTAAACAAGATCTCTTATTATTTTTTGAAGAAATGAAAGAAAAGCAAGCAATCAGCAGTCTGATGTTCTGTACAGACACGGAAGGTTTAAAAATGAATTATGTTATTGGACAAGTATTTAAAAATGACAAAGGGCTTTTGAATATTATTAAGGAACGGTATTGCTATAAGAAATCAAAATATAAGATAGCGGTTGAAATGAATAAAAGGCATCCTGAAATATCATTAAGAACTTGCCAAAACCGTGTTAATGCTTGGTTAGGGGTAGCTGAGTTTATGCTTTACCGGCCAATGTGTGATGAATTCGAAAGAAATTATCATTACTCGAATAAAGTTTGACTTTTTTGCCGAAGAAGTTAATATTTTCATATACGCTTCGCGAAGCTATACCCGCAAGCAGCGAAATGCAGAAAAGAACCCGCCTAAGATGCGGGTTTTTTGATATGTAATATCATGTTTTACTTTTAATAGTATTAGCATCTAATCCGATTTAAATGTGGTACTCAATCATGCGTTTTAGAAGTAATGCCTGTATATCTTGTCTTTGATGCAGAACGACGTGTACTACTACATCAGTTTCTGAATCGACTGTGTAAAGGATTCTATATCCGTTTTTTGTACTACATTCACGATATTCCATCACACCGACTTTACTTAACTGAAGAGAAATCGGGCAAGATAATGGAAAAATGCTGACTTTACTTTCGAATTCTGAAATCAGATCGTTAACTATAGGTAAGGGATCAATATCTTTAGACCGTAAAAAATTTGCAATATCTTTAAGGCTATATTTTGCGGTATCAGTGTATTTTATTGTTACAGTTGTATCTTCAGGCACTTTTCCTCCTAGTTATTGATAAGTATCAAATACTTTCCAACAACTGGTCACGCGAGTGTAGCTTTCCTGACTGTTTGTCTTTTTGAGATATCGCCAGCAATTTTAGTAACGCGATAGCATCGTCTCGCTGTTTGCGATCCTCAAATGATTCAATAACGTAAGCAGGTAGGCCATTCTGGGTAACCAGTATTGGCTCCGATAGTTCAAGCATAGCGGCATGCTTTTTTATATAACTTATTGTTTCTATTTTCATTTAATTACTCCTATTGTAAGAAAGAATCTTACAAAGTTATTGACGAAGAGTTACCGCTTTTACGTTTGCATTGGCTAATAACGATAGGCTTCATTCAAACTCATTGACGAAGAGTCGCCGTTTTTGCATTTGCTGACAGTAAGCTTCGTGCTGACATTAAGAAGATGTCAGATACGTTCGGCACTTAAGCCGCTTTGTGATTTCAAATATTGTCTAATTTTAATTCCAAATTCCGCTTTGGAGTCCGTTAGTAACGGATGAAGACTAAATTTAGACTATATTTAGTTCTTTTGCAAGGTGTTAGTAAAAAACACTACTTAGATTTTTCACGTCAGTATAAAGAATTATGACAGGAATATGATTCATGTAACTTATACCGATGTCTGGCATTTTGTTCCTGTGCAGTATTATCCCGGCAAACACCCCTGCGAAAAGCCGGCTGACCTGATGGCACATATTATCCAGTCCAGCAGCCGTGAAGGGGATATGGTCGCCGATTTCTTTATGGGTTCTGGGGCAACACTGAAAGCGGCTTTGAAGTTGAATCGTCGCGTGTTGGGTGTTGAACTGGAAAAAGCGCGGTTTAAGCAGACGGAGCAAGAGATCAACTTAGAGTTGACCACTCAATAAGGCACCATCGTCTATCAAATTTTATGCCTATCGATAGGGAAGATATCGTTGAGATAAAAATTTGGCTTAAATAAAATTTCTGGTTATTTAGCAGCGGAATGAAATGGCCTTTATTAATTCATCGTTAAATGAGGTGCTTATGTCTGAAGTTAATAATCCAGAAAAGCAGTGCAAAATTATTCCCGCACAATACAAGATTAACACGGTAACCGCGCCTGTCGGCTCTTGTCCGTGGGCGATCATACAGGTGTACCTGGGAAATAAATTACACCGCAGTGATTGGGATGCGCCGGGTGAACACATGCGTCTGACGTCTCAATCATCAGTTGATGAACCTGTTTATATAGAAAAGAGCAATAAGCATGGTGAATGGTTTCCTTGGCAGCCCACCCCCGATGACCTGATGGCATGTGACTGGCATCTGGTGAACTCAGGGGTAAAACCACAGCCTGCTGATTGTATGCTGAGCTTTGATCTTGCAGTGGATACGGGATCTTTTTCTAACAAAGATCAAATGTGGGGATACCTGGCTGACGCTGAATTTGAACCTGCTGGTGAACATCTAGGTCCTTTCGGTACATTGATTAACCTCCAAAATAAAACAATTATCACAAAATTCTCGTTGTTCGTATGGGATGGGTTAAACCAGAAAATCTTTATCCGAGTTTCTTCGGATAATAATCAAGACGGTTATCAGAAGCTGGTGGATTTATTTAAGAAAAGCCTCACGATAACGGTGGACGGCGTCGCTTATCAATTGGGTGGCAGTATCGACAGCCATTTATTTGGTAAGCACGAATACGAGTTTATTGGCGAGTATGATAACAGTGATGCCAAAAAGTTAGGTAGTCTATTGCAACAACCAAATGCAGGCAATCCGCTTCCTTACTGTTTCAACTGGAAATAACTCGCCTCAATTTACACGTTGAGTTTTGGGCTGCGCTTCATTTGGCGTAGCCTTTTTTATCGCCACTTTCCGTTTTTGCTCCCTCATTTGAGGGGGAAATAAGAAGTGGCCATCAATTCATTAATCGAATTTGCCACCGCAATCACTCACAGAACCTCAGTATCGCTATTGCGGCTGGCAACCCACTTACTACAACTCACAGGGGCGAACCTATTTCACCCCACGGACGCCCATTATTCTAATGGGGTGGAATATGAAGATGAAAGAAAATCCTGATTTATGGGCTGATATGTTAAATGGCCTAAAAAACTCGTGGCCGCAAATATCCGGCTCAATGTTGGCAATAGCGATTTGTTATGGCCGACTAATTTACGACGGTGTGGAACGTAAGAACCGCTGGGTAGAGGCGCTGCTTTGTGGTGCCTTGTCATGGAGTGTATCCAGTGGTCTGGAGATGTTTGGCATTCCTATCAATTTTGCACCGGCTATCGGGGGCGCCGTTGGTTTTATTGGTGTTGAGAAAATACGCGAGTTTGCCATTCGTGCGATTAACAAACGGTTGGGAGATAAATAGTGAGCAGAGGCATTCGCAATCATAATCCGGGTAATATCCGCCGCGGGAATATATGGTGGGGGCTGTGCAGTAGGCAGACAGATAAATCATTCTGTCAGTTTATTGCACCGGAATATGGCATACGGGCGATGATCGTTATCATCCGCAATTACGAGCGTAAGTATGGCCTGAACACCATTCGACAAATCATTACCCGCTGGGCGCCACCGAGTGAGAATGATACCGAGAGTTACATATCCTATGTGAGTCGTTCAATTGGTATCGATAGTCGTGCAGTGATTGATGTTAACGATAAATCCATCATGACAGCATTAGTCAAAGCGATGATACAGATGGAGAACGGCCAGCAGCCTTATTCCGATGATGTTTTCGAACGGGCGTTTGAGTTGCTATGAAATGGCAATTGAAATTTGGCGTTGTGATTATAGGTATCGCGCTGATTAGTTATGCTGCACACTCCGTCTATTCGGTATATGCAGAAAACGGTCGGCTGGTGAGTGAAAATGAATCACTGACCCAGCAGAATCAACGCCAGCAGTTCATCACCGATAACGCCCACCACTCTATCAGGTTATTCAATGACATCTCACGCATTAATAGCGAAAACCGGCAGCGGTCAGCCGTGGATTCTGAGAAAACGCAGGCTGCCATCAAAACGGTTGTTGTCAATCATGATTGCGCCGCCCGCACTGTGCCTGATGGGGCTGTTAGCCGGTTGCAGCAGCACGCGAACCGAATACGTTCAGATTCCGCCAATACCGATTCCGGCGCATCTGCTCGCTGACTGTCAGCCGCCTGTAATACCGGACAAAATGACATGGGGTGACAGCCTGATTTTAAATGAGCGGTTATTAACGGTCATTGAGCAATGCAATTTGGATAAACATGCGATACGGGAAATTGAAGAGAGAACCTCACCACCCCAGAACAAATGATACTGGGGTGGCTGGAGAATGTTAGGGCACAGTGTGGGTGAATTTTGATATGTGCCTTATTGCCTATTTTTGTTGAAAGAGCATCCTCCTACATTTACATCCAAGATTCATCATCTTCGTCAAACCATCTCTTGTACTCTGCGTCTCTTTGAGAATAGCCTGATGGCTGAGAAGAAGTCGATGGTTGAGGTGAAGATGGCGTTTGCGGCCTAGATGGTGGCCTTGGAGCACCTCGTTGGTAGGCATAAGGATCAGGAGTTGAACTTCTTTGTGGTTGCGGATATGGAGCAGAACGTTGTGATGTTGAAGGAACTAGCCTCCTAACAGGACCACCAGACTGAGCTGTTTGTAAGAAATTAGAAGTCCCCGGCATACTTCCATCTTGATATGCCGTAATACGACTTTCCCGTATTGCTTGCTGTATATCTTGTTCATACTGTGGATTCGGAGGATTGTGAGCACTAAAAAAACCAGAAGACTCAACTTGAGGGCTTTTTGCTGGAGACGATCTAGGGCTACGATAATTCCTTAAACTGTCCCGGATATTTTGGTATTTACGCTTGTTTTCATCCAGCCTTTCTTTAAATAGGTTAAGGCTGCTACTTTCTTCAGGTGAGTAGCTAGGTAGTAGTATGTTTTGATATGCATGAATTGTTACATCATACCCCGGATGGTTGGTTAACCTGAATTCTAATTTTGCAACATTTGAGTTTATGTACCATGGATTGGTAGATTCGAATCCCAACTGCTCAAGGACATATGAATAAGAATTACTATTTCTTCTAAGATAACCCTTAGTCGTTAGCCTAGTTTTATCTGCGAAAGATGTTCTTGCATTTATATCGTCAAAACGAATAAGCAGTGTCTTTGTTCCATTGTGAGTAACTTCCTGTAACACAGGTGTACCACTGGGATTTCTATAACGCATTAATTCCTCAAAAACTTCATTAAATTTAGGAACGGACATAGACACCCCCAACAAAATTTATATATTTATCCCTTAGTATGCCTACTCCCCTCTAACAAACAAGCGAATAATGTTTAACAATTAGTTACTCACTGAAACTAAACCCAATATTTCTCTATCCATTCCCTGAGTGGCTACAGAAATAACTCATGCCGCCACCCGTTCCTATCGCACACGGCTGGTGGCATTTTTGTATCTAACGCGCATTCGTACGCGCACATCTAATCCAAGAGCCTTACAGAAAGTGATCCTGAGAAAACCGCTAATAGCGTAGTTGTCTCGGGGCGGCCTTTCTGTACGAACAGGTTCACTTTCTATAAGGAACTACGCATGAAAACACTGACTTTGTTTAATACCCCTGTCCGCATCAATGATGATGGAATGGTTTGTTTAACTGACATGTGGCGTATAGCTAAAGCCAGAGTCGAAGCGGGTGATAATGATTTCTTGGGTGGCAGGGATATTGAAAACCTTCGCCCAAGTAAATTCAAACGACTGGAATCAACTCAATTATTTATCAAGGAGTTATCTAAATGGGATTCAAAAGCCCATTTAGAAACTATACAAGGAAAGCATGGCGGTACATTCGGAAGCGATTTGTTGCTTATGAGTTTGCTGGTCATATTGATCCGGCATTCAAAGTTGGTGTGTATACCGTTCTTGATAAATATTTCTCTGGTGAATTGATTTCAGTAGCGAGTTACATGGCAGAGGCAAATATGGCTGCGTACACCTACAACCAAGAAGCTACAATTGTCAGCGATTGCGCCCGCACTCTTAATTATTGGGGAAGAGGTGGACGTAAGGCTCATTTGCTCGATAACAAGAAACAAGCGGAAAACAGATTACAGCTCGCCATGCAATATAAATAACAGGCAGGCTCTAAAATTGGAGCCTCTTCAAAATTGAGTGGACTGATTTCATTAGTGAAAATGGGAATGCTGTCGAGGTCCTCAGTTTGGTGACCTCGGGGTATATCGATATCGATACTCCTTTGTGTCGGGGTATTGCTTGCCCGTATTAGCAATGCAGCCAGACCAAAGTCCGATAATCGGATATTGGACGATAAATCACTTTCTGAACATTTTCTCAGCATTTTATATCACCACAGTGCAAAAATTGTCGGGGTTATATCAACCGAGGCAGTTGTTTATTCTGAATTCAGCAACAGAGAGGTAAATATGCCTGAGCACCAGATACGGACACGTATTACTGCACCAGGACTAATACGGGACCTTGCATCCAAGGAAGAACGAAAAGCCAGGATGTTGCTGGGTATCGTCAAACTAAAGCGATATCACGGACTCAATAATGAAGAACTCGAGCAAGTGATGAAAATAGCTTGTGAATTATCGAAGTAAAAGGAAACGAAAATGGCCGCGCCAAAGGGCAATCGGTTTTGGGAGACCCGAAGCAGTCATGGGCGGAACCCGAAGTTTGGTTCGCCTGAGGAACTGTGGAAGGCATGTTGTGAATACTTTGCATGGGTAGAAGAAAATCCTCTGTATGAGACAAAGGCGTTTCATAATCAGGGTGAAATCGTCTACGCGAAGATGGCAAAAATGCGGGCGATGACCTTATCCGGTCTGTGTATTTTTCTGGATATTTCACGCTCAACATGGACGGAATATACCAAGCGCGAAGATTTTTCGAATATCACTACGCGCGTGGAACAAATTATCTACGACCAGAAGTTTTCAGGTGCAGCCGCGGATTTACTCAATGCGAATATCATTGCGCGGGATTTGGGGCTGAAAGAGCAAACGGTGAATGATCACCTTTCCACTGACGGCTCAATGTCTCCCGCCAAAATCATTCTGGTTGCCGGAGGCCAGCATGACGACAGCACGGATTGAACTGCCACCGAAATTGATCCCGGTGTTCAGTGGTGATTATCGTTATCGCGGTTCATACGGCGGGCGTGGTTCAGCCAAGACGCGAACCTTTGCTCTCATGACTGCTATCCGGGGTTATATGGCAGCGCAGAACGGGCAATCCGGCGTGATACTTTGCGCTCGTGAATATATGAACTCCCTTGAAGAGTCCTCAATGGAAGAGGTTAAGCAGGCCATCAGGTCTGTACCTTGGCTGAATGATTTCTATGAGCTGGGCGAAAAGTTTATCCGCACCAAATGCAGGTCGGTTAACTATGTGTTTGCTGGGTTGCGCCACAATCTGGACAGTATCAAATCAAAGGCCCGAATTTTAATCGCGTGGGTTGATGAGGCAGAGTCCGTATCTGAAACAGCATGGACAAAGCTCACACCGACAGTTCGAGAAGAAGGCTCTGAAATCTGGATCACATGGAACCCGGAAAGAGATGGCAGCGCTACCGATAAACGATTCAGAAAGAACCCACCGGATAATTCAATCATTGTCGAGATGAACTACGATGATAATCCGTGGTTCCCCTCTGTGCTTGAAGAGGAAAGACTAAGTGACCAAGCGAGGTTAGATCCTGCTACTTACTCATGGATTTGGGAAGGTGCCTATCTGGAAAACTCCGATAAGCAGGTGTTGGCGAATAAATACGTTATCAAGGAATTTCCTGATGACTTGTGGCAGCAAGCGGACAGATTGTTATTTGGCGCTGACTTCGGTTTTGCCAAAGACCCCAGCACACTGATCCGCATGTTTACGCTAAATGATTGCCTGTATATCGACTATGAAGCATACGGTATCGGGGTGGAACTCGATCACATGCCTGCGTTCTATGACCAAGTGCCAGAGTCTCGCAAATGGCCTATCAAAGCCGACTCTGCCAGACCGGAAACGATCAGCTATCTCAGGCGGCAAGGATTCAATATCTCAGCAGCGAAGAAGTGGCAAGGCAGCGTAGAGGACGGTATTTCTTACCTGCGTGGCTTTAAGCAAATTTTCATTCACCCACGCTGTAAGCAGACCGCCAAAGAAGCCCGGCTCTATTCCTACAAAACCGACAGAATCACCGGCGAGGTACTACCTGTTATTGAGGATGCCAATAACCATTGTTGGGATGCCAGTCGATACGGGTTGGACGGCTATATCAAAAAGAAAGGCAGTTTCTTTACAACCAAGAGGTAATGTTATGTGGCCGTTTTCAAAACGAAAGCCTACGGCACCCCCTGTTCAACGTTCAGCATTTTCCACCGACTTATATCCAGCGCTTGCTAAAGACAACGGTTTTAAGGGGCTGGAATTGCCACAGCCCACAATGGCAGGCGTGGCGATGGATTCCGTGGATGGCTCGATCCCCTCATTTAAAGCAGGCAGTTTGTACGGCGTACCGGAAGCGCAAGCCGCGTGGTATGCCAATCAGCTCTTTATCGGTAATAACCTGTGTGCGGTGATTGCCAAGCACTGGCTGGTGGATAAAGCCTGCAATATGCCTGCCCGTGATGCTATCCGGCAGAGCTACGAGATTGACTGCGAAGACAGCACCATTATCGACAAACTGAAAAAGCGCGATAAAAAGTATCGTATCCATCAGGCGATGAAAGAGCTGGTGCATTTCGGGCGCGTATACGGCGGACGCATTGCGCTGTTTGTGGTAGAAACCTCTAACCCCAAGGAATTCTACGAAAACCCGTTTAATCCTGATGGTATCCAGAAAGGAGCGTACAAAGGTATCAAACAGATTGATCCCCAATGGGTGACGCCGGAACTGACGGCCGATAATGTGCAAGATCCGGCGTCACTGAACTTCTACGAGCCAACGTATTATCGCATCGGCGGACGGCGTTATCATAAATCCCATCTGGTGAAGTTTGTGCCGTTCCCCGTGCCAAATGTACTCAAGCCAATGTACAACTATTTCGGCGTTTCTGTACCGGAGCGGGTCTACGAACGGGTCTATGCCTCCGAACGTACCGCCAACGAAGCCCCGCAACTGGCGATGACTAAACGCTTACTAACACTGGGGATGGCCGATGCAGAAAATGCTGATAAGGGCGTGATTGCGGAGAATATCGAGTATTTCGCCTTGATGCGGGATAACTATGGGGTACAGGTGACGAGCAATCAAGACACCGTTCAGCAGTTTGATACGTCACTGGCCGATTTGGACGCCACCATTATGACGCAATATCAGCTTGTCGCGGCTGCCGCTAACGTGCCTGCCACCAAATTATTGGGTACCACGCCCAAAGGCTTTAATTCCAGTGGCGAGTATGAAGAAGCGGCCTACCGCGAAGAACTGGAGAGCATTCAGGCCAACGATTTGGAAGACCTGCTACAGCGTCACTACGAAATTCTGTTACGCAGTGAGGGATTACCGATTGTCGATATCAGCATCTCATGGCGCCCGCTGGACAGCCCGACTGCGGCAGAATATGCCGATATTGAGCTGAAAAACTCCCAGACGGCGGTTAACTACGCCAACATCGGTGCAGTGGATGGACACGACATCCGCCAGAAGTTGGCAGCGGATAAAGAATCCAGTTACTTCGGCTTAGACATCAACGAGGAAGACTATGGCGAAGCAGATCCGCTTGCGAGCGAAGCGGGAACGCTGGGCGGTGCAGAGGCAGGCAGTCATGAAGGGCAAGCCGCTCCACTATTCGGCGGCGGCAACTGATCGCTATCAGCGTGACCTGTCACGATTGATACGCCGAATGATAAAGGAGTATCAGCAGGCATTAACCCACTTACAGGATGACTTTGACTCCGTGGCGATGGATGCCAGTATTGCCAGCCAGACGCGAATTTGGTTGAACAAACTGAAACGCCGCTGGGATAGCATCTTTAACCGCAAAGCCGCAGAGATGGCCGATAAATTTGTCAGCCAGACCGATTTAAACTCCCAGCGCAATCTGGATGATTCGCTCAAGCAACTGTCTGGCGGTTTAACCATCAAAACCCCTGACCGCCCGGCAGATATGCAAGACCGCTTGATCGCCGCCACGGCTGAAAATGTCGCCCTGATTAAATCCATTCCGCAACAGTTTCACTTTCGCATTGAAAGTGCCGCCTTACGATCCATTAGTCAGGCGGGTGAAGGCGCAAAAACACTGTTAGAGGAAATCAGAGCTATTGGCGGTGTGACCGAGAAACGGGCACAGTTTATCGCCGTTGACCAGACCCGCAAGATCACCACGGTGGCGAACTATGAGCGCATGAAGTCAGCAGGCATTAAAAAGGCGGTCTGGCATCACTCCGGTGGCAGTGCTGAACCCCGTAAGTTGCATCAAAAACTCGACGGTCAAGTGTTCGAGCTGGATAACCCGCCGATTATTGATGAGCGGACAGGTCAGCGCGGGGAAGTGCTACTGGCACGTTATGACGGCAATTTGGCACTGGATGGCGCTTCGGAAAGCGTTCATCACTATGATGGTATTGTCTGGCGTCCGGTCAGTGACCGTGATTTAAAGCGGGAAATGGTGGCGGCCTTTATGGAAGAAAAGCAGCCGTATTCACCGCATGGTATTAGCTCTGCCGTGGATGCCCTGAAATTACAGCTTCCCATGATGCAACCGCCAAAACGCCACTTAATCGGGTTCAATAATGGCGTGTTTGACCTGAAAACCTGCCAGTTCCGGTCGCATCGTAAAAGTGACTGGCTGCTACTTGCTAATGATGTTGAATTCAATTCCCCCATTTCGGGGGAAACCCTGAAAAACCATGCGCCACAGTTCTGGTACTGGCTGAATCGGGCAACAGCCAACTGTGAAAACAAGTTCAATCGTGTATTGGCGGCACTGTTTATGGTGCTGGCGAACCGTTATGACTGGCAGCTTTTTCTGGAGGTCACCGGCGCCGGAGGCAGTGGAAAAAGCATCTTTGCTGAAATCTGCGCTATGCTGGCAGGCAAAGGCAACACCGTTTCCGCCAGTATGGCTGCTCTAGAAAACCCACGGGAACGGGCGTTGATTGTCGGATATTCGCTGATTATCCTGCCAGACCAGACTCGCTATGTAGGTGATGGTTCCGGCATTAAGGCCATTACAGGCGGCGATGAAGTTGCCATTGACCCGAAGCACAAACAACCCTATTCAACCCGTATTCCTGCTGTCGTGCTGGCAGTGAACAATAACGCCATGAGTTTCAGTGATCGCAGTGGTGGTGTGTCGCGGCGTCGGGTGATTTTCAACTTTTCCGAAGTTATACCGGAAAATGAACGCGATCCACTCCTGCGGGATAAAATTTCGGCAGAATTGCCTGTGATTATCCGACATTTGCTGCATCGGTTCGCTGACCCACAAACCGCAAGGCATTTACTGACAGAGCAACAAAAATCAGAAGAAGCGCTGGATATCAAACGCGGCACCGATCCACTGGTCGATTTCTGCGGCCATCTGATTGCGTCCGATGAAGCTGATGGCCTGTTAATCGGCAATGCGGAAATTATGCCGTTCAATCCTCGCAAATACCTTTATCACGCCTACCTTGCTTATATGAAAGGCAATAACCTGAATAAACCTGTTTCCGTAACGCGTTTTGGCATGGATATGCCGGGCGCACTGGCAGAGTATGGGCTGCATTACCTGCGCAAGAAAAGCAAATACGGTATTCGCAGCAATATGAACCTCAATGTCGACACAGCTAATGAATGGCTGCCAAAACTGACAAGGAATGACCAGCCAGAAGAATAATTTTTTCTTATACAGACATTTTTCAAAGAAATATAAAAAAGTGTTCACCATTATTCACTTTGTAATTTAAACCAGATATATCAATCTATTATAGGATTTATAGTTATTTTTAAACTGTTCGCAAGTATTCAGCCCTGTTCACCATTTTTTCAAGTTTGAGGTGAAGGGTTAGTTGAAGAGTAATGATGAATTTGATTTCAGGTTATCACCATTTAACATTATGAATTTAAATAAAAATATTTAAAAGTGAATAGGTGAACAGTTTTATCACTAATTCTTTAATAGGGTGGGTTAAATAAGAATTTTTTTCTGGCAGGTGTTTTTCAGCTCTCCGAGTTACCGGGTTAATGTATTAGCCCGGTAACTCGGAGAAGACAAGCGCAGCGCGTCAGTGACGTCATCAGTCAAAATGGTTATTACCCGATTAAGCGAGAAACTTTTTCTGGCTGGTCATTAGTTTTGTGCCACTGCAGTTCCAAATATGCAGTTCATGGCATTCTCTATGCACGTATAAAATCATTTAAATAACATGTTATTAACAAAAATAATAACATTTATTTAAAATTTGTTTAATTAACCAGCTCTTATTATATGGATTGTCTCTTTAGTTTTAATTAAGATTTTTTCCGGGCTAAAAAGATTAAACTATATTGTCACTGAGAAAATGGATAATTATAAATCAATAAATTTTATAATACCCCATATTGTTGATCTTTATGGGAATTCACCGGCTGTTATTGATGAAACAGAATCCTTAAGCTATTCGCAGTTATATGCTGCGGCAAGCCAGCTCTGCGTGCATTTGGCGAATATCCAGCGAGGTAGAGGGGGGTGCATTGCTGTTGCAGGTCCTCATAACGTCAGAACTGTTGTTGCTTTATTGGCAATCGTACTTTCCGGAAATTACTATGTTTATGTTGATTTAAATCAACCAAAAACTTGGATTGAACAGCAACTTAGCCGACTAGATTGCCATATAATGCTCTATTCTACAGGCAATTACCCTACAAATATACCTAACGGTATTACATTGTTTCCTGTGAGGATTAAGAGTGATAGTTACTTTGTTCCAAGTACTTTTCCCAATGTACTAACTCATCAGGCGGCTTATGTTAATTTTTCATCCGGTAGTACGGGTGAACCAAAAGCAATTGTTTGTGCTCATGCGGGTATTATCCGTCTTTGTCGCCAACAAAAATTTCTCGACTTTGATTCTCGTCCAATATTTCTCTTTCATTCCCCTTTATCTTTCGATGCTGCTACTCTGGAAATCTGGGGAGCATTGCTCAATGGTGGCACTTGTATCGTCCATCAAGAAAAAATACTGACCCCACAGGCTCTACAAAAAGCTATACATTATTATGGCGTCAATACTTTGTGGCTGACTACAGCCCTTTTTAATACTCTCGTTGATACTGATATTCAATGTCTACATGGGTTACATACTGTACTAACTGGGGGAGATATTTTATCAATTTCTCATGTACGTAAGGCATTTAATGCTCACCCAAAAATCAATTTTGTAAATGGCTATGGTCCAACTGAGAATACCACGTTTACTTGTTGCCACATAATTCGGGCTAAGGATTTAACGGGGCATGATATCCCTATCGGACAGGCAATCAACGGCACGCAGGTATTACTTTGCGATTTGCAAGGTGAACATATAACTGCACCCCGTGTCAGTGGTGAAATATATGCTATTGGGGAAGGATTAGCATTGGGATATTTCGGTGATCCAGAACGTACAGCACAAGCCTTTGTTACTATTACTTGGCAGGGAATATCCCAACGAGCTTATCGTACAGGTGATCTTGCATATTATGATGAAGAGGGAAATCTACATTTTATTGGTCGAGCGGACAGTCAAATAAAAATTAATGGCTACCGCATTAATTTAAGTGAAATAGAAAATAGACTGCGCAATATTCCGGGAGTAGAAGATTGTTCATTATTGGTGCAGCAATATCATGGTAGTAAACAGCTGATAGCCGCACTACAAGCAGAAGATGATCGTCCAGCTCGTCAAGCTATGCTGAAATTTCCTTCTTGGGAACGTCCGTCCTTTTGGTTTTGTGTCCGTTCACTACCTTTGACTCAGCATGGAAAAGTGGATCGTCGAGCGCTTTTTTCGCAATGGCAAGCATTACAATCACAATCATCAGCTATGGAAATGAGCCAGCAAGAAGCAGCTTGTGCCATTTGGTGGTCAGAATTGCTGGGCTACCCAATTATCTCTCCAACACACAATTTTTTTGAATCAGGCGGTAATTCATTACATGCTTTGCGCTTACTGGCTACTTGTTATCAATACTATTCTGATGTGGCACTTTCCCTCCAGGAGCTTTATCAGCATGCGACTCTTGCTGATTTTGCTTCCCTGTTAACCCACAAGGGAATTGATGTCAATACATTACAGAATCCTATTCCTGAGGGGGTTCTGGTACTATGAATGAAATCTTTGAGAAGTTCTCTCAGCGGCAAATTTATTGCTTACCATTTGGTAATCGGCTGATTATTTATGGTCAGTGGCAACAGTTAGATCAAGAGGAACGTTCCTGGCTACAGCAAGAAAAAGAACAGCTGCTTACCTCTTATAGTGATAGTTCCTGCATTTTGTCACTTCCTTGCTGGCTTAATGCAATGGTACTGAGTGAGATTATTTCCGGAGACTGTTCACAATTCGGATTGTTCTACCTGGCACCAGACTCTGTCCCTCCAGAACCTTCCAAACTAAAAAATTTGATCGAAGGTCTATATAGAACTTTTCCACTTCTCAATAGTGCGGTGGAGTGGGGAGATAGTGGACTCGAATTACGCCTTTTTACCTCACCATATAATGCTGAACCTGAATATCAGGAATCTGTGCAGTATGCAGATGCTCAGGCTTTTATTCGCGAACAATTACAGTACCCTCACTCTGTGTTTAAAAGAGGAATGCTGAGGGTCGTATATGCACGTTGTAGTAAGGATATGCGGTGGGGAATATGGCTGCATCACCTGATTGCGGATGTTGATTTTGTTCAGACATTACTTTCCCGGGTACATGTTTGGTTAAAGACCGCAGCATGGCCAGAGCCGGACCTGGATTTTATTCAACAAATTTGGGTCTTAGAACAACAAATTATAGTACACCGAGAACGGCTACAAACTTTCTGGTGTAATCAAAAAGCGCTTTTCAGCACACTGGTCATGCCTCCGACATGGGAGTTGTTACCCGATAGCTCATTGATGAGCTTTACATTACACGATGAGCCACAAATGTTTACCCGTATGATTCTGTCCCTATCACGGACATTGGCTAAGCTGAATATTAATGGTCCTCAGTTAGCAATAACCCCGGTTACTTTGCGCCGTATAGGGCGGCGAAATACGGGCAGTGGATGTTATGTCAATCTGTTACCGATACTGCTGGATGCTCGCTATGAAGTCACAGAGTTTGACCAGCTACGTTTGTCGTGGCTAGAGCACGCACAGCTGCCCCAGGAGGAAATTACTTCTCTGTGTGAGCTTAATTATCGTGATGCTATCGTGATGATCAACTTCATAGATACACCAATAGTAATGGAAGGATTTCAGCATCATCCTGAATTTCGTAGCAGGAAACCTATCACCATAACTGTCACTCATGGAGAACCAGGATTCTGGCACGTTAAGCTGACAACCCGCTGGGGAGAAACATTTAGCAATGCTTTACACAGTATCTTGGTGGAGGAGCTGACCTGATGATACTTTTGCTTCCTGATTTCATCGGACATCCCAGTTGTTTTCAGTCCCTGCTTTCCCATCTGCCTGAACAGGTGGAAAGCGTTAATTATCACACATTAGCTATGAAAGAAGATCTTTCTGAACTGGCTGATCTTATCGCTGATGGATTGAAATATAAGCCGACTTGGATTATTGGCTATTCGTTCGGTGGTGCTCTGGGATATGAACTCTGCCAACGCAATTTCCCTACTGCCCGCTTAGTTATGGTGGACAGCCATTTGCCTTCGTCTTCGTTACGTGAAATGCCTATCGACGAACAGTACCAGCACTGGCTAACAACAGATATACAAGACTGGCTTTCCTTGATGCAGGAGCTTAATGAAATAAAGTTACCTGTCATTCTAAATAACATTAGCCTATTCAGCCAATGGCAACCAAAACCAGCCTTGCAACAAGCATGGTGGATACGTAGCACTCGAAATAATATCAACGTAAACATTGACTGGCATTTGTTGATCCAGAATATCCATCAATTCGATGCCTCCGTATGTCACCATGAGGTGATGAAAGAGAGTAACGTGATTTCTTACCTTATCCAACTAACTCAAGAGGTTACCTTTTCATGATATTTCATAAGCAGGCAATTTCATCCGATTTTCAAAAACTGGCGCTGGACTGGATTCTTGCACAATCCGATTCTCCGTCTGCAGGGCTAGAGCCAGAGTTTGATATTGGTGATGATAAACTGCGTTATGCAAAAAAAATCCGTAACATCTCTAATCATGACCCGCAATTCTGGCAGGCATGGTGTTATGATTCCGGGCTGACGAAAATCGTAAGTCAGTACCTTGATAACCCTCGTTTGTTACGTCATGCAGCTTTTATTAAACGTCATGCTGATGAATCGTTTATTCCTCTACATCAGGACATTGCATTGTGGGAAAAACCCTTTAATACCGCTTGGACGTTCTGGGTAGCTTTGACCCCGGCATTTAAAGAGAACGGAGGTATGTTTTATCTGCCCGATACTGATGTGGTTTATCCGCATGAGTTCGATCTAAATTATCCCATGTTTAAGTGTATAGACCTCGAAAAAAACCGAATTTCTCAGGAAGAACTAAAGGATGTATCACTTCAAGCAGGAGATATCTCGGTATGGCCTGCAAAAACCCCCCATGGGAGTTACATGAATATCAGCGGTCAATTGCGTATAGGCATGCCAATAGTGTTTGTTGAAGAGAACGAATATCAAAGACTAATGTGAGGCAAATATGAAAGTATGGGTAATTGATAATCTAAAAATTATTTTCCCTGATAGAGAGATTTCAGAAGCCAATATTGATGAATCCCTCAAGGAACTATTAAATCATTCAATGAAAATGGTGACTTTTCTAGCACGCTTTGCTCGACAATTTAATCATGCACCAAAAATTATGGATTTTCAGGCTGCACCTTGTTTTGAAACCTTGGTCAGAAGTATGGAGCACCCTACATGATACGTATTATTGATTGCACCTTGAGAGAAGGCATGCAAACTCGCCAGTGTTGTTTTACTACTGAACAGTCGGTATTACTTTCCCGAGAAATAGCAGCATTAGGGGTAGATACGATTGAGTGTGGACATCCTTTTATTTCGTCGAAAGAAGTAGAACGTGTTCAAGCTGTGGTAGCAACCTCACCTGTGCCAGTATTAGCTCACGCCAGAGCTCGTTTGGAAGATATCGATGCCGTGTTACAAACTGGGGCTCATTGGGTTGGATTGTTCGCCTCTATTAATGAAATTTCAATGGCAACGAAGTTTAAAGGTAAGAGCCGCGCAGAGTTGTTAGCCATGTTTGGTTCTTCTATCCGATATGCCCGTGAACAAGGGTTGTTAGTTAGGGCAACCATTGAAGATGCCGGGCGTACTGCAGTCCCTGACTTGGTCAGTATGATTATAACTGCTCGTGAAGCAGGTGCTAATCGTATTTGTTTCGCTGATAGTGTAGGTATTCTACTACCTGATGAAACTTTTGATGTGTTATCGCTATTACGCTATGAGTTTCCTGATATTGTTCTTGAATATCATGTTCATAACGATAGAGGACTCGCGCTAGCTAACACGTTAAAAGCGATTGAAGCGGGAGTTGAATGGATCTCTACGAGTTGCAATGGCATAGGTGAACGTGCAGGTATCACTGATACTTTCCAATTGATTACGCTGCTTGCTACACGTTTTGAACAAAATCGTTTTGATATTTCCCGAATTTTGGCGCTTTCTGAATTAGTAGAAGCGTATAGCCGAATACCCATGTCTCCAATGCAACCGGTTGTAGGTAAAAATGCGTTTGTACATGTTGCCCGCTTGCACCAACTTGCTATGCAGAAAGACAGTGCTGCTTACAGCATTTTTGATCCAAAACTCATCAAGGGACACATCTCTCTGGAGCATTTTACTCCCTTACAAGAACAAGAACTTTTTCTGGTTCCGTTGGAAAAATCTTCAACAGAACTTAAGTATCACCGCCACGGTCCAGGAAAACGTTTTGTGATGTTGGATAAACGGTTGATAGATGGGTCTCCCTACTATTTTATTGCCCGCCAATTTTCGATGATAGGCGCTGATGAGTCTGCAGAGATAGGTCATGTTGATAGCCACACTCATAATTGTGACTCCGTATTCTTGTTCTTAGGAGATGGTCAGGACTATATCGGCCTAGAGGTGGAAGTCGATCTTGGGGGTGATATTCGTCATATACATAGCCCAGCCAGTGTTTTTATCCCAGCGGGTGTGGCTCACTCCTATCGCTTTATTCGCGGTTGTGGCACCTATATTAACTTTGTTCATAAAGGCGATTACCATGAAAGTTTATTGGAGATAACACAGTGAAACAATTTAATAAAAATGCAGGATCTTATGATGTCGTAAGAGGAAAGATCACCTACCCCGATGAGTTATATCGTTCACTCTCTGTCCGAGCACCTTCAAATGAAGCTGCATTGGATATTGGCTGCGGTAATGGGGTTTCTACCATTCGTCTGAAAGAGTATTTTGTTTATGTTCAAGGATGTGATCTTGGTGATGCTCTTATTGAGCGAGCGTGTCATAGCTATCCTGATATAACGTTTAGCGTATCTCCAGCAGAAACTTTTTCTCCGCCACGCAATTATGACCTGATAACCAGTGCAACCTCATTTTACTGGATGGATCGTCAAGTAGTGTTAATGAATTTACAAAAGTGGTTAAAATCCGGAGGGCTTTTTTGCGCCTATAAATATGATTTTCCAATGGTTTATGGGCCATTGCGCGATTATATAGAAAAAGAGTTGATCTCGCGCTGGGCAAAACACCGAGATCCCCGTCTGACACAATATGATGATACGCTCGAACTGATGCGTAACTGTCCACACCTGCATAACGCACAACGTGAGGTGTTTGCCAATATTATTTTCCTTTCTGCGGAAGAAATAGCCTTGTTTTTTTTGTCGACTAGCTACGTGACTCGCTATATTGAACTGGAAGGCGGGGAGGCTTACGCTCATGAATTTATGGAAAATGTCATGACAATTGGCGGTGTCAATCCGATTGCTGTTAACTTTGATATCCATGCTTTTACTGCGGTAAAGCGCTAGGAGGACAGATGGAATATCTGCCTATCACGCTGGATACTACACTCCGTAAGAAAGCCCTTAGTTCGCCACAGCAATCTTTGTTGATTGATGCCTTAAAACCCGAATCAGCTATTGAATATCGATGGAAAGAAACCAATATGCTTGTCGATGCTTTGGCTTGGCAGTTTGCGGATTTACCTGGCAAAGGTATTGGTGTGATACTGGACAACAGCTATAACTGCCTGTGTATGATTTATGGCGTTATCCGTTCAGGAAAAGATTTGGTCCTAATCGATCCTGAATGGGGTATTACAGCAAAACAGGCAATTATTGATGAGATGGTGCTACAGATATTGGTAAGTGCTGTCCCTATTCAGGATGAGTTTGCCACATTGCAATTTATTCCTGACTTTTCATTCGATTCTGTTGAGATGTTTGATGAGCATGCAGCCGCAAATAGCAGAATGATTATTTTTACCTCAGGAACTACAGGTAAACCTAAAGGTATCGTTCTCAGTCAGCAAGCTATGGTGAGCGCTTATGCCATTGGTCAGCGCTGCCTAAAGATAGGAGAACATACTCGTGCCGGCTGCTTTTATCGAGTTAGCGGATTAGGGATACTTGGTATCAACTTCCTGTTTCCCTTACTATATGGTGGCAGTGTAGTACTACTTCCGCAACATTGCTGGTCTGACTGCATACAATTTTGGTCGCTAGTAGAACGATTCAATATCAGTTTTCTCTATATGGTTCCACCCATTGTCAATTTTATGGTTAAGGAAGGGGTTCCGCTCACGGTTCCTTTTCCATTATCCCGCTTATTGTGCGTGTCTGGTTCAGCTCGCTTGGATGCTGGTTTACAAGATGAATTTCAGCGTAATTTTGCTCCGCTAGCGAACATTTATGGATTGAGTGAGTGTGGCTTTGCCTTTTTATTTGGTCGCTTAAATAGAAATAGATTTGACAATACGGTAGGACCTGCTGTTGGCCTGACACTACGTTTAACTGATGAACAGGGCCATGAAATTACCCAACCTGGTTTTCGCGGGCGATTATGGGTGAAAACACCCAGTCTGTTTTCAGGATATGTAAATCAGCCTGAGCTAACGGCACAAATGGTACATGATGGCTGGTTGGATACCCAAGATATAGCCTATTTCGATGAGCAGGGTGGGTTTTATGTGCTGGGTCGCGTGGATGGAACGGTAAATAAAGGGGGAAATCTGTTCCACCTTAACGAATGTGAACAATTGTTAAATACCCGTAGTGATGTGATAGATGTATGTTGTCTGAAAGTGCACTGTGATATTTATGGTGAAGATTACATCGCGGTTATTCAAGGAGAACTTGGGCAAGAAAGTGTTCTGCTAATTTGGTTACAGCAGCATTTAGGTATATCCCGTGCCCCGCGTTCTGTTTTTTGCCTCAATAAAAAACTCCCACTAAATGGTGCCGGTAAACACGACCGATGCGCTATTACTGAACTTATTACCCAGGGAGTATCATAATGTGTGGCATTTTGGGTGATATTGGACCAGGGTTTGATGGTGCTCGTTTTCGTCAAGCACTTCAGGATCTTCATCATCGAGGTCCTTATGGTAATGGATTTGTTGACTTGCCTGCAGGTGCATTAGGAATGACACGCCTGCCAATGTCTAGTGCAGCCTCACTACCAATACCAGTGAAATATGGAGAAACTTATGCCGCATATAATGGTGAAGTTTACTCTCCAAATGTGGGAATTGTGGATGAAGTTCGCTTGCTTTGTGAGGGAATAAAAAAAGGAATACTGCCAGATGGAATGTTTGCGCTGGCATTATGGCAACCGCATAGTGCTTCATTGACACTACAACGTGATAGTTACGGCATCAAACCTCTCTACTATTTTTATCAAGCAGATCGTGGACGGCTGATATTTTCATCCGAGCTTACACCGATACTGACTTTGTTGGGTGAGTGTGCACCAAATATCGCTGCGATAGCTCAGGCTGTGGCAACAGGGGTTACTTTAGAAGGCGAAAGTTTATTTTCCGGTATACGCCTTGTCGCCCCCGGGGAGCAGTTAAGATTTACGCTTAGCAAAGGGCAAGCACAGTTGATTCAACGCCAGCATTTTTCTCCTCAAACTGAACCATCATCGCATTCAATTGAAGAAACATTAGGTGAGGCTATCAGCCATTGTAAAGCGACATTTCGTCCATCAGCACTGTTACTCAGTGGAGGGATAGACTCAACTCTGCTTAATACCTGGATGAAGCCTGATATAGCTAAATTCACTTTGGCCTTAGAAAGTGCCGAGGAGTCAGTGCACCAACAACCCAATTTGCATCGGATTTATCTGGAACAAGCCGCTTTTATGCCTGTGTTGCGAAAGGCGGTAAAAAACTTTGGTACAGCAACCCGTATGTCTAGCCTGCTGATGTATCAACAATTAGCGGATGCAGTCGGGGATGCAGGATACCACTGTGTATTGTTGGGGGAGGGTGCTGACGAGTTGTTCTGGGGCTATCCTCGCCACCTTGACCTACAACAATCAAAGATACATGATGCAGGCAGCTTTGCTCGCATTTGGTTCGGCGACTACCAAAACAAAGCAAAGTTATTTTCTTCTAAAATTGCTTCTGAATTGAATGATCAAATTGAAGAAATTTCTCATTCAGCCCTAAAGAAAGGGTATGAAGCAGCTATTGACTATTTCGATCTGCATTACTCTTTGGAGCCTCTGCTGCGTCGAGCTGATCATCTCCTGATGTCACGCACAATTGAAGCTCGGACACCTTATTTACATGCTGGACTCGGTATGCTGGCAAGTCGTTCTACACGCCTTGTGGATGGTATAACTAAAGCCCCACTATGTAATTTACTCAAGAAACGGCTACCAAACTGGCAATGGAAACCTAAGCAGCACTTCCGATTACCCTTCGCCTATTGGCCTAAAGCAGTACAGGAAATGCGTCATTATCTGCAGGAACACTGCGAGACATTACGCAATATCGGTCTGGTGAATTTAACGCCTGCATATATAGAAACGGCGGATAATACTCAACTTTTTACTCTAACTACGCTTTCCCTTTGGCAACAAGAATATGAGGTGAATTTATGAGTTTTTCTTCCTACCCGCGCCCGATTGCCTGGCGAGGAAATATCGTGTTTGAACGTTCGGCTCGTTTTAATCAGTCGCTGGAAGCTCTGCTTAGCGCAATGGCGGAAGGCTATCAACCTGATAAAAGCGATGATATATTGCGTCGTAATTTGCATCGAGAACTTGAGTTGGAAAGTGGTGTAGTAGTGCATGATTCCCCAATGCTCAAATCTCTATCGGCTGAGCCATTTCGAGCATTGTTTAATAAGTTTTGCCTTTGGTTTGGTATTCCAGTTTCAATTAACAAACAAGGACATTACTTAAAAGAAGTTCGTGATCATGGTGTACGCGATAGTCTTAATATGCCACAACGTGGACACTTAACTAATCAAGAGCTCGCTTTTCATTCTGATAGGGCAGATATCACTGTGCTGGGTTGTTGGAGCCCTGCTGCTCGCGGAGGTGCTTTTCGCATTCGTTCTTCTGCCGATGTAGTATTGCAAGCAGAACAACGCCAGTTTACTTGGCTTTCTCACCTAAAAAAGCCCATTCCTCATGATTTGCGTGATGAAGGTGATCAATCTTGGATTGCTTTGCCGCTATTGAGTGAAAATCATGATCAATTCGTTTTACGTTATATACGTAAATTTAACGACTCAGTAGTTCGCCATGGCATAGAGCAGTCACAAGAAATCAAACAGATGTTAACAGATATGGATTCAATTGTTGAACAGCCTGGTCATTACGCTGAACTGAACTTCAGTAAAGGAATGTTGGTAATGGTCAATAACCACATTACATTACATGCTCGCACTTGTTTTGAAAATGATGAAAAACATGATCGTTGCTTGTTGCGTTGTTGGCTTAGCAGTGAGTTTACTCGTCCATTACCCACAAGTTTTTTGCCTTTGTTTCATAGTGTAGACGCAGGAACTTTGCGTGGTGGCGTCCTGGCAGATAAGACATGGTGATCCGATGCAGAGTAAAACCTTTACCTTGGCACGTTTTCGTGCTCTACCTGCAGAAATTCATTTGATGTTGGTAGGCACCCTGCTAACGCGGGGAGCCTATTTTATGATCTGGCCTTTTTTAGCAGTGATCTTGTACCGCCAGTTCAACTTCTCTGCAACTACCATTGGTGCCTTACTCTCCATAGCTATCATCTTTGGTGCAATCAGCGGCGTCTATACTGGTTGGTTATCAGATCGTTTTGGTCGTAAACGCCTTATACTTTGTGGAACCACATTGAGTGCACTGGCTTTTGTCTTGCTAAGCTATGGTAATAACCCCGCACTGTATGGCATTGGTATTGCTGGTGTCAGTATCGGTTGTGCTCTACTTGAATCCAGCTGCAAGGCATTGATAGGAGATCGTATTAATGATAAGGCTTCGCGTGAGCTGGCACTCTATTGCCGTTATTACGCTATCAATGCCGGCGCTGCGGTAGGCCCATTATTTGGGGTGACCTTAGGTGTTGACAAACAAGGCTTAACCTTTTTAATCACTGCCTCAATCTATTTTATTTATGGTCTGTTACTATGGCGCTCACTGCACTATACCGTATGGCGAAGTACTACACCAAAGCAAACTAGTACCACATCTTCTACGTTTTTTGCCGCCTGCGGACAAATGATCCGTCATCGACTTTTTGCTTTGTTGATGCTTTGTAATATGTTAGCAGCCTTAGTATATGCCAGCTTTGATTCCACATTGGTCCAATATCTCACTCGTAGTCATGTACCAAATGTTATGTCGTTGATTGCTACCCTGATTGCGATTAATGCTCTGACTATTATTATCTCTCAGTTTCCCTTATTACGTCTGTTACAACGTTATTCGACTGGAGTTAGGCTAATAACAGGACTATTAATGATGTTACTGGCACAGCTGTTATTCGCTTTTGCTCCTGTTACACAATTTTATATGCTCGCTATAGCAACGATCATCCTTAGTCTGGGGGAATTGGTAGTATTCCCTACCTTCAGTGTTGAAGTGGATCAGATAACCCCAAATGCGTTACGTGGGAGCTATTTTGGTGCCGCTAACCTCTACCTACTGGGTAGTGCCGTTGCTCCATTGTATGGTGGTTTAATGTTGGATCTTGGCAACCACCAGATACTTTTTCTTAGTCTGGCTGGGCTTTGTTTGCTCACCATGATACTACAACGTACTGTAAATGCGATGAAACGGACACAAAGTGGGGTAACTACACTATGACTGCACGTATTCTGATTTCAGGTTTTTTTTTACGTCGTGGTGTTTGGTCTCCAAATTTGATTGGGGAAGATGTAGATGATATTAGAGACCAATCAGAGTGTGACCTCCAATATTGGTTAGATGAAGCAGAAATGCTTGCCTCGACTTTTAATAAACCAATAGAAATTATTGGTCACAGTTTCGGAGGATATCTAGCACAATGCCTGGCAGCACGATTGGGAGAAAAGGTTAGCCATTTATGGTTATTGAGTGCGCTGACTAGCCAAGGTGGCAGTGCTTTTGAAAGCTATCAAGAGAGTGGACAAGAGGCGTTATCAGAAATTTGTAGGTTGGATATAAGTAGTGGTCGTATCCACTTACATAAACCTGAACGCTTCCTCACACTTTTAGGCCAATCTGTTCCTTTAGCACCAAGTGAGCCAGTGCAGTTATTACTTGCTCCGCCACCACCACGTATAACTAACTTGAGCTGTCCAGTTAGCTATGTAATCACACAGCAAGATTTGCTAACACCTCCTTTACTACAACATACTTTTGCCAGCCGACTAAATGCACGGTTAATTAATTGGATAGGAGGACATATGTCTCCTTTAATGGAGAGCGAATGGCTGCATAGCAGATAAGTATAAGGGAATCATCACAGACCTCAATAAGAAAATTTACTTTGAAAGCGGTAGGAAGAGCTGTTACCTAGATTATCCCTATCGTTTTTTCTCAATTTCATATCAAATAAAAATTTGACCCTACTCGTTCCAACCGATAAAATATTTAATTGTTATCAAAGATCCATCGCCTGTCAGGATCGCCTTCGGGTGGCGAAACAAAACTCCTGTAGCCTGAAAGGGAGAGCAAGATTGCGGTACATCTGCCCACCTTTGGAAGCAGATATTGTCAGACATAAAACCCTTGTCTGGTAATGAAGGTTTCTTAAACTAAAAATACGCCCAAAAGGTGTTTTTATCTTGTCGCCGAAGGGTGTTGAACGTGGGTTCATACACTGACTTTTCAAATCAACATAAATCCTATTTATCTTCAATGAACAACAGGATGGCTTTTGCGCATCCGTTCATACTTTTATCTATCCCTGTTTGAATTATTCAACAGACAATTTTTCTACCGCTAAACCATTAACGCATGACTACCGTTTGACATTGAATCTGGCGGCGTTTTGCTGTACCCGTTGGTATTTCAACGCTTTCATAGTCTTTGCTGATTGTTCGAAAACTCAAGGCGTCACTTTTTGCGGGTTACCGCTGAAAGTGACGCCGCAGCCAAAGCACAACCCAACCCTGACAGACTCACGCCTGCTTCACTATACAGTGAATCTGACACTGCATTTTTAGATTGGAAAAGGAGAACTTGACGATATCGAGGCTGGCTTTTCGCCGGTGGGGATGACCTGTTCATACAGGCGGCAGTACCGTGTACTCAACCGATACCCCGCAATACCTCAACCTGCGTTCACTCTGGCGCACAGATATTCGTCAAGGGCAAAACCGGTGCATTTTGTTTTGCCACATTGACGCGCGCCAGAGATCGTAGGTTGTAGGATATCAGTGGAGAAAAATGGATGAGTCGATTGATGAAAGAATTAAAGTTTTTTGCCCGGCAAGGCGGCGGCAGCCATAAAACCTGCCATGACCGCATTCGGATTGCCGGACGTCTGGGCGCATTGTTGTTGAGCCTGAATATTCAGGTGAAAAGTCTCGGTCATTTGAAGACCAAGCATGTAGAACAGTATGTTGATGCCCGCTTATCTCAAGGCATTGCTAAGCGAACGGTGCAAAATGAAATGGCGGCACTGCGTAATATCTTCCGTATGGCTGGTCGTGAGAAACTGGAAACTTCGCCGCGCTTGAGTAATCAGGCATTAGGATTAAGCGGCACCAGCCGCGCCGGAACGAAACAGGCGATCCCTGATACTACATTTCAGGTTGTTTATCAGAAAGCGCTTGAACGTGATGTTGGATTTGCCGTCACCTTGAAACTTGCCCGCTTACTGGGATTACGTTCTCAGGAAGCTGTGCAATGTAGTGCGTCATTGAAAAGCTGGCGCAAACAATTAGAGCAACCAGAGCCAAAACTGCATGTTGTTTTTGGTACAAAAGGAGGCCGGCCAAGGCAAACCCGCGTACTGGATATTGCAGCGGTGAAAGAGGCTGTTGAACAGGCGATTGTTATTACAGAACAACGTGGCGGCAGGTTGATTGATAAACCCGATCTCCGGCAGGCCATGAACTACTGGCGGGCACATACCACAAAGATTGGTTTAATCGGCTGCTATTCTCCCCATAGTTTGCGCTATGCGTGGGCGCAGGATGCGCTTAATTTTTACCAACAAAATGGTTTTAGCCATCAGGAAGCAAGAGCGCTGGTTTCAATGGATTTGGGGCACGGTGATGGCCGCGGGCGTTATGTTGAGCGGGTTTATAGTCGTTCAACTTAGCCGTTCGGTTATTGAGTTAGATAAAACAATCAGTTAAAGTATTCCCGCCATTAGCAAAATCTAATGGTAAGGTTTCGCAGCCTTAAAGACACTCCACTGGTAGGATGTTTCTACCAGTGTGCCTGTTATCGCCTTTTCAATGGTGGTTCAGGCGGGGGAGACTTCGGTCTCGCCGGACGAGTGTCCCGGTACTGCGAACCCTGTCTGAATCACCACCATCAATATTAATTAATGGAAGGGGTAGCAGGAATGAATAACAACATTAGAAATGATTGGCATCAGGCCGATATCATCGCTGCACTGCGTAAACGTGGCACAACCTTAGCCGCAGTTTCTCGTGAGGCAGGACTCAGTTCATCGACATTAGCAAATACATTTAGTAGGCCGTGGCCTAAAGGTGAATGGATTATCGCAAATTACCTTGGCATCCATCCCTCAGAGATCTGGCCCAGTCGATATTTTGATCAGCATGGCCAGCTGGTTGAGCGTAAGATTCGCAATAAATTATAGAAATAATCTACTTTAATTTGTAATCTAGTTTGTAAATGATAATTTTTCACCTAAAATCTTGAGCGTGAAATGATAGAACCTTTTCTGACGGCAATATTCAGCCAATTCAGTCGCATTGAGTGTGGCGGTTTCAATAATAACCGCCAGTCGGACCGGTAATTGGCAACAATCATGCAGTCAGATAACCATCAAGGGATTAAGCCCGTTAATGAGCTTTCGACGCATGGTTGTTACTTTTCTTCGAGAAACCCGAACAGTGCTTGAAACAAAATTCGCATTTGCAAGAATGGGAGCCGAAGAACCATGACTGAAATGATTTGTGCCGGTATTGATGTTGCCAGAGCTCATTACAGGCTCTAGTGAGCCTCTCTATCACCTTCTTATATTCAGTAGAACTCTCCAGTTTTCTGATCAACACGCTTATAGAAATCAGAAAATTGACATGGATCTGAAATGACTAAATTTTTATCGCCTCTATACTCAAGATCTATTTTTTTTATAAGATTAATAGCAGGTATACAGTCATCTAAGCGAATTTTTATATAGTCTCTAATTTTCCTATGATATCCAATTGACTCTAAGTCTACTGCAACAGCTTTATCTCCAAAATAATAGAAATGTTCTGAAATCAATACTTGATCAGAACGAGTATCACGCTCTAAATTGGCCATATTAAATGAACCATCAGCATTACTATGGTGTGAATCTTCTTGTATCCATTCACCGTTATCATCGTGATGGTAGATATTGTCTCCCAACATCTGTACATGACTCCCATTTCGAACTGGCTTTTTGATAGAAAACCTAGGATCTTCCCAATAATCATTAAAACTAATTTTTTCAGTAATTTTCATTAAGAGAATACAATTCCTTTTGACTAGTTTTAAATTAGCTCCACCAATTCCTAAAACCCAATCACCTACATTAGCAGACTGCCTAATTTTAGGTTTGCATGTAGCCAACGTACACCTGCCTTGAAATGGGTTAGGAGCAAAACCGAAGTCTCGTGTTATCGCATAGGCATAGAGATGAGAGTCTGGTTCGATTAGCATACAACATTCCTACCTTGGATTTTATCTCGTTCTGTCCCATCGGGATTTTGAAAGCTAGTATTACCCTCTAATGCGTTGATAATGGAGTCACTTCTCCAACCTACGATAGAGGTTGCATATTTTTCGAGATTTTCTGGTAGTTTGACATCTCCTTTTAAACCATTTTCATATACACCTATGATTGGTTTTCCAAGTTGGTGAGCTACTTTAATTTCCCAGTTTACCCAAGGTCTTGTATGTGTTTCTTTGCCGATAACGACTATAACTTGACTAGCCCATCTCATTTTCATTCTCAGCAAACGCGCTATTGTTCTATCACTAACCTTTTTTTCCTCAACTCTTCGTTGGTTTTCAGGTTTCATTCTTACAGAACTATTTCTTAGTTGATAACCCTTTGTAGCAGCTAAACGTGAAATTCCATCAACACTAGCATCGTCTTTGTGATGATGACTAACAAAGACGTTTTTCCTAATTTCTTTAGTCATTTCTAAACCTTTTCTAAGAGATTGGTTATATCAAAATAATCTCAAGTTATTATTGTCATTGGTAATGATATTTTTGTTTTGGTCTTTTGTTACTAAACTTTGTGCGGCATCTTTTGTCAATTTCACATGCGCCACTGTTCTCCATATCCATTAGAGTATAGATTCTTTCTTCTTTAGGTAGAAAGTGAAAAATTTCATCCATGATCCATTTTTCATTATACTTATCTGCAATTTTATTTTGGTTCATTGTAAACCAAAACAAACACTCTTCACTGTTCATTCCATCTCTGTTAGAAAAAATCCAATTTATCCCTCTTTCACATCCGGGACCTGCAACAACAAAGTTCATCTCAGTAAAAGGGAAAACTGCTATGTATGTAAAATCTATAAATATCTGATATGCAAGAAAGTCCCCAATCCCAGGGAATGATTTAAGATGATTAAATACTTCAAGTTGATTCGCCGCTACTTTGATTCCTTTTACTATCTTTTCTTGGTTGTAAAACACAAACTTTATCATCCTAAGAACCATATCTTTTTCAGTTATACCCTCCTCTATTTATAGAAATCTTCCAAAACTAACTTTAGGACCTCCTAAAATATAAGCGGCACTAAAAAACACATAGTCTGGATTTGTTATATGTATAGTGTGAGTTTTTTCTCTGATTGTTGTATTGATGTAATCAATATTCATTCTTGAGAAATCAAAAGGAGCGTTAATTTTCGTTAAGGTGCTACTTTTGTTTATAACTCTAAACAAAAATGAATTAAGAAGCTTATTCTCATAAGTTACATAATTATTTTTAATTACATTTTTTAATAACCACTTTGTTTCTCTATCCCATATTCTTTTCGTATTTACAAATTTATACTTTTTCAATATTTCGTCATTTGTCCAAAAAGGAGGAAGGTTAAGTATTTCTTTTTTATAATATATGGACGTTCGCTCTCGTTGATGATGAAACCATTCCTTAATAACATCCTCATTCAAACTAGGATTAGCGTTTTTTATTTTCTTTTCTCTGACATTACAAAAAAGCTGATCATTTTTGCTATTCACAGAATAATACCTCTTCGAAGAAAGATTTAAATTTATTTATTCCTATTATATCATTATTAAATTGATAATCTGCTCTTATTTTATTTTTACTTATATACTTGTCAATATCATAATTCTCATAATCATTGTCTTTTCTGTTGATATGAACCACAGTAAAATGGTTATTCTTACACCATAAAAACTCTTCATTAGACCTTATGTCAGTAATGATTATATTTTTTTTAACTTTGCCATTTTCTTCCAAGAGTTTTAACTCTTCAGAGAGCATTCTGATAAATATTTTTTCTTCAATATTTCTTAGATTGTTGAGGTTTAGCCATATATCTCTGGGAGAGTGATGGATTGATTCACCTGTAGGTAGGGTAATATTTAGTGGTAACATTTTTCTTTCAGGAGGATAGTCTTTTTCCATCCATGGGTAAATATAGTTAGCTAATTTCTTAAGCTGGTCACTAAACGATAATTTAATAAAATTCTTATTTAATATTAAATAATCAGCCAGGAAATCCTTACCACTACCTGACACTCCCATAAATGCAATTTTCATATATTTTCCTTAGTGAACTTATTGAAATAACTTGAACTTACACTTAAGTTAAAATCATCACTTAATTTGGTGGTTAATACGATTGGTTGATTAAGTTTCTCTTGAAAAATATATGCTAAAGTTGCTTCTGCGTATCCCCAAAGTAAGTTGCCCTCAGTTTTTACAAAATATTTATCGAATATATCCTTTAACTCTTCGACTTCCTTATTAAAGGTGTTTATTTTGGTGGATTTAGATGTTATTTTTTTCTCTATAAATAAAACTATATCATTAAATAAAAACTTTGTTTCGGATACTGATGGAGGGAATGTTATTTCATCATTATTTATGAGATTCGTTATTTGCTGCTCTTTATTTTTTAATATTTCTTCAGCTTGCTGTATTCTGTTTTCATAAATATGTAGGTTTGTGACTGATTGATGCAGGTATCCTAATTGTATTTGGCTGTCAACTTCCCTTTGCAATATGCAAAGTACCATTTCTTGAAGTAAGCTAAACTCAAAAATATTTATATTACTTACACCAAATATCAGATCTCCACTTCTTTGAATAATTTTAATATTTAGCTTTTTGTCTGGAGTGATAAAGAAGTGTATTAAATTATTACAGGGTATATCTAAACTATTTCCTAAATTGTATACATTTCTGAGACTTTTATTAGTATCTCTGTCGGGCATGTATAAACTAATGACTGCACGTCTAGTAAAGATTCCGTCTTCTTTAAACTGTTGTATAACATTTTCTAATTGTCCATAGGCATATAGCCTCTCTCCATAAGCTGCTCGCCAAATAACACCATCATCTGAATACTTGGGTGCCCTCGGGAGAAAAAAAGTTAGGTATGGTTTAATCCTGTTGTCACCAGCTAGAACCCACATAGTCTCAGCGAAAGTGGAGAATATGTTGTTTTTTCGGCCAACTAAACTTAAATGCCTTGATCTCGGATTCTGCAAGATCATACTGACATCATAGATAGTTATTGCATCCCCGTTTCTAGTAGATACTCTGACACCTTCAGTGAGCACTTTTTCTAGAACCTTCATTATTACACCGTTAATAGTTTCTCCGTAAACGACGTGCATAAACAAAACCTCATGCTATGAAATAAACATTTTCTTAGTTGATAGAGTGTTTTTATAGATTTCACATTATTGCAATGTGGCTTAAGAAGGCTGCTGTTAATTCATAAATAATTTTCTTCTATAATACCTAGCAGCCTTTAAGAAGTTATTAGCTCTACATTGCTCTCAGTTTTATACTCTACATATATCATATATGTGCAGTTGGTGCTGGGGAAGAGATTAATTACATAATTGCCTACTACTTATCACATAAATTAATATATTAACTATAATGTCGTTACTACCACAAATCAGAGGAGGTCAAAGAGCATGAAAAGGAAGCAGTGGACACCAGCATTATCACTGTTATGCCTGCCGTAAAACCTTTCAACTGAACTACACCTACCAAACCTGCAAACCTGGAATGAAAGACCAGATTGAGAGTATGGCAGTGAATAACGGCAGTATCAGAGACACCGCTCGTGTTCTGAAGGTGGGCATAAATACAGTGCTTCGCATGTTAAAAATTGAGCAAAAACAGTCAACTACAAGGCCTCTGGCGGGAAGTAAAAGCCAAATTATCTGTGAAATTGATGGTGCGCTGGGAAAAGCTGCACTGTTTCTTGCGGGTGAAAGTCCCGTCGTAGAAGATTAGCCAGATCACTACGTAGCGAGTCTTGCATCTCCGGCGGTAACAAAGGAGATGAAGCGTAGACAGCGAAACATTCGAGCCGAAACCAATAGGTGAACGTGATAACTCCGAAATTCACTGATTGTGTTGTGCCGATGGTATCGTCGAACCAGCAGGCAATAGTTTCTGAATGGGCACACTGGCGATTTTTTTTCCAGTCAGAAGCACACACCGGAGTCTCAGGCGTCGGCGAGTCTGTAGAGAACAGTGCGGAACCCAGGAGATCCTGACACCTCTCAAGGGAATGAGTATATCGGGCACAAGTGCCAAAACACAAGGCCTGAGAGATGGGTATCAGGAAGTCGGAGTCAGCCATAGTAGTAATGAAACGAGTAATGATCGCGGAGCGAAGGGCTGGCAGACAGATCGAACGTGAGAGGGAAACAATGACCGTACACAGCAACGACGGACAACCATGGTTAACAAAACTTGAGCGTATAGGCAAGAAATCAGCCTGTAACAAACAGCAAGTGTTCAATAATTTAGGGCATCTGCTGAACAGTGACATGCTGAAAGGACAATTCCTACGGCTTGACGGGAATAAAGCGGTAGGTATTGATCGCATGACAAAATCCGCTTACGGTGAACATCTTGATGGGAATATTCACAATCTCATCCTGCAAATACGCAGAGGGACGTATCGCCCGAAAGCCGCCAGAATCACGCAGATCCCGAAAGAGGATGGTAGTCAACGGCCACTGGCAATTTCGTGCATAGAGGACAAACTGGTGCAACTTGCGGTCAGTGATATTCTCAGCCAAATTTATGAGCCGCTGTTTCTGCCGTGTTCATACGGGTTTCGGCCGGGATTAAATTGCCATGCGGCATTGAAGGCACTACAACAGCAAACATACCGTAACTGGAATGGGGCGGTTGTGGAAATTGACATCCGACAGTACTTTAACACGATACCTCATATTGAGGTGATGAATTGACTGCGGAAGAAGATATCAGATCGCCGTTTCCTCAGACTCATCAAGGTCTTAATAACGGCACCCGTTATCGAGGATAAACAGATATCCGACAATGTGTGCGGATGTCCCCAAGGGTCAATCGTATCGTCAGTACTTGCCAATATCTACCTGCACTATGTGATAGATGAATGGTTTGATGAAATCAGCCGTTCACACATTCATGGTCGGGCAGAAATGGTCAGGTACGCTGATGATAGGGTGTTTACCTTTGAGTTCCTGAGTGAGGCAAAACGCTTTTATAAGATATTACCGAAACGACTGAGTCAATACGGTCTGGCGTTGCACAGTGACAAATCGCAATTAATTCCGGCGGGTCACGTAGCAGCAATGAGAGCTAACCAGTCTGGCGGACGCTTACCTACGTTTAACTTTCTGGGATTTACCTGCTATTGGGGGGTATCGCGAAAGGGTTTCTGGCGACTGAAGTTGACCAGTCGAAAAGACCGTTTTGCCGCCAAATTGAAGGGGCTCAGGGACTTCCTCTGGAAGAACCTGAATACACCTGACAAAAGGCGTGTTCTGACTATCGTCATCAGGGTTATCAAAGGCTGGATAAATTATCACGGTATTTCTGATAACCAGAGACGAGTCGGGCAATTTATCTACCAAAGCAAGCGGGTACTCTACAGATGGTTTAACCGGAAGGGAGGGCGTCGGGGGCTAACGTGGGAAAAGCTGACTCTGATCCTGAAAGTGCTGGGTTATCCTTCAAGCTGGAAAGTCCATTCAATGTTCAATTCTTGCTGAATAGGTGTGACGACTGGGATCTGTCGGGAGCCGGATGCGGTAGTTCTGCATGTCCGGTTCTGAGGAGGGATCTGCCCGGGTGACTGGGCAGGTCTACTCACCAACAATGGTCATTTGTCGGTAACAAGAAGAATCAGAGCTGGTTCTGGTATGCCTGGGAACCTAATGAGAAACAGATAAGCACATCGTGTTTTGTTAATGGATACAACTTCTCAATCTTCAAATAAATCTAACATTAATACTTGTTTTTAAGGCTTCGCAGCCCAACATGGATTTTATAAGTACAATAAAATCATGAGACTAACTATGGCAAAGCGAGTATTTTTCAGTTTTCATTACCAAGATGTAATCGATTTTCGAGCAAATGTCGTGCGCAATCACTGGAGAATGAAACCAAATAGAGAGCAAGCAGGTTACTTCGATGCATCTATCTGGGAAGAAGCGAGGAAAAAAGGCGATATTGAATTAAAACGTCTTATCAATGGAGGGCTAACAAATACCAGTACCACGTGCGTTTTGATTGGATCTCAGACTTACCTCCGCCCATGGGTTCGTTATGAAATATTTAAAAGCTTTAAACGAGAAAACAATCTACTAGGGGTTCACATCAATAGCATCAAAGGCAAAGACAGTACCACTAAAGAGCTTGGAAAAAATCCTTTTGATTATCTGGCTGTGGAGTGGAGTGAGTCAGGTAAAACAGTCACAATGCTTGAATGGAAAAATGGTAAATGGAATCCGTATACTCAAATTGATGGTTCGGCAAGCTACCGACTGGAAAATCTAGCACCTGTTGAATATCGAGGCAAATGCATTCAGCTATCTAAGCTTAAAGCTGTATACGACTGGGTGGAAAATGATGGTTACAACAATTTCTCTGATTGGGTGGAAGGTTAATGGCAAGTTTAAATAACCAACCTATAGATCTCTTTATAAGAGACTTCGTTAAAGAGCTTAACGAGAATAACGCCGCAATATTTGCTGGGGCAGGTCTATCCGTACCTGCTGGTTATGTAAACTGGAAGCGACTGTTAACCCCATTAGCTGAAGAGCTGGGAATCGATATTGAACGCGAACATGACCTAGTGAGTCTTGCTCAATATCACAATAATGCGAATGGTAGGGGAAAACTTAATCAGCAATTGATGGATGAAATAGGGGTAAGTCGAGAACCAACAATGAACCATAATATTCTCGCTCGATTGCCGATTTCAACATATTGGACGACTAATTATGACAAGCTTATTGAAAAAGCACTAGAGCAGGCAGGGAAAATCCCAGATGTTAAATACACAACTAACCAACTAGCGATAACTAAAAAAAAGCGAGATGCAGTTATCTACAAAATGCACGGTGATATCGACCATCCAGATAAAGCTGTAATAACGAAAGATGACTATGAACGTTACCAAATGTCATTTGGGCCTTTCATCAATGCATTAAGTGGTGATCTAATATCAAAAACATTTCTTTTCCTTGGCTTTAGTTTTACTGACCCGAATCTCGATTATGTTATGAGTCGAATTCGAATTCATTTTAATGAACATCAACGGCAGCATTACTGCATATTTAAAACATGTAGTCGAACAGACTACGACAATGACGAAGACTTTAACCATGCAGAGATTAAACAACAACTAGTCATTAACGATCTGAAGCGGTTCCAAGTTAAAGTTCTCTTAATCGACAGCTATGACCAGATAGCTACGATTTTGAGGCGAATCGAAATGACTTATCGATGTAATACCATTTTTCTGTCCGGGAGTGCTCATGTATTTGAACCTTGGACACGAACTAAAGTTGAAGGATTTTTGTGTAGATTAGGGCATATCCTGATTGAAAAAGGATATCGTATTTCATCAGGAATCGGTTTAGGCATTGGAAATGCTTTGATTACAGGGGCTATTCAGAAGGTATATCAAAATCACGGTGATAGTATTGCTGATCATCTAATAATGAGACCATTTCCGCAATACATCAAAGAGATAGATGAACGACAAAGAATATGGAAACAATACCGTCAAGAAGTTATTAGTTATGCTGGTATTGCAATTTTCTTCATGGGTAACAAAAGCGAAGGTGATAAGATCGTTGTAGCCGATGGATGCATCAAGGAATTTGAAATTGCACATAATCTCGGTCTTGTTGTAATTCCAGTTGGGGCAAGTGGTCATGCTGCACAAGATATATTTAAGTCTATTAAAGCTGATTACACAAAATACTATCCCCAAGCTGATGCAGCATTCTTGGCGTATATTGAACAATTAAACAACACAACAGACGATCCTGAAACTCTCTTATCAAGTCTTCTTGCAGCTATAGACCTTGCCTCAAAATTTCAAAAACAAACTTAATGTCTTACTATTCCATTATACGGATACATCAATATCCGTATAGTGCTTTGCAAGTGCGTTCAAAATTAGCCACAATCTATTATAAATTGAAAACCCATGTCCCTGACTGTAATACGTTCATTTAGAGTTGATACTACTTTCTCTAAACATTACGCTCTGAGATAATGGCATATTTTTGCCCTAAAGCGAGCAAAAAAACACATAGAAAAGTAAAGTTATTTAAATATACAGATTCAAGAAGCAAAAAAAACTCCGGGGCATAAAAGGGGGCATAAAATAAATTTATTAATATAACTTAAGTATATTCAATTAGTTATAGCATTTTACTAGTCCCGCCCTGGCACCAAATAAAAACTTGATGTAAAACATTGAGTTAGGGTTAGAAAAAGCCACCTTCGCGGTGGCTTTTTTCATGACACAAATCACATTCCTAATAAATTCCTAATATCCTTTCCTAATATTATCCCGTGTGTTGGCCGCCAACAACCGGAACCACTTCAATTTTTCTGTTGTATCTTGCGGTCTGGGTAATGTTTTTATGACCCGAAATTACCTGTTTTTCGGCCAGCGTACCTTCCAGATCGGAGATGCCTTTTGCCTTTAAGTCGTGAAAGGTGAAATTAAAATCCAGATGAGGAAATGCCTCTTTTGCGGCGGCTCTGGCTTTTTTCCAGCGGCTGTTAAAACCATCGCGGGTATATTTATGGGTCATGCTCCCAATAGTTAGATCTGTTATGAAAGATAGTATTCACGCTCAATGAACGTACCGACCACTTTGTCATGCATCTCTTCGGATTTGGAATAACCTATTGTCTTTCTATTCAGCCTCTTTATCCGGATACGAAGCGTAAGATTTGTTCTCTCAATACGTTGGGTAAATTTCTTTCCCGTGAGGTGTTTTTCTTTAGGCAGACAATCGTAAACGGCATAATCATCTGTACAGTAAAACCGGATAGTAAAAGGAGACAAGAGAGCCAGCAGCTTTTTCAACGTTTTCCTGCTGCGATCCCCAAACACATGTGCCACTACCCGCAAGCGGCAGCGTAGTTACTTGTCTTGGTGTGAGCTTTTTAATGTGCGAATGACGGTGTTAATGCCGACGTTCAGAACCCGAGCCGTGTCCCTAACACCGGCGTTATTCATGGCCATATCAATAATTCGCTCTTTCATACCGGGATGGCAGGCTTGATAGGTATAGTGCAGTTGGAAGGTTTTGCGACAGGCATAGCAGTGATAGCGAGGATGTCCAGTACGTCCTTTTCCATGCCCTTTAACCTCGTCTGTTTTATGACAGTAACGACAAATCACATCCACTTTAGCCATATCTCACCCAGAATAAAAAGTAGGGAGTTTATCACAAGATCTAATCATTGGGAGCATGACCCCGCCCCGCACCACAGCAGCGCGGTGTATGTGAAACGTAATATTTTGTACAACACCTTTATGCCTCATCGTTTGCTGAACCGCCAGACCTTCGATTCGTGGGCGCTGGATTTTCTGCTGTTCGGTAATTCCTATCTGGAACTACGGAAAAACCGCCTCGGCCAGCCGTACCCGTTCCCGACCGGACAGGTGTTCCACCTGATTGAACCGGATATTAATCAGGAACTGTACGGCTTGCCGGAATATCTGGCGGCGCACCGCGTCCCGCCCCCGATGATGGGCATTATCCCGCAGAACACTGGCGGCTTTGGGGATGTGGAGAAAGCGGCGAAAGTGTTTGTGCGCAATGAACTGCTGCCGCTACAGAGCAAAATGAAACAGCTCAATGACTGGCTCGGGGAAGAGGTGATCCGGTTTGAGCCTTACTCGCTGGATGGGGACAGTTAATCCTTATTCTTGCTTACCCTGATGCAGTGACTGTCTGTGAAGGCGGTCATTTTTTTACCTAAAAAAAGATGATTTCAAATAGAAATAATGTCATTATGAAATTAGCACTCGGCATAGCCAATAACCCCCGCCGCGCCTGCCCACTAAATGCAGTGCTTTTTATGCACCTGCACGAGATCGTTTAAAGCGCGCCAGTGCTGGGGCTTGAAGAGGTATGAGATCCTTGTTTGATCTTGCGGATTGGTGCACAGAATGGTGAGTTTTATGCAAGGGAAATATCGTTTATATTTCATTCAAAAACGGCAACTGTTTTACTGATATTACATTATAGTTTGCAGGAGGTTTTATGGATCGATTACACACAACTAATAAGTATATTAATACTTTTATTGACTCAGAAAGGGAAAATTATAAAACCAATTGGGAAAATAATGCTTTTAGGCATGAAATCGTTCTCAAAGACAATCGCGGTATCACTTCCTGGGGGCTCGCTCCTCAAAATAATATTCCCCGTTTAGTTGTAAAATATAATGCCTTTGGCGACTTAGATGAAATATTCTACCGTCGGTCCTACTCGTTAGGCGTTATTGTGTTACTTCAAAACGATATGTGGTCTGACATTGCCTTAAATCAACTCCCCAGACACATACAAAATGCTGTCCACCGCGTGAGACAGCATTGGGCACTCGAACACTAACGCAGATTTAATGCATTTCCCATCCTGCCTATCATTGACGGGATTGAACACCATTCCGTGACATGTCACAATTTTACTTCATGCCAGCCTAAAGTTGCCCAACAGGCTGAATCACCAGACAGGCAGCATTCTGTCACCGGAAGTGCATCACCACATTTTTGACATTGCTGCTCTGCCAGTGTTTCCATTGTTTGACGTAATTCCGCGTCATCTTTGCGGATAAGTAACGTGAGGTATTCAACTACGTCATAGGGTTCGCGCCCCGGTCTTCTCAGTTCACAATTGAGTTTCAGCATGTCCAGCTCTTGAGCAGAACATCGCCTGCTGAACAATTTTACCTGATGACTGTATAAAAGATAACCTCCCCACCATTACTCCGTTTGGCCTCCGTTAATGCGACAGAACCACTGGTGAAGGGTTACTTCTAGATGGCATTTATTTTTAGTAACATGCTGAATGAAAAAACTAGGGGCTGTTGACGTTTTGAGTTCACCATTTACTCAACCCACATCGGTAACCATATAATGACAAACGCCAGTGCCAACATACTGGCGTAATTTCGCGCCAATTTATCGTATCTTGTCGCAATAGCTCGAAAATGTTTTATTCTGGCAAACGCATTTTCGACCAAATGCCGATAACAGTATAAAACTTCATCAATACTTTTATCGGGTTTTCGGCTATTTTTTCGATAGGGAATGACCGTTTTTGAACCTTGTTTTTCAACGAAATCTCTGAAAGTACCGCTATCGTAACCTTTATCCGCGATCACAAAATCGGATGCGGGTGAATGGGTGACCAAACTTTCTGCATGTACAATGTCGTGCGTTTGACCCCCTGACAGCTCAAAATGGACAGGCAAACCATAACTGTCTACGGCCAAATGAATTTTAGTCGAACGTCCACCTCGACTTTTACCGATGGCTTCATCTTCTGTTGAAGCTGCCCCTGAGCTATGTTGATGAGCGCGGATAATACTCCCATCAATGAATAACCATTCGGTGTCTGTATTTTCAGATAACAATTTGAATAATAATTCAAAAACACCTTTCTTTGACCAGGCGTTAAAGCGCTTAAAAAGCGTATTCCATTTGCCAAATTCATCGGGTAAATCCCGCCACGGACATCCCGTTCTCATTCGATAAAGGATCCCTTCGAAAGTCAGGTAATGCGCGTCTTTGTGGTAAATACATCCATGTTGTTGCATTAATACAGCTAGCGTATTCCATAAAGATTTTGATAACATTGTTCTTGGCATGATGAGCTGGGGTAATGGTTTTTTCGCGAAGACAATGATACCAGATCATCATGCTGTTCAAACTTCCCTCCACGAAACGTCAACACGCCCCAGTAGTTATAAAGTTTTTTTTAGCCGGGAAAACCCATTTTTGAATGCGTATGAGTCAATGCAGAAGACTTATAGTAATGGTGATAGTGCGTTGATTGTACTGGCACCAAAGGATGGCAATGTTTTCAGTAAACAGTTTCTTTCTATAGTTGAAAAGTTAACAGAAGATGCCTGGCAAGTTCCAAATGCGTATCGTGTTGACTCTATAACTAATTTTCAGGTCACTAAAGCAGATGATGACAATCTGGAAATCAGGAAACTGGTTCCTGATGCGGCAAAGTTAACAAAACATGACTTGGTGGAGATCAAAAAGACAGCGTTGGATGAGCCTTTGTTAGTCAAACGCATCATTTCTGAAAATGGTGATGTGACCGCAGTAAATGTGTCAGTACGCTTGCCCGATGGAGACGACAAAATTGTTGCTGAAGTCGCAGGGTATGTGCGTCAACTGAAAAACCAGTACACACAAATGTATCCGGATATTGATATCCACCTAACGGGTGTGGCAATGATGTCAAATGCCTTTCCTGAAATCAGCATTAAGGAAATGTCAACAACAATACCTATTGTATTTCTGATTGTACTTATTCTGACTTTTATGGTGCTGAGATCGTTTAGTGCAACTTTTGTTGTATGTTTGGTGATTATTTTTTCCATCATTGCGGCATTGGGTGCAGCCGGATACATAGGCATAAAACTGACTCAGGTTTCCGCCAATGTGCCGATCATTGTCATGACGCTGGCGGTTGTTGACAGTATTCACATTTTAGTGACTGTGATTCACCGTATGAAGCAGGGGGATAGCAAACATGACGCAATCAGGGAAAGTTTGCGGGTTAATCTCTCTCCGGTTGTGATTACCAGTGTGACCACTGCTGTTGGATTTTTAGGTCTGAATTTGAGTGATGCGCCACCTTTTCATGATTTGGGTAATATGACGGCAATAGGTATGGGAGCCGCACTGTTTTATGCCTTATTTTTACTGCCTTCACTGATTGCTGTTTTACCTGTCAGAGTGAAACCTGGTATCCAGAAAACGCAGTTATCCATTGCATTTCTGGCGAATTGGATTATCGATAACAGGCGAAAACTACAGTTTGGTACAGTGGCGTTCGGGCTTGTCATGCTGGCCTTTATACCTAGACTGACGGTTGATGAAAACTTTGTTAAAAACTTTGCCAAAGGACTTGAAATCAGGGATGACTCTGACTTTACCCAAGATCATTTAACGGGACTTTTCAATATGGAGTTTTCGTTAGGAGCAGGGAAAGAAGGTGGAATCAATGAGCCTGAATATATGGCAAAAGTGGATGAGTTTGCGAATTGGTCACGTGCTCAACCGGCTGTTATGAATGTCAATGTGATCACTGACACCGTGAAACGCATCAACCGAAGTATGAATGGGGATAATGCCGCTTACTATAAGTTACCGACAGACAGAGAGGCCATTGCTCAGTACCTCTTGCTTTATGAAATGTCTCTTCCTTTGGGGCTGGATCTTAACGACCAGATTGATGTCAGACGTTCTGCAACCAAAATGACGGTAACTTTCTCTGATTTAAGTACCTTTGAAATGCAAAGGACAAAAGAGGCTCATGAAAAATGGCTGATCAATAATGCGCCTTCATCCATGCATACTCATGCTGCCAGCGCATCTTTAATGTACACCTACCTGATGAACACCAATATTAAAGGGCTATTAGTGGGTACTGTGATCTCGTTTCTGATTATTACACTCTGTTTAGGCATTGTTTTTCGTAGTGCGAAATATGCATTGATTAGCATGCTGCCGAATATATTGCCCATTTTTATGGCCTTCGGCTTATGGAGCATTATTGACGGGGTGGTGGGGCTTGCAGCGGCAACCATCGCAACCATGACGTTAGGTATTGTTGTCGATGACACGGTTTACTTTGTTTACAAATACCTTCGCGCACGTCGTGAACACAATATGTCGCCAGAGGACGCCGTACGCTATGCCTTCTCAACGGTGGGGACTGCTCTGCTATCAACCAGCATCATTTTTATCTGTGGTTTCGGCTCGATGGTGCACTCAGATTTCTTAATGAATGCCCAAATGGGGATTTTTACCGTGATGACGGTGATTTTTGCCCTCTTGCTTGATTTCTTTTTATTGCCAACGTTGTTAATAGCAATAGACAGTAAGAAAAATAGACCTTCCGTTCCTGATGAACCCCTGATGATAAAAATATAACGATATGGCGTTGTTGGTATTAAACGAATAATTAGCATGTTTTTAGGAGAACATATAATGAAAAAATGCGTTGTCGGAATAAAAGGATTATCGTTGGTCTCTCTATTTATTTTAGGTTTATTCAGTTTCCCTACATTAGCTTCGGAAGAACGGGGGAAAAAAATTCTTCAGGAGGCTATCGCCAGAGATAACGGTTTCGGTGATACGATCACTGATCTTAAAATGACGCTATTGAATGCAGAAGGCCAGGAAAGTTATCGTTATTTAAAGATTAATACGCTAGAAGTGACAGGGGATGGAGACAAATTATTAACTTTTTTTGAGCAGCCCAGAGATATAAAAGGAACCGCTTTATTGGCCTTTACACATTTAGATCGGGATGATGAGCAATGGATATATTTGCCGGCGTCACGACGGGTAAAACGTATTTCTTCCAGCAATAAATCGGGATCTTTTATGGGAAGCGAATTTGCCTATGAAGATTTGGCCTCTGAAGAGATAGAGAAATACAAAATGTACAACTATCTGGGGGAAAAACCGTGTGGACAACAATTCTGCTTTATTGTTGAGAGAAAACCCGTTGATAAAGAATCAGGCTATGTCCGGCAAATCGTGTGGATAGACAAAGAATTCTACCGGTTTATCAGAATTGATTATTACGACCGCCGTAATGCGCTATTGAAAACAAGAACATTCGACGACTATCAACTTTATATGGATAAGTACTGGCGTTCTTTAAACATTACGATGAAGAATCATCAATCGAACAAAATAACGAAATTATCTGTGAGAAATATCCAATTTCAGGCTGGCTTAACCGATCGGGATTTTGATATTGCTGCCTTGAAGAGAACGAGATAGTGCTCGGAGGTATATTTTGATGCGGTCAATAATAAGGACAAAGGGGCGCGTTATTTCACAGCTGATCAGCGCGTTGGCCGTGTTCATTTGTTGGAATGTATCCGCTGGAAAACTCGATGTTTCTGTCGGATGGGAACAGCGGGTTTTCTTTGAGAAGGGTTTATCAGATAAGCAGGAAAGGGAAAGCCATTCCTTTCAGGTCGGAGGCAAATACTTTACAGAGTGGGATGACGGTAAACAGCACGTCGTTATGGATGCACTGTACCGAAAAGACTCCAGCAGCAATAACCGAGAGCCTTTTGAGCCACGAGATTTATATTGGGGGTATATCCATAATTCGTGGGAACTTTATGCGGGTTTCAGAAAAGTATTTTGGGGCGTGACAGAATTTAGTCACCCGGTAGATATCATTAATCAGTCAGATTTGGTCGATGATCCTTTTGGAAATGAAAAACTTGGTCAGCCAATGATTAATTTAACCAAAGTAAATGACTGGGGTATTTTTGATCTGTTTCTGCTTACTGGATTCAGAGAGAGAACGTTTCCCGGTCACAAAGCAAGGTTACGTGCCGAATTAGATGTTGACACGCGCAATACCGTTTATCAGTATGCGAATAAAAAATCAAAGCTGGACTTTGCTGTACGCAGCCATCATACATTCGGTAATGTTGATTTAGGATTATCCTACTTTAATGGCACTGAACGTACACCGGAGTTTGTTTTAAATAACCATCATCAATTGGTTCCCTATTATGGGCAAATTCAGCAGATTGGATTGGAATACCAATGGAACATTAATAATTTGATTGTTAAATGGGAAGAAGGGGCTTATCGGCAAAAAGATCCTCATTTTTCGAGAAGCCCTAAAACATCATTTTTAGTTTATTCGGGTGGTTTGGAATATACCCATTATGGAGTTTTGGGTAGCAGTACTAATTTGACTTTTTTTCTGGAGTATATGAAAGATACCCGTAATAAATTTTCAGATACACCTTTTGAAAATGATGTTTTTGCCGGTGTTCAATTTTCTGCCAATGATGAACAGGACTCAGCTTTGTTTTTAGGTGTAACTCAGGATATGCGCTACGGTTCCAGGACATGGATATTTAATGGCAGTCGCCGATTGGGAGATAATTTCAAATTGTCATTGAATGGCGCCATTTTTGAAAATTTAAATCCCGAAGAGCTGTTATATGGCTTCCGTAATGAAAGTTATATTGGAATGAAATTCATCTATTTCTTTGGTATCTAAATAGCGTTTCAAAATGATAGGCGTATTCCTTACCCCGCGCGACGCGCGGGGTAAGGAACGCCAATATCTGATACTCTCAGTATTATGAAAACCTATTTAGCATTCATTAAAAGGTTAAAAATGGATAAAGAAAATTTTCTGAATATGTCTGAAAGACATCAACAAAAAGTATTATCGCAATTACTTGGTTTAAGTTCTTCTCAGAATGATTCTGAGGATCTGGATGAGCGATTAACCCAGCATGATTTGGATAATATTTCACTGATTTCATGGTTTGAATCAATCGTTGAACACCATGATGAAAAAACAGCATTGGTATTAAATCAGGAGAGAATGAGTTACGGTGAGCTGAATAGGAGAGCAAATCAAGTTGCCCATTATTTAATTAAAAAAGCACCGGAAAGCAAATGTATAGGTATCTTTTTAGAACCCTCCTTTGAAATGGTGATCAGTATTATAGGGATATTAAAAACGGGTTACGCCTATTTGCCAGTGGATATTAATAATGCCGGTGAAAGAATAAAATCCATTCTTAATGATGCAAAACCGGATATTGTCATCACAAAATGTTTATATCTGAAAACGCTATCCGGCTTTTCAGTTGAGACTTTTTGTTTTGATAGTGATTATCCGGCACTTTTACCTTCATGGGCAGTAAATCCGGAGAAAGAGGTTAAAGGCATACAATGGGCTTATGTTATTTATACCTCGGGTTCAACGGGAGAACCCAAAGGCGTGCCAATCGCACATTACAATGTGGTTCATCTTTTTCGTGCGGCAGAGAAGCTGTTTGACTTCTCGGATAAAGATGTCTGGACCTGTTTCCACTCGATAGCATTTGATTTCTCCGTTTGGGAAATTTGGGGGGCACTTTTGAAAGGAGGAACGCTGGTATTGGTGCCTTATAATATCAGTCGGAATCCGCCAAAATTTTATGAGTTATTGGTACGTGAAAAAGTCACGGTATTAAATCAAACACCAACGGCATTTAGGTTACTGATTCAAACTGATGATTATATGTCAAACAGAACAGAACCTCTTAGCTTGCGATACGTTATTTTTGGTGGAGAAATGTTGAATGTATCGAGCCTCCGTCAATGGATAGATAAGTATGGGTATGAACAACCTGCATTAATTAATATGTATGGTATTACCGAAACTACAGTGCATGTGACTTTTCATCAGATTAAACCCGATGATTTGGTCAGTAATATAAGTCCGATTGGTTTGCCTTTACCAGGTGTGATCATCCATTTATTAAATGAAGACGGTCAACCAGTACAAGAAAATCAAGCTGGAGAAATGTATATTGCAGGTTTAGGTGTTGCCAATGGCTATTTAAATCGGCCAAAGTTAAGTCGCCAGAGATTCATTCCTAATACCTTTGATAAATCATCTTTAAATTTATATCGTACTGGTGACCTTGCTCGATATAAGGAAAATGGGGGGTTATATTATCTGGGGCGTATCGATAATCAGATTCAAATTAGAGGTTTTCGGGTTGAATTGGGTGACATCGAATCTGCAATGCGAAAATTAAGTTTTGTAAAAGATGCTATTGCTACAACCTATCGACAGGACTCTAATGACTTAAAAATTGTTGTATTATATCAATCTAACACCGCTGATAATATTCAGCATAAAGAGATCAGACAGTTATTAAAAAAATACCTTCCTGATTATATGTTGCCTGATTTTACAGCAAGCGTTGTGGAATTTCCGATGAATAAAAACGGAAAGTTGGACTTAAATCAGATTGGATGGGGTAAAGATGACATAAATGACAATAGTGTAATTTAAACTTATAGTGATTATATCGATCAGATATTACATTAAGATTATCCCTGTTCTATTTTCATCATCAATTTATAGAGTGGAGTAATTAATTGCGGTTTTTGCTGGCCTCTAATAAAATAAATTTTGATATCTGTAAAAATAGAACATGGGGGAGTAAAAATGATTGGTTATATCACATTGGGTACGAATGATTTTTCCCGTGCAGCCGCATTCTACGATGAGCTGCTTGCCGAATTCGGTGCCCAGCGTGTCATGGAAACACCGGCTTTTATCGCCTGGGGCCCGAATTTTAACATGACGAATTTGTGCATTATTAAGCCCTTTGATGGCAATCCGGCAACGGTGAGTAATGGGGGAATGATCGCGCTCAATATTGATAGTCAGGAGAAGGTCGATAAAGTGTATAACAAAGCAATTGCTCTTGGAGCAACGGATGAAGGAAAACCGGGACCTCGTGGCGAGCATGGTTTTTATGCCGCCTATTTTAGAGATCTCGACGGTAATAAATTGAATGTCTTCTGTATGTTACAGGGATAATCTCTCTTACTAAGATGCACACAGGCAACTATAATAAAGTTGCCTGAGATAATTAACTTAAAAGTAATCAATTATTATTTATCCTTAGTCATCATAATTGAAATATATTAAGGTACTCCCCAATATACTTTTTTAATGGCTAAGTTAAGTTTATTAGGAAGAAAGAAATATTTAATAAATATCAGAGATAATTGTATAGATAAATAGTGATAACGATATAAATAATCTAAATGTGGCGTGCATTTTAAATGCCAAATTAATTTTATTTATTGTGTGTGGCTCTGTTTATTAAAAAAGAGAGGCGAATAATTACAGTTACAAGCGCTGGCTGGGTTTCTATATGTCTTCAATAATGGTTTATTTATGAATGAATGGCCTTGGGTCTTTCATTCCATTTAACATTAAATGGAATTTATTGATATGAATGAAAAAAGTAATACGCTCATTGACACATTGGTCAATGAGGGGGCGTCGGTTGTTCCTTCTTCAGCTGAAGATATTTTATTTAGATTGCTCTATCAGTTAATTATTATTTTTATTGTTACACGACTCTTTGTTTGGATTAGCCGCTCTTTTTTAGGGCAAACCGCCGTTGCAGGAGAAATATTAGCAGGTCTGGTTTTAGGACCAAGTGTGGCGGGCGCATTCTTTCCGGAACTGATGGGAAGTATTTTTCCAAAAGAAAGTTCAACGATTTTTATCGGTATTGCCCAGATTGGACTTATTTTATTGATGTTTGAAATAGGGCTTGAATTTGAATTCGGAGAGAAACTAAAGAAGAGTCGATTTTCGGTCGCTGTAATAAGCATTGCGGGTGTTGTTTTGCCTTTTACGGTGGGTTTCTTTTCTGCTGAATGGATATGGAACTCGATTGCAGCGTCTCGTCCCGATAAAACAGCTTTCCAATTATTTTTTGCTTTAGCACTATCGATTACGGCTATTCCTGTGCTGGGAAGGATTTTTATGGAGTTGGGATTGGCTCACACGCGAACAGCCGCTTTAATCATCGGAGCCGCCGCAATTGATGATATCATCGGCTGGATATTGTTGGGCGCTATACTGACGCTCTTTGTCTCCAATTATCAGTTTGATCAATTTATGTTTAACATGTTTGGCATAGTTATTTATATCATACTGATATTTTTGATTGTCAGACCACTTCTGCGTCGTTGGCTTTCTTCGAGGTTAAAAAAAGAAAAACGGCTCAGTCATCCCGTTATGGCTTACATGATCATTGTTCTGTTTTTATCTGCCTCTGTAACAAGTTACCTTGGGATCTTTGCTCTAATCGGTAGCTTTGTTATTGGTATCATATTACATGACAATAGAGAGTTTGTTGTACGTTGGAAAGAAAGCATTGGTAGCTTGGTACATGTATTTTTTCTCCCTATATTTTTTACGTACACAGGACTTCGTACAGACATTGGTAGCCTGAACGGTTCCGATGAATGGATGATATGTCTATTGGTCTGTTTAGTGGCATTTGCGACAAAGTTTGGCGGAACCTACATTGCAAGTAGATTATTAGGTGAAAATCGTCGTATTGCGGCAACTATTGGTGTTTCAATGAACACAAGAGCGCTTATGGAACTTATTGTTCTCAATATTGGTTATGATTTGGGAATTTTACCGCCTAATATTTTTACCATGCTCGTTATTATGGCTATTTTGAGTACGTTTATTACAACGCCTTTGATCCGTTGGTTTATGGGGGAGACAAAAAGTATAAGGAATTAAGCTGTGATTATTTAATTTCAGGTCTAAATAGTTTTTAAAAATGGTAGGGGAATCAAAGAATCATGGTTCCCCTCCTCTTTGCAACATTTATTTTTGATGAATTTTTGGCTTGATCCGGATTTAAAGGGGCATGCACCCAATAATTAGATGTTGTGGTAAGATCCCCGTTTTTTATGGTAGGTGAGATATGGCGAAAGACATGGAAAAGGCAGCAGTAGTCATCAGTGTTATCACTGCTACGCCTGCCATAAAACCTTTCAATTAAATTACACCTATCAAGCCTGCAACCCCGGAGTAAAAGCACAGATCGTTAATATGGTGATAAATAATGGGGTCGTTTGTCGGTAACAAGAAAAACCCACGTTGGCTCTGGTATGCTTGGGATTCTGAACGAAAAACTGTTATCGCGCATGTATGGCTATTCCAAATCCGAAGAGATGCACGACAAAGTCATCGGAACGTTCATTGAGTGAGAATACTATCTTGCCGGATGATCTAATTTTTGGAAGCATGACCGTTTTCCTTTCTAATTATTGGAAGGACGATGTTGACTCAGTGATAATACGTCACCGCAGAGCGAATGATTCTAGTAAAGAAGAACATATGCGTTTAGATAATGTTGGTATGTTTGAAGCACATAGATTTGTCATGAATATTGTTTATGATGTAAGCTTCTTTTTTCCTGATTTCGATTATTGGTGGATAATGTTAACGACAAAAAATCTGCGTGTATATACAATAAAAAGTAATTTCTATTGTAATATCTCCCCAAACGATAATGGGGATGTGTTGCTAACACTTAGTAGTGATACCATGTATCTTTATGTAGAATTGTCATATTCTACTAATTGTTTGCAGTCTATTTATGAATTATGAGTTTAGTTAATAAATACTTCAGTAATAGTGTTAATTTTTATTTAAAAATCGTTATATACACATTAAACTTCAAGTTGTAATTGACAACACGCTATGAAACCTGATTTCTTCCCACTTCACGGGAAGAAACCACACGCATCTTGAAGTTAGATTGGTATATTAAAACTAAAAATCAAACAAGCTAACGAATAAGGCAGTTAATATACCTGCCTTATTCGATAAAAATATATTATATTTACTAATTCTTATTTTGAATTAAGATTGATTTAATACCACGTCTTCGTCTTGTTCAAATACTTCTTTATTCGTTTTTCTCATCAATTGACTGGTGATAGTCCCTGCTGTCATAGCGCCATTAACATTTAATGCTGTACGTCCCATATCAATCAGAGGCTCAACAGAAATAAGCAGTGCCACTAAGGTGACAGGTAAGCCCATAGCAGGTAAAACAATCAATGCAGCAAATGTTGCACCACCACCAACACCAGCAACCCCCGCAGAGCTGATAGTCACAATTCCCACAAGCGTTGCAATCCACAATGGATCAAAGGGATCAATGCCTACAGTTGGCGCTACCATCACTGCCAACATAGCTGGATAAATGCCAGCACAGCCATTTTGCCCAATAGTCGCGCCAAAAGAAGCGGAGAAGCTGGCAATAGACTCAGGTACACCGAGGCGACGAGTTTGTGTTTCGACATTCAAGGGAATACTTGCAGCGCTTGAACGACTGGTAAATGCAAATGTCAGTACAGGACCTGCTTTTTTAAAGAATTTCAGAGGATTGATACCCGTGAATGCCAAAAGTCCGCCATGTACTACAAACATCAGACCAAGGGCAATGTAGGAAGCCACAACAAAACTACCTAATTGAGTAATGTCATGGATATTGGAGCTGGCGACAACTTTGGTCATTAAGGCCATTACACCGTATGGAGTGAGGCACATAACTAACCTGACCAGTTTCATTGCCCATGCTTGCAGAGTATCAATGGCAACGAGAGCCAGTTTACCGCGTTCCTGATTATCTTTAATCATTTGTAGCGCAGCGATGCCTAAAAATGCCGCAAAAATTACCACACTAATAATAGAAGTAGGGCGTGCTCCCGTCAGGTCAGCAAAAGGATTTTTAGGGATAAAGGAGAGAATGATTTGAGGCACACTCATATCTGCAACTTTGCCAATATAATTGTTTTCAATTGCTAATAAACGTGCAGTTTCTTGCGTGCCTTGAATGAGTCCTGCTGCACTTAGCCCAAATAAATTGGCAATGACAATACCGATTAAAGCGGAAATTGCTGTAGTGAACAATAATGTACCAATGGTGAAGAAGCTGATCCTTCCTAAGGAAGATGCTTTGTGTAAGCGGGTAACGGCGCTTAGGATCGAAGCAAAAACCAATGGCATGATAACCATTTGTAGCAGTTGTACATAACCATTACCTACAATATTGAACCATTTAATTGACTCTTTTACGGTAAGATTATCTGCTCCATAAATGATGTTTAGTGCCAGTCCAAAAACGACGCCCACGACTAGAGCCACAAGAACTTTTTTGGATAAGCTCCATTTATTTGAGTTCGTTTTTGCTAATAGAATAAGCAGTGCTACAAAAACGAGCACGTTGATGATGAGTGGTAAATCCATCTCTAGTCTCCAAAAATTATATACTCTTTCTATTTCGAGCTGCGGTATGTAGTTTGGAATATAGATTTATTCCAATTTGAATCTATCGCCTACGTACCCTGAAATGCTTAAAGTGAAATATTATCAGTATAAGAAGTTACTTCCTTATAATTAAATGGAATTTAATATAATTATTTTTCACTAGCTAGTGAAATTGATTATATATCTTAATCTATCGGTGTTGGTTTATTGCTCAATTGCAACTGTTAACTTTGTATCTTACTGAGTTAAAGGTTTTTGTAAGGTGACAGGAAGTGAATAAAAATGATTGATATTTTGCAGGCAACCCCATTTTAAAATGGGGTTGCGGTATTTGCTGTATGTGAATATTGAGCAGTTATTTGTAGAGATTCTGTAGCTTATCGATAGGTAATTTATCAAACTGTATTTTGTTAAATTGTAAGCTGTCGAAATAGCGTGCGAATGAGAAATCGATGTGTTGTGGAAGGATAATAGCGATAACTACTATCAGTACGGCAATAAAACGTTCGGCTTTTTTACGTTCCTTACCTCTAAGAATAGGTAAGCAAAAACGTATTCTTAGCGGCCATAACAGTGGGATACCAGCGGGAGTAAGCATATCAGCAATAAGATGACTGATATAACCGATAACCATTGCATGGACAAAGTCAGTTGGAATGGGCCAACTAGACGGTATTTCAGTCTGGAATAGGGTAACCCCCACAAGCAGTGCTAATAAACTATGTGTAAATCCACGATGCCCACATAATCGCGCGATTGGAATGGATATAAAGCGGAACAATCTGCCTAAGGTTGAACTTGGATGGTCGATATCTGGTAACAATGAAGCCAGAAGTACGCCGGGAAGCATGTGTAACCAGTCTCCCTGTGCTATTTCTGGTGTGATTTCTAGCTGGTGAGCCAATACAAGGCTGGCAACGGAAAAAAGAAGATGCCCTTCTGCTGTCATAACGATTTATACTAATTATTTATGCTGATTGCTGTTTATACATACAGTGAGGCAGTATAGAGGGTTTTGTCTGAGGAAGATAGAGGGTAACCAGGAAAATTTTGAAACTGTGTCTTGGTTGGTTGAGGAGACAGCTGATATTTGCGCTGCCTTATACGAGAAATAGGGCAGCGCAGTGGCTATTAAGTAATATTTTCTATTGTTAATTTTTCCAGCGAATTCAGTTTAACGTCAGCCAATGACCAGCGGGGATCATCAAAATGGTGGGAGGCGGGGACGACGATTGAGCGCATTCTTGCTGCTTTGGTTGCGATCATACCGTTGAATGAGTCTTCTAATGTAAGACAGTTAGTTGGGTTGACTCCAAGTTGACTGGCTGCCAGCAAATAAACTTCGGGATGTGGTTTACTGTAAGGTAAGTGTGCAGCAGAAACGACAACATCAAAGTAGTGTCGTAGGTTAAACAATTCGAGCACTTTTTTGATCATCTCATAGGGTGAGGCGGAGGCCAGACCAATTTTTAACCCACGTTCGCGACAGAGATTTAAAGCATGTTCTACTCCAGGCAGTAAGGGACGGTTTTTTTCAACTGACTGAACTACGTAATCGATGATACGTTGTTCAACTTCACTTTTAGAGGCACCTTGCCAGGGTGATGCTTGATACCATAACTCAACAACGTGATCGATTCGTAATCCCAATGTGTCAGGTAGGTTTTTGGCTAAATTTAAATCCAGTCCTAGTTCACTGAATACGCTTTTTTCTCCCTGTGCCCAATAAGGTTCAGAATCAATCAGTAAACCATCCATATCAAAAATAGCAGCTTCCATAGATAAACAAAATGACATCTCAAATCTCTCCGCGATGATAACAGTGATTAAAGAAGTTTGATTGTAACAATTCCAATAAATTAAATCTCGTTATGGGTGATAGCAAAGAAAGAGATAGTTTCATCAGTAAAGTAAGAGATTGACTCCGTAAATAGGATTAAAGTTGGTTCTTTATGAGCTATCATTGACTAAAAAATAAAATTATTTATGCCAATGGAGAATGTCATGACGTATCAACAAGCCAGATATATTGCTATCGCTAAGCGAATTTTGGGCTGGATTATTTTTGTCCCCTCCCTGTTGTCAACTTTTGTCTCAGTGATTAATCTAGCCGCAGGGCAGCATGGTGTTAAAGGTGACGGTATTGGAGGTGGTGGAGTTAATGCTGTCTTGAATGATTTTCTTCAGATGATGACAGAAATGATTAAATTCAATACACCATTTTTGGATTTTTTCTGGAAGCATTCTCCAACCCCTGAGCGTGTTGCTGGCATAACTGGGGAGAATATCAGCTTTTTTGTCATTTATATGCTGATGTTTGTGGGGCTGGCAATGAGTGCATCTGGATTGAGAATGTATCGTCAATTTAAATTCGTCAAAGAACGTATTGAAGATCAAATGGTCTTTGAACACGCGCAGGAGAGTGGAATAACTAAGGAACAATTGGAAGCTAAAATTGCGTTCCCCTCTCATTCTTTATTTAGCCAGATTTTTATCCTTTACATATCACCAATCATTATCGGTGTAATTGCGTACTTCTTATTTAAATTTTTAGGATGGTAATGCGATAGTTAATAACACGGCAAGGATGCTCAATGTCACGTTGGGGTTAATATAATAAATTTTATCTTTTTTTGAATCATTGGACTATTATCAATAATTAAATATTAAGTTCTCTTATGTCTGCTCAGATAAAATTTTATCAATTATCTTTTGGATTAGAATAAAATTCTCTCCTCCGAAAAGATTGCATCTATTTAACAAATAGTAAAGTTGGTAAATGGGTTGACGTTCAAGAAAATCTTTAGGCAATGGCCAAATACTTTGGTAACCATCAAATATTTGCAAAGGAAGATCTGGGTAAAGTGGCAGCATCGCCAGATCGCATTCGCGATCTCCCCAATAGCAGGCAGGATCAAAAGTGACGGCACAATTATCGTTCAATGATGCACAGTTCATGGGCCATAGATCGCCATGCAGGAGAGAGGGTTGAGGGTGATGATTGTGCAGTCTATCGCTGATTACTTGAACAATTTGGTTAATATCTCCAAACACCATCCCGTTATCAGCGGCAAGTTGCAGTTGCCATCCAATGCGTTTTTCGGCATAAAAATGGGCCCAACGCTTTTGCCATCCGTTAGGTTGTATGGTCGTTGCCAGCATGTTATCAAAATCAAAACCGAATTTAGGTTGTTCGCTCCATTGATGTAGCTTCGCAAGGTGTTGACCAAAAAGATACGCACTGTGTGGGTTAAAGGGTTTTATGGGCAAATGTTCCAGTAGCAGGAAGCTATAGTTGCGGTCGTGACCTACACCATAAACGTCGGGAACTCGGGTTGTTTTGCTGCGAGCTAATAATTCCAGTTGCTCTGCTTCTGCTTTGAAAATTGGCAGCATTTCTTTCACGTTGGATTTGATAAAGATATGCTGTTCACCATATTTAACATGCCAGGCGCGGTGAATATCTCCTCCTGTCAATTCCTCTTTATCGTGAATTTCAGCATCACCAAAATGCTCACTTAATAGTCGGCTCACTGTTTGCCACATGTTTCACCTCATTAAGTTGACAGTTGCTATGCTTATATTACAGACAGATGTAACATTTGAACAGGATAAAAGGCGTTTTAATAGGAATTAATAAGGCCATATCTCAAATTTGATATGGCACTCTATTATTTTTTAATTTGATTTTTCTGGAATTGATACTTCTTGGGATGAGATTTTCTCAAACGATCTTTTGTTTGCTTTCTTGCAAGCTAATTTTATTTGATCATAAGTCAGTGCAATAGCAAAGAAAATTGCCTGAATGATGACGATACAGGGGCCTGTTTCACCATCAATATGGAAGCTGATGATAGTGCCAAGTACACTGGATGATATAGAAGCAACCATTGCTACAATCAACATGCGATCAAAGCTCCGGCAAAGTATAAAAGCAATAATACCGGGGGAGATTAACATCGCAATGACCAGGATGATACCGACAGCCTGCAACGATGCGACAATTGTTAGGGCCAGCAGTGATAATAACCCGTAATGGAGAAGTTTTACGGGAAGACCAACCACTCGTGCCTGGTTGGGGTCGAAGCAGTAGAGCATGAAATCTTTTCTCTTTAGCAACACAATAGCCAGCGTGATCCCGGCAATACACAAGGTTTGGAGTAATTCATGCTGGGTAATGCCGAGTATGCTGCCAAATAAAATGTGTGTCAGGTGTTGATCCGTATCGATACGAGTAAACAGGACTAACCCAAATGCAAACATACCTGAGAAAACGATTCCCATGACAGTATCTTCTTTGATTCGGCTATGTTCTTTTAGGTAGCCTGTCGCGAATGCACAAGATATACCAGAAAGGAAAGCACCTATTGCAAGTGGTATGCCGGTTACAAAAGCGAGCACTATCCCTGGCAAAACAGCATGGGAAATGGCATCTCCCATCAATGACCAACCCTTTAAGACTAAGTAACAGGAAAGTACAGCACAAACAGCGCCCACCATAATGGCCGCATAGATAGCTCGTCGCATAAACTCATGCATGAAAGGTTCAGTTATTAATTCAATAAATGTGTTCATGAGCGTTGCTCCTGAATCAATGCCAGAGATTCCTTTCTGGCTCGTCTGCGGGAGGCTAACGTGCCATGCTTAGGGGCAAAGAAGAACGCGAGTAAGAAAATGACTGTTTGTATGGTGACAATCACTCCTCCAGTTGCACCGTTGAGAAAATAACTCACATATGCGCCGATACCACTCGTGAGTGAGCCGATAGCGACGGCAATAATCAACAAATGTTTAAATCGATCTGTCAATAAATAGGCGGTTGCACCAGGCGTTACAACCATTGCGATAACCAGGATAGCGCCTACTGTCTGTAATGCAGCAACAGTACAGGCACTTAATAAAGTGAAGAAAATGATTTTCAACCGTAACGGTGATAATCCAATAGAGCGTGCGTGAGTTTCATCAAAGAAAACAACCAACAGATCTTTCCAAAGTACCATTAAGATGATGAAGGAAACGGCAATAATGATTTCCACTTGTAAAACATCTTCATCAGCGATCCCGAGAATATTGCCTAATATAATGGTTTGTACATTCACGGATGTAGGGTTTAAAGAAACGATCAATAATCCGACGGCAAAAAAAGTGGAGAATATAAAACCTATCACCGCATCTTCACGTAACCGAGTGATATGACGCACCAATGTCATTGATAATGCAGCGAGCATCCCTGTAAAAAAAGCACCACCTGCATAAGGTAAACCGAGAGCATATGCACCTGCGACACCAGGCACAACAGAGTGGGAAAGGGCATCTCCCATTAGTGACCAACCTTTTAGCATCAGATAAGCAGATAAGAAAGCACAGACACCCCCAACAATGGTGCTTACCCACATGGCTTTCACCATGTAGTTGTAACTGAATGGTTGTAAAAGCAGTTCCATCATGGTTGGTTTTCCTTTTGTTTGGGGTTTTGCCGCGGTGGAATATGGTGATCATGTCCGTAAAAGACGGCAGCACGTTCATCATCGGTTATTACTGTCAGTGAGCGTGGATCGTCATCTTTATGCAGCTCAGGCGCGGAAAGATTAATATGGCGCAAGACGCCACCGAAGGTTATTTCCAGATTTTTTTGAGTAAACGTATTTTCAGTTCGGCCACTGGCGAGCACCGTGCGGTTGATCAAAATAACGTGATCACAAAATTCAGGTACACTGCCGAGGTTATGCGTTGACACTAAGACCAAATGCCCTTCGTCACGTAAGTCACGAAGTAAGTCAATAATGGCATTTTCTGTTTTAACATCTACCCCAGTAAAAGGTTCGTCCAGTAGCAAAACTTTCCCTTCTTGAGCCAATGCACGGGCTAAAAATGCGCGTTTTTTCTGTCCGCCAGAAAGTTCACCAATTTGGCGATCACGCAAGTCCGTCAGCCCAACACGTTCAAGGGCTTTATTGACGATTTCATGATCTCGCTTACTGGGGCGGCGCAAAAATCCCATTTTTCCATAGCGTCCCATCATTACAACATCAGAAACCAGAACCGGAAAATTCCAATCTACATCTTCAGTTTGAGGAACATATGCGATGATATTTTGTTTTAATGCAGCTTTGATAGGTTGCTTGTTGAGAGTCACTTTTCCTTGTGAAGGTGTGACTAATCCCATAATGGTTTTGAATAATGTGGATTTGCCGCTGCCATTCATACCTACCAGTGCACAAATTGTGCCGCCAGTAATGTCAAAACTGGCATCATAAATAGCCGTATGCCCATTGTTGTAAGTGACAGTGGCGTTATCCACAATTAAATGAGGATGCTCAAATAACGATAGATGGTTTAATGATGAGCGATTCATTGATTAAATCCTTTTGCGATAGTGTCTACAGTGGTGTTAAGTAGATCAATATAAGTTGGAACCGGTCCTTTTTGAGTGGAGAGGGAGTCTACATAAAGTACCCCGCCGTAACGTGCTCCCGTTTCTTTACTGACTTGTTTTGCTGGTTTATCTGAAACAGTGCTTTCACTGAAGACAACTGGGATCTTATTAGCTCTTACTGTATCAATAACACGGCGAACCTGTTGTGGGGAACCTTGTTCCTCAGCATTAATTGGCCACAAGTAAACTTCTTTGAAACCATAATCTTGTGTGAGGTAGCTGAAAGCGCCTTCACTGGTGACTAGCCAGCGTTGCTCTTCAGGAATACGAGCAAGACGTTCCCTAAGAGGCGCATCCAATTGAGCCATTTTTTCTGCATAAGCTTTGGCATTACGATTGTAAATTTCGGCATTATCGGGATCGTATTTGACAAAGGCTTTACGAATATTTTCGATATAGATCAGCGCATTTTTGGGCGACATCCAGGCGTGGGGGTTAGGGTTTTTATTGTAAGGTCCTTCACGAATCGGTAGAGGAGTAATACCTTCGGTTATCACTGCAGCAGGGATATCTTGCATGTTTTCAAAGAAACGTTCGAACCAGCGTTCTAAATTTAAGCCATTCCAGAGGATAAGGTCTGCACGCTGCGCTTTTATGATATCTTTAGGAGTGGGTTGATAATCATGGATTTCTGCACCAGGTTTAGTGATTGACTCGACAATTGCTGCGTCTCCTGCGACATTTTGGGCTATATCTTGAATAATAGTAAATGTTGTAACCACTCTGAATGTTTTCTCGGCATGAGCTTGCTGGCTAAATAGCGCCATTGTGAATAGAACAAGGATCAGATTGAATATCGGAAAATCAGAAAGAGAATATTTTTTATTCATTATGATAACCCTTACTTGTTGTACATATAATTATTGATAATGATTATCAGTATCACTTGTATAAAGTCAAGGCGATAGAGAGAAAATTAACAATAAATTCGATAGACGCTCCTTAAATTCTTATTGATTGATATGACAATGGCGCACTTCATGCGAACAGAAAAACAGCATGTTGTCTAGCGTTAACCACGAGCAATAACGAGATTTATTTTGATATATGCATTAAACTTCAAGTTGCAATTCACAACACGATTTCTCCCCGCTTCGCGGGGAGAAATCACACGCATCTTGAAGTTAGATGGGTATAAGCGATAGAAAAATATTTTTGGTTTATCAGTAAAATTATATATCCTTTATAAGATTAATTTTATTTAGGGGAAGCAGGGTGAAATTAAAACTCCGTTACATTGCGGTGGCATTGTTATTGTCTGGATGTGCAAGCCAACAAGTACAGCAATCAGACAGTAATGGACAAACAACGGTAAAGCGTATGCTTGATGGCAATAAAGCTGTTTTTGGTAGCCGTAAATTGACAAATAGGTTTAAATCCACCCCATTTGATGGTCTTATTGCGCAAGCTGCAAAACGTTATGGTGTTGATGAAACGCTCATCAAAGCGATTATTCAGGTGGAATCAGATTTTCGTCCAGAGGTTGTTAGTAAATCGAATGCAGTTGGACTCATGCAGATTAAGGCATCCACGGCTGGACGAGATGCTTACAGAGTGAAAGGGAAACCAGGACAACCAACAACACGTGAATTGAAAGATCCTGAAACCAATATCGACCTTGGTACTGCTTATATCAGCATTTTGAAAAAACAGCATCTGGAAGGTATTTCTAATCCAGAAACACTGTACTATGCAACGATAGTTGCTTATGTAAATGGTGCCGGGGCATTATTGCGAACGTTTGACTCAAACCGGGCTTTAGCAATTAATAAAATTAATCGAATGACTCCAAATGAGTTCTATCAGTATGTTCAAAATAATCATCCTGCACCACAGGCTTCGCGTTATTTATGGAAAGTTCAAAATGCTTATCATTCTTTAGGTGTAACTCATTAATCGCAATCTGTAAATTTTTACAAAAATAGGTCTGATAGCCTATTTTTTTATTTCTGAATACTATTTGACAATCCATTGCCATTTTAAATGCAAATGTCACATATACGCATTAAACTTCAAGTTGCAGTTTACAACACGATATGAAACCTGATTTTTCTCCGCTTCGTGGGGAGAAATCACACGTGTCTTAAAGTTAGATTGGTATAGTTTACAAGTAATAAATAGCGTTTCAAAATGATAGGAGTATTCCTTACCCCGCGCTCTGCGCGGGGTAAGGAACTCCAATATCTGATACTCTCAGTATTATGAAAACCTATTTATTACTTATTGAGTTTTAATTGAGATATTTGTGATAATTTATAGTTCTAATTGTTTTCTGAATCAAATGATCTGATTGATAAAAAATAATTATTAGCTGATAAATAAAAGTGATTTGAATTAACTGGATGAAAATGACATTTTATGTGGTAATTAACAATTACCTTTTGCTTTTACCCATGGCCTAGAAGATAAAGTTATTTATCATTAAAACCAACACATGCTATGGCTATAAATGGACAATAATGTAAAGTCACGGTGACTCTTTAAAAATCAACATATTAATGGAATGTTTATACCAATCGCCTTTCAGAATGCGTCTTATATCTCCCCTGCTATGCGGGGAGATATAAACAGTCACATTGACTTACAAGCCGTAATCTGAAGTTGGATTGGTATAGATAGATAATTAAAATGAGTATTTCTATAAATATTATTGTCAATAAATGAAAAAATCAAGTGACTATGTTTGAAGTTAATATATTAAGAATGCTTAATTAAGGAACAATAAATGAATAATATAAACAGTATAGAATTATCTCCTCCTACATTTCCACAGGCACATGGAACCGATACCATTAACATACACGATCTGCGTATCACGAATACTGAATATATATTAATGGAAGTGCCAAAATATAATGATGCTATGACTGGCGATAAAATAGAGGGATATCTTTGTTTAAAAGATAATGATGAGGTAGTTATAAAAAATAGACCATATTATATTACACCCGATAAATTGCATACATCACCATATAATTTGCTATTTCCTGTGGATGAGGTTTCCCAATATGGTGCCTATCAAGCTAAATATAAGATAATAAGTCATGGCAATGAACGTGAGTCACCAACAGTGAATATAAATCTTATATTTTTTGATTCATCTGAATTATCTGATTATATTCCTAGTGTTCCAGAAGCTACTGGTAAGCAAGGTACCTTGCTGACAAGAGATGATTATTATCGGTTGGATCAGTTGAAAGTTATTGTGCCAGTTTATGAGGGGATGGCTCCTGGCCATACTATCAAAGTTTTATGGAAAGGGCGTCGTAGTGATATTACATATATGCCACCTACTCAGACAGTAAATAGTGTAACACCGATGGCATTCTATATTCCTCGTATGGAGTTTATTGACACGATAGGCGATACTGCTACGTTGCGTTTTTCAGTCACAAGAACACCTGGTGATGTTGTTGAATACTCAGGAGGTTTACAGCTTGAGATTGAAGGGCAAGCACTTAATTTACCTGCACCCAACCTTGAATACAATGATAATTCTATTCAAGTCATAATACGCTATCCTGATATGAGATTAAATCAGACAGTAAACATCCGGTTGGTAGGTCAGACAATGTGGCAAACTAATTATCAAATACTTGACAATGTAGAACGGATAGCAATAGATATCCCCTATGATTGGGAACAGGAAAACCGCGGGAAACTGGTTCTGATTGACTATGCTGTAGGTGATATATATGGAAGTAAAGATAATTTTTCCCATATATTAAGACGAGTCTTATAACATCTCCCAAAAAATATAAAAAATTGTTCTAATCTCTAATAAGCCTCGTTTAACTTAACGAGGCTTATTGTTTTTACCTTGGTAAACATTTGGCTAATCTCATCAGTGTCTTGAATTATTATGTCATTAAAAATAGTTATCATGTGATAACTATTTTTAATGATGCAAAAATAAATCATGCAACTAATATCATATCAAGAGTAGATCCGAGGCATTTTATGAGTAAGTGTGCACGTAACTAAAATCCGGGTTAATATCAGAACTTATAAGGTGTTTGTATATGTTATCATATATTGGTAAGGGTATTTTCTTCTTTCTCTTTCTTTATACGTTAATAGTACCCTATACGATAACGAGCCCTTTTGCAGAGAGTCATCTGGCATCTGAGAAAATAGACACGCAAAAAACAGATAACAAAGATAATGTAAATGCTTGGGTTAATGAATCAAGTAAAAAAAATTTGAATTCAAATATTCGTGAAAAAAATAGAATTAAAAAAAACGATCACACCGCTGATTCTAATACACCAGGCGTTATTGCTAAAAACATCCAGATGGCAGGAAAAATCCTGTCATCTTCACCTTCTGAACTGGCAGAACAAGCCAAATCCTACGCGATAGGGCAGTTTAATAACACGGTATCTTCCGGTGCACAAAAATGGTTATCACAATTTGGTACTGTCAGAATTAATTTTGGATTAGATAAAAAAGGAACACTAAAAAACAATTCATTCGATCTGTTATTGCCACTTTATGATAATAAAGCGGATTGGTTGCTCTTTTCTCAGCTAGGTTATCGCAACAAAGATAGTCGGGATACCATAAACCTGGGATTAGGTGGGCGTTATTTTTCTCAAAACTGGATGTATGGCCTGAATACCTTTTATGATTATGACCTGACAGGTAAAAATCAGCGCCTTGGTTTGGGTGGAGAAATCGGGGGAGACTACATTAAACTTTCCGCTAATACCTATTATCGTTTAACTGACTGGAAAGACTCGCGGGATTTTGTCGGTTATTATGAACGCCCAGCCAACGGTTATGACATTAATGGGGAGTTTTTCTTACCTGCTTACCCTCATCTGGGGGCCAAACTGACCTATGAACAGTATTTTGGCGATAACGTAACTTTATTCAATCGTGACACAAAACAGAAAAATCCTAACTTGGCTAAATTGGGGCTGACTTATACCCCAGTTCCGCTATTTACCCTGGGTGTAGATTATAAACAAGGGGGAAGTGGACACAGCGAAACACAGTTTTTGGCGAATTTTAATTATAAACTGGGTGTTCCCCTGAGTGTGCAATTGGCGCCAGAAAATGTGGCAGCGGCGAGAACATTAGCGGGCAGTCGTTATGATCTGGTAGAAAGAAATCATCATATTGTGCTTGAACACCAGAAAAAGCCGATTGCCCAATTATCGTTACCGGAAGCGATTGTGGGATACAGTCATGAGCAGCACGAGATTACCGTCAAATTATCGTCTAATGATTTTGTTAAGCAGATTCATTGGACAACGAACGAAGATTTTGAAAAAAACGGCGGGAAACTCTCTTCCCGCGTCGGTCATACCATAAAAATCACCCTGCCAACTTATTTATCCGGCGATAACCAGAATAACAATTACCCCATTTATGCCCTGGCTGAATTGGAAGATGGCCTAAAATCAGCGCCAGTTGCAATGCGTGTGATTGTCAGGCCCTTTATGCTGAAAAAACAGGAAAGGGCTTATTTTACTCCTGCCGGGCCATTGCCTGCGACGGGGGATAAAAAGGATGGCTATACGTTTAATCCGGTGATTACCTTTGATACGGCTCATGGGACACCGATAAAAAATACCACTATCAGCCACGTTCAGTGGATAACCGATCCTAAAATCGGTACAGATACGGGATTGCAATTGCTTGACTGGGAAACATCAGACGCTGTGGCATTGGATGAAAATGGTCATTTCAAACGCAAACCGGTCTTAATAAGTAGCCGGCCACATAAAAACGTCAAAGTGTACCTGCAACTGAATAGCCAACCACCGCAGTTAGTGGGGGAGGTCAGTTTTGATAAAAATCATGCCAGTTTCCACGTGGATAAAGTTGAAGTTTTACCGGCAGTACCGTCACAGGTAGCCAATGGTTCCCAGACGTATACCTACAGCGCTGTGGTATTAGATAGTGATAACCATCCAATGAGAAATCAGAAAATCGCCAATGTGAATTGGAGTAAAGACAAAAACCATGATGGACTTATTTGGACTCCATTAAATGGTGAAATCACAACGGACGGGGATGGAAAATTAACGGCAACCCTGGCTAGTACAGTGGAAATAAAGGATGTCACGGTTTCACTGTCCATTGGAGGCCAACAGCCTGTTCCTGCACAATCTCCGGTGACTTTTACTGCGGATACGTCGAAATATCATATTCAAGAGGTGAGTGTGGCACAGCCAGGAACAGGTTCGCTGGTGGCAAACGGCAAGGATACGTATACCTATACGGCGGTCATTATTGATGCTCAGAATCATCCGGTGCAGAATCAAAAAATTGCCAATGTGAAGTGGAGCATTACGCAAAATGGTCAGGATGAGAGCCATAATAAAAATCTCATTTTTAATCATAGTGGGGATACAACGAGTGATGCAGGACAATTAACGGCAACGTTAGCCAGTATAGTGGAAATAAAGGATGTTACGGTTTCACTGTCCATTGAAAACCAACAGCCTGTGCCTGCACAACCTCCGGTGACCTTTACTGAGGATACCCAAGATTATCAGGTTAAGGGCGATATTCTGGCCAGTCCGTCAGGGACGTTAACGGCAGATGGTGTCCAAAAATATACCTATACGGCGGCTATCGTCGGTATTGATGGAAAACTCGTTCAAGGAGGGGAAATCATTCATAATGCGACGTGGAAGATAGAGCATCCAGCTAACCCTAACGCTTATGGACTCGTACTCGATCAATCAGATAAGACAATAGGTAGTAATGGGCAATTAACGGCAACCTTAACCAGCATTAAGGCAGTCCAAGGGGTTGTCGTTTCACTCACGGTGGGAAAACAACCGCCGGTTAAGGCAAAGCCGCCAGTAGATTTCAAATCGGAACAGGTGTCAATAACACCGACACCACCAAGCCCCATATTGGTGGATGAAAATTATACCCTGACCGTTCACGTTAAGGATGCTACGGGTAACAATCCGGAGCCTAATAAGAAAGTTAACTGGACCTTAAAAAATCCCAATCAAAAAGGAGTAACACTGAGTCCAACAAGCAGCACAACTCGGAGTGATGGGAGTGCTACCACAACATTGACCAGTACGCAAGCGCAAACAGTGACGGTAGAAGCTTCTGTCGAAGGCGTTGAAACAGCGACATCAGTGGATGTGGAATTCAAATGGCCAACTATTCACAAACCCACCGTTGCCGAAAAAACCGGCACAGTTCCGGCGGATGGAGATAAAGATCCGCAACACGCTTATCACTATACTGCGCATGTGGTTGGTGCTGATGGTAAAACACCTTATACCGGGCAAGAGATTAAATTTAAGTGGCGGTTAAAATCGCAGGCGGGTGGTACTCCACAAAATACCTGGCTATCAGAGAAGGGAGAAGTGACTGCTCAATCTGATGGCACATTAAAAGTTCAACTGCTTAGCAGTGAGAAAAATCCGGTAGTGACAGGCGTTATCGTGTGTCTTGCTGCTGTTGATGAAAAGTCTGTTGAGATCTCTGAAACAGAACAGTGTGCTGATCCTGTGGATTTTAAAAAGCCATCGGAGTTTTTTGAAATAACACACCTTAAGGTTGATGGTTTTAATTCCAACAATCCTCTCTTGGGAGATGGTAAGAATTCTTATACCTATACGGCAACGATTATTCAGAAGAAGGGAAATCAGATACAAATACCACATGATGGATATCAGATAGATGCTAAATGGGAGACAAACTTTAAAGCCGAAATGTATAATAATAATCCGGAGTGGGAAATTAAGAGTAATAACATCGTACAGAATGGTCAAATTACAGCCATTTTGACCAGTAATGTTGGTATTGGAAATATTACGAATAATCAGGTGAGTAATGGTTTGATAGTAATCTTATCAGTTCCAGATGGAGAAAAAACTTTTTCCAAAAAAGCGGATGCGGTTGTTTTCGAGCCTGTTACTCAGAAAGAAGCGTGGCTCCATGTATACAGTGACAAAAAACCTGGCGGGAATTTATATAAAGAACAAAATAGACCTTATAATACTTTCCAGGGGCTAAAAGGACAATTAGTAGATAAGTTGACAGGAAAGCCAATTTCCCAAAGTAACGATACAGTTGAGATTACAGGTGGTCAGATTAGTGACCTTGGTGAGCAAGATCCTAATAATAAAGGCGTAATACATTTTGATTTTTCATCAGGAAAAACGACTTTGGAAATGACAGTTGAAAAACCCAATTATGCCAAGTATAGATATAATTATCATTTTGATATAAAAAGATTTTTTGTCAGTAGTGCTAATATCGATTTGATAGGAACTGATTCTGACGCAGACTGTACTGGTGGTGCTTCAATTAATGGAATTAAAAATATTACTAATATGGACTTGGTTGATGAAGATGATTCTTTAACGAAGGAGTTTCCCCGTAGCTTTGATTGGGGAATACTTGATCAGTTTGATTCTGCTGGAAAAGTTTCAGTGATTGTGCCAAGTTATAATGGTTCTACGAAGTATTTATTTGACCTTCGCACTGACACGATCCCCCAAGATCAATATGGTCAGGGATATTTATTGTGTGTATATAAACCTTACTAGTTGATATTAATGGCTTATGTATATTTTTTAATTATTAACCGATTCTGAAAAAGGCGGTCAGTTGCTATAGTAGGCACCTTTCTCGCCAAAGGAAAGTGCACTATGGCCTATAAACAACTGACCGAATCAGAAAGATATCAGATTTTCAGCTTAAAAGAAGCAGGTTTTACACAACGTTTTATTAGGAACATCCATAGTAATCATCATCAGCACCTATTATTGCAGAGTAGGTGGAAATGTAACCATTCCAAACTTTACTTGCTAATTGTTTATTTGTTGTATTATCTTTGATTATATAATCAATATATAATCTTGTTGGTTGGTCCTCTCCTATTGGTTTGATATCTTTAAGAAAACAGAATGGAATAGTGACTACTTGGAACTTAGACTTACTATTATTATTATCTGTTTTTAAATTACTCTCAGTTAGATCCAGAGTATATGACTTTTGTTTCACATCGCCTGTGTAAGATTCTATAGTTACTCTGACTTGTCCTGTGTCATTAGGAGTTGGTAAATTTCCTGTAACTCCATTACCTAAAATTTGCACTGCAACATATAATCCCGATTTTGCTTTATTATCAGTACCATCACCAAATTCAAGTCCTACGTTTATCATATCAAAAGTAACATAAGATGATTCATTAACTCTACCATCGCCACTACTAGGATTAATAGAATCTTTCGGAATATAAGCAGAATATACTTGAGGTTTATCATAAAACCTATCTTTATCCGGTTCTGGAGAATCATCATGATTAACATAGTTCACATACAAAGAATCAGAGTACATAATCTCATTTTGTTCAGATATCACAGCATAATATATTCCACCAGGTTTATTAGGTTCTAATTGATCGTATGGGAAAGAAAATACCCGATCTTCTATTCTATCTACCTTATTATTAACTCTGTATGTTGGGGATAATAAAGTTTTTTGAGTTGTTCCATCATACTCAGTAAAGAATGCAATAACATCTTTTGAACCGGGTGTCATATACCCATCATAGGAGTTAACACTCACAGTAAAATCTGTTTGTCCAGGCAGCTTTTTAAGTGTCCCTCCCACTTCCATTTCATTGATAAAAGGATTATCTAAAGGATGATCTTTGGAATAGGCTGGGTATATACACATTACTGCCGTATAATCATCTCTAGTCAGATCTTGGATTTTAGCCACAAAATCCACTCTTCCTTCCGCTCCTGCTGTTGGATAGGCACGGAAACTGATTTCCCCCTGTGGATCGCTTGTTAGTACAAAGAAATCTCGTCCGTCGGGAAGCGTCATAATATCAATGAGTTCATTAGCGCCTGTAGCCCGGTCGTGGGTTATTTTTATCAATCCAGCAGAAGGTGACAATTGATTATGTCTTTGGGCTGCAATAACCACCTGAATATTCCCGATTGGCTTAGCTTTACTATCACTAATAATACCAGTGTATAGGTTATAAGTGCTGATTGAATTACTGATTGAATTAACCGTGGTCGGTGTTGCTATAAATTCATTTTTGGTTTTTAAAACAATCGAATCTGCTAGAATATTATTTATTACAGTATATTTAACCGGCCTGTCATTAAATCCGTGGATAGGTCTTTTATTTTTATCCTGAACAGAGATTGAAAGATTAAGTTGATTATTATCATTAGGTTTGTGGATGGTTAATGCTAATATGGCCTCACCATAACTATCAGCTTTATTTTGAGGAATTACAGCAAAATAACTTTCATATGTCTTGTAGCTAATGGATTTTTTACCTGTTGGATCTTTTATTATTACTGAACCGATATTATTAAGGGAGGAAACATCATTTGTAGTTGATTTTATAGTAACTTTAAGATAAATCTCTTGGCCGACTAAAACATTAGTGCCATTTTCTAATGATAGAGTAACTTGATAATCATCTTTTGCAGCCGCAGGTTGAGGTGGTTGATTATTTGGGGGGGTAACTTGTTTTTCGAATATTTCTTTGTTTTTATTCATTTCTATTTCCTTATGTAATAAAGTTATTTTAATATTTCTTACTGAGATAAAATAATGAACGCAACTAACAATAATTCATTAAAAATGATATCAATGAATCTATCTTTTCCATATGGTTAAATAAAAACGAATTTACTTCTAATGAAAAAAAGTTATCACATTATGATATTGTATATATTGTAAATAACTTATTTTGATGTAAAAAAACAGAATGAACTATATTTAATATATGCTCAAAATGAAATTTTCACCAAATAAAATATAAGAAATAAGATTTTTGACTAAAAAAAGATAATTAATGAACCCGCATAGTGAAATTGATGGAGTTTAAATGTATCTCTAAAAATATTATACAAACCTACTAATTTATATCTGTTTTGTCGATATTATATCTTCGGCTTTAGTTTTGGGTTTCAGCTATTTTCTTTATTTGAAAAGGAAAGCTGACATAGCTCGCTTCCATTGATGAATGTAGATTTCTATATTTGGAACTATATTTTATAATATTAATGTAATTTATTTATTATATTGATAATATCATAATGTGATAACTTTTTTTCATTGGAAAGTTTAATTTTTTTATTTAACGATATGTGGAAAATAGCTTCATGGGTGGTTTTTTCAATAATGTTTTCTTTTGGTTATATTTGACAATGCATTTTAGTAGACTGAAATAATTATTTTATTCCATAAGGAAATAGAAATGAATAAAAACAAAGAAATATTCGAAAAACAAGTTACCCCCCCAAATAATCAACCACCTCAACCTGCGGCTGCAAAAGATGATTATCAAGTTACTCTATCATTAGAAAATGGCACTAATGTTTTAGTCGGCCAAGAGATTTATCTTAAAGTTACTATAAAATCAACTACAAATGATGTTTCCTCCCTTAATAATATCGGTTCAGTAATAATAAAAGATCCAACAGGTAAAAAATCCATTAGCTACAAGACATATGAAAGTTATTTTGCTGTAATTCCTCAAAATAAAGCTGATAGTTATGGTGAGGCCATATTAGCATTAACCATCCACAAACCTAATGATAATAATCAACTTAATCTTTCAATCTCTGTTCAGGATAAAAATAAAAGACCTATCCACGGATTTAATGACAGGCCGGTTAAATATACTGTAATAAATAATATTCTAGCAGATTCGATTGTTTTAAAAACCAAAAATGAATTTATAGCAACACCGACCACGGTTAATTCAATCAGTGATTCAATCAGCACTTATAACCTATACACTGGTATTATTAGTGATAGTAAAGCTAAGCCAATCGGGAATATTCAGGTGGTTATTGCAGCCCAAAGACATAATCAATTGTCACCTTCTGCTGGATTGATAAAAATAACCCACGACCGGGCTACAGGCGCTAATGAACCCATTGATATTATGACGCTTCCCGACGGACGAGATTTCTTTGTACTAACAAGCGATCCACAGGGGGAAATCAGTTTTCGTGCCTATCCAACAGCAGGAGCGGAAGGAAGAGTGGATTTTGTGGCTAAAATCCAAAATTTAACCATGGATGATTATACGGCAGCGATGTGTATATACCCAGCCTATTCCCAAAATCATCCTTTAGATAATCCTTTTATTAATGAAATGGAAGAGGGAGGGACACTTAAGAAGCTGCCTGGACAAACAGATTTTACTGTGAGTGTTAACTCCTATGATGGGTATATGACACCCGGTTCAAAAGATGTTATTGCATTCTTTACTGAGTATGATGGAACAACTCAAAAAACTTTATTATCCCCAACATACAGAGTTAATAATAAGGTAGATAGAATAGAAGATCGGGTATTTTCTTTCCTATACGATCAATTGGAACCTAATAAACCTGGTGGGATATATTATGCCATAATATCTGGAAATAATAACATTATGTATTCTGAGTCTTTAAACTTTAAATATGTGCTTGATCTTGACTCACCAGATGATAATAAAGGAATTTATGATAAAGTAACAGTATATACTACTTATGCAGATCTTCCCATTAAACCTAGTAATACCAATGGCATAATTTCTGAATCATCTGCCGTAATTTTTGACCTAATAAGCCAAGGTCTTGTTTTCGGTGAAGGTAAGAATAATAGCAATAGTGCAGGGTTATATGTGTTGATAGAAGCTGCAGGTACTTCTACTATAGAAAATTTACCTCAACCTAATCAGAATGGTAAAGTGAGAGTGAGAATAAAATCTTCTAAAGGACTTGTATCTAAAGAGTATGATTTTGATTTAAAAAATTTAAAAAAAGATGGTTCGGTTAAATATCAAGTGGTTACTATTCCATTTTGTTTCCTTAAAGGAATATTGCCTATAGATGGTTATAATCCATCAAGATTATATATTGATTATTATATTATAACAGATAATTCAACTGGAGATAAAACATACAGTAAAACTTGGGGGATTGATATTAATACTATGGGGCCAGATGAAAATGATAATTATGACTATTATGGCTGTCCGTCTTAATTTATAGATAAAGAAATACAGATAAAAATTAATTATATATTAATGTTTTCAGTGTCATATATTCCAATTCAATATCATGGATTGGAATATTATCAAAAATAAATATTCAACTGATTTAAAAGTATCATTTTTAATGAATTAAAGTTGTTATTAATACAGTATCCCCTTGGCACAGTATCATGTATCTGTTAAATAAATTATTTTTTATTGGCGTTAAATGTATTTTAATATTAATTGGTGTGCCTGATTAGAGTTATATATCAAGTGCCTATAATGATGATGGGTATATATGTTTGGCTAAATTATATGGATTCCAAGGTGAAAAAATGAATATTGAAAATAATATGATAAAATTATCAGTCCCTTGCCTGCCAGGAAAACTTTGTGTATCTATACCGGATAATTCAGATATTATTATTGGCCAATCTGTTTATCTGACAGTGTCACTTATAGCAGATCCGAAAATAATAGAAAATATTCAAAGTATTTCAATAAAAAATGATCCAATAGTGATTGAAGTGATGCGTCATGTTGATTGGACACCCACAAAAGATAAAACTGGAGGTAGTGCGATATTTCTGCTGAATGTTAAGAGTAATATTTTGCCAGAAAAATTAATAAATTATAGTGTTCATGCGGTTTCAAATTCAGGCTTAGATGTACCAGAGGTGACATCATTAAATATCACCTATACAGCAAAGACATTCAGCCCTTATAAAACCATCTCACTTGAACATAATAAAAATTATTTGGTAACACCAACCATTGATAATAATATTGATGATCCCAGTAGTGAATATATTTTAATGAGTTCGATAATTACTGGAGATGATGGTGAACCATTGAAAAATGTTGCCGTGACTATTTCTTCTTCACAACCCAAGAAATTAAATCTAGTTGTTTTTGCTACAGATGATAAATCACCTCAACCTATTGCGCTTCAATCCTATAATAAAATTGATTTTATTACTGTCTATTCTGATTCAAAAGGAGAAATTAGATTCCGTATCTATCCCATAAAATATACACAAATCAGGCTTGATTTGACAACAGCAATACTTAATGTTACTGGATTTACGCAAGCTTATACTCTGTATGTTATTAATTCTCCTCATAATCTCCCATTTGAACTAGGTAGTCCAACGATACAAGAAATGGGAGAAGGTAATATAATTAAGCAGGATTTAACTTCTTCTTCAAAATATTTTCATGCGCAAATACCAGCTTATCAACCTATTTATGCGACAGATGGGATCCTGTTTTTTATAAGAAGTGGCTCACACGATGAACCAAAGTTACTTGAACCTATATATAAGGTTAATAATGTTAATGAGTTGACAGGTAAGGCTTTTAGCTTGTCATACAGTGACTTACCCATTAACGAACGGGGCGAATTTTATTATCTTATTTCTCCTATAGAAGGTAGAGTAAGGAAGTCTTATCCAATTACATTAGAATATGTTGGTAACGACTCATCTAACAACAAAGTCTACGATAAAGTTAAAGTATATACCAGCCATGCAACACTTCCCATTGATGTATATAGTGAAGTAAATGAAACCTTTGAGTGGCATGGCATTATCCTAAGTATGATAAATCGTAACAAAAAACCTGGTCAAAGTGCCAAGGGAGTAACAGGGTTATATGTCGTGATTATGGGAACGAATGATCAAAATAATAAAAATTTACCACAACTCGGTAGCACGGGATATTTGAATGTTTATATCAAAACCCCAACATCCAGAAATACTCATAAAAGTTATCAGTTTTCGTTATCTACTGCTGATTCCGGAAAACAAACCGGTCATGTTGTAGTTAATATCCCATATTGTGACATTAACCGCGCTGGGCCTTCATTCTCCAAAGGGTTAGGGACACTTTCTTTCGATTACTATATCGAAAATAGCGATGGTTCTAAAACGTATAGTAAAAAATGGACTACTCAAATTAATACCGTATTACCAAACCAGGCTCATGATGATAATGATGGATGTGATCCTTTATAAAAAAAACCGTCAACTATTGTATTTTGATATAATAAAAAGTCTTTGAGATAAGGAAATGATATGAAAAATAATCTATCAATCGATGAAAGATCTATATCAATATATTTTGAAAAAGAATTCTTGCAAATATTAGATTATGATATCACTCCACCTAATGGTGATTGTATTAAGGCAATTGCATTAGTCAGAAATAAAGAAGGAAAACCATTACCGAATGTTTCCGTTGATATCCTTGAGAAAAAAGGTGCTTATTTTGGATTGGTTAGTATTTATCATTCCGATAAAGAAAAACCTGTCGAAATTAAAAGCCTTTCTTCTGATCAGAAATACTTTTCTATCACTTCAGATAAAAATGGAGAGTTAATTTTTTATATTTATCCTAAAAAATCAACTTCAGTAATATTTCAAGTTGATTCTATAATATTGGATATAACAGAACGTATATCTTCAAAAAATAAAGTATATATTATAGATAACAATAAAGAAGACTTGAATCTCTCTCCTCTTGTCATAAGCGAGGATAATAGCAGTATTTTGGTAGATCCTAATTCGAATGTCTTTAACGTTTTAATTCAGAATTATCCTGGTGCTAAGAGAAATGATACAATACTGTTTTTCATTAACAAACAATATGTGAAAAAATCATTTCTTGTTCAAGAGGTTAATGAATTAGGCAATAATAGCTATGTGATATTCCCTTATAATATGCTTAGAGTGAATGAACTTGCTAATTTTTCTTATACTGTTGTGGACAGATTGAGAACAGTACGATCTTCATATCCACAAGGTATAATATATCCTGGAGGAGGGTATAATCAGCCAATTGACAATTTAGTAAGAATATATGATGGTTGTATAGTTTACAATAGTTATGGTTATCATGATGATAAAAACATTATTCATGATACAATTCACGAAAAAGATATAGATAATAAATGTAATAATTCACATCATGAAGCGTTATTCGTTAAAATAATTGGATCGAGTGATTATAAAGATAAAACAAAAGTTCCACTTGGTGCTGAAGTGACATTAAACTTATATGTTAATAATTATCCCAATACCATTTACCAGTCTAAAGTAAAGATAATGCCAACTCAACCAGATAATGGTAATACAGCAACATTATTGTTTGGTATTCCTTTTAGTTATGTTAGCCATATAGAAAATGGAGATATTTATCTTGATTTTCAAGTTAATTATTATGGCGATATTTCTTATGGCAAGATTTGGCAAGCCAATGTTTATACAGTAAGGCCGGGAGGAGAAGTTAGCGGAGATGCTTGTCCTGACGGTAAAACTTGGTCTGGTATATACTAACTTCATCAAGAAAGAATTATAAAAGAGGTGAAATATGTTGGAAAGTGATAAAGATCTGATTTTGTCAAATGACGATTTAATTTTATCTGTTAAAAATGGAGCTGATGTTGCTATTGGTCAAAAATTTTACCTTGATATCGCAATACCAAAAGGAAAAATTTCTCAATCCCTTAATATAGGCGTAAAGGATTCTAAGGGTTTTGAAAGTATAAAGATAATTAAAACAATTAATACTCAACAAAATCGTGAATCATATAACATGGTCCTTTCATGTACTGTTAAAGGAAGCGATTCAATAACAATGGGAGAAGAAATACATTTTACACTCACAGGTATTGATAAGGTAATAAAATATTATGCAAAGGATTTAGTTCAAAGTTCAATCCAATTGAAGAAAAATAAAAGTATTTGTGCAACACCAAATAACAACGATATAGATGATAATGAGGAACATTATATAAGTTATGATACGATATTATTTGATACTAATGGCCAATTACTTAAAAATACTCCCATCAATATTTATTCTGAAATTAATGAGGATATAGAAAGAAAAATTATAATTACTTCCGAACCTGATGGAGTAGGTCAAAAATACCAAATTATCAAACCAACAAAGTATGAGGGGAAAACTCAATTAATTATTAATAGTGATAAAGATGGGAAAGTCAATTTCCGTGTTTATCCTGTTATGGATACACCTGTTATTATAGATTTAATTAGTCAAGTCGAAGGAGTTGCTGAATATCATTCTGGTAGCATATATATGATTTCTGTTGTTCCGCCTAGTCGTGATAACTCACTTAATCCGCCAGATATCCCTGAACTAGAAGGAGATTCATTAGAAGGCGATGGTCGTCAATTATTTGAAGCAGAGATTGATTCCTATCCTAATGCATCCAGGACCGATAATATTTTATTTTTCAACAAAAAAAAGAAAGATGGTTCTTTTGATCCAGAAGGATTAATATTTCCAGTCAAAAAGATTTCCGATGTTTTGGGGGATATGGATTCAGAAGATTATAATTATACCTTTTTGATGCGAAGAGATATTTTCCCATATGGGAAAGATTCAAGGCTTTATTATATAATAGCACCAAATTTTGGTAATAGCATGTATTCAGATGTTAGAGGTGTTACATATATAGGTGGTGAGCTCACCAGGCCTAATGAGAATGTCAAAAGAATATATAATATGCCGATGATCTTCTCAAGTTTTGCTGATATAAAGCAAGATCCTAAACTTGAACATTCAGATGATGAAGAAAAACCAAATAATGAGGATGTTACTCAAAGAGATGTATCTAATTATTCTGTAAGTGGGTGTCAGTTATATGTAAAATTTTTGTGTACTAATGATGGAAATGATCTCTCTTATCCTCTTTGGGGAAAAGAAATATATTTAAGAATGTATGTTGAATCAGCGAATCAGAATTTTAATAAGATATTTCCAGTTGTTGCTCCTCATATTCCAGATAAACCAGGAGGAAAATTATCGACGGTCATTGTTAAAATTGATTCACCAGAACTTAATGATGTGAAAGGATATGTGACTGGTGGGGCCGGAAAGATTTGCTTTGAATATTATATCATTGATCCAGTGACTCATGAAAAGATACATAGTAATTATTGGGAAAATGAAATCATAACAACTGATTAACATTTGCAATTGTAATTTAGGCTGTTTCTATATTAAAAGCATTTAGCATAATAAATAGCGTTTCAAAATGATAGGAGTATTCCTTACCTCGCGCGGGGTAAGGAACGCCAACATTTGATACTCTCAATATTATGAAAAAAACTATTTATATAGATACAGCCTTTTATTAATTATTGCAATTTCCAATTTACGTTAAGGCATATATACCAATCTAACTTCAAGATGCGTGTAATTTCTCCCCGCGAAACGCGGAGAAAATCGGGTTTCATATCGTGTTGTAAATTGCAATTTGAAGTTTAATGCGTATATTTCCACAGAGCTATTTTAACACCGACTCTGTGTGCTAGTATGTCGGGCGAGTTAGGGCAAATGTACAGGATACATTTCGAAAATGTGACCTTAAATCTGTACACATCTTGCGGAGTGAAGCAAGGATTTGTTCCTAACGTGTTGATTAATAATAAATTTTGTTTAATGCAAGTGATCTTTCGTATGGGTCACCACTGTACATAAGGATTTTAAATGCCTGTAATTACTCTTCCTGACGGTAGTCAACGTCAATTTGAGCATGCTGTTTCCGTAATGGATGTGGCTCGTGATATCGGTGCTGGTTTGGCAAAAGCGTGTATTGCTGGCCGTGTTAATGGAGAATTGGTTGATGCTTGCGAATTAATCGAGACCGATTCCAATCTTGCCATTATCACCAGTAAGAATGAAGAAGGTTTGGAAATTATCCGTCATTCATGTGCACATTTGTTGGGCCATGCAATCAAGCAGTTGTGGCCCGATACGAAAATGGCTATCGGTCCTGTTATTGACAATGGTTTCTACTATGACGTCGATTTAGATCGCTCTTTGACACAGGAAGATATCGAGCTGCTTGAAAAACGTATGCTGGAACTTGCGAAAAAAGACTACGATGTCATCAAGAAAAGGGTTGGCTGGCAAGAAGCGCGTGACACATTTGCAGCTCGCGGTGAAGAGTATAAGATCCAGATTCTGGACGAAAACATTAGTCGTGATGATCGCCCAGGTCTGTATCACCATGAAGAATATGTTGATATGTGCCGTGGGCCGCATGTTCCTAACATGCGTTTCTGTCATCACTTTAAATTGCAAAAAGTTGCAGGGGCATACTGGCGCGGCAATAGTGACAACAAAATGTTGCAGCGTATTTATGGTACTGCATGGGCGGATAAGAAACAGCTTAATGCCTATTTACAGCGCTTGGAAGAAGCCGCAAAACGCGATCACCGTAAAATTGGTAAGCAGCTTGACCTGTATCATATGCAAGAAGAAGCACCAGGCATGGCGTTTTGGCATAATGACGGCTGGACAATTTTCCGTGAATTAGAAACTTTCGTCCGCACAAAACTCAAAGAGTACCAATATCAGGAAGTAAAAGGCCCATTCATGATGGACCGTATTCTGTGGGAAAAAACCGGGCACTGGGAAAACTATAAAGAAAATATGTTCACAACTTCATCGGAAAACCGCGAATATTGCGTAAAACCGATGAACTGCCCAGGCCATGTTCAGATTTTCAACCAAGGATTGAAATCTTACCGTGACTTGCCGTTGCGTATGGCTGAATTTGGTAGCTGTCACCGTAACGAACCATCTGGCGCTTTACATGGTTTGATGCGTGTACGTGGTTTTACTCAAGATGATGCACATATTTTCTGTACTGAAGATCAGATCCTTCAGGAAGTCAGTAGCTGTATCAATATGATTTATGATGTGTACGGCACATTTGGCTTTGAGAAGATTGTTGTTAAATTGTCAACACGCCCGGAAAAACGTATTGGTACGGAAAAACAGTGGGATGAAGCAGAAGCGGATCTTGCTCAAGCATTAACCCGAAATGGTATTGAATTTGAGTACCAGCCGGGTGAAGGGGCATTTTATGGCCCTAAAATTGAATTTACTCTATATGATTGTTTGGATCGTGCGTGGCAATGTGGTACTGTGCAACTCGATTTTTCACTGCCAGCACGCTTGAGTGCGTCATATGTAGGGGAAAATAACGAACGTAAGGTTCCTGTCATGATTCACCGTGCAGTTCTGGGATCGCTGGAACGGTTCATCGGTATCCTGACAGAAGAGTATGCTGGGTTTTTCCCAACATGGTTGGCACCTCAGCAGGTCGTCGTTATGAATATTACTGATGGCCAGTCAGATTATGTACAGGAATTGGTTAAAAAACTTCAAGATGCAGGCATTCGTGCAAAAGCAGACTTGAGAAACGAGAAGATTGGTTTTAAAATCCGTGAACACACTCTGCGTCGTGTGCCTTATATGCTTGTATGTGGTGACAAAGAAGTCGAATCAGGAAAAGTATCCGTTCGTACTCGCCGCGGCAAAGATTTAGGTAGCATTGAGGTCAGTGAGTTTACAGAAAAACTGCTGACAGAAATACGCAGTCGCAATCTTCACCAATTGGAGGAATAAGGTATTAAAGGCGGAAAAAGAATTCAACCGGCGCGTCCAAATCGCATTAATGAAGAGATTCGCGCCTCTGAAGTTCGTTTAACTGGATTAGATGGCGAACAGATTGGTATTGTCAGTCTGAGAGAAGCTCTCGAAAAAGCTGAGGAAGCTGGTGTTGATTTAGTTGAAATCAGCCCAAATGCCGAACCGCCGGTTTGTCGTATTATGGATTACGGCAAGTTCCTCTATGAAAAGAGTAAGTCAATCAAAGAACAGAAAAAGAAACAAAAGGTTATTCAGGTTAAGGAAATTAAATTCCGTCCTGGTACAGATGAAGGCGACTATCAGGTCAAACTACGCAACCTGATTCGTTTTCTGGAAGATGGCGATAAAGCCAAAATCACCCTGCGTTTCCGTGGGCGTGAAATGGCACACCAACAGATTGGTATCGAAATGCTTAACCGCATCCGTGACGATCTGAGTGAACTGGCGGTGGTCGAATCCTTCCCAACGAAGGTTGAAGGCCGCCAGATGATCATGGTGCTCGCTCCTAAGAAGAAATAGTCAGGCAAACAAGTAATGGGCTCCAGTTAATCTGGCTGGAGTCTATTCGCCTGACTAGTTCGTTGTAATTAACAATGCGAAGTGGAAATTAAAATGCCAAAGATTAAAACAGTACGCGGCGCAGCTAAACGCTTCAAAAAAACCGCAAGCGGCGGTTTCAAGCGTAAGCACGCTAACCTTCGTCACATTCTGACTAAAAAATCAACTAAACGTAAACGTCATTTACGTCCAAAAGGCATGGTCTCCAAAGGTGATCTGGGCCTGGTTGTTGCTTGTCTGCCATACGCATAAGCAATTTTTTAGATTAGAACTCAGAGACGATAGGAGAAGTATATGGCTCGCGTAAAACGTGGTGTTATTGCCCGTGCACGTCACAAAAAAATTCTGAAACAAGCGAAAGGTTACTACGGTGCTCGTTCGCGCGTTTACCGTGTTGCTTTCCAGGCTGTTATCAAAGCTGGTCAGTACGCTTACCGTGACCGCCGTCAGCGTAAACGTCAATTCCGTCAACTGTGGATTGCACGTATTAACGCTGCTGCACGTCAGAACGGCATGTCTTACAGCCGTTTCATCAACGGCCTGAAAAAGGCTTCGATTGAAATCGACCGTAAGATTCTGGCTGACATCGCTGTATTCGACAAAGTAGCATTCGCTGCTTTGGTTGAAAAAGCGAAGGGCGCTCTGGCATAAGTCAGGTTAAAAGAGGGAGCTTGCTCCCTCTTTTACTTTTTTCTAAAAGATTAGATACTATCTGCGATCAGTAAATGCAAGAAGGACACAGGAGAAAGAACGTAAATGATAAAGTTAGCCTTTTTTCGTTTCTTTTTTTACTTTAGCACCTGAAATCAGGGGGCTTCGCGCGTAAGAAAAGAAATGAAAAATAGCGCTTGAGCCTCCAGTGTGGAGGCTTTTTTATTTTTATGGCCTCATTAGTCGATAACATTGAGGACATAGTCGATAACAACTAAAGGGCCATCAGGCCGAAGGAAGAGGAAAACGATGTCACATCTTACTGAGCTGGTTGCAAAGGCAAAAACAGCCGTGGAAGAAGCCCAGGATGTTGCCGCGTTGGATTTGGTGCGAGTTGAATACCTGGGAAAAAAAGGCCATTTAACCCTCCAGATGTCATCGCTGCGTGACTTACCAGCCGAAGAACGTCCAGCGGCAGGGGCTGTTATTAATCAGGCGAAACAAGAAGTTCAAGAAGCTTTGAATGCGCGTAAGGCAAAGCTGGAAGCTGATATTCTGAATGCGCGTTTGGCAGCAGAAAAAATTGATGTTTCGTTGCCTGGTCGTCGTATGGAAAATGGTGGCTTGCACCCTGTTACCCGCACGATTGAACGTATTGAAACTTTCTTTGGCGAGTTGGGCTTTTCTGTTGAATCAGGCCCGGAAATCGAAGATGACTATCATAATTTTGATGCTCTGAACATTCCTGCACACCATCCTGCGCGTGCTGATCACGATACTTTCTGGTTTGATGCGACGCGTTTGTTGCGTACCCAGACTTCTGGGGTACAGATCCGCACCATGAAAGAGCGTCAGCCGCCAATCCGTATCATTGCACCTGGTCGTGTATACCGTAACGATTATGATCAGACTCATACTCCAATGTTCCATCAGGTAGAAGGGCTGATCGTTGATAAAAATATCAGCTTTACCAACCTGAAAGGCACACTGCATGACTTTTTGAATAACTTCTTTGAAGAAGATATGCAGATACGTTTCCGTCCTTCTTATTTTCCATTTACAGAACCTTCCGCAGAAGTTGATGTGATGGGCAAAAATGGGAAATGGTTAGAAGTTTTGGGTTGCGGTATGGTGCATCCTAACGTATTACGCAATGTTGGTATTGATCCTGAAATCTATTCTGGTTTTGCCTTTGGCATGGGAATGGAGCGTCTGACCATGCTGCGTTATGGTGTTACAGACTTGCGTGCATTCTTCGAAAATGATTTACGTTTCCTCAAACAATTTAAATAAGGCGGGTATATCTCATGAAATTCAGTGAACTCTGGTTACGCGAGTGGGCAAACCCAGCCATTAATAGTGAAGCATTGTCTGATCAAATCACCATGGCGGGTTTGGAAGTTGATGGTGTTGAAAAAGTGGCAGGTCAATTCCACGGTGTATTTGTTGGTGAAGTTGTTGAGTGTGGACAACATCCAAATGCAGATAAGTTGCGTGTCACAAAAGTTAATGTTGGCGGCGAACGCCTGTTAGATATTGTCTGTGGTGCACCTAATTGCCGACAAGGGCTTCGTGTCGCTGTTGCTACGGTTGGTGCTGTGCTGCCAGGTGATTTCAAAATTAAGCCAGCAAAATTGCGTGGCGAGCCGTCAGAAGGCATGTTGTGTTCATTTGCTGAATTAGGTATTGCAGACGATCATGATGGCATTATTGAACTGCCAGCAGATGCTCCGATTGGTGTTGATCTGCGTGATTACATGAAATTGGACGATAATGCGATTGAAATCAGCATTACACCAAACCGTGCTGACTGCCTGAGCATCATGGGGGTTGCACGTGATGTTGCAGTTATCAATAAATTGTCCATGGCAGAGCCAAAAATCGAAGCGGTTAAACCAACTACAGATGCCACATTCCCTATTCGTGTTGAGGCTCCTGAAGCCTGTCCGCGCTATTTGGGGCGTGTGATCAAGAATGTGAACGTCAAAGCAATCACTCCATTGTGGATGCGCGAAAAACTGCGTCGTGGTGGTGTTCGTTCCATTGATCCGGTTGTTGATATTACCAACTATGTTTTGCTCGAATTGGGCCAACCATTGCACGCGTTCGATTTGGAACGTTTGAATGGTTCAATTATTGTGCGTTTTGCTGAGCAAGGTGAAAAACTTACTCTGCTAGATGGTAGTGAAACCGAACTTTCTGCTGAAACACTCATTATTTCTGATGAAAAACAACCGGTTGCTATGGCGGGGATTTTTGGCGGGGAATATTCTGGTGTTAATGCAGAAACGCAGCATATTATGCTAGAATGTGCGTTCTTTGCACCACTGGCAATTACTGGCCGTGCTCGTCGTTATGGTTTGCACACCGATGCTTCTCACCGTTTTGAACGTGGTGTTGATCCTCAGCTTCAGCATAAAGCGATGGAATATGCCACTCAATTGTTGATCGACATTTGTGGGGGAGAGGCCGGTGAAATTGTTGATGTTACTAGCGAATCTCACTTACCAAAACCAGCGACGATTACGCTTAATCGCAATAAATTGGATCGCTTGATTGGTCATCATGTTGCTGATGAACAAGTCACAGATATCCTGACGCGTTTAGGTTGCGAGGTCACGGTCCAGGATGGAAGTTGGCAGACTGTTGCACCTAGCTGGCGTTTTGATATGCAAATTGAGGAAGATCTCGTTGAAGAGGTCGCTCGTATTTACGGTTATAACAACATTCCTGACGTTCCAGTGCGCGCAGATCTGATTATGACTTCACATCGTGAAGCTGATTTGCCATTGAAACGGGTTAAAACAATGTTGGTGGACAGAGGTTATCAAGAAGCGATTACTTATAGCTTCGTAGATCCTAAGATTCAGAAATATCTTCACCCACAGGAAGAAGCGTTAATTTTGCCTAATCCAATTTCGGCGGATATGTCTGCAATGCGTTTGTCCTTATTGACAGGATTATTGACTACTGTTGCCTATAACCAGAACCGTCAGCAAAACCGTGTCCGTTTATTCGAAACAGGATTGCGTTTTGTACCGGATGAAAATGCGGAGCATGGGATCCGTCAGGAATTCATGCTCGGTGGCGTTATTGCAGGCAACCGTTTCGAAGAGCACTGGTCGATTGAAAAACAAGCAGTTGATTTCTTTGATTTGAAGGGTGATTTAGAATCTGTTTTAGAATTGACAGGTAAACTATCTAACATTTCCTTTAAGGCAGAAGAACATCCTGCTTTACATTCTGGACAAAGCGCTGGGATTTATCTGGAAAATAATTACATTGGTTATATCGGTGTTGTTCATCCAGAACTGGAGCGTAAACTTGACTTAAACGGCCGTACCGTGGTATTCGAGTTATTATGGACTGGTCTGGTAGACCGCGTAATCCCTGAGATGAAGGAAGTTTCTCGCTTCCCATCTAACCGCCGTGATATCGCCATTGTTGTGCCTGAAAATGTAGCCGCAGAAGATGTTCTGGTTGAATGTAAGAAAGTTGGCGTAAATCATATAGTTGGCATAAACTTATTTGACGTGTATTGTGGTAAAGGTGTCGCGGAAGGCTACAAGAGCCTTGCTATTAGCTTAATCTTGCAGGATACCATGCGTACACTGGAAGAAGAAGAAATTGCTGCGACCGTCAACAAATGCGTTGCTGCACTAGAACAGCGATTCCAAGCATCCTTGAGGGACTGAACTTATGGCGCTTACTAAAGCTGAAATGTCAGAAAATCTGTTTGAGAAACTGGGTATTAGCAAGCGTGACGCTAAAGATCTGGTAGAAATGTTCTTTGAAGAAGTTCGTCGTTCTTTGGAGAATGGGGAGCAAGTGAAATTATCTGGATTTGGCAACTTTGATTTGCGAGACAAAAATCAACGTCCAGGCCGTAATCCAAAAACAGGTGAAGATATTCCGATTACGGCTCGCCGTGTTGTCACTTTTCGCCCTGGTCAAAAATTGAAAAACAGAGTGGAAAAAGCGTTACCCAAAGAATAACTACATAAAAAGGCCGCATTTTGCGGTCTTTTTCTTATCTTTTCTTTTCATTGCCTTCAATGGAAGGAGCATTTATTTTCTAAATGGCCTCACACATGCGCTCTGTTTACGAGTTGATCACCTATCAGAGAAAACGTAACCATCGAGTGATGGCGGTTTTGTCTGTTTTATTCGTTATTCTGTTTATCTTGTCATTATGTGCCGGTGAAATCTGGTTTTGGCCTGATCAATGGTTATCAGAGCCTGCTCAGTTGTTTGTTTGGCAGTTGAGATTGCCCCGAGTGATTGCCGTGATAGTGGTTGGTGCGAGCTTAGCCCTGTCAGGAGCCATTATGCAGGCGTTGTTCGAAAACCCATTGGCGGAGCCGGGATTGCTTGGGATCAGTAATGGTGCTGGTGTTGTAGTGGTATGTTTAATCCTTATTTTTCATGGTATTGCGCCATTGTGGTTATTAAGTGTTGGCGCGGTATTTGGGGCATTTTTTATGACCGCTATTTTGCTGGGATTTTCCAGAAAACATCAAGTGACCAATACCCGCCTGTTATTGATTGGCGTTGCTTTCGGGGTGATCTTTGGCGCCTTGATGACATGGATGGTTTATTTCAGTACCAGTTTAGATCTCCGGCAATTGATGTATTGGATGATGGGAAGTTTCAGTGGCGTTGATTGGCGCCAAAAATGGCTGATGGTTGCATTGTTTCCCGCTGTCTTATGGTTAAGCAGTAAGGGTAACATTCTGAATTACCTCTCTCTTGGGGAGTTACAGGCTCGGCAACTGGGTGTGTCTCACCATAAATGGCGTAATGTTTTTGTATCGATAATCGGGTTATTAGTTGGTTTGAGTGTTGCTCTTGCGGGAGCTATCAGTTTTATCGGTTTGGTTATTCCCCATATCTTGAGGTTAACGGGTTTGACTGATCATAAGGCGCTACTTCCAGCCAGTGCATTGGCTGGAAGTAGTGGTTTACTGTTGGCAGATTTAGTTTCCCGTCTGTCATTATCCCATGCAGAAGTGCCAATAGGCGTTGTCACCGTAACTTTAGGTTCCCCCATTTTTATATGGTTGTTATTAAGAACACGTCACTATTAAGAAATACCGCACTTGCCTGTTAATGCAAGATAAGGAAATGAGGGTAATAACATGATCGGTCAGCCGATTTTGCAACTGGATAATGTTACTGTTAACAACAGATTGAGTTCATTGTCTGGGGCTGTTGCGGCAGGGAAACAAACTCATCTGGTGGGGCTCAATGGTTCAGGGAAAAGCACTCTGCTTGCAGCAATTGCGGGCGTGTTATCCTATAGCGGCACTATTTGTTTGCATGGACGAAACTTGCAGGATTACCGCCAGCACGAATTGGCAAAACACCGTGCCTGGTTCTCCCAGGCTTCTTCTGTTCCTATCATGCCGGTTTTTCAGTATTTAGATATGTTCCGCCCTGAATGTGCGCCATTGGCTCACAGTGAACAAGTGTTGTATGAACTGTGCCAGCAAATGAAACTCCTGCCATTGCTTACTTCGTCAATTGGTCAACTCTCTGGCGGAGAGTGGCAACGCGTCAGATTGGCGGGCACGTTTTTTCAGATATGGCCGGAGCTAAATCCTGCTGGGAGTTTACTCTTACTTGATGAGCCAACAAATAATCTTGATATCACCCAACAAGCCATTTTAGATAAGTTAATAAAAAGATTTTGTGCGTTGGGAGGAACGGTATTATTGAGTAGCCATGATCTTAACCACACATATGAACAAGCAACAGAAGTATGGCTGCTCTCGCATGGCAAATTGTTAGCATCAGGTATGCCACAGAATGTAATGACAGAACGAAATTTGTCAGAAGTTTTTGAGGTAAATATTGGACATATTAGAAATGCCAGCTATAAATTATGGAGGGTCAGCCACATGTAATTCCTGTAAGCGAAATCCACCATAATCATTGCTTGTTATCTGTTTTTGGTGTTCGGTTGACCACAATTTGTTTTTCGTTGATGTTTCGTTAAAAAATCATCATCTAGAATCGATTAATTATAAAACAATTTGGGATAGACAAGGCACAAGGCGATTATGGATAATTTTTTGCCATTTTCTCGTCCTGCAATTGGCAGCGAAGAGATAGAAGCGATAGAGAAAGTTTTACACTCAGGTTGGATTACTACAGGCCCACAAAACCATCAGTTAGAGCAAGATTTTTCTCATATGTTTGGCTGCAAACATGCAATTGCTCTATATTCCGCGACTGCGGGAATGCATTTGGCTTTGTTGGCTCTCGGCATAGGCCCAGGTGATGAAGTCATTACGCCTTCCCAAACCTGGGTTTCCACGATCAATATGATTTGCTTGCTGGGCGCTGAACCTGTCATGGTGGATGTTGACCGTGATACATTAATGGTCAGCGCAGAAACAATCAAAAAAGCGATTACCTCCAAAACCAAAGCAATTATTCCCGTCCATTATGCAGGAGCGCCTTGTGATCTTGATGCTCTCCGCGCTGTAGCCCAAGAAGCGAAAATCCCTCTGATTGAAGATGCAGCTCATGCTGTCGGCACTCGTTATAAAAATGAATGGATTGGTGAGCGGGGTAGCGCAATTTTTTCTTTTCATGCGATAAAAAACATGACCTGTGCCGAAGGTGGCATGTTCGTTACAGATGATGATGAGCTTGCCCAACGGATCCGCTGTTTAAAATTTCATGGCTTAGCTGTTGATGCTTTTGATAGACAAATTCAGGGCAGGAAACCTCAAGCGGAAGTGATTGAGCCGGGTTTTAAATACAACCTATCAGATATTCATGCGGCGATGGCAGTTGTGCAACTAGGCAAACTGGCATCAATGAATGAACGCCGTCGGGAATTGGTGGCTCGCTATTCTGCCGCTCTTATTGATTCGCCGTTGCAAATGCTGAAAGCTCCCGAATATGCGCATTTGCATTCCCATCATCTTTTTATGGTAAGAGTTGATAAAAATATCTGTGGTATTGACCGCGATACTTTTATGGCCCGCCTAAAGGATAGGAATATTGGCACGGGTTTGCACTTCAGAGCTGCGCATACACAAAAATATTATCGTGAGCGTTATCCACAACTCTCCCTGCCTGTATCTGAGTGGAATTCGTCAACACTGTGTTCATTACCTCTTTTTCCCGATATGAGCAATGACGATGTAGATCGTGTCGTGAATGTAATAACTGAAATTCTTTCGGAGCATAAGTAAGTGACATTTGAGAAGATCAAAAAAGTTTCAGTCGTTATTCCTGTTTACAACGAAGAAGAAAGTTTACCCCAATTATTGGAAAGAACGCTCGCAGCGTGCCAAAAATTAGAACAGAAATACGAATTAATCTTGGTCGATGATGGCAGCCATGATAGTTCTGCCGAGATCTTAACTCAGGCGGCAGAATCTCCAGAAAATCATGTGATTGCGATTTTGCTTAACCGTAATTATGGACAACATTCAGCTATCATAGCCGGTTTCCATCAAGCTGACGGTGATCTGGTTATTACACTTGATGCTGATTTGCAAAACCCACCGGAAGAAATTCCCCGTTTAGTTAAAACAGCGGAAGAGGGATATGACGTTGTGGGGACACGTCGTATTCATCGGCAGGACTCTTGGTTCCGTAAAGCCGCTTCCAAAATAATCAATGCAATGATAACCAAGGCGACGGGGCGTTCGATGGGGGATTATGGTTGCATGTTGCGCGCCTATCGACGTCATATTGTCTGTGCGATGCTTCAATGCCATGAGCGCAGTACATTTATTCCTATCCTTGCCAACACCTTTGCACGCAGAACAATAGAAATTGACGTGGCCCATGCAGAGCGTGAGTTTGGGGACTCCAAGTACAGTTTTATGAAACTGATAAACCTGATGTATGACCTTCTGACGTGCTTAACTACTGCACCATTGCGGTTACTAAGCGTCGCGGGAAGTATCATTGCCATAACAGGTTTTTTGTTGGCGGTGTTATTGATTGTTCTGCGCCTTATATTTGGTTCAATGTGGGCTGCTGAAGGGGTGTTTACCCTGTTTGCTATTCTTTTCATGTTCATTGGAGCACAGTTCGTCGCCATGGGACTGTTGGGTGAATACATTGGTCGAATATATAACGATGTACGTGCTCGTCCGCGCTATTTTATTCAAAAAGTGGTCGGAATTAAGAAGACTAACGATAATCAGGAAGAAAGCTAATGAAAGCAATTATTTTTGCCTATCACGATATTGGTTGTGTCGGACTTAATGCATTAGTCAAATTGGGTTTTGATGTTCAGGCTGTATTCACTCACACAGATGATCCAAATGAAAATCACTTTTTCTCTTCTGTTGCACGTATCGGTGCTGATTTGGGGTTACCTGTGTTTGCACCAGAAAATGTGAATCACCCGCTTTGGGTTGAACGCATTCGTGAGATGAAACCAGATGTTATTTTCTCTTTTTACTATCGCAACATGCTTAGCCAGGAAATTCTGTCACTGGCTGAAAAAGGCGCGTTTAACCTTCATGGCTCCTTGTTGCCTAAATATCGTGGCCGTGCTCCGGTTAACTGGGCTGTACTCCATGGCGAGGCTGAAACCGGTGTAACATTACATAAAATGCTGGAGAAGCCGGATGCGGGAGATATTATCGCACAACAGGTTGTACAGATTGGTGAAAATGATACTTCGCTGAGAGTACATGAAAAAATACGTGAAGCGACAGTTGAATTATTGGATCGCATTCTGCCTCAAATAAAATCGGGCCATTATCCATCAATTCCACAAGATGAAAGCCAGGCCACTTATTTTGGCCGCCGTACTGCTGAAGATGGTGAGATAGTATGGAATAAGTCTGCCAAAGAGATTAATAACTTAGTCAGGGCAGTGACAGAACCCTACCCAGGCGCATTTACTTTTCTCGGTGAACGTAAGATGACGATTTGGCGTTCACGGCCACTTACTCAGTCCCACGGAAAACGCCCAGGAACCGTAATCTCGACGGCTCCCTTTGTGATTGCTTGTGGTGATGGTGCGCTGGAAATTATTAGTGGCCAAGGGGAGTCAGGGCTTTATGTTCAAGGTAATCGATTAGCTCTTGAGATGGGTATTGTCGCAGGGGTTCATGTTGGCCCTAAAGCAACAACCCAAATCAGTCGTCGTAAACGAGTTCTCATTTTGGGCGTCAATGGATTCATTGGTAACCATCTGACTGAACGGTTGTTGAGTGATGGCAATTATGACATTTATGGGATGGATATTGGTTCTTCTGCGATTGAGCGATTTATTGGTGATCCACGCTTTCACTTTATTGAAGGAGATATCAGCATTCATACTGAATGGATTGAATATCACATCAAAAAATGTGATGTCATCCTGCCATTAGTGGCAATTGCGACGCCAATTGAATATACCCGCAATCCTTTGCGAGTCTTTGAACTGGATTTTGAAGAGAACCTTAAAATTGTGCGTTATTGTGTTAAATACAATAAACGGATTATTTTCCCATCCACATCCGAAGTTTACGGTATGTGTGATGATAAAGAATTTGATGAAGATACTTCGCGTCTGATTGTTGGACCTATTAATAAACAGCGTTGGATCTATTCAGTTTCAAAACAATTACTCGATCGAGTCATTTGGGCATATGGTACACAAGAAGGTCTGAAATTTACTTTATTCCGTCCATTTAACTGGATGGGGCCAAGGCTGGATAACCTACATTCAGCACGTATTGGTAGTTCAAGGGCTATTACCCAATTGATTTTGAACCTGGTGGAAGGCTCGCCAATTAAACTGGTGGATGGGGGAGAGCAAAAACGCTGTTTCACGGATATTCATGATGGTATTGAAGCACTGTACAGGATCATCGAAAACCGGGATGGGCGATGCGATAGTCAGATAATCAATATCGGTAATCCAACAAATGAAGCGAGCATTCGTCAGTTAGCCGAAATGTTATTAGATAGCTTTGAGCAACATGAGTTGCGGGGACACTTTCCCCCATTTGCTGGATTCAAGAAGATCGAAAGCAGCAGTTATTATGGACAAGGCTATCAGGATGTTGCACACCGCAAACCCAGCATTAAAAACGCAGCCCGTTTGCTCGATTGGAAACCCACTATTGATATGAAACAAACCATTGATGAAACATTGGATTTCTTTTTGCGTGGGGCCGTTGAAGAAAACTAAAAAGCCAGTTGGAAAACTGAGGACGAGAGCGGAAATAGCGTAATGAAAAAAGTTGGTTTGCGAATTGATGTGGACACTTATCGAGGCACTAAGGAAGGTGTGCCACGGTTGCTTGAAGTTTTACAAAAGCACCATATTCAAGCCAGTTTTTTCTTCAGTGTTGGCCCGGACAACATGGGGCGCCATTTATGGCGCCTGCTACGTCCAAAGTTTCTCTGGAAGATGCTGAGATCAAATGCTGTGTCTCTTTATGGCTTGGATATTTTATTGGCTGGTACAGCTTGGCCGGGAAAAAAAATCGCAAAAGATTTAGGGCATTTGATGAAGCAAACAATAGAAGCAGGCCATGAAGTTGGTTTACATGCATGGGATCATCAAGGTTGGCAGGCAAAAGTAGGTCGTTGGTCGGAGAAGGAATTAACAGAGCAAGTGAAATTGGGTGTTGATGCTTTGCAAAAAGCAACAGGAAAAGCTGTGACATGCTCAGCCGTCGCGGGTTGGCGAGCTGATGAACGTGTGCTGGCTGTTAAACAACATTTTGGTTTTGATTACAACAGTGATTGCCGCGGAACACATCCATTCAGGCCACTCTTGCCCGATGGACAAGTGGGAACTGTACAAATTCCTGTCACATTACCTACTTATGATGAAGTTGTTGGAACACACGTCAGCGATGCAGATTTTAATCATTTTATCCTTGCAGCGATTAAAAATGATCATGGGGTTCCTGTTTATACGATCCATACCGAAGTGGAAGGAATGTCAAAATCTTCACAATTTGAGACATTGCTGAACATGCTTCATCAACAAGATATTCAGTTCTGTAAATTAAGCCATTTATTACCAGAAAATAGGGATACGCTCCCTGTTGGGAAAATTGTTCGTTCGGATTTTCTTGGTCGTGAAGGCTGGTTAGGTTGCCAACAAGAGGTATAGCACAGATGTTGAACACCCGAACGAGTAAAGCGGGAGCCGTTCTGATGGCTCTTTTTTTTATTCTTACTTACTTATTGCCGCTGGATAGTCGTTTATTATGGCAGCCGGATGAAACTCGGTATGCAGAAATTAGTCGGGAAATGCTGCAACGCGGAGATTGGATCGTACCGTATTTTCTGGATATTCGCTATTTTGAAAAACCAGTAGCAGGATATTGGATCAACAACATTAGCCAGTGGATTTTTGGTGATAATAATTTTGCGGTCCGTTTTGGTTCCGTGCTTAGTATTCTAATCAGTGCGTTTCTTCTTTATCGTTTAGCAATGATGATGTGGCAATGTCGCCAGACTGCTTTTGTTTCCAGCCTGATTTACATTTCCATGTTTATTGTTTTTTCCATTGGCTCCTACAGTGTGCTTGATCCTATGTTTTCTTTATGGATGACAGCGGGGATCGTGAGCTGTTATTGGGCGCTTAAGGCGGTGGCGATCCGAGAACGGATTTTGGCATGGTCTGTTCTGGGGCTGACCTGTGGGATGGCTTTTATGACAAAAGGCTTTCTGGCATTAGCGCTCCCCGTGATTGCCATGCTACCCATTACAATATATCAAAAGCGTTTTTGGGAAATGGTTCGTTTCGGTCCTCTTGCCGTGATATTTGCTGTTTTGATAAGCCTACCGTGGGTGATTGCGATTGCCGTGCGTGAGCCGGATTACTGGCATTATTTCTTTTGGGTAGAGCACATACAGCGTTTTGCTTCTGATAAAGCTCAGCATATTGCACCTATTTGGTATTACTTACCCGTATTGATCTTAGGCGTGATCCCATGGCTAGGGTTACTACCAGGTGCTTTAATCAAAAGCTGGAAGGAGAAAAAAAGTCACCCAGAATTGTTTTTTTTGTTTTGCTGGTTTGTTGTTCCATTTGTGTTTTTTAGTATCGCAAAAGGAAAATTACCAACTTACATTTTACCCTTTATCGGCCCTTTAGCTTTGATGATGGCAAAATATGCTGTCGATTGCGTCAAAAATGGCAGCATGAACGTGTTGAAAATAAATGGGTTGGTGAATGTTTTCATCGGATTGCTTGCCATTTTGGTCCTTTTTATTCTGGAAACCTTAAAAGATCCCCCACTTTATCAACCCGACGAGTGGCTAAAATGGATTATGGGAATCATTGCCTTTGGCGTTTGGGGAGGCATTGGTTATCTTTGTTTTATTCGCGATGGTCAATATTGGTTATGGGCTGCCGCTTGTTCAATTATGCTCAACTTATCGATAGGTAGTGCTTTGCCTGATAAGACGATAAATTCCAAACTTCCCCAGCATTTCATTCAGCAAAACGAAAAAGAGTTGGCTGGCAGTAAATATATCTTGTCTCAATCTGTTGGCGTGGGGGCAGCGATTGCATGGGAATTGAAACGCAGTGATATTTACCTGTTTGATCGTCAGGGGGAATTAGAATATGGCCTTGCTTATCTTGATAGCCAATATCGGTATATCACGGAGCAAGAATTTCCTGCGTGGCTAGCGAAAGCACGTAAAAAAGGTCAAGTTGCGATTGTTTTTCTATTACCCTCAGAAGGTGAGTTGTCTGAATTACCTGAGCCGGATTTTGTGCGCCGTAATCATAGACTTGTGCTTGTGATTTATAAGAAACAGCCATGAGCAGTAACATAATATTATTGATTTTGGTTAGTCTGCTTACTTGTGCGGGGCAATTGTGCCAGAAGCAAGCGGTTATTTGTTGGCAGAAAAAAAATAACCCGCATAAAGTGGTATCGATGGTGATATGGCTGTCCAGTGCTATTCTTCTGTTGGGTATAGGAATGATATTTTGGTTGCGATTATTGCAATTTTTTCCACTGAGCATTGCTTACCCTATGCTTAGTATAAACTTTGTCATAGTGACTTTGATTGGGCAATTTTTGTATCAAGAAAAGGTGGGATTAAAGCACTGGATGGGGGTTTTTGCCATTATGTTCGGGATCTTATTGATGAGTTTAAGTCAATGAAAGGTTATCTTTGGGGGATGGCGAGTGTCCTGCTGATCACTGTAGCGCAATTGTTATTGAAGTGGGGAGTGGCTCATTTACCGGAACTTTCGTTATCAATGCACTGGTTGGATATCAACTGGCTTTGGGCAAATCACAATCCTTTGCTGATGATTATGGCAGGATTGGCGGGTTATATACTATCTATGTTATGTTGGTTTTTCACATTGAAATATCTGCCATTGAATAAAGCGTACCCTATTATTAGCTTGAGTTATGCTTTTGTTTATTTAATGGTGGCTTTATTACCTTGGTTTAGTGAAACTGTCTCACTGTTAAAAACGTTGGGCGTTTTTTTCATCTTATTGGGTGTTTGGTTAATCAGCAGACCGGAAACAAAATAGATAAAGTTTGTTGTTTCCATGGGTAATTGAGGAAAATTGATGATTGAGGGAAAGCAGATGGTAATAAGGATAAGGCATTTGTGCTTGTTATTGAGTTTTTTTCTTATTGGTTGCACCAATCCTGTTTCCAAGCCTAATTCGTCTCCGCTGAAAGCAGCTCTCTCTGATCCGATAATGGTCATTGCTCAGTTAAAAGATCAACTTGAACAATGGCAAAATACGCCGTATCGCTATGGTGGCATAGATAGGCATGGTATTGATTGTTCCGGCTTTGTGTACCGGACTTTTTCTGATCGCTTTAATATTCAGCTTCCTCGCACAACAAGTGAACAAACCCGAATAGGTACATGGATAAACAAAGATGACCTGATGCCAGGTGATCTGGTTTTTTTTAAAACCGGCAGTGGAAAGAGTGGGTTGCATGTGGGTATTTACGATACTAACCATGAATTCATTCATGCATCTACAAGTAAAGGCGTAATACGTTCTTCTCTTGATAATGTGTATTGGCGTCGTGTTTTTTGGCAAGCTCGCAGGATTTAATGTCTGTTATTTTCAGATCCGTATGATCCTGTATTTATTTTATTATTCACAGTATTTATATTCTTCACAATATAAAAATGTCTTTAATTCAGGCAGATATCCATTTTCCCGGAATTTAGCGGGCGTAGTATTAAAATGTCTTTTAAATATTCGGGTAAATGTAGCTTGAGAGCTAAAACCATATTGAAGAGCAATATCAAGAATGGGCAAATTGCCTTCACGCAAAGATCTGGCTGCTTCATGGAGGCGACGGCGGCGCACATATTGACCTAACGTACAGCCTTTCAACTCCTTAAAAATCCGTTGTAAATGCCATTTTGAATAACCACTTTTATGGGCTATCGCATCTATTTTGATACCTTCAGTTTGTTGAAGTTGGCTTTCTAACCATCTTACAATATCGTTGATAACATTTTCTAACATGTTTACCTTCCACATGGGTGGGGTTTTACTAAAAATATACTGATAAATAATAAGTTACGTTATTATGTGAGCCATTTTAAGAATTTCTTTTTTATCGTATACGCAAAATGTGCGGTTTCAGGTTAGTAACTGTTACCTATGGTTTATTTTTTTCTCTTATACCAATAGCCTTTCAAGATGCGTCTTGATTTGCAAGCGGCAACTTGAAGTTGGATTGGTATATAAAATAAACCAGCGCACCAGATGTTCATCAGATTTGAATGTAAGTGGTATTATACCCCGCGTTATTAATTATAAACGAGGATGTAATGCAATCGGATATTATCTATTTAACCAGAAAGCTGGTTTTTTTTATTTTTTACGCATTCGTGACAGCGGGAGTCACAGGTTTACTCTTTTTGGATGTTAATTACCTGAAAAATGGTGTACAGGAAGATTCATTGACTGAGATGTTTCAGGAGTTAACTTTGCTGATTATTGCTGCTTTACTGTTTTATGAAGTAAAGAAAAATGTAAAGTTGCGTCCAGCATTGGCATTAATGGCTGGTTTTTTCAGTTGTCTTCTGATCAGAGAATTAGATATCTATTTTGATAATCTCTTCTTTCATGGTGCGTGGTCATGGTTTGCCATTCCACTCGCTTTAATCTGTATTGGTTATGCCTGCAACAATGGGCGGCAAACTCTCTCTGGACTCGTCTATTTCACTCGTCACCAAAGTTATTCCATGATGGTTTGTGGTCTGTTGTGTGTATTGGTGTTTTCCCGTTTATTTGGTATGGGGGCGCTGTGGCAGGGATTGATGGATGAACATTTTAACCGGACGGTTAAAAATATGGTGGAAGAAGGCTGTGAAATGTTGGGTTATGCCCTATGTTTTATTGCCACACTTTGGTATTTGCCTGCCGCCCGCAAGCAACGTATTTCTAAAAATATTATTTAATTTCAATCTGTTTTGGACTCAATTTTTCAATGCTTACTTATTTGAAGCAAATTTTGCCGATCACAGCAAAATTTGCCTTTCTTGTCCGCTTCTCATCATTAAACGAAAATAAACGATAACCGTCTATTGGCGAAGATAAATCTGTGGTTGATGAGTTTCGGGGTGCTGCATAACGCCCAAATCGGCTTGATACCATTGCTTAAGAATATCGTCACGCAGTACATCTTGTGGAGTACCAGATGCGACTAATTGGCCTTTGTGCAACAAGATAATTTTATCGGCATAAAGTGAAGCCAGGTTCAAATCATGCAGTACACAACAGGCAGCAATGGGATGCTGTCGTGTCAGGCGGTGAACCAATCGCAATGTATGTTGTTGGTGATAAAGATCCAGTGCCGACGTGGGTTCATCCAAAAACAGACAAGATTCGGTAGGTTCAGGGTGCCAAAGTTGAGCTAACACTCTTGCCAGTTGAACCCGTTGTTGTTCTCCCCCCGATAATTGCTGATAATTCCTGTTTCTCAGTTCTTCACACTCTGTCAAAGCAATCGCTTCATCAATGGCGATTTTTTTATGGGCATTTTCATGGGGAACACGTCCCATAGCAATGACTTCCTCTACACTAAATGGAAAAGAGAGGGCGCTATATTGCCGCATGACTGCACGAATACGAGCCAGTTGCTGAGTTGGCCAGCGAGAAATAGGCGTTCCTTTTAACAGACAATCTCCTGAATTGGGTAGAATATAGCCGGTCAATAGACGTAACAGTGTTGATTTTCCCGCCCCGTTTGGGCCAATAATTGCTACAACTTCCCCTTGACGCAGGGAAAGGGAAACATCCTTGATGATCTGACGCTGCCCGATGAAATAATTTAAATTTCGTGCTTTAAGTAAATTATTTGACATGATCGGTTCCATTATGAACGGTTTCTTGATGGCTTAAGGATAAGCCATAAAAAATAGGGGGCACCGATCAAACCAGTAATAAGACCTACTGGCATTTCAGCAGGGGAAACTAATGTCCTGGCTAATGTGTCGGCTTTTAGCAGAAGACAGGCACCACCGAGGGCAGATATCGGCAATAGCCAAGTATGATCTCCCCCAAACCGCTGCCTGGCAAGGTGTGGGATAACCAAGCCAATGAAGCCAATGACACCGGTCAAAGCAACGGCACATCCAACTAACAAGGCACTTAACAGCAATAATTGATATTTGGTGCGTTGGACATTAATACCTAAATAGTGTGCTTCTTCATCACCGAGTTGTAGCAAATTGAGTTTGCGTGATTGACTGACTGTCAGCATACAGACAGGGATAATGAGTGATGCCGCAATCGCCAGTGTTGGCCACTCTATTTGACTGAGTGAACCCATCATCCAAATGGAAAATTGGCGTAATTGTTGGTCGTTACTGATATAGCTTAATACACCAATAAATGACGAACATAGTGCATTAATGGCGATGCCTGCAAGAAGCAGCTTTGACAGGTTACCGTGGTTATATTTGTTGAGAATGAATATTAGGGTTGATACTAATAGACTGCCGATAAAAGCGGCAATAATATGTCCGTACAGCGCAATGCTGGCAGGTAAGGCGAAAGGCAGCACAATAAACATTGCAACGGTAAGAGCTGCACCACTGCTGATCCCTAATAATCCGGGATCGGCCAGAGGGTTACGAAATAATCCTTGCATTACGGCACCGGATATAGCCAGCGCTCCTCCAACGAGGATTGCCAGCAAAATACGTGGGAGCCGAATGTTTAACCAGATTTGCCACTGTGGGTCATCCAAAGAGGATTCCCACAGTGTTTTAAAAGAAAGTGGCAATGCCCCCATATTTGCTGAGCTAATTGCCAGAAGGAACAACAATAAACTCAGCACTATCACACCGAAACTGGGAGAGCGGGAATGGCTCATTGCGCTTTCTCCGCAGCATCACGGACTTGTTTCATCACAGCGGGTGTTTGCAGGCCGAAACCAAGCAGGCCCATTTCATCAACAACCACGACTTGTTTTTTCTTTCCTGCTGGTGTGAAACTTAACCCAGGAAGCTGCCAAACTTTATCCATCCCACCTAACGTTTTTAGCCCTTCGGTGCTGACTAGCAGTAAGTCCGGTTTGCTGGCAATAACCCCTTCCTGAGATAAAGGGCGATATCCCTGGAAACCTTGCATCGCATTTTTTGCCCCAATGGCACGAATAATTTGATCGGCTGCGGTTTTCTGACCAGCTGCCATTGGCATAATGCCACCGTGACTCATAACAAAGACTACTTTGGTGGAAATATCTGATGTGGCGATATCTGCGAGTTGTTGCCGATATTGAGCAATCAATGCTTCACCACGTTTTTCCTGGTTGACCGCCTTGGCGACGGTCATGATTTTTGCAGGAACGGCTTCTAACGAGGTTTCGCTGGTCACTTTAATAACTTTTACACCGGAATCTTCGACTTGCTTGAGTGCTAGGGACGGTTGGGCCGACTCACTTGCAATCACCAGTGAGGGGCGCATGGATAGAATCCCTTCTGAATTCAACATCCTCATATACCCGATGTCGGGTAGGGAAAGCAGTTCTTTGGGATTTTGGCTGGTACTGTCCCTTGCGACAACGTTCTGTCCTTCGCCAAGTGCAAAAACAATTTCAGATACATCGCCACCAATGGTCACAATGCGTTCAGCAGAGAACACATTGAAAGAGATGGCAAGCATAAATGTTAGAAGCCATTTTTTCATGCTACACAAGTTTCCTGTTCTGGTTGCAGTTTAGGTAAAGCAGCAATTTGTTCACGCCACAGGGCTTGTTCAGGCGTACCTTCAGTGCGTTGGCCGTACAACTGTGCGATTTGGTTGCCATTGGCATCAAACAATTCAAGGCTGGTGACGAAGCCACAATCGGTGGGTTTGCGGGTAACCCAGCTTTCTGCGACGGCACTTTCAATCAGGTGCAGCGTGAAATTGCGGTTGAAAATGTTGAGCCATTTTTGGGAAGAATTTTCTTCCTGATACGGCATCAAACGTTCCAATTTACCCGTGAAAATCTGGACACAACCACGGTTTCCGACAAAGATCATGATTTCGTTTTGATCTTTATAGGCAACGTCAACAAGTTGAGTGAGTGCTGAATTATCCACGCGATAAGCTAAATCATCTTTAACGGCGTTAAAAATCTGCTGGCGGTTAAGATTGTGCCGTTTCATCATGATGAAGAATTGATGAACATCCGTCATGGCACGCCATTCTTCATCTAACTGTACTTTCAGTTGTTCCGTTACTTCTGCATGTTCAGGCACTTCTTCTGGCTGAATTTCCAGCGCTGGATTTTCACTCGTCTGATATTTTTCGATCAGTGCATCCCATGCAGCCATATCGGTGTTGTTGGTGGCATAGACTTTATGCAACGCATCGCCTTGGCGGTCAAAGAATTGAATGCTATGACGCACACCATTCTTGGCGGGTTCAACCAAAGAGAAAACACTGCTCCAGTGTTCGAAGAATAGACGCAAGTCAAGCTCACGTGGGTTAAGGATTAAACCAACATGTGGGCTAAATTTGGTATTTTCGTAGCGTCCAATATGTTCATGAACGGCAAAGTCATTACGGGTAATCGCCTTAGTTTCGCCAACTGTTGCCAGTTCTTGAAGCAGGGTAGGAGCGTCAATATTCAAACGTTTTGCATCGATACCGACACGGCTATGCAATAACTCGCCTTCGCTGACATTAAGGTAAGCAGCCAAATCGCGTGCATATTTAGCTTTGTTTTCTGCCTTGGCTTGTAGGTAACGTTCATAAAGTGACTGATTCACAGTTGCTAGCTCCTTAAAAAAACGGTGTTTAAACAGTGTTGTTCTAAAATCGAGATAATAATTTGTTTGTTCTTCTACCACTGGTAGCTGACAAACAGTTTGGCATTACGGCCATGCTGTGGTGCTCCCACTGATGAGTAATAGGCTTTATCAAAAGCGTTGCCCAATACAACGGAGGTAGTTAGCCCTTTTAATGTTCCAGTGCCATGATAGCTAACGTAGAAGTCATTGACGCCATAACCTGCGTATTGAGAAACCTTCCGACCGAATTCATCTCTATTAGTGCCATATTCTCCTTTAACTTGGGTATGTTGGGTGAATTTACCGATCCATCCAATAGAGAAATCTGTGTCAGATAATGGAATATCCAAAGTACTGGTTAGGGTATCAGGACTGAGTGCTCCTATAGATGCCCCAGTTTTTTCGTTCTTACCCGTTGTTCGGTTATAAGCAAGATTCCAGGAGAACCAGTCAGAATCATACGTCATAGAAACATCCCAACCCCAAATCTTAGCTTTTGGAATGTTGATTGATTGTGTGAAACCTTTCCCCATGGTGAATGTGATGTAATCTTTCGCTTGAGTATCAAAATAACTGGCTTTAAATTTCAGGCCATCATTGTTGGCAAACAGTTCATCGAAACGCAACCCGAAACCGTATTCCTGAGTTTCATTACTCTCAGGACGTAGGTTTGGATTGGGTTTCCAGTAGTTTCCAGGAAAATGCATGGAATCGTTATACATTTCACCCATGGTCGGAGAACGGAATGCTTGAGAATAAGAGGCAAATAGCATTGACCAATCTGTAGGGGTAATACTAATGGCGCCTTTTGATGACCATTTATCGGCACTAACATCATCATATTTGCTATTTGTGGCTTTGTAATTGTCGTAACGTGTACCCACAATAAATGAGACAGGTAAATTACGCAGGGTCATTTCATCTTGAACCCAGCCAGATGCAAAACGGATATCGGCATTGGGAAAGCCCATTACAATACTGCTACTTGGCTTTTGTTTTTGTTTATAGGCTTCACCACCATAGGTAAATTGGTGGGCTGCAAAGGCAGCACTTCCCAAATGGGAGCGGTTTTCAAGTTTTATACCATAAGTTTCTTGTTTACGGCCTTCAAAAACCTTATCTTTGCTTCTGTTATTAATATTGATATCGGAATAATAAATATCTGCTCTGGCGTTTAACCAACTATATTGGGCTGGGTTTAATTGATAAGACAATTGAGCATCACGTTGCGCTGTGGTGCGGTCTACTCGTTTGTTTCTCCCGTCATAGGTGCCTTGTGGATTTTTAGGCTCATGTGCTTCATTGCGGTAATAACGCAAGTTGCCACTGAGCTTTTGGCTATCATCTATTTTCCAGGAGCCTTTTACCAAAGCATTGCCACTGAATTCATCGTTATTTTCTGTTATACCCTTACCGAAACGGATATTACCCGCGTCACGGGTGCCAAATGCAACTAAACCATCAAACTGTTCGGTTTTACCGAATGCAGCGCCCCCAAATCCCAGACTGTGGTCACCGCTCCCTGCGCGGCTAAAAACACGAAAACCCGTATTTTTGCCTGCTTCCAGTAAATCAGCAGCATCTACTGTTTGATAGGCAATAACACCACCCAATGCACCACTGCCATAAAGGAGTGCTGATGGGCCACGGACAACTTCCACTTGCTTAATCAAAGCGGGATCGAGGAAGACACCATTAAGGTGTCCGGTGTCAGTTCCTTGCCGAATACCATCAACAAGGGTCAAAACTCCTTTTTGGGTATAACCCCGAATGCTGATATCTTGCCCATTGGTGCGGCCAATACCCGCGACACTAACGCCTGGAATATTGTGCAGTAAATCATTTGCGTTGCCTGCAACCTGACTGCTGGCTGAATTGCCTTCAATGACTGTCACCATCATAGGGGCTTCAAAACTGTCACGTTGGTTGCCAGTGGCATAGACAGTTACCGTGTCTTTGGAAGATTTCTCTTGCTTGGAATGTACTGTTTCCGAAGGTACTGCTGTGGCATACGCAGAAGATAAACTCGCGAAGATGAGTACACTTAATGTAGACAATTTCAGGCTTGGTGATTTAATTAAAGTCATGCAAGTCAATTTCCATAGTGAAATAGTGCGTTCTTATGAACACAATTAACTGATATATCACTGTTATTTAGCAGTGAGTTTGTTAGATTTTTTATTGTGTCAGAGTTGACCATCAATGCAGTTGATTTTATTGAACAATAATTATTCTGATATTGAGAATAATTATCGTTTCAATGGTGGTTAACTTCAAGCTATTTTTTCTATACCTGAAATTTTAAGTTAATACTTTGATTTTAAATGATTTAAATTTATGATTATTGGCTCCCGATAGTCGGTGGGAGCCAAAACAGGGAAAGTATTCAGGAACGATTTCTCATGGCTTCATCAAGAATATTGATAAATTCTTCCGTGTCTTGCCAGCCAAGACATGGATCGGTAATAGATTGGCCGTAGGTCAAAGATTCTCCCTTAATAACTTTTTGCGTTCCTTCAACTAAAAAGCTTTCCGCCATAACACCAGCAATTGCTGTTGAGCCAGATTGGAGCTGTTCACCAATATTTCTTGCTATATCCAATTGACGACGATGAATTTTCTGGCAATTAGCATGGCTACAATCCACAATTAAGCGTTCAGGTAAGTGAAATTCACGTAATTTATGGCAAGTTGCTGCAATATCTTCAGCACTGTAATTCGGTTTTTTCCCACCACGCATAATAATATGTCCATAGGGGTTGCCACTGGTTTGATAAATTGTCATCTGACCGTTTTTATCTGGGGACAAAAACATATGTTTGGCTCGTACTGCACGTATTGCATCAATAGCGATAAGCGTATTGCCATCCGTCCCGTTTTTAAAACCCACTGGGCATGACAAGGCAGAAGCCATTTCTCGGTGAATTTGGCTCTCTGTTGTTCTGGCGCCGATCGCTCCCCAACTGATTAAATCAGCAATGTATTGACCAGTGACCATATCCAGAAATTCTGTGGCTGTCGGGACGCCTAATTCATTGATATCAATTAACAGCTTACGGGCAAGTGCGATCCCTTGATTAACCTGGCAAGAGCCGTCTAACAGGGGATCTGAAATCAAGCCTTTCCAGCCAACAACGGTTCTCGGTTTCTCGAAATAAGTTCGCATCACAATGTTGAGATTTTGCTGGTATTTTTTGCGCAGGAGGCGTAAGCGAGAGGCATAATCAAGAGCTGCATCAACATCGTGAATGGAGCAAGGGCCAATAATAACCAATAGACGTTGATCTTCGCCTGTTAGGATGGATTCAATACGCTTTCGTGACAATGTCACATTTTGTAAGATTTTGTCTGATATAGGATATTGTTCTGCAAGCGCTTTAGGTGTGATCAGGCTATCAATGCGGTGGGTTCTTAACTCATCTGTTTTGTACATATACTTTCTTTCTCGGATTTTATACGCATTACCTTTCAAGTTGCTCATTATAAGACAACATAACTCATTGTTTCTCCTCGCTTCGCAGGGAGAAACAATGTGCATCTTGAAGTGAGATAGGTATACTTCATATTGTGACAGAGTCTGAAATAACTGGGGATCACAATAACTCAACCCCCAGTAAATTCAACAGACAATCATGATATTTACGCGAGAAAGTGTCGTGAATAAATATTGTTAAACATGTTATGTTTTGCAATCAGAACATGCGGCGTTTTAATCCCATACTGTCAATAATTTTGGTCGAAATCTCTTCGACAGAATAATTAGTGGTATTCAGGTAATTGATCTTATTTTTTCGGAATAAAGCTTCAACTTCAGCAATTTCAATCCGACATTGTCGTAATGACGCATAACGGCTATTTTCACGCCGCTCTTCACGGATAGCAGCAAGCCTTTCTGGGCTAATCGTCAGTCCAAATAATTTATGCTGAAAGGATTTTAAAGCGGCGGGTAACTGCAAATTATCCATATCATCTGCGGTAAAAGGATAATTTGCCGCCTGAATACCAAATTGCATGGCAAGATAGAGGCTGGTTGGTGTTTTTCCACACCGAGATACGCCAAGAATAATGACTTGAGCCTGATCAAGATTACGTAATGAAATACCATCATCATGGGCGAGAGTGTAATCAATGGCAGCAATGCGAGCATCATATTGCCCCAGATTTTTTTTCGATAAGCCGTGAGTTCGGTGTAATTCCGGTTTTGGCGCCAGGCCAATTTCTTGCTGTAAGGGGGCCACTAATGTTTGAACAATATCCTGACAAAATCCGTTACTGCGGGTAATAATGCTTTTGACTTCATCTGAAATGATGGAATAAAAAACTAATGGCTTGATTTGGGTTTGCTGATATATCGCGTTTATTTGATCTCTGACTTCCTCTGCTCTGGTTTTGCTTGTCACGAAAGGTAAGGTATAGGAAGTGATCGTAATTGGAAATTGGGATAACACGGCGTGGCCTAATACTTCAGCTGTGATTGCCGTTCCATCAGAAATAAAAAATACGCTGCGTTGTAGTATTTCATTTTCCGTTGTTTGGGAAGGATGAATGTCTATCATTGTCTCTCTTCTTTTATCGTTATACGCATTAAACTTCAAGTTGCAACTGACACAACTCTATAAAATCACACGCATTTTGAAGTCAGATTGGTATATGCCCTTAAGATCCTTTCCAAATTATATACCAATCCAACTTCAAGATGCGTGTTATATTTCCCCGCTGCGCGGGGAAATATAAGGTCTCGCCTCGTCTTGCGGATTGCAACTTGAAGTTTATCGAGTATACCTGTAAAAAAATAATATTGTTGGGTTGATCGATTCACCTTTCTATATCTGGCAAGACAATGTGCTAGGCTATTTCTTGCTGTGAAGTGCAGCTTTCATTTTCCGATTTGTACCTCCGAATGTAAAAAGGGTAGTTTCTAATGTCCAATAGTGGCCTCACCTCAAGCAATGTGCTCTGGTATAACCAATTAGGTATGAACGACGTTAATCGGGTTGGTGGTAAAAATGCCTCGCTTGGCGAGATGATCACCAATCTGGCTGAGCTTGGTGTGTCTGTTCCCAATGGTTTTGCTACAACTGCACAGGCATTTAATGATTTTCTGGAACAAAGTGGTGTGAACCAGCGTATTTATCAATTGCTGGATGAAACCAATGTTGATGATGTCAATCAGTTGGCTAAAACTGGCGCGCAAATTCGTCAGTGGGTGATTGATACGCCATTTACGGCTCAACTTGAAAAAGATATCCGTGATGCCTATCTGCAATTGTCTGAAGGCGAGCCTGATGCTTCTTTCGCCGTGCGCTCTTCTGCCACCGCGGAAGATATGCCGGATGCTTCTTTTGCTGGACAGCAAGAAACTTTCTTGAATGTGCAAGGCATTGATGCGGTGATGGTGGCTATCAAGCACGTCTTTGCATCACTTTTTAATGATCGCGCTATTTCTTATCGTGTCCATCAGGGGTATGACCACCGTGGTGTGGCACTTTCTGCGGGTATACAACGCATGGTGCGTTCTGATTTGGCTTCCTCTGGCGTGATGTTTACGATTGATACTGAATCAGGTTTTGATCAGGTTGTCTTCATTACATCAGCATATGGTTTGGGGGAGATGGTTGTTCAGGGAGCGGTAAACCCGGATGAATTTTATGTCCACAAACCGACGTTGAATAACAATCGTCCTGCAATAGTGCGCCGTAATCTTGGCTCTAAAAAAATACGCATGGTTTATGCAAATAGTAAAGAGCATGGGAAGCAAGTGCGTACGGAAGCTGTATCAGAGGAATTGCGCAATCGTTTCTCTTTGACTGACAGTGAAGTGGAAGCGCTGGCCAGACAAGCTTTGCTAATTGAGAAACATTATGGCCGTCCGATGGATATCGAGTGGGCGAAAGATGGGCATAATGGCAAGTTATATATTGTTCAAGCCCGTCCTGAAACTGTCCGATCAAATCAGCAGGTAATGGAACGTTACCAACTCAATGAGCAAGGTAATGTATTGGTGGAAGGTCGAGCCATTGGGCATCGTATCGGTGTTGGGACTGTTAAGGTTATCCACAATCTGAGTGAAATGGATCGTATTCAAGCGGGGGATGTGCTGGTCACTGATATGACTGATCCGGATTGGGAGCCTATCATGAAAAGAGCAGCAGCCATTGTCACTAATCGTGGAGGGCGTACCTGTCACGCCGCTATTATTGCTCGTGAGCTGGGAATTCCGGCTGTTGTAGGGTGTGGCGATGCGACTGAACGTTTACAAGAAGGTCAACAGGTAACGGTTTCTTGTTCGGAAGGTGATACAGGTTACGTTTATCAGCATAAACTAGATTTCAGTGTTCAGAGTTCCCAAATTGATAAACTACCGGAATTGGATGTGAAGATCATGATGAATGTAGGTAATCCTGATCGCGCTTTTGATTTCGCCTGTTTGCCAAATGAAGGGATTGGCTTGGCTCGACTGGAGTTTATTATTAACCGAATGATCGGTGTGCACCCTCGTGCTCTGCTTGAATACACCAAACAATCTCCTGAGCTGCAAGAGCAAATTAACTCGTTGATGACTGGTTATGATGATCCTATTGAGTTTTATATAGGGAAATTAACCGAAGGGATTGCAACGCTAGCGGCAGCATTCTGGCCTAAACGTGTGATTGTTCGCTTATCAGATTTCAAATCCAATGAATATGCGAACTTAGTGGGTGGAGACAGGTATGAACCACAGGAAGAAAACCCAATGCTGGGTTTCCGTGGGGCAGGGCGCTACGTTTCTGACAGTTTCCGCCAATGTTTTGCGTTAGAGTGTGAGGCGATCAAGCGGGTACGTAATGTGATGGGATTAACTAACGTTGAGGTGATGATCCCGTTTGTGCGTACTGTTGCTCAAGCGGAAGCAGTGATAGCGGAATTGGCATCTCAGGGTTTGAAACGCGGTGAGAATGGCTTGAAAGTTATCATGATGTGTGAAATTCCATCGAATGCGCTACTAGCAGATCAATTTCTTGAATATTTTGACGGCTTCTCAATTGGTTCAAATGATATGACGCAATTAGCTCTGGGATTAGATCGCGATTCTGGTGTGGTATCCGAATTATTCGATGAACGTAATGAAGCGGTAAAACAACTGCTTTCCATGGCAATTCAAGCGGCTAAACGGCAGGGGAAATATGTTGGTATCTGTGGCCAAGGGCCTTCGGATCATGAAGATTTTGCTCAATGGTTAATGAAGGAAGGAATTGACAGTTTATCATTGAATCCTGATACGGTTGTGAAAACGTGGGTTGCTTTGGCTGGAAGTAATTAATAGCATTTGTATTAACCCAATTTCAAGTTGCCGCTGGCAAATCAATGTGATTGTTTATATCTCCCCGCGTAGTGGAGAGATATAAGACGCATCTTGAAAGGCGAGTGGTATAATTCAAATATAAAAGCCTGTTAAGATCCTTTCAGGCTTTTATATTCTATGTTACAGATTTTTTGGAGTGCAAAAAAAAGCCTATCATGGGCTGACAGGCAAAGACTACACACAGCAATATATATACTTCGTTGAACCCAGCCTATGGCGTTATAAGCTGAGGTAGCAATACTCTGGGAAACATTTGTTTCGATGGAGTGAATACTAATTTAATAGGTGAGTTTATTCATTAAGAATCCTCTTAATAAATAGAGATTAGAAAAGAAACTGTATAAAAATAACTTTTTTGCAACAATTTTCTTTGCGGGTTTTATTTTTTACGAAAAATGACTTTATATTTTAGATGGGATTGTGATGATATATTCACCATTTTTATAATTGCGCGAAAATACTATTTTTTTCGCGCAATTATTTAATTATTTGACGTGCTTTTCCCCGAAATGTTTTTCCATATCTGTCATTTTTCCTTCGGGTTTAGGAACTTCATTCATCCATGCCAATAGCAAACTGTAAGAAACAGCCAATACAACAGGCCCAATAAATAGCCCGATGACACCTAATGAAAGGATCCCGCCGATGACTCCGGTAAGAATTAATACCATCGGCAAGTCAGCACCAAGACGGATCAGGAATGGGCGTAGGACACCATCCATAGTGGTTAATATCAGGCTCCAGATAATTAAAATCGTTCCCCAGGTTGTTTCTCCCGTCCAATAAAGCCATGCGATAGAGGGAATGAGAACAAGCAGAGGCCCTAGTTGAGCAACACAGCATACGAACATGAGCACTGTCAATATCATGGGGTACGGAATGCCGGCAATTGCCAACCCAACTCCGCCCGCAATGGCTTGAACCAATGCCGTTACCACTACGCCAAGAGCTACGGCTCGGATCGATTGAGCAGCCAGCAATACGACGGCGTCACCGCGTTTATCCGCCAGCCGGATAGCAAAATGGCGGATACTCAGCATAACCTGATCCCCCTTCCAATAAAGTAATACACTGAACATGACCATCAGTGCCAGATGGAAAAGAAAGCGCCCTGCATTAGCGGCTTGGGTAAAAAACCATGTTGCTGCTTTACCGATGTAAGGAGGAATTTTGTTGAGCAGTATGTTACCGCCATCAGCAATCAAATCCTGCCATTTAAGATATACATCTTCGCCAATGACAGGGACTCGATTGAGCCATTCCAGCTGTGGCAGGTGGAAAGAGGAAGGCGATTTTGCCCATTCAATCAATGGCGCACTGTTTTCTACCAGGCTACTGACAAGTAACGCAATCGGAATAACAAATAGCAAAACTAACAGTAACGTCATGACAGAAACCGCAATCCAGCGTTTTCCCCATAGTCGTTGTTGTAACTTTTCCAATAATGGCCAAGTTGCGATAACCACCATTCCTGACCAAATAAATCCCAAAATAAAGGGACTTAACACCCAAAAGCTGGTGGTAATGAGCAATAAAATGAAGAATAGAGCGAATAACAACTTAGGTAAATCTTGGTGTGATTGTGATTTTTCCATGAAATCATTTCTCAGGTAATTAAATAGTGTTGGCAGTAACAACGGTAATTAAATATAACGATATTTCATTGGTTGCTCAAAATCGACAAATATTGTGATATGGTTGAAAACCTGCCAGCTCAGAAAGTAGAAAATTGTCTGAGTTACGTTATCCAAGATAGTATATAGATAAAGCAATGTGGATATTTATTAGAATAAGGGGCAATTAGCCAATGATCCCACGTATATCACAAGCCCCCCATGTCAGTGAACTGGCACAGAACTATTTGACTGTACTGAAAGAAGCGGGTTTTACTGGAGATACCGCCAGTAGTTATGCCGATAGGCTGACTATGGCGACAGATAACAGTATTTATCAATTGTTACCACAAGCTGTTGTATTTCCTCGTTCCAGTGCTGATGTTGTTTTGCTGACAAGAATAGCAGAAGAGGAGCGTTTTAAGGCGCTGACGTTTACTCCCCGTGGCGGTGGAACTGGCACGAATGGACAATCACTTAACAATGGTATTGTGGTGGACATGTCCCGTTATATGAACCGTATTTTGGAAATCAACCCAGAGCAGGGATGGGTAAGGGTAGAAGCTGGTGTTATCAAAGATCAGCTTAATCAATACCTAAAACCTTTCGGTTATTTTTTCTCCCCAGAACTTTCAACCAGTAATCGTGCTACGTTAGGCGGTATGATCAATACAGATGCTTCCGGTCAGGGATCGTTGGTTTATGGTAAAACCTCGGACCATGTACTGGGTGTCCGTGCTGTTTTATTGGGAGGGGAAATGTTGGATACCCGTCCTATGAGTACAGCATTGGCGGAATCGATTGCCCAAGAAGAGAATATCGTTGGTCGTATTTATAAAACGGTATTGGAACGTTGTCGTGAACAACGGAAACTAATCATTGAGAAGTTCCCTAAACTCAATCGATTTTTGACGGGATACGATTTACGCCATGTATTCAGCGACGATATGCACTCTTTTGATCTCACCCGTATTTTGACGGGTTCTGAAGGTACTTTGGCCTTCATTACCGAGGCGACGCTGGATATCACACCGTTACCTAAAGTCAGGCGCCTGGTGAATGTCAAATATGATTCCTTTGATTCAGCCCTACGTAATGCTCCCTTTATGGTCGAAGCCAAAGCGCTCTCAGTGGAAACGGTAGACTCTAAGGTACTCAATCTGGCGCGCGAAGATATCATCTGGCATTCAGTGAAGGAATTGATTACGGATGTGCCTGATAAGGATATGCAAGGTCTGAATATTGTTGAATTCAGTGGTAATGATGAACAGAAAATTGATCAGCAGTTGCAGGAGCTTTGCTTACGCCTTGATGAATTGATGGAAAAAAATCAGGCGGGCATTATTGGCTATCAGATATGCCATGATTTGAGGGATATTGAGCGCATTTATGCCATGCGGAAAAAATCCGTCGGATTGTTAGGCAACAGTAAAGGTCCAGCTAAACCCATTCCATTTGTCGAAGATACTTGTGTTCCTCCTCAACACCTTGCCGATTACATTGCTGAATTTCGCCAGCTTTTGGATAATCACCAACTGAATTACGGCATGTTTGGTCATGTAGATGCAGGTGTTTTACACGTGCGTCCTGCGTTAGATATGTGTGATCCTCAACAGGAAATCTTGATGAAACAGATTTCTGATGAAGTTGTTCATTTGACGGCCAAATATGGTGGTTTGTTATGGGGAGAACATGGAAAAGGTTTTCGAGCAGAATATAGCCCTGCCTTTTTTGGTGAGGTTTTGTATAACGAATTGCGCCGAATAAAAACGGCATTTGATCCACTCAATCGACTCAATCCGGGGAAAATCTGTCCACCAATTGGCGTCGATGCACCCATGATGAAAGTTGATGCAGCCAAGCGTGGGACTTACGACCGTACCATTCCTGTCAATGTAAGGAGCGCATTTCGTGGCGCAATGGAATGTAATGGTAATGGGTTGTGCTTCAATTTCGATGTCAAAAGCCCAATGTGTCCATCAATGAAAATCAGCCATCATCGCATACATTCTCCCAAAGGCAGGGCGACTCTGGTGAGAGAATGGTTGCGGCTTTTGACCGAACAAGGGGTTGAACCCAAATTGCTGGAGCATGGGCTGGATCAAGCGCGCCCCAGTTTGCGGGGATTGATTGAAAAGACTCGTCATAGCTGGCTGGCGTGGCGAGGTGAATATGATTTTTCACATGAAGTTAAAGAGGCCATGTCAGGTTGTTTAGCCTGTAAAGCGTGTTCCACACAATGTCCGATCAAGATTGATGTCCCTTCGTTTCGTTCACGTTTCTTGGCTTTGTATCACAGCCGTTATTTGCGTCCATTGCGTGATCATATTGTTGCTAATGTTGAACACAGTACGCCATTGATGGCAAAAGCGCCGCGAATATTTAATTTTTTCCTGAAACAACCGTGGGTACAAAAAATCAGCCAGCATACCATTGGCATGGCTGACTTGCCGTTACTCTCCTACCCGACATTGCAACAGCAACTTGCTGGTCATTATGCAGCAAGGACAACACTGGAACAATTGGAAGGTATGTCATCATTACAGCGTGACCAACATGTGCTGATTGTCCAGGATCCTTTTACCAGTTATTACGATGCGAAAGTGGTCACCGATTTTGTATTGTTGACAGAAAAGTTGGGGTATAAGCCTGTCTTATTGCCATTTTCACCCAATGGAAAGGCGCAGCATGTTAAAGGGTTCTTGAATCGATTTGCCAAAACCGCGGGAAAAACGGCTGACTTCCTTAATCGGATAGCGCGCCTGAATATTCCTATGGTAGGTGTCGATCCTGCTTTAGTTCTGTGTTATCGGGATGAATACAACGCTATTCTCGGTGAGCGGAGAGGAGATTTTAACGTTCAGTTGGTACATGAATGGCTAATCAGCATCCTGCCGGAAAAAATATCACAAGTGAAAAATGATGATTCCGTGTCCAGAGATGCCTGGTATCTGCTTGGACACTGTACCGAAGTAACAGCATTGCCTAATAGCGGCAAACAGTGGGCTGATATCTTCTGCCATTTTGGTCACCAATTGAATCATGTCAATGTTGGGTGCTGTGGCATGGCGGGTACTTATGGTCACGAAAAGAAAAATCTGGAGAAATCCATTGGCATCTACAAACTGTCATGGGCTCCGGCACTGAAAAATTTATTCTTAGAACACTGCCTAAGTACAGGGTATTCGTGTCGTAGCCAAGTGAAGCGCATAGAAGGAAAACAGCTTAAACATCCATTACAAGCCCTATTGGAGATAATGTCGTGATTTGGAAACGTAATATAGATGTAAATACACTGAATCAATTTAATAGTGAGTGTATGGTAAAACATGTCGGGATCGAATTTACCCAGATTGGCGATGATTTTATCGAAGGAACAATGCCAGTCGATCAACGAACTAAACAGCCATTCGGGATCTTGCATGGCGGGGCATCTGTGGTATTGGCTGAAACACTTGGCTCGATTGCAGGTTATCTCTGTTCGGAAGGCGAACAGAAAGTGGTGGGAGTAGAGATTAATGCTAACCACCTTAAATCTGTTCATGAAGGCATGGTTAAAGGCATTTGTAAACCTGTCCATCTTGGTCGTTCACATCAGGTTTGGCAGATTGATATCTATAATGATCAACAACAATTATGCTGTACGTCTCGCCTGACAACAGCAGTTCTGTCTTAATTACCTTACCTGTTACATTTTTGTTCCTGTCAGTATTTGGCTGGCGGGAACAACTGAACGATATAAATCCTGCTTTGATTACTACGAATGAGATAGAATAGTTTTGCAAAGTAGGCTATTAATTAACCACCAACACTCAAGCCTCAAGCATCATTTTCAGGAAGCACGTATGAAGCGATTTTTAACTGTTATCGGCATGTTCTTGATTGGCATGTTGTCGTTAAGTGGATTGATTCATATCGCCCATGCTATCGAATATCCATTGCCTCCTGCCAATAGCCGCCTGATTGGCGAAAATTCTACCCATATTGTGCCCGATGACGGGCGTCCGTTAGAATCCATTGCCGCCAAATACCAAATAGGATTATTGGCGATGTTGGAAGCAAATCCTGGTGTCGATCCCTATTTACCTAAACCTGGCACTGAGTTAATTATTCCATCACAGATGCTATTGCCGGACACTCCCCGCCAGGGAATTATTATCAATTTGGCCGAACTTAGGCTCTATTACTTCCCTGAGGGAAAAAATTATGTCGTTGTGTATCCTATTGGAATAGGTCAACTTGGGCGTAACACACCGATTATGACAACGTCAGTCAGCCAATTAATTAAAAACCCGACATGGACACCAACCGTTAATATTCGCAAGGATTACGCTAGCCGGGGAATTATTTTGCCTGCTGTCATTCCCGCCGGCCCAGATAATCCAATGGGGGATTTTGCCTTACGTTTGGCGGCTGGACGCGGTGAATATCTGATCCATGGTACAAATGCGAATTTTGGCATTGGTATGCGTGTCAGTTCAGGATGTATTCGTTTGCGGCCTGAAGATATTGAAGATTTGTTTCGGACTGTCCCACGCGGAACGCGAGTCCAGATCATTAATGAACCGGTGAAATATGCCATAGAGCCAGATGGTAAGCGCTATGTGGAAGTTCATCAGCCATTGTCTAATAAAGAGACAGATGATCCACAAACAGTGCCGATCCCACGTTCTGAAGGCTTAGTGAAGTTCATTAATCATCGTGAAACAGATGAATTCCTTGTTGATCAAGCGATTATTCGTCGTTCAGGTATGCCAGTACAGGTAAATACAGGGCGGGTTGCGAATAGCCAAGTGAAAAAGGCGATTTTAAAACCAATTGAAGATACCGCCCCCGAAATTAAACCAGCTAAGATACCACCATTACATCAACCAGGGCCAATCTATCAACCTGATGCCTAAGAAATTGGGAAAGATAGGGGTAAGCTGAAGAAATAGAAATGGCGTACCACTGTACGCCATTTGTTATCAACAATTTTTACCTACTATAAAGATTATTTCTTGTATGAACGAACTTGGTTATCAAGGCGCTGATTAGCACGAGCAGCTTCGTCTCTGGCTGATTGTACATCAGAACGAATAGAACTAAGATCACTGCTCAACTGGTCAACTTTAGAACCGAGAGTTTGAACCTGAGAGGCGAGTTGTTCAACTTTAGTTGCGCTTGAGCAACCCGCTAACAGAGTAGAAGCCAGAATTACTGCACCAAATACAACTTTAGTACGATTCATTACATTACCCTCTAGATTAAGTTAATCTCCAAGTAGCCATCTAAGTATTACACAAACTATTTTAGAAAGAGAATAAATTTTTGCTACGAAAAAAATTCCGCATAAACAAAGTGTGGCTTATCCGTTTATACGCATTAAACGTCAAATTGCAATTTACAACACGCTATGAAACCTGATTTTTCCCCGCTTAGAGGAGAGAAATCAATAATCACATTGATTTGCAAGCGGCAAACTTGAAGTTAGATTGGTATAGAAATATAAAAAGCCCAATTTGCATAATACAAATATGGGCTTTTTTATCAGGTGCGCCGTAAAACCCCGTCCTTCAGAGGGTGTCGTAAAAGGGGGGAGGTCATTTTTGCAACGCGTTAAGTTGAGATCCTCTCCCATTTTTCAGTGCCTGTTATTTGAACCAATAACAGGCTGAAAATTATCCATAATATCAGAGCCACTGCTCTTGATAAGTTATAGGCCATCGCATGCAGGGTAAATTCCAGCTTTACCGCTGATAATCCTCTACGCCGAAAGCGCTCCAGTCCCTGAATTCCCCGCAAAGCTGAAAATACCGGTTCTACTCTGCTTTTTCGTTGACTCAATATCCGTTTTGACTCAGGGTTAGCCATATGCAAACGCAGTTCATCCCGCTTTTCATCTTCCCGATAGCGTTTTATTTTTCTTCCACCTTTGGCCCGTGTACATTGGGTTTTTTGCCGGCATTGAGTGCCATTGGCACTGCCATAGACCCGATAACCTCGCGCTTTTTCTGACGCGGCCACGGTGCTTTTCAACGATAATGAATGATGGGCCGGGCAGAGATAAGTGTCTTTCTCAGCATCATAGATAAATAACGATTTGGGGGCGATTGTTCGGGGGCTCTGCCGGGTTGAATTTTCAGAGCAAAACAGCGGGATCTGATATTTTTGTGCCTCAGCCATCACCGCGTCATGGAAATAACCGGCATCCAACAACAATTTGTCCGGATGATATCCCGATAAATTGAAATTCTGCACCAATAAATCCGCCATTACCCGTGTCTCACTGGATGGATCTACGGTTTGGGCGACGATAATACGTCCTGTGTTGACTAAAACAGACGGTTTATAGGCTGTTGAAAATCCCTTTCCCCGCTTGAGTTTCTGGACGACAGCGTCTGGCTCTGTGGGATTAATACGTAACTGGCTACCATCTTTCCCCTTTTTTGCCCGGTTTTCTTGCCGGCGTCGTAATACTTCTGTGCCCTGTTCCAATTGCTGAAGACGTTTCTCTGTCTGCCCCGTGGCAGGCGCTGCACTGAGGGTCTTTTTTTCGCGGGAAATGGCTGCCTGAGTCAAAAGATGATAATGAGAACACATGGCCTCAATCACTGTCCCGTCACCCGCCAGACACGAAATACCGGATTGACTGCGGCGCAAAACAGATAAGGTCAGCTCTTTAAAAAACATCCCCGTCAGGACAGTTTGATGCTGATAAATGAAACGTCCAAGACTGGCATGATCAGGGGTAATTCCCTGACTGACCCAAATACAGCCCAAATCTAAACGCGCCAAGCGTTCAAGTGCTCTGAGCGAACGCTGTCCTTTCATGATCCCATAAAGCAGGATCCCCATCATGGAGCGGGGAGAATAAGGAGCCCTGCCTGTTGAAGCATAATGACGTTCGAAAGGTCCCCAGTCTTGTTCATCCAGGATCTCCGCGACAATAAGTGCACTGTGTTCTCCCATTTGCTTGAGATAATCCCCAAGGGAAAGAGAGCCATCCAATACAGGTAAATGCTGCGCTTTGACAAATTGACGTTGGGTGTGAACAGACGATTCCAGTTTTCGGGTGAATAAGGTCATAAAAGATCGGCGCCTAAAGGAAGAGCGCCGATCTTAATAGATAACATGAGCTTTTACGACACCCTCTTCAGGGCGGGGATATAAGGCGCGGTTTTCCGACTAACCTGGTGTTTTCTGCTGCTCGATGTATTGCCGGATGATCGAGATCGGCGCACCTCCGCAACTACTTGCAAAATAGCTCGGTGTCCACAGAACGCCTTTGTAGTAATAGCGTAGAGCAATATCTGGACGGTCACGCCGAAGCAGCCTGCTGGAAACGCCTTTAAGACTGTTGACCAGATTCGATACTGCGAGCTTTGGCGGGTAGTTGATCAGCAAATGCACGTGGTCGTATTCGCCGTCCATTTCAACCAGTTCAACACCAAAATCAGCACATACGCTGCTAAAGTAGCTGCGTAGCTTTTCGATGGCATCCAGATCGAATATCTTTCGTCGATACTTGGCGACGAATACCAAGTGGACGTGCATCAGGAAAACACCGTGTCTTCCGCGTCGAATATCAGTTTCTTTTGTCATAGACCAAAGTATAATGATAGTCATGAAACGACTTCAAGCCTTCAAATTCCAGTTAAGACCAAATGGTCAGCAGGAGCGCGATATGCGACGCTTCGCAGGGGCTTGTCGCTTCGTTTTTAACCGTGCACTGGCACTCCAGAATGAGAACCATGCAGCAGGGAATAAATATCTCCCCTACACCAAAATGGCTTCATGGCTGATTGAGTGGAAATCCGTACCTGAAACACAATGGCTGAAAGAATCTCCCTCGCAACCGTTGCAGCAGTCACTGAAAGATCTGGAGCGCGGCTACAAAAATTTCTTCCAGAAGCGGGCTGCATTCCCCCGCTTCAAAAAACGTGGTCAACATGACTCATTCCGCTACCCGCAGGGCGTGAAGCTCGATCAGCCCAACAGTCGAATCTCGTTGCCAAAGTTAGGGTGGATACGCTATCGCAACAGCCGTGAAGTCATTGGCGAAGTGAAAAACGTCACGGTCAGCCAGTCATGCGGCAAATGGTACGTCAGTATCCAGACTGAATACGAAGTGACTGACCCTGCTCACAATGCAGAATCCATGGTCGGACTGGATGCCGGAGTAACAAAACTTGCCACGCTTTCAGATGGCACGGTATATCAGCCAGTAAGCAGCTTCAAAGCAAACCAACGTAAGCTGGCAACACTCCAGCGGCAGTTGAGTCGCAAAGTAAAATTCAGCGCAAACTGGCAGAAACAAAAACGGAAAATCCAGTGTTTGCACTCGCACATTGCCAATATCCGGCGCGACTACCTTCACAAAGTCACCAGTGAAATCAGCAAAAACCACGCGATGATCGTCATTGAAGACTTGAAGGTCAGTAACATGTCGAAATCGGCAAAAGGCACGGCAGAGAAGCACGGAAGAAACGTCAGAGGCAAATCAGGCTTGAACCGCTCGATACGGGATCAAGGCTGGCATGAAATGCGCCGTCAGCTTGAGTACAAGCAGCTCTGGCGCGGTGGTCAGGTAGTGGCGATACCGCCGGCATACACCAGCCAGCGGTGTGCCTGCTGTGGTCATACGGCGAAAGAAAACCGTCAGACGCAAAGTCAATTCGTGTGTCAGGTATGCGGCTACAGCGCGAACGCGGATGTAAACGCCGCACGTAATATTTTAGCGGCAGGACATGCCGTGCTTGCCTGTGGAGGGATGGTGCAGTCAGACCGCCCGTTGAAGCAGGAACCCACCGAGGTGAGTCAGGCTTCGGTCTGAACGCTGTAGGAATCCCCGTCCTTTAGGGCGGGGAGGATGTCAAGATCCCAGTGCTGCCCAAGTTTAGACAGCGCTGTTGTTTAGCTTATAGCACGTGAACAGAGGACGTGTTTGTGGTGCCGCTTGGCACTAATGCACCGGAAACCATGACAACGGTATCCCCTTTGTGTGCCATACCACTTGCCAATGCCGCTTCTTTACCAATACGATAAAAATCATCGGTAGAAGCGATTTCTTTGACAATCTGAGTGGAAACACCTTTGACTAACAGCAATTGACGAGCCGTGATTTCATTCGTTGTCAACGCAAGGATTGAGGCATTAGGGAAATATTTGCGGATAGATCTTGCAGACTTACCACCATATGTTGCCACGACAATTAATGGAGCTTCCAATTTTTCTGCAATTTCAACCGCGCCACGGCATACTGCTTCGGTAACGCGCAGTTTCTGAGTCCTGGTATGTTCAATTTTGCTGCCCATAACGCGATCTGTACGCTCACAGATTGTTGCCATGATGGAAACGGCTTCAACAGGATATTTTCCTTTCGCACTTTCACCTGAAAGCATTACCGCATCGGTACCATCTAAAATAGCGTTAGCTACGTCGCCTGCTTCAGCGCGGGTAGGGCGTGGGTTTTTGATCATTGAATCCAGCATCTGAGTGGCAGTGATAACAACCTTACGAGCTGCATTACATTTTTCGATCATCATTTTTTGCGCGAAGATAACTTCTTCTACCGGAATCTCAACACCCAGATCACCACGGGCAACCATGATACCGTCAGACGTTTCGAGAATTTCATCGAAGTTATTCAGACCTTCCTGGTTTTCGATTTTGGAAATGATTTGGATGTGTTCGCCGCCATGAGCTTTCAGATGTTCACGGATTTCCAGCACATCGGAACGTTTACGGATAAAAGATGCGGCAACGAAATCCACGCCTTGCTCACAACCGAAGATCAAATCCTGTTTATCTTTTTCTGCCAGTGCAGGCAGGTTGATAGAAACATTTGGCAGGTTAACGCCTTTGTTTTCACCCAAATCACCGTTATTCAATACTTCACAGATGACTTCAGTGGCGCTAGTGGCTTTAACTGTCATGGCGATCAAACCATCATCAACCAATATGGTGTTTCCTGGTTTCAGATCTTCTGGCAGACCGACATAAGTCACAGCGACACGCTCATGATTGCCAATAACAGATTTATCTGTTGTAAAGGTGAAAGTTTGGCCTGCGGTAAGGGAGACATCCTTGCCATCTTCCAGCTTCATGGTGCGGATTTCAGGCCCCTTAGTATCCAGTAAGATTGCGGCTTTTTTGCCCGTTTTTGCTACGGCTGAGCGAATGTTTTTAATGCGCTGACCATGCTCTTCGTAGTCACCGTGAGAAAAGTTCAGGCGCATCACATTCATACCAGCATTAAGCAGTTCGGTCAATTTCTCTTCGGATTCTGTTTTTGGCCCGATAGTACAAACAATTTTGGTTTTTTTCATGACAATCTATCTACTGATTTAATGGATTAAAAGAGTGAATCGCTAGCCATTAACATTTATGCCAGCATCATCTGGTGTTTTAAGTTGCGCAACATAATGAAAAACGGGTAGCAATCGAAAGTGAATAGTAGTAAGCGTCAAATGGTTTTTCAGCATGAAGTTCGGTATGTGCAGATATGCGGATTTAGTTCGACTAATCATCTGTAATTTTTTCTGGATTCGGTAAATTAATTAGCTGAAACCATTCAACTTATGACATAGGCGTATTATAGAGACTAATTTCTGTGAAATGAATCAAAAAATAGTGCTTGAAAGAATTTCCATACAGAAAAGAGGAGATAACCATGGTTCATGATTAAAGAAATCAGAGAGTTGTTGCGCAAATAAAATATAATTGCATTTTTAGTACACAGGTAGATTGGGCAAAAATCTGGCTCATGAGTACAAGAGGGGAGTGGAATGAGAAAATTGGGTAAATCTAATTGGTATAACAGAGGTGTGAAGTGATGAACTAGATATGGTGCGTCCGAGTGGACTCGAACCACCGACCCCCACCATGTCAAGGTGGTGCTCTAACCAACTGAGCTACGGACGCACATCAAGATTCTATTTTTTGTCAACCAGATATTTGGTGCGTCCGAGTGGACTCGAACCACCGACCCCCACCATGTCAAGGTGGTGCTCTAACCAACTGAGCTACGGACGCAATCTAAATGTCTGTGGCTGACAACGGGGACGAATATTAACGGGCACTGAGCTTTCTGGCAAGGGGAAAAATGCAAATTCTTGTTCAACTGCTCGCATTTACATCTTTTCGCATGAATTCGCAGCTTTTTTCCCTTATGTTGGTAGGCTTATACGCATTAAACTTCAAGTTGCAATTTACAGCACGCTATGAAACCTGATTTCTTCCCGCTTCGCGGGAAGAAATCACACGTATCTTGAAGTTAGATTGGTATAGTGTGCTGAATTAACGAGTAGAACGTTTCAGAACAAAATGGGCGGGCTGTTTTTGTGTCCATAAAATACGGTAACCCATCATAAATGCTGATGCGGTTAAACCGATAATAAACCCAATCCAGAACCCCTGTGGTCCCATCGGCTGAGTGACATAATCCGTCAATGCCAGAATATAGCCACTAGGCAACCCTAAGAGCCAATAAGCAATAAAAGTGATGAAGAAAATCGAACGGGTGTCTTTATACCCACGTAATACCCCTGAGCCAATGACCTGAACTGCATCGGAAAGCTGGTAAATCGCAGCAAACAGCATTAAGTGGGAGGCAAGAGTAACGACCTCAGGGTTATCGTTGTACATAAACGCAATGTGTTTGCTAAACAGTACCGTGAAGGTCGCTGTCATACAGGCAATAATTAAGCCCACAATAATACTCGTATATGCGGATATCCTGGCACCTTCTGTTGATTGTTGCCCCAGGTTGTAGCCAACGCGAATGGTGGCAGCTATCCCCAATGATAGCGGGAACATAAACATCATGGAGCTGAAGTTGAGTGATATCTGGTGCCCTGCAACGGCCACAACACCGAGTGGAGAAACCAACAACGAAACGACAGCAAACAGAGTAACCTCAAAAAACATCGCTAAAGCGATAGGCAGACCAAGCAGTGTAATGCGTTTTTGCGTATGCCATTCAGGACCGACAAATTTGTTGAATGTGTGGATATCTTTTTGGGAAGGAGCGTGCTTCACATAGGCAAGCAGCAACAGGAACATAACCCAGTAAACGGTTGCTGTTGCAACACCACAACCGACACCACCCAATGCAGGCGCACCAAATTTACCGTAAATAAAAATATAGTTAACGGGAATATTGACCAGTAACCCGGCAATGCCTATGAGCATTGCTGGTTTGGTTTTCGATAATCCTTCACATTGACCACGTAAAACCTGATAAAACAAATAACCTGGTGCTCCCCACATGATGGCATGGATAAATTCCGTGGCTTTTTGGGCCAATACAGGATCAACGTTATGTTGTGCTTCTATAATAAATCGGCTGTTATACAGTATTGCGATGGTTAAGATAGAGAGAAAGGTTGCAAGCCAAAATCCTTGCTGAATTTGGCCTGCAACATTTTTTCTCTGGCCGGAGCCATTCATGTGTGCCACGATTGGCGTCAAGGCGAGCAATAAACCTTGGCCAAATAGAATGGTTGGTAGCCAGATTGATGTACCAACAGCAACCGCTGACATTTCAACAGCACCAGCTTTGCCAGCCATGACGGTATCGACGAAACCCATCGCAGTTTGTGAAAACTGTGCGATGACAACAGGGATCCCTAAAGCGAGCAAACTACGCGCTTCATTTAAATATTTCTGCACGTACTACACCTTTTTTGATTGAAAATTAACGAGAAAAACAAGAAATATTTTTGCGAGCAAACGATGTTAATGGAAAATATATCGCTTATAAGCGGCCATATTGTATAGGACTCATTTTATTAATCCAATCATTGCATGATGTTTATACTCAGCATGATTGAAGCCATACTCAATTGAAACTAAACTCAACCCAAATAATGCATTAAATAAAATGGTATTTATACCAATCGCCTTTCAATATGCGTCTTATATACCAATCTCACTTCAAGATGTATGTGATTTCTCCCCGCAAAGCGGGGAGAAATCAGGTTTCATATCGTGTTGTAAATTGCAACTTGAAGTTTAATGCGTATATCTCCCCCGCGTAGCGGGGGAGATATAAACAATCACATTGATTTGCAAGCTGCATCTTGAAGTGAGATTGGTATAAACAGTATAAACAGCGCTATGTTTAAACGAAATGCTGTTTAAAAGTGATGAGTGGGTTAAACTAATCCGCTCGATGAAATTATAAAGAGGTGTCCATGTTTACAGGTATCGTTCAGGGAAAAGCACCGATAGTTGCTATTGATGAAAAAGTGCATTTTCGGACCCATGTTGTTAAATTTCCGGCTGAATTATTACCCGGAATTGAAACGGGAGCTTCTGTTTCTCACAACGGTTGTTGTCTGACTGTAACGAAGATCGACGGTGATTTAATCAGTTTTGATTTAATGAAAGAAACATTGCGCCTGACCAATCTTGGCGAACTTAGGGTAGGAGATTTAGTTAATCTGGAAAGGGCCGCTAAATTTGGTGATGAAATTGGCGGGCATTTGATGTCCGGTCATGTCATTACAACAGCAGAAATTGCCAAGATCTTCACTTCTGAAAATAACCATGAAATATGGTTTCGAATGCACGATAAACAGTTAATGAAATATATCCTGCATAAAGGATTTGTTGGTATTGACGGTATTAGCCTAACAATTGGAGATGTAGTCACTAATCGCTTTTGCGTTCATTTAATTCCAGAAACATTGGAACGCACAACGTTGGATAAAAAACGTCTCGGTGAGAAGGTTAATATTGAAATTGATCCACAGACTCAAGCGATTGTAGATACCGTTGAACGGGTTCTGGCTCAGAAAGAACAAGAAAAATTATTGTCACAGACTGAAGAACAATAAAAAATCTTTCTAAATAGCGTCTCAAAATGATAGGCGTATTCCTCACCCCGCGCAGGGTAAGGAACGCCAACATCTGATACTCTCAGTATTATGAAAACTATTTAGATTCGATAAAATATGGAAGCTACAGAAAAACGATTTCTGTAGCTTCAAGCGTTCCGTTATGGGGAGCTATCTAGGTACTCTTAATCCTTTTTCAATACCTCGGGGACTAAAGACTATCTGCCATAACTGTATATCCCTTGCACGGAATGCACCTGCACAGGCGTTCAGGTAATAACTGAACATCCGTTTGAAACGTGGGCTATAGTTATGCTCTATTTCATGCCAACTGGCGATAAATCGCTCATACCATGCCATCAATGTCCGGTCATAATCAGCACCAAAATTATGCCAATCTTCCATAACAAATTTTCCGGTGGTTGTTTTGGCAATTTTGGCAATTGATGGTAAGCAGCCGTTGGGAAAAATATACTTGCTGATCCATGCATCGGAACCTGATTTATCAATATTGGAACCGATGGTATGAAGAAGGAACAGACCATCAGGTTTTAAGTTCTTTTTCACAATACTGAAATAATTATCATAATTTTTAGGGCCCACATGTTCAAACATGCCGACAGATACAACGCGATCAAATTGCAAATTAAGGTTTCGGTAATCTTCAAGGATAATTTCTACATTTAGGTCCTTGCAGCGTTCCTGTGCATACTTCTGTTGCTCGGCTGAAATCGTTACCCCTGTGACAGATACACCATAGTTTTCTGCTGCATAGGCGGCCAAACCTCCCCATCCACAACCGATATCCAATAAGGTCATGCCTGGAGACAGTTGTAGTTTTTCGCAAATCAGGCGTAGCTTATGGGATTGTGCTTCTTCCAGTGTGTTGGCATCTTTCCAATAACCGCAAGAATATTGCATGTGAGGATCAAGCATCCGAATAAACAGGTCATTACCTAAATTATAATGTTCCTTACCTACAATCCAGGCACGTTTGGGAGATTGTAAATTAAATATACGAGAGATAATTATCTTGAAGATATCCTTGATATTTTTAGGAATACGATGTTCTAAACCTGCCCGCAATACTTTGTAAAAGAAAATATCAAGGCGATCACATTCCCACCAGCCATCCATATAACTCTCACCCAGCCCCAACGAGCCTTCTTTCAATACGCGCTTATAGAAATCAGGATTTTTAATACGTATGTCGAAAGGGCGCTTGCCATTGATATCAATATCAATTTCCTGAAGCAATTCATGGGCGATCCTATGCCAAGGATCAGTGATTGTTTTTTTACCTTCAACGAAAGACGAACTCATATACTCTCCAACATTGGTGTGATGGAATTTTGAGGTGTCACTTTGTAGCTGATTTTTATTATATAAAACCTCGAGGGTTTATTGGAAAATAATATAGAAATTGTATTGAAAAGCACATATTGCCTATTCATCCTGAAATTAAATAGAGCGTCAATGCTCTGAAGGACCTCAAATTCCGAGTTTTTAGAATAATGAATCCGTATGAGTATATGAGTGAAATGATATTTAGACAATCATCTAAAGGTCACATCATGGCGTAACCTTTAGATAATAATGTTCTTAACTATTATTTTTTTGGAAAACTATCGTATTTATGCTTGATGGCTTTTTTCAACACCTTGTTTTTGCAGCCAATAACCGGCAGCCATTGGCACAACCGTAAGCGCCATTATTGTTGTCGTCGATAAAAGAGGGTATTCCATAAATACAGAGACGAGCATACTTGCGACAAAACAGAGGCCCAATTGCAGGGCATTTTGTAATGCAGCCGCTTTACCACTATCTTGTGGATAAATAGACAAAGCATTTGCTACTGCAATTGGATAGGATGCGCCATTCATTGCTGCCATTACACAAAAAGGAATAAGAATGGCGATAAATGAAGGTTGACTTAATATGGAGATCAAATAAATAGTGATCATGCTTACAGCATAACCTACCAACAAAAATGGGAATACCGTTTCACTTTTTACTTTTTCCAGTAAGATACGGCAACCATACCCGCCAATCATAAATGCCAGAGTTTGAGGAATATAACTTAAACCAATATCGGTAGGATCATAACCCATATCTTTCAGAATGGTTGGTGAACCCGTTAGCCAGGCAAAAAAACCGGCACTGCAAGATGCGTAGATCAATACATTTCCGTTAAAAACTGGAGAAGTTAATAACGTAAAGAAAGAAACCGCTTTTTTATCAGTGCGGGTTTCAATATTAGTACGTTTATTAGTCAGGAAAAATGTGGGTATTAACAGCAATATCGTTACTATCATTAAAATAAGGAAAATGACTCTCCAGCCACTATGCGTCAATAACCATGCCCCCAACAAAGGAGCAAGTGCAGGAGAAAGGGCAACCAAAGGCATGATCATGGCAAAAACACGTTTGGTACGCTCTGCATCATATCTGTCGACGACCAAAGCTTGCCAGGTTACCGCAGCGGAACAAACGCCCACAGCCTGCATAAATCTCAATACCAGTAATTGGATCGGATCTGTTATCCAAAGCATACCTAAACAACTAATGGAAAACAGGGACAGGCCGATAATAAGAACAGGTTTTCTGCCTAACCGGTCAGACAATTGACCCCATAAAAGTTGTGCAAAAGCAAATCCGGCAAGAAAAATGCTAAGGCTTGCACTGATAGCATTAGTTGATGTACCTAATTCTGCTTTCATTGCATCAAAAGCGGGCAGATACATATCAATGGCCAAATAGCCTAACATGCTTAAGCCAGCGAGATAAGACATAAATGGAATGGTGTTTTTATTTGTTGTCATTGTGTTAGTAGTTAGATTTTGTCGTGGATAAGGAAATAGTTGGCTTATTTTATATAGCATGATTTTTACTTGTGAAACGGTAATATTTGCACCATGCTGTGAAAAAAATTGAAAGGAAGATATATGTGGTCTGAATACTCTCTGGAAGTCGTTGATGCTGTTGCCAGAACAGGAAGTTTCAGCGCGGCTGCATCAGAACTTCATCGTGTGCCTTCTGCTATCAGCTATACGGTAAAACAGCTTGAAGAATGGCTGGCAGTTCCTCTGTTTGAACGTCGTCACCGTGATGTCGATTTAACGGAAGCGGGAGCAATTTTTGTCAAAGAAGCGCGTTCTGTTATCAAAAAAATGAATCACACTCGGCATCAGTGCCAACAGGTTGCTAATGGTTGGCGAGGGCAATTTAGTATTGCGGTTGATCAGGTTGTAAAACCAGAGCGAACGCTTCGGCTAATTTTGGATTTTTATCGCCATTTCCCAGATATTGAGTTACTTATCTATCCTGAAGTTTTCAATGGCGTATGGGATGCTCTGGTGGATGGCCGAGTGGATGTCGCCATCGGAGCGACACGTGCTTCCCCTGTTGGTGAGCGATATAGCTTCAGGGATATGGGGTTCATGCCTTGGCTGTGTGTAGCCAGTCCAGAACACGAACTGGCAGTAATATCGGGAAAATTGAATGATGACCAAATGCGACCTTATCCCAGTTTATGTCTTGAAGACACAGCGCGCAGCTTACCTAAACGTGATACATGGGCTTTGGATAATCAGCGGCGATTGATTGTGCCTGATTGGGATGTTGGATTAAGTTGCTTGATGGATGGATTGTGTGTAGGCATGGTGCCTAAGCACCGTGCGCAACCGCTGATCCGTAAAGGCAAATTGATGACACTTGAACTTGAACAACCATTGCCTGACAGCCCATGCTGCTTGACATGGTCGCAAAAAAGCCATTCACCGGCATTAAGCTGGTTACTTGATTATCTGGGGGATAGCGAAACGCTTAATGCCGAATGGCTGCAAGAAAATTAACTGTCAGCGGCGATAATCGATAAAAGGTCCATCTGCAACAGAGCGCCGTTCAACAAGGCGTGGGTGGACTTCGATAGTTTGTACATCCTCACGTTTATTGACTATCCTGTCCAGTAACATTGAAAAGGCCATTTGCCCTAAACGCTCTTTGGGTTGGTGAATGGTTGTCAATGCTGGCGTAAAATAGCGGGCATTACGAATATTATCATAACCGATAATTGAAATATCTTGCGGAACACGCAAACCCAACTCATCAGCTGCACAGATCGCTCCCATAGCCATGACATCTCCACCACAGAAAACAGCAGTTGGACGATGTTTTTGATTCAGGATCTTATACATGGCTTGGTAACCGGACTCAGGTTCAAAATCACCTTGTACAATCCACTCATCCCGAATAGCGATATTGGCTTCTTTTAGTGCCTTAAGAAAACCTTGGTGGCGGCCTCCTCCCGTATTTCTTGCCAATGGTCCAGGAATGGATGCAATATCACGATGACCGCGTTCAATAAGATAACGGCCAGCCAGGTAACCACCATGAAAGGCATTATCAATAATTGCATCGGTAAAATCACCTCTGGATTCTCCCCAATCCATGACCACCATAGGAATATTACGATAGCCTTCCAACATACTCAAAAGTTGCTCAGGGTATTCTGAACACATTACCAGCAAACCATCTACTCGTTTTTGTGCGAGCATCGCGAGATATGCTTTCTGTTTATCAAGATTGTTATGAGAATTACATAAAATCAGGGTATAACCTTTGCTATAGCAGCTATTTTCAACTGATTCTATGATCTCAGCAAAGTATGGTGCTTCACTTGATGTTGCCAGCAACCCAATGGATTTGGTGTGGTTAACTTTTAAGCTACGGGCAACCGCACTGGGAGAATAGTTCAATTCTTTAATAGCGGCCCAAACTGCGGCCTTTGTATCTTCGGCGACGAAACGGGTTTTATTGATAACATGGGATACGGTTGTAGTCGAAACACCAGCGCGTTTGGCCACATCTTTAATCGTTGCCATGAAAAAAGGACTCCTGACCTTCTGGTCTAATTTATATACCCTTTATCTTTCTTTTCGGGTATAGCTATTTGTTAATCGTTTACCAATATATTTGTATACAGGGTGATGGTTGGCAATAATTTAGCGGTAAACCTTGAATTTTGTCTGATCTAGCTCAAAAGTGAAAGTAATAATCGATGCTATAAAGAGTATGGATTAAATCTTGCGGTATGATTTTTAGATAGTATGGCAAATAACCGCTTAAAATTTAGGATGTTGAGGTGTCTTAATTTTCACATTGAGGATGTTCTATGGATACAGATCTGAAATTGGGATTATTGGCCGCCAGTAGTGCATTAATCATGATTGTTTTTCTGGGGAGCCTCTGCCTGATCTGATCAAGATCTAAAAGAATTTGTAGCCCCACTTATCTTAAGGGCGGGTTTTCCAACATGTGCAATATCGCAAATAAAGGAAAAGCCCGCCCTTATTATTTCAAACTAGTATAAGAATTAATCTTATTAAGCTAAGTTTTCTTCAACAAAGTTCCAGTTGACCAGAGCCCAGAAGTGCTCCAAATATTGAGGGCGAGCATTGCGGTAATCGATATAATATGCGTGCTCCCAAACATCAACAGTCAGCACTGGCTTATCTTCGCCAGTCAATGGCGTTGCTGCATTAGAAGTGTTAACGATAGCCAAAGTACCATCAGCTTTCTTGACTAACCAAGTCCAACCAGAACCAAAGTTTTTCAGGGCTGCATCAGTGAATTGCTGTTTAAATTCAGCAAAAGAGCCGAAAGCATGACTGATAGCATCTGCCACTTTTCCGGTGGGTTCGCCACCACCATTTGGTGACAGGCTGTGCCAGTAGAAAGTATGGTTCCAAACTTGTGCTGCGTTATTGAAGATGCCACCTTCAGATGTTTTGATGATCTCTTCCAGTGATTTTCCGGCAAATTCAGTATCTTTAATCAGATTATTCAGGTTTACAACATAAGCGTTGTGATGTTTGCCGTAGTGATATTCCAGAGTTTCTGCAGAAATGTGTGGTTCCAGGGCATCTTTGGCATAAGGTAATGCTGGTAATTCAAAAGACATTGCATGCTCCTTTTTAATATCGGGTTTTTGGCTCTGCAAACCATGGCTTAGACACTCACCATGGAACAGGGCAAATTTAAGCTTATTATCGTGTTACTATTTTGATAATTATCTTAACAACTTTTCTGCTAAATAACAGGGAAAAAGATGCTATAAAGCTGCGAACTGGTGCAGAACTGAACTTAACATGTATTGGATACAGTCAGTTGGAATGAAAATATCTAATGATCATTTGTGGCAAGTCATGGCAAAAATTTGCCATATAAAGTTCACGGTAGAAAAATTAGCGTAGAAAGTGGTATTCTGAATCAATCTTTATCTTATGCTGATAAATAGCACGTGCAGTTTTTAAGGAAGCAAAAATGACTAATATTAATACAAACACTAATACGGTTACTGATACAACGGCTGATGCAGTCATTGAAAAAATCGAACGCCAGATTAGAGAAAACCCAATTCTGTTGTACATGAAAGGTTCACCGAAATTGCCAAGCTGTGGCTTCTCTGCACAGGCAGTTCAGGCTTTATCAGCTTGTGGTGAACGTTTTGCTTATGTGGATATTTTGCAAAATCCAGATATCCGCGCTCAATTACCTAAATATGCAAATTGGCCGACTTTTCCTCAACTTTGGGTTGATGGTGAGTTGGTGGGAGGTTGTGACATTCTTGTTGAGATGTATCAACGCGGTGAACTACAAACACTGATCAAAGAGACTGCCGATAAATATCGTGAGCAGGAATAAGGCCAGTCATTCATCTGAATAATGGTTACTTTCCATAGCCCCATACCGATTAAAGTATGGGGCTTACTTTTTTAGGATTCGCAGTTAGCGTTATCAGTAGATGGTAGTGGCCAACCACCCAGCCGCTTCCAGCGATTAACCAGCTCGCAGAAAAGTAGGGCGGTTCGATCAGTATCATAAAGAGCGCTATGGGCCTGATTGCTGTCAAACGGAATTTCCGCTGTGATGCAGGCTTTGGCAAGAATTGTCTGACCAAGAACCAAGCCACTGAGTGCAGCGGTATCAAAAGTCGCGAACGGATGGAATGGATTGCGTTTCAAACTAGCACGTTCAGCAGCGGCCATGACAAAGCTGTGATCAAAATTGGCATTATGAGCGACGATAATTGCACGATTACAATTTGTGTCTTTCATACCTTTGCGGATCATTTTAAAAATTGCGTGCAAGGCAGTATATTCACTGACAGCTCCTCGCAAGGGGTTTGTAGGATCAATGCCAGTGAAAGCGAGAGCGGCAGGATCAAGATTAGCCCCTTCAAAAGGCTCGATATGAAAATGCAGCGTATTGGCCGGTGTTAGCCAACCATCTTCATCCATTTTTAAAGTAGTTGCAGCAATTTCAAGTAAAGCGTCTGTACGCGCATTAAAACCAGCGGTTTCGACATCAATAACAACGGGATAGTAGCCACGAAAGCGCCCACTTAGCATATTTTGATTAGACATCTGATTTTCAGTTCTTAGCTTCAGGATTCTATTTTTTAACTTTGGAATAGTGAGTATTATGACAAAATTTGGTGTGTCTTGCAGAAGTAATGCTTATACAGTGGGGGATAAAGGGCAAGATGCCCTTATTTAGCTAGTTAAATAATTTCTCACTATAACGTAATAGTGAGAAATAGCGTTAGTTGCCTAATGCATTGCTGGCACTTGCATTTTCGATGAGTTCAATCTTATAGCCATCGGGATCTTCAACGAATGCAATGACAGTTGTTCCACCTTTAACTGGCCCTGCTTCGCGAACTACTTTCCCTCCAGCAAGTTTGATGCGTTCACAGGTTGCCGCAACATCATCAACACCTAAGGCGATATGTCCAAATGCGGTTCCCATTTCATAGTTTTCAACATCCCAATTATAAGTTAGCTCAATAACTGCGCCTTGACTTTCATCGGTATAACCAACAAACGCGAGAGAATACTTATACTCTGGGTTTTCGCTGGTGCGGAGTAAACGCATACCCATTACCTGAGTATAGAAATCAATCGAGCGCTGCATATTGCCAACACGGATCATAGTGTGGAGTAAACGCATGATTACCTCTTGATCTTTATAACTTTATTACGAAACATAATGTTCAGAAACGTGGCTCACATATCTGCATTATGCCGTATATAGATCAAATAATTCAAATTATCCGATTTATTTACCTTTATATCCATCTCACTTCAAGATGCATATTGTTTCTCCCCGCGAAGCGGGTAAAAACAATGAGTTATGTTGTCTTATAATGAACAACTTGAAAGGTAACGCGTATAGGTTGTTACCATTTTATTTTGAAATGACATGGGTGAAGTTTATACTGATCAATAAATGGCCTTATTGTGGGAATGCTTGATAAGTTTGGATGCAGGGGGATGAGATGGCTGAACAATTAGAATTTTTTGCTATTCCAAACCCTTGTCGGGGAGTTTGTGAATCTGATCCCCGTGGTTTTTGCCAGGGATGTTATCGTAGCAGGGAAGAGCGGTTTATATGGATGAAATTATCGGATAGTGAAAAAAGAGAAATATTGCGGTTATGTCATCAGAGAAAACTAAGAAGTTTGAGAAAGAAGGAAGAAGAAAGCAATATTATTCCAAGACAATCCGATTTATTTTAATCTCACTCTGAACTGGTTAAAAAATATCTTTTATATGAATTAAATACCAATCTGACTTCAAGATGCGTGTGATTTTTCCCCACAAAGCGGGGAGAAATCAGGCTTCATATCGTGTTGTAAATTGCAACTTGAAGTTTAATGCGTATAGTATAGGATGATCACAAAAATAAGAAATATTACTAAATAGGTTTTCATAATACTGAGAGTATCAGATGTTGGCGTTCCTTACCCCGCGCTCCGCGCGGGGTAAGGAATACTCCTATCATTTTGAAACGCTATTTAGTAATAGATGAGATATCATTTATATTACATTTCTTTTATTTGACATAAGTCATTTCAAAATACCACTTCTGTTGTCTATCTTAATCATCTCAGTAAAAATTTTTTATTAAAGAATTACTTATTGAACAAAAAAGAATCTATTTTGTTATCTTATTGTTTTTTTATGTTATTTATTTCAATGCTGTCAATTTCTGTAAGAGAAAAATGATATTAATGTAAAAATATATAGATTAGTATTTGGATGGCGGTTATTCTTATAGAACTTCAGCCGAGTGGAAATGTATATATTTTAGGAGATTGTACTTTTTTTGTTGATATTTAAATTCATAATAGTTTAGTTGAAGGATTATTTTATACAGTTTATATCGTTGGTGGATTAATGCGCGATTTTATTCGATGCGCCGTACAATTTCGCTCTTTAGGGCGACGAAGATGTCAACTTTGAGGAACAAGCCAACGCGATACTCATTAGGTAATTAGCGAAATTGCTGACTCTGATAATGTAAGCATGATATAGAGTGCGTATTCATTATTCATATGAATAAACTGATTGGATAATTCATTGATGTTATATGAGTCTCTAATTATAAGGAGGGGTAATTGGAATTGACATTGGGATCAGATCTGGCACGTTTAGTCCGTATCTGGCGCGCTTTAATTGATCATCGTTTGAAACCGTTGAAATTAACTCAGACGCATTGGGTTACTCTATACAATATTAGTCAACTACCACCAGAGCAGTCCCAGATACAGCTCGCAAAAGCTATTGGTATTGAACAACCCTCTTTGGTGAGAACGCTTGATCAATTAGAAGAAAAGAAACTGATTACACGCCACACATGTGCCAATGATCGACGTGCAAAAAGAATCAAATTAACCAAAGAATCGGAAAACTTTATTAGAGAAGTGGATAGTGTTATTGGTTCGACAAGAAAAGAAATTTTGGAGGGAATTACTCATGATGAGTTAATTCTGCTCGCTTCTGTAATAAAGAAAATTGAAAAAAATATTAACCAATTGCACAAACAGGTAATATAAAAATTAATCTATAATAATAAAATCGCGGCCCAGATCTTGTTACTGGTAAACCGCGATTTTTTGTTTTGCGTTATTTGAACATTTTAGAGTGGTGATACAGTCAAAGAATCTCCGCTGTTTGCGATCCTGACACGTTGCCCTCTGCTGAACACGACACTATCTAACTTTTGTACTATGATGATATTTTTTCCGCTGTCCATACGAATTTCTAGCTCAATACCTTTCGTTTGGTCTAACGCACCTTCGATTTTTTGGCCAGCCAGGCCGCCAGCAATAGCACCCGCGGCTGTGGCGAGTCTTTGACCAGAACCATCTCCAACTGTATTACCTAGCAGCCCTCCCAAAACAGCACCACCAATGAGACCTAACATACTAGGATCACCGGCTTGCTTACCTTTAATTGTGATGGGGCGTACAGATAGAATAGTGCCATAAGTTACAGTTTGAGCTTGTTTGGCTTGATCAATAGAGTAAGTATCACTAGAAAGTGCTCCCATGTCTGCACAGCCAGACAACGTGGTTACTACAACTGCGCCAACCAGGAAACGTTTTAACATAATCACTCCTAATTTTAATGCCCGAGAGGGAAGCTTGAGAATAAACTTATCACCAAGTGTTCGGCTACTATTCTCAGTAGTAAACACTATTGTTAGCAGCAGAACTAATAAATTTGCCGGCTACTAATAATGCATATTTACATATAATAAATGTTCCCGATGAACTCTGAAAGGAATAATTCCTGACCAAAAGTTTAGCATGTTTTGTGAAGAGCTTTCCAAAACTCAGATTTTATCTCTGATAATGATCATTAAACATATATAGTCCAAATAGATGTGTTTTATAGTTTACGCAAGATTAAATGTAATCCACATGTTAAATGTGAGCCATTATTGAATAGAGGAGTATTTATGAAGTCAGGACGTTATATTGGTGTGATGTCTGGCACCAGCATGGATGGGGTTGATGTTATTTTGGCGGAGATTAGTGATAAAATTGTTACTCAACAAGTGAGTTATAGCCATCCTTTTCCGCAAGAACTTAAACAAAAATTGTTATCCATTTGTCAAGGGCAGCAGACGACATTATCAATGATCGGAAGATTTGACTATGAGCTTGGCACTCTTTTTGCAGAAGCTGTTCAAGGGTTACTGAATAAAGCAGGGCTGACGGCAAATGATATTATAGCAATTGGATGTCATGGGCAGACCGTATGGCATGAGCCGGACGGTGAAAAGCCTTTTACCATGCAAATCGGTGACAATAACCGAGTAGCAGCACTTACCAATATCACAACGGTCGGTGATTTCAGACGGCGTGACATGGCTTATGGTGGGCAAGGCGCGCCTTTAGTACCCGCATTCCATATGGCTGTATTGGGCCATCCGACAGAAAGGCGTATTATTTTAAACATTGGCGGAATAGCAAATATTTCAGCACTTCTGCCTAATTCAGCCGTTAAGGGCTATGACACAGGGCCGGGCAACATGTTGATGGATGCTTGGACATGGCGGCATAAGCAATTGCCTTATGACAAAGATGCACAATGGGCCAGTGAAGGGACTGATAATGCATCTTTACTCCAGAAAATGCTTTCTGATCCTTATTTCGCACGTACGGCACCGAAGAGTACAGGGCGTGAATATTTTAATATGGCATGGTTGGAAAAACAGTTGGCTGATTTCCCTGATGTTGCACCAGTGGATGTTCAAGCCACATTAGCTGAACTAACGGCTGTAAGCATTGCTCAACAAGTGATGCTAAGTGGTGGATGTGATCGTCTTCTGGTATGTGGCGGCGGGGCGCGTAATCCATTCGTGATGAATCGGCTATCGGCTTTATTGCCGGGTACTGAAGTGACCACAACAGACAAATATGGTTTGAGTGGGGATGACATGGAAGCACTGGCATTTGCCTGGCTGGCATTCCGAACAATGTCAGGGTTGTCTGGTAATTTACCATCAGTCACAGGTGCGGATAGAGAAACGATTTTAGGGGCAATTTATCCGGTTGTCAGATAATTGGCTGGATAATGATCAATTAACAGATGATCATTATTAGAAGACGACAGTTGGCTAACAGATAACAATGGTATGCTAATACTCATTAATAAATAGAGAGTTAGAAATGTCAGAAAATAATGAAACCGATATTGCAGAGCTGCGTCGGGAATATATACGTGGTGGGTTAAGGCGAAAAGATCTTACTGAAGAGCCGATTGAACTTTTTGAACGTTGGTTAAAGCAGGCTTGTGAAGCAAAGCTTAGCGATCCGACGGCAATGTGTATTGCGACAGTCGACGAGTATGGGCAACCTTATCAACGCATCGTTTTGTTAAAACATTTTGATGCTAATAACTTGATATTCTATACCAATCTTGGCAGTCGCAAGGCAAAACATCTGGCCCAGAATAACCGGATCAGCCTCCATTTTCCTTGGTATCAATTGGAACGACAGGTCAGTTTTCTTGGCAGGGCTGAGCGTCTGTCTCCGATTGAAGTTGTAAAATATTTTCATAGTCGTCCGAGGGATAGCCAAATTGCAGCCTGGGCTTCCCAGCAATCATCAAAGGTTTCAGCCAGAAGCATTTTGGAAGGGAAGTTTTTGGAGTTGAAACAGAAATTTCAGAATGGTGAAGTTCCTCTTCCTAGTTTTTGGGGCGGATTCAAGGTCACATTTGACTCAGTTGAATTTTGGCAGGGCGGTGCTCATCGTCTTCATGATCGTTTCCTGTATCAGCGTGATGGTGATAAGTGGAATGTAGACCGTTTGGCCCCTTAAATTGCAAATTACAGCCAATCAGATAGTGACTTACAAAGTAGAAGAAATAATTACTGTTTTTAATACTGGCACTTATATGACTGGCGTTTTATGCTATAGCACTTGATTTATCACGAGATGCTTATATACCCAATAGGTTTCAAGTTGCAGCGTAGCTAATAAGCTGGCAACGTGAAAGAAGAGTATAGAAATATAAGCAAAGTATACAAACTGATGGAGTCATTAATGTCTAGCAATAACCTGATTAAACAACTGCAAGAGCGGGGCCTTGTTGCCCAGGTAACAGATGAAGAGGCGTTAGCTGAGAGACTGGCGCAAGGTCCGGTTTCTCTCTATTGTGGCTTCGATCCTACCGCTGACAGCTTGCATTTGGGCCATCTGGTTCCCTTGCTGTGTTTAAAACGATTCCAACTTGCTGGGCATAAACCTATTGCGTTGGTTGGTGGGGCGACAGGTTTGATTGGCGATCCAAGTTTTAAAGCAACTGAACGCAAGTTGAACACAGAAACAACAGTCAAAGAGTGGGTTGAGAAAATTCGTAACCAGGTTTCTCCGTTCCTTAGTTTTGATGGTGACAATGGTGCAGAGTTAGCCAATAACTACGATTGGTTTGGTCAAATGGATGTGCTGACCTTCCTGCGTGATATCGGTAAGCATTTTTCCGTAAACCAGATGATCAACAAAGAAGCGGTGAAACAACGTCTTAACCGTGATGATGTTGGTATTTCCTACACTGAATTTTCTTATAACCTATTGCAGTCTTATGACTTTGCAAATTTGAATAGAGAATATGGTGTTGAATTACAGATTGGTGGATCAGACCAATGGGGCAACATTACTTCAGGTATCGATTTGACGCGTCGCTTAAACCAGAAACAAGTGTTTGGCATGACTGTGCCACTTATCACCAAATCAGACGGAACTAAATTTGGTAAGACAGAGGGTGGGGCAGTTTGGTTAGATCCGAAGAAAACGAGTCCGTACAAATTTTACCAGTTCTGGATTAACACAGCAGATGCGGATGTTTATCGTTTCTTGAAATTCTTTACTTTCATGAGCATTGAAGAAATTAATGCGCTGGAAGAAGAAGATAAAAACAGTGGTAAAGCGCCTCGTGCTCAATATGTACTGGCAGAACAAGTTACTGGTCTGGTGCATGGTGAAGCAGGTCTTGCAGCGGCGAAGCGTATCACCGAGAGTTTATTCTCAGGAGCCATTGCCGATTTGACCGAAGAAGATTTCGCTCAATTGGCACAAGATGGAATGCCAACAATAGAACTGGAAAAAGGTGCAGATCTGCAACAAGCATTGGTCACCGCCGAATTCGTTCCTTCCCGTGGACAGGCTCGTACTATGATCAGCTCTAATGCGGTTTCCATCAACGGTGAAAAACAATCCGAACCTATGTATGTATTTACGGATAATGATTGTTTATTTGGGCGTTATAGCTTATTACGCCGTGGTAAAAAACATTATTGCCTCATCAATTGGAAATAATTAACTGATATTATTAAGGGCAACGATAATGTTGCCCTTAATGTATCTTGGTGTCTTTATATACTAATCCAACTGCAAGTTGTAGCTTGCAAATCCATGTGATTATTTATATCTCCCCGCGGAGTGAGAGATATAAGACGCACCTTGAAAGGCGATTGGTATATACCCATCTAACGTCAAGATGCGTGTGATTTCTCCCCGCGAAGCGGGGAGAAATCGGGTTTCATATCGTGTTGTAAATTGCAACTTGAAGTTTAATGCGTATAAATATTATCTATTCATAAATTAAAAATAATAAACTAGGCCTTATCATGAATAATGTTCTTTCAATTCAGTCTCATGTTGTCTTTGGCCATGCTGGAAACAGTGCGGCTGTTTTTCCGATGCGTCGTATGGGAGTGAACGTATGGGCATTAAATACGGTGCAATTTTCAAACCATACCCAATATCCTCAATGGCGTGGCTGTGTTATGTCGCCGGAACATTTGACTGAAATCGTGCAGGGAATTGGTGAAATTAATAAACTCGCATCCTGTAATGCGGTTCTGAGTGGTTATATTGGCTCTGCGGAGCAGGGAAATTATATCCTTGATATCGTAAAGCAGGTGAAAGAAGCCAACTCTGATGCATGGTATTTCTGTGATCCTGTCATGGGACATCCAGAAAAAGGATGCATAGTTGCTCCGGGCGTTGCAGAATTTTTATGTGATAAAGCTCTGCCAGCCAGTGATGTTATTGCACCTAATTTGCTGGAGCTTGAAACATTGGCGATGCGAAAAATTAGCAGCGTAGAACAAGCGATATCTGCTGCGCGTGAGTTATGTGAAAAAGGTCCCAGAATTGTATTGGTTAAGCATTTGAGTCGTGCAGGTTATCAGGCCGATTGTTTTGAAATGCTTTTGGTAACTAAAGAACATAGTTGGCACGTTAGTCGCCCATTAATTGATACAGGAGCACGTCAACCAGTTGGTGTTGGTGACTTAACGAGTGGTTTGTTTCTCGCTGATCTATTAAAAAGCCCTTCTTTGACAAATGAAGCATTACAAGCGGCCTTAGAACATGTTGCCGCTGCGGTCTACGAAGTGATGCTGGAAACGCAAAAGAGCGAGGAATATGAATTACAGATTGTTGCCGCACAAGATAGGATAGTCACTCCAGAACATCAATTTCATGCTGTCAGAATAGACTAATAATAAAAAAACAGTCCCACCCATAATGTTATGGCTGGAACTGTTTTTAACAGGCTATTACTTTAACTCTAATTCATTCATGGCCGCGATGCTGAAACCGCCATCAACATGCAAGATCTCACCGCTAATACCACCAGCCAGATCTGAACATAAGAAGGCAGCCGCATTACCGACATCCTCTGTTGTCACAGTGCGGCGAATAGGTGTAACCGCTTCACAGTGTGCCAGCATCTTACGGAAATCTTTGATACCAGAAGCTGCCAGAGTACGGATTGGGCCAGCAGAGATACCATTAACACGAATACCTTCAACCCCCATTGCATTTGCCATATAACGTACGTTTGCTTCCAGGGAGGCTTTTGCCAGACCCATTACGTTATAGTTAGGAATGGCACGCTCAGCACCCAAATAACTCAAGGTGAGCAGGGCAGAACCTGGATTCAACATATTACGGCAGACTTTCGCCATTGCGACAAAGCTGTATGCGCTGATGTCGTGGGCAATTTTGAAACCTTCACGGTTAACAGCGTTAACATAATCACCATCAAGCTGGTCAGCCGGTGCATAACCGATAGAGTGAACAAAACCATCGAATTTAGGCCATACTTTGCCTAATTCAGCGAACAATGCGTCGATACTTTCATCTTCAGCCACGTCACATGGCAGAACGATATCTGAATTCAGTGATGCGGCGAATTCTTCGACGCGAGGTTTCAACTTGTCATTTTGGTAAGTGAAAGCCAGCTCTGCTCCTTGATCGTGCATTGCCTTGGCAATTCCATAAGCAATAGACAGTTTGCTGGCGACGCCAGTAATGAGAATGCGCTTGCCGGTCATGAAACCCATAGCAGTATCCTTATTGTTCTTTATGATCAAAATTGTTCTTTGTGATCAAACACCAAAAGTCATGGATAAACAGAAATAATAAATCTCTAACCATAACTACGGTATTTATGGTGAATAAACGGGGATGATTCTACCATGCCGGAGGAAAATGTGGTGAGTTTCCCATTCTGTTCCGATCAGTGATTAAAATACATCCAATAAAAACATTAGGTGATATCCTGTCGCCATGCTTCAGCAGACAGGGCTTCACCAAAATGGCTGGCTATCAATTTGCGTGTAATATCATGCAGCGGAGAAGCCAGAACTTCCGCTGTATTGCCACGTTCGACAACTTCCCCTTGATGCATGACCAGAACTTGATCACTGATATGTTTCATCATACCGAGATGTTGGGTGACATAGATATATGAAATACCGTGTTTTTCCTGTAATTCCAGCATCAAGTTGATGATTTGGGAACGCATCGATACATCAAGCGATGCCAGGGCTTCGTCTGCAACAATGATTTGTGGCTGCAATATTAAAGCCCGTGCTAAAGCCACGCGTTGTTTCTGTCCTGATGCGAGCATATGTGGGTAATAATTAGCATGATCTGGCAATAAACCGACCTGACGTAATGTTTGGTTGATACGTTTTTCCCGTTCGGAGGGAGATAACTTCGTATTCAAAATTAATGGCATATCCAGAATCTGACCAATGCGCTGACGAGGATTCAGTGAGGTGCTGGGATCTTGAAAAATCATACGAATGCGCTGGCTGCGGTAGCTATAATCCCCGTAAGACAGCTTATGACCGTTAATCAAAATTTCACCTGAACTTGGTTCAATAACCCCTGATAACATTCTCGCGAGTGTAGATTTACCTGAGCCATTTGCGCCAAGGATAGCGAGGGTTTTTTTCGATTGCAGGGTAAAGCTCACTGGCTTTACGGCGTCAAGTTGATGACGGCGAAATAATCCGGTTCGATAGCGAAATGTTTTAGTCAGATTTTTAACTTCCAGCAATGTCTCAACCACTTATGATTCCTCCATATTCAAAGGGAAATGGCAGGCGAATGCATGGCTCTTAATTACCCGTAACCGTGGAGTTGCAATACAGGTTTTTTGTGCATAAGGGCAACGTGGCCCCAAACGGCAACCTACCGGCAAATGTTCCAGTGATGGAATAACGCCAGACAGCGTGTTTAACCGACTTTTGTGTGGTAACGGACTGCCAAAATCAGGAATTGAACGGATCAACGCTTGTGTATAGGGATGGTAAGGTTTCACCAGCAACTCATCCGGTGTAGCGTTTTCCACTGTCTGACCGCAATACAGCACATTGATACGTTTGACTAGTTTACTCATCATTTGCAGGTCATGGCTGATTAATAAAATAGTCATGTTGTTGTTCTGATTGAGGCTCGACAGTAAACGGAATATTTGTGCCTGTGTTGTTGGTTCCATTGCATTGGTCGGCTCATCAGCAATCAGCAAGCGTGGCTGGTTGGCAAGCGCAATGGCAATCATCACTTTTTGACATTCACCTTCTGTTAATTCGTAAGGGTAACTGTGCATAATGTCGGAGTGATCTTTAATACCAACACGGTGTAGTAACTCAATTGCGCGGCGTTTTCGCCAATTAAATCTCTGCCACCAACGGCCCTTATACGTCCATCCAGGAATAGATTGAATAATCTGTTTACCAATATTTTCTGATGGATCGAGACATGACTGCGGCTCCTGAAAAATCATGGAAATATTGTGCCCAATCACCTTACGGCGCTGCCGTGGTGTCAGGCGCAATAAATCAATGTCGTTAAAACGGAAACGATCGGCGGTTACTTTGAGGTTATCTTTTGTGACACCACAAATCGCTTTGGCAATCAGGCTCTTGCCTGAGCCTGATTCGCCAGCCAAACCCAATATTTCACCTTCTGTCAGTGAAATACTCATCCGGTCAACAGCTTTGACGGGGCCTTCCGCTGTCATGAATTCAATGGTGAGGTTTCGAATATCAAGTAATGGCATCATTCGACTCCTGCGTTAATAGCGCGGTGCAGACCATCACCCAGTAAGTTAACCAGCAAGACGCTGAGCATAATTGCTGCTCCAGGTAACATAACAGTCCAGGGGGCAGCATAGATCAATTCTAATGAATCTCCCAGCATAGCTCCCCATTCGGGAGAAGGTAGTTGTGCTCCAAGGTTGAGAAACCCCAGTGCGGCAATATCAAGAATCGCGATGGAGAGGGTACGGGTTAATTCACTGACTATCACCGCAGTGATATTGGGGAGAACGGCATAACGCAAAATATGGTAGTTTGAAGCGCCATCCAGACGCGCTGCAATAATGTATTCTTTATCCAGTTCGTCATGTACAGCAGTATAAACGGTACGTACAATTCTTGGCAACAATGCCAGAAAAACGGCAATCATGGCATGGTGCAGGCTGGCACCAACAAAAGCGACGACGATGATAGCCAATAGCAATGAAGGGATAGAGAGCAAGGTATCAAGAATATGGTTCATCACCGCCGATTTCAAGCCGTGAGTCATACCGGCAAGGCTACCAATGATTAATCCTACAATGGTTGCCGCCGCAGTGACTATCAATGCTCCCCCAAATGTGGAAGACGTGCCAATCAATAGACGGCTGAAAATATCACGGCCAAGATCGTCAGTTCCAAGGAAAAAGGCGACATTACCGTGATGTGACCATGAAGGAGGCATAAGTTGGGACATGAATTGTTGGTCAAGCCGATATGGGGCGAAAAGATCACCCAACAGGCACAGTGCAATTAAAATTAACACCCCATAAAAACCTGTCATTGCTAATATATCGGCATAGAAAAATCGCCAGATAACTTTTAATGGCGATGGCATTTTCTTTTCACGGTAAAAATTATCTAACGGCATACCATTCCTTATGCTTTAAAGGATTAGCCATTGCACCAATAATATCTGTCAGAATATTAACGGAAATAACCAACGAGCCTACCACCATGACGCCCGCCGAGATTGCGGAATAATCCTGCTGGCGAATAGCGCTGATGAGCCAGCGCCCTAAACCAGGCCAGTTAAAGACTTGCTCTGTCACCATCGCTAAGGTGAGCATGGTTGAAAATTGCAACCCCAACTTAGGGATAATAGGCGGCAAGGCATTATGCAATAAATGGCGACGAATGATAGTTAACCGTGATAAACCGCGTGTTGCTGCCGACTTGATATAATTTTCACCTGAAACTTCTTCTGCACTATTGCGCATCAAACGGATAACTTCGGTAGTAGGCGCAACGGCCAGTGTCATAACGGGTAAAACCATATGCAGAATAACACTCATGATCATTTCATTGCGATAAGGAGCCTTTGACAGCCAGGCATCAATCAGTGCAGAGCCAGTGACAGGCTCCATCCGATAGAGTAAGTCAAATCGCCCTGAGACAGGCAACCAGCCTAAATACAGTGAAAAAAGCAGAGTCAGCAGTAACGCCAGCCAGAACACCGGAATGGAGAAACCGCATAGGGCAAATGTACTGATAATGATATCGACTTTTTTATTGCGCCAGACACCCGCAATAATCCCAAGAGGGATGCCGATTAACAAGGCGATGGTAAAAGAGAGGACGCACAGCTCCATTGTGGCAGGGAGAACAGTATACAGTTGTTCGATAATCCGTTCCCCATTAATTCTGGAAATACCAAAATCCCATTGGAGTAAGCTACGGAAGTAGTATACGTAAGCGTCTGACAGTGATGCACCGCTCAAGGCACCATGAGGTGTGAAATACATCAGGCTGAAACTGATTAATGAAAGAAAAAACAACGTCACAACCAGAAGCAACAAACGACGCAGGATATAAATAATCATTGGCTTCCCTTTTTATTTTCATCAGGAACGCTGGCTTCCTGTTCGCGGTAAACTTTGTCAAAGGAACTATTACCAAACGGGCTGAGCACCAACCCTTGAATGTTATAACGAGAGATTTGTAAACGCATCGAATAAGCCAGAGGTAACACAGGTAATTGCTGCGCGAGAATTTCTTGTGCAACATGATAATTTTTGATGCGTGAAGCAAGTTGTTGATTTAATAAGGCATCATGCAGGGCTTCATCAAACGCTGAGTTACACCAACGGCTCAGATTCGTTTGCGACGCAATGGCGGCACAGCTCAATAACGGGCGGAAAAAACTATCGGGATCGTTGCTATCAGTAGACCAGCCTGCCAGCGTCATATCATGGGTTTTATCCATGAGCTGGTTTTCCTGAAAACGGCCTTCGACGGGACGGATAGACATCTTAATACCCACTTGTGCCAAATCGGCCTGAATGAGTTCCGCCATTTTCAGCGGGCTTGGGTTATAGGATTGTGAAGCCGTTGGCACCCATAAAGTTAATTCCAACCCATTTAATCCCAATTCCTTTAACATCTTGCGGGATTTTTCAGGATTGTATTCGGTGATTTCAGCACGATTATCATACGCCCATGATGCACGGGGCAAAATAGAAGCAGCCGTCTCAGCCGTACCATAGTAAATGGATTTCATCAGGCGTTGGTTATTGATGGCGTAAGCAATGGCCTGACGAACGACTAACTGATCCAATGGTGGTTTACTGGTATTGAAAGCAAGATAAGCGATATTCATGCCTGAACGTAATGTCTGACGCAGATTTGGATCATCATGCAAAATATTCCATTGATTGGCATCGGGATAAGCCAGTACATCGCATTCACCCGTGAGCAATTTTGAGATCCTACCTGTACCCCCTGCGCCAGTATCTATCACAACCTGTTCCATGCGCGGTTGACCTTTCCAATACTTATCATGGCGAACAAGGCGGATAAATTGGTCCATTTGATAATCTTCCAGCATGAAGGGACCTGTTCCGACAGGTTTCCAATCTATTTGTCCTTGTCTATTTATTTGCTGTAGTTTTTCAGCATATTCCTGGGACAGGATAGGGGCATAATAGGTTGCCAGGTGCCAGAGAAAAGACGCATCGGGTGCATTAAGGCGAAATTCGACAGTATATTGGTTGATTTTCCGAATATCTTTAACTGAATCACCAAATTGCAAACTGTCAAAATAGGGATAATGGCCCCCATTAACATCATGATAATCGTGTGTTTTATCGAAGACACGACGGAAACTGAAAACAACATCATCCGCGTTCATTGCACGGGTTGGTGTAAACCAATCGGTTGACTGGAAAGCAACATTATGACGCAAATGAAGGCGATAAGTTGCCCCATTATCCCGCACTTCCCAGTCAGTAGCCAGTTCAGGGATCAGGCGATAGGTAAGAGGATCAACACCCAGCAAGCGATTGTAAATCTGTGCAGCCAGCGTATCCACAGTCAAGCCGCTGATAGCCATTTGCGGGTTAAACGTATTCAAATTGCCATTAACGCAATAAATAAAACCGTTCTGCCGTAAGGATGTTGAAATATGGGGCAAGCTTTCCGAGGCATTGTTTGGCCTCGATTCTGGAATCATTTTAGTCGGTTCTTGAATGGGTTCCGCAACCGTTTCTGGAGTCGCATTCCTGGCCGCCAGAGTAGGGGCGGAAATTAATAATATCATCCAGTAAATCAAATAACGCATATAAAATGTCAGTCATAAAAAAGAGTTTGGCCATTGTAACTTAATTATCGCTTTCTGCTCAAAAACAACGGGCAGATCACGATAATGAGAAAAATTCTCAATAAAATGCTTTACAAATGTAATTGATAAGTATTATCATTCGCATGTGCTTTCAGGGAGGCATCTTGCAATGGCAAGTATATCTCTCAGAAAAGGCACGACATTGCTCACATTGCTTCCAGTATTTTTATTAGCCGGCTCGGGTGCCGGCTACTTTTTTATCTGTCTACTCTATCTTGCCATTAACATCAATATGGTGTTTCTTGATTAACCCGCGGAACTGGTGGTAAGTCAAATGAAGTTTGTCAGCGGCCTTCCTCTGATTAAATTGACTTTCTGTCAAAGCCTGTAAGAGTAAACTCTTTTCGTTGTCATTTTGCCACTGCCTTAAATCGAGAGGTAATTTGGGAAGGGAATCGTTGATAATCTTGCTCTCAGTGGATGAGGAGGCAGATTGCTGTGATGGTGAAAAGGGATTGATGATGATCGTGTTTAATTCATTTTCACTATTACCATGTCTGTAAATAGAGCGTTCGATGACATTCTTTAATTCGCGAACATTGCCAGGCCAGTGATAGGAAAGTAATTGTTGTTTGGCTTTGTCAGTAAATCCGGGGAAAAATGGCAGATCCAACTCACGGCACATCTGAATCGCAAAATTTTGTGCCAGTAACATAATATCTTGTTGCCGTTGGCGCAGTGGTGGGATATGAATCACATCGAACGCGAGTCTGTCGAGCAAATCAGCCCTGAATTTTCCACGGGTAGCCATGGCAGGTAAATCTTCGTTAGTGGCACAGATCAAACGTACATCAACTTGTAATGACTGAGTGCCACCAACACGCTCCAGGTGACCATATTCAATGACACGCAATAATTTTTCTTGTACTTGCATGGGAGCCGTGGCGAGTTCATCAAGAAACAAGGTTCCGCCGTCGGCTCGTTCAAAGCGTCCCTGGTGTTTTGAGCGAGCACCCGTGAATGCCCCCGCTTCATGACCAAAGAGTTCTGAATCAAGCAGATTTTCATTGAGTGCAGCACAGTTCAGGGAAATGAAAGGGCCTTGCCAGCGTGGAGAAAGATAGTGTAAACGGCGGGCAATTAACTCCTTGCCTGTTCCTCGTTCCCCCAGAACTAAAACAGGTTTGTTCAGCTTCGCTAATGCGGAGACTTGTTCCAAAATTTCAATAAAACAGTTTGCTTCACCTAATAGGTTATCAATGAACTGAGACATGGTATTTTTCGCCAAAAATTGGTTAATTTAACTAAATTATCGAATTGCAATAAAAAAGCAAATAAAAGTTATATCAGTAATTTCAATTAGATAATAAAAGTAATAAAGTTGGCATGTATCTTGTATTTAGTTAAATGCCTTACCGTGTATCTTGTTTCCGTTTTAACAATACACAGGCATAACATACATACATTCTAATGAAAGAGGTTTATGACTATGGGTATTTTTTCTCGTTTTGCTGATATCGTGAATGCCAATATCTCTTCTCTGCTGGATAAAGCAGAAGATCCACAGAAAATGATCCGCTTGATGATTCAGGAAATGGAAGACACACTGGTGGAGATCCGTTCGACTTCTGCCCGTACCCTGGCAGAGAAAAAACAGCTTTTGCGCCGCATTAGCATGGGTGAAAACCAAATTGATGGTTGGCAAGAAAAAGCTGAACTGGCATTGAGCAAGGGTAAAGAAGATTTAGCGCGTGCAGCATTGATTGAAAAACAAAAAGTCACTAGCTTAGTTGAATCACTCACACACGAATTATCCATTCTGGATGAGACGCTGGGACGTATTAAAGGCGAAGTGACAGAGCTTGAAAATAAATTGACGGAAGCGCGTGCGAGACAACAATCATTGGCACTGCGTCATCAGGCTGCGGCATCTTCGCGCCAGGTACGCCGTCAGTTAGATAGTGGTAAAATCGATGAGGCAATGGCGCGCTTCGAACAGTTTGAACGTCGGATAGACCATATGGAAGCGGAAGCAGAAGCTTTTGGGCTGGGTAAACAAAAATCACTCGATCAGCAATTTGCAGAATTGAAGGCAGATGATGAAATCAGTGCACAACTAGCGGCCTTGAAAGCTAAAATGAATATCAAAGATTCTCAATGATGACATATGTCATACATAACTAAGGAAAGATAATGGGCTATATATTTCTTGGGATCCCGCTGATCATTTTTGTGCTTTTTGTCTTACCCATCTGGTTGTGGCTGCATTATAGCCACCGCAACAGCAATCAAGATCAGTTAGGGAACAGTGAAATTCAGCGTTTGGAACAGTTGACGGAGAACGCCAGACGTATGCAAGAACGGATCAAAACGTTAGAAGATATCCTCGACGCAGAGCATCCAAATTGGAGACAGTCATAATGTCAAATCAATACCGTCGAAAACTTTACCGTCTGCCAGAGCAGGGGGTAGTTAAAGGAGTTTGTGCCGGACTGGCAGACTATTTTGACGTACCCGCTCCGCTTATTCGTACCATCGCAGTATTATCACTGTTCTTTGGTCTATTTGGCATAACGGTATTGGCTTATATTATCTTGACCTTTGTCATGGATCCCGCACCTGCGGGATATTCAGCAGAGGAAAAGTATAGAGGACCATCAGCACAGAAGATGTTGGACGAAATAGACGACCAATTGAAAGCAAGCGAAGCACGTTTACGTCAAATGGAACGCTATGTGACTTCTGATACTTACAATGTGCGTAGCCGTTTCCGCCAGCTTTGAGTTGTAACCAGACAGTGGATATAGCATGGGATCTGGCTTGTAACATCGGCAAAATTTGCCATTATTTCCGTTGCTACAGGCCAGATGAGACTGATTCACAGTATTCCCATTTAGGAGAAACATGAAACGGTTGCAAAACGAACTGACAGCACTTGTTAATCGTGGTATGGACCGTCATTTGCGACTGGCGGTAACAGGATTAAGTCGCAGTGGAAAGACCGCATTTATTACTTCCTTGGTAAATCAACTTTTGCATGTTCACAGTGGAGCCAGATTACCGCTGTTTTCTGCCGTGCGTGATGGACGCTTGCTTGGCGCAAAGCGGGTGCCACAACGAGATTTTGGGGTGCCTCGTTTTACCTATGATGAAAACATCGCAGAATTGTATGACACTCTCCCTGACTGGCCGACGCCAACCCGTGGTGTAAGTGAAATACGTTTAGCGTTGCGCTATCGTTCGGAAGATTCCCTGTTTCGCTACCTCAAAGAAACTTCTACCCTTTATTTAGAAATTGTCGATTATCCGGGCGAATGGTTATTGGATTTACCCATGCTGGAACAAAATTATCTGGCATGGTCACGGCATATGTATGGATTACTGAAAGGAGAAAGAGCGAATTGGGCTAAGCCATGGTTAGCGTTATGCTAGCAATGTGATCCACTGGCACCTGTTGATGAAAATTTACTGGCCAAAATCGCTCAGGCTTATACGGATTACCTGCATCAATGTAAACAGCAAGGTTTGCATTTTATCCAACCTGGCCGTTTTATCTTGCCGGGTGATTTGGCGGGAGCACCCGCGCTGCAATTTTTCCCGTGGCCGGATATTGACAGCATCGGAGAGCCACAACTGGCAAAGGCGGATAAACATACCAACATTGGCATGTTGCGTGAGCGTTTTGCTTATTACTGTGATCATATCGTTAAGGCCTTCTATAAAGAGCATTTTCTGCGTTTTGATCGGCAAATTGTGCTGGTGGATTGCTTGCAACCATTAAATAGTGGCCCGCAAGCTTTCAATGACATGCGACTTGCATTAACACAACTTATGCAGAGTTTTCATTATGGTAAACGAACATTGTTTCGTCGTTTATTTTCGCCTTGCATCGATAAGTTGCTGTTTGCTGCCAGCAAAGCAGATCATATTACGTCAGATCAACATGCCAATCTCGTTTCACTCTTACAGCATTTGGTACAGGAAGCATGGCAAAATGCGGCGTTTGAAGGGATCAGCATGGATTGTGTAGGGCTTGCATCTGTTCAGGCAACAGAGAGCGGCATTGTCATGCATAAAGGCGAAAAAATCCCTGCCATCAAAGGCAATCGCTTGTCAGATGATAAGTTATTGACATTTTTTCCTGGTGAAGTGCCACAGCGCTTGCCAAATAGTGAATTCTGGCAGAAACAGGGGTTTAATTTTGAATCATTTCGGCCAAAACAAGCCAATGTCAACACCCCGTTATCCCATATTCGCATGGATAGCGTGATGGAATTTTTATTGGGAGACAAATTAACATGACCGAGCCTTTAAAACCGCGAATGGATTTTGACGATCTTACACAAACAGCGTCTGAGCCATCACTAAAAGCAAAAAAAGAATTTATTGGGCAGGAAGAAGAATTCTATTCGGTTATGTCAGAGCGGGAAGCGGAGGAGAAGGAAAGCGAATTTGAAGGTGCAGTGTATGCTGCGCTGAAACCAAAACGTAGTTTCTGGCGAAAAGTTTTTATCAGTGCTGTCCTGTTATTGGGGATGAGTGTTGTTGCCCAATGTATTCAGTGGATCTACCAGGCATGGCGGCAACATGACTGGATTGCACTGGGGATCGCAGCAGCAGGCAGTATGATTGTGTTTGCGGGAATAGGCAGCGTGATAAAAGAATGGCGGCGTCTTCACCATTTACGGCAGCGTACAGAAGAGCGAGACATGGCGAAAACGCTATTGCAAAGTCATGGCATTGGCAAGGGGAGGCAATTTTGTGAAAAATTAGCAGAACAGGCTGGCATTGAACGACAACATCCGGCATTACAGCGTTGGCAGGCAGCCGTGCATGAGACGCACAATGATCGTGAAATTGTCATGCTATACAGTCAATTAGTTCAGCCTGTCCTGGATACGCAAGCCAGGCAAGAGATCAGTCGCTCAGCTGCGGAATCGGCTCTGATGATCGCTGTCAGTCCATTGGCTATCGTAGATATGGCTTTTATTGCCTGGAGAAACATTCGGCTCATTAATCGTATTGCAGCGCTTTATGGTATCGAGTTAGGTTATTTCAGCCGTATTCGCTTATTTCGGTTAGTATTGCTGAATATTGCCTTTGCAGGAGCCTCAGAGTTAGTCAGGGAAGTGGGTATGGACTGGTTGTCACAAGATATTGCGGCTCGCCTTTCTGCGCGTGCCGCACAAGGGATTGGTGCAGGGTTGCTGACAGCCCGTTTGGGCATCAAGGCAATGGAATTGTGTCGGCCTTTGCCGTGGATTGATGGAGATAAACCGAAGTTAGGCGATTTTCGTCACCAATTACTTGCTCAGCTTAAAAGTACGTTACCAATGAAAAACAAAAGCACAGCCAAAGAGGCAATAAAAAAGTAAGCAAATTAATAACAACTGTCATACCAGCTTGACATCTTATTTTCTTGTAAACTTTTGCTGACAAGGGCTTCATCTATTGGATAGTAACGGGTAACATTTCAGGCAGTTAAGAACATCGTGTCAATAAGGTCAGAAAAATGCGATTGGAAGTTACTTGTCAGGATCGAATTGGGTTAACCCGCGAGTTACTTGATTTACTGGTTTTACGAAATATTGACCTGAAAGGAATTGAAATTTCTCCTGCATGTCGTATTTACCTTAATTTCACTCAAATTGATTTCAATATCTTTCGGGAGTTGATGGCAGAAATTCGCCGTATCAATGGCGTCATTGATGTCAGGACAGTTGCCTTTATGCCATCAGAGAAAGAGCATCGGGCGATGTGGACACTGTTGGAATCGATTCCCGACCCCATCTTTTCTATTGACATGAAAGGCAATGTTGAACTGGTTAACTCTGCGGCTTTGGCACTGTTTGGTGTCAGTAAAGAAAAAATTAGCCAAAAAAACATTAGCCATCTGATTAACAATTACAATTTCCTTCGCTGGCTTGAAAGTGAGCATCATCAACCCCATTCAGCACAACTCTCCATCAAAGAGCAAAAGTATGGGATGGATATTATTCCTATGCAATTAACGGATGAAAATCAAGTTGTCAGATGTGCAGGGGCGGTAATTATGCTGCGTTCTGGTGAACATCAGCCAACGGGGCATATTGAATCATCCCGCAAAAAATTAACCGTAAGTGATGATAATGCTTTTGAACAGATTATTGCTGTCAGTCCTAAAATGGTTCATATCGTTGAGCAAGCCCGTAAGATGGCAATGCTCGATGTTCCCTTGCTGCTTGTTGGTGAAACAGGAACAGGAAAAGATGAATTTGCTAAAGCCTGTCATTTGCGCAGTGCAAGGGGAAAACAGCCTTTTCTTGGGCTAAATTGTGCTTCTATGCCGGATGATGTTGTAGAAAGTGAACTGTTTGGTTATGCGGCGGGAGCCTACCCCAATGCATTGGAAGGTAAAAAAGGATTCTTTGAACAGGCTAATGGCGGTACGGTTTTGCTAGATGAAATTGGTGAAATGTCGCCACAGATGCAGACTAAATTACTGCGTTTCTTGAATGATGGAACATTTCGTCGTGTAGGTGAAGAGAATGAAGTTAAAGTAAACGTCAGGATCATTTGCGCCACGCAGAAAAACTTAATGGAGTTGGTACAAAAAGGGGCGTTTCGGGAAGATCTCTACTATCGGCTGAATGTCTTAACCATCACATTACCGCCTTTGCGGGAACGTCAGGCGGATATCATGCCATTGGCAGACTATTTTGTAACACGATTTGCGCAAGAACAGGGCTTACATAAGCCTAAATTCTCTGCTGATTTAGAGCAATTTTTGTGTGGTTACCATTGGCCAGGCAATGTCAGACAGCTTCGTAATGCGATATATCAGGCTTTGACTCAACTTGAGAGTAACAAACTTAGCCCGCAGGATATCCGGCTGCCCGAACTAGAAGCTGAGGTAACATTTAATGAAGATATTTTGGTGGGATCTTTGGATGAAATCAGCAAGCGTTTTGAACGCTCTGTGCTGACACGTCTTTATCGTCATTACCCCAGTACGCGTAAGCTGGCAAAACGGCTTGGTGTTTCTCACACGGCAATCGCCAATAAATTACGTGAATATGGTCTGAATGGTAAAAAACACTTAGTTGAACATGAAGACGGTGAATAATAACTGAAGTATTACGGCTTTTAACAATATCTTATATATGAAATAAGCTGGCGACGATAAAATGATAAATGGTGATTTTATCGTCGCCAGGCAATAAGATTTAAACACTAAACCTTAAAAAAACAATTACTTCAATGCGGCTAACGCGCTGTCATAGTCAGGTTCATTGGTGATTTCATCAACCAACTGGCTATAAATAACTTGATTATTTTCATCCAGAACAACAACAGCGCGTGCAGTCAGTCCACCCAACGGGCCTTCGCTGATTGCAACGCCGTAATCTTCCTGAAATTTCCCGCCACGCAGTGTAGAAAGAGTGACAACATTAGACAGACCTTCAGAACCACAGAAACGAGACTGCGCGAAAGGCAAATCCGCTGAAATGCACAGCACAACAGTATTATCTAATTCGCTGGCAAGTTGGTTGAACTTACGGACAGATGTGGCACAAACACCGGTGTCAATGCTTGGGAAGATATTAAGCACTTTACGTTTACCTGCGTAATGGCTCAATGTTACATCAGCGAGATCTTTAGCAACTAGCGTGAATTCTTTTGCTGCCTGACCTGCTTGTGGAAAATCTCCATTAACGGTGATATCACCACCTTGAAACTTGACTGTTTGTGTCATGATTTAATCTCTCTATAAAGTAAACTATGCCGCCAGTGTAAAGGAATAGTGCGATCTTGCCCACAAAAAGAAATAAAATATTCATCCTTCTTTTAATTAACAATATCTTATAATTTATTTATCAAAAAAATACCGTATTGAAGAAAGTCACTATACCAATGGTCGGTGGATCAAATCGTGGTTAAAAGGATACCCGATCACTAATCCTGAAGATATCGCCTATAGTCATATCCTGTAACACAATTGAGCATGAAGAGTAAGCGCGAAATTTAAGTACAAATAAGGAGCAGATGTGGAAGCTATCTATGGCTCGGTATTTAAAGGTTCAAATGCAATTTATGCCTGTCAATTAAATGGCAAGGGAGGTGTTACCGCATTTGGGGATAATTCACTCGTAACCGCAGAGCAACCAGTGTGGCAACATCTTGATTATAAAAATCCGGCTAGCCATCAATGGATTATGAATACAACCTTGCTACCGTTCCCAGTAAAGGAGGGGTTAGTGAGTGATAATATCCGTCCAAAGGTCGTGCGCACAGGTGAAGGAACTTTGATTACCTTGAGATCGGTGAACCGTAATGATAATGCGCGTCCCGATCATCTGGTTTCATTTCGCATCTATATTAATGACAAAATTATTATCTCCAGCCGGCATCGAAAAATTCATTCCATCGATCAGGTCTTGGCTGATTTGCATAACGGTGTTGGTGCGAAAAGTACAGGGAATTGGTTGGTAGAAATAGCGGGGGCCATTACTGATGAAGCCAATGATTTTATTGAAGAGCTACATGACAACTTGATTGAGTTTGAAGATGATATTTTGGAGCAGAAAGTTCCTGGCCGCGGAGAATTAGTATTACTGCGTAAACAGCTAATCGTTCTGCGCCGATATATGGCACCACAGCGGGATATTTTTATCCGTTTGGCCAGTGAAAAATTGCCTTGGATGAATGATGAAGAGCGCCGTTTAATGCAGGAGATTGCTGATCGGTTGGGTAGGGGAATAGATGATCTTGATGGTTGTATTGCCCGAACCGCAGTTCTTGCTGATGAAATCACGTCCATGATGGCGGATGCCATGAACCGCCGTACTTACATGATGTCTCTATTGGCGATGGTATTCTTGCCAACCACCTTTTTGACTGGATTGTTCGGTGTCAACTTGGGCGGAATACCCGGTAATGAGTATCGGTTTGGGTTTGGTTTGTTCACGCTTTTGTTGTCACTATTAATGGTGGCTTTTGCGTGGTGGTTAAGGCGAAGCAAATGGCTATAGGATTTGAGATAAATCAATGATTGGTTGCCATAATTAAGGCATCATAGTTTCCGCAGGTGAATACAGCGTTGAACGTTGTGCTCCATAATTGTAGTTTTTCTCATATTGAGTTTTACACAGAATAATTGCTCATTAATTATGCCGATACTTGTTTTAGTATCGGCTATTTTTTTGACGGAGTTTAAGCCACCTGTACCAAAACTGCTTAGTTTTAAATGTTTGTCACATCGATAAACAGTGATTCATTAATATTCGTTGACGATACCACTGCTTCGTTAAAAGCATACTCTTCCCTTTCTCCCTCACGATGCAATGGCAAGTTGACAAAATCGAAAATCGTTTTGTCTGCCAGTTGGCTTGGGCTAACATTCTGAATAGACTTAAAAATATTCTCCACTCGGCCTGGTGTTTTCTTATCCCAATCTACTAGCATTGCTTTGATCGCCTGTCGCTGTAAGTTTTCTTGGGAACCACATAAGTTGCAAGGAATGATTGGGAATTTTTTGCTTTCCGCATACTCAATCAGGTCTGTTTCCCTGCAATATGCCAGCGGCCTGATGACAACATTACGGCCATCGTCAGAGCGTAATTTTGGCGGCATCGCTTTCATACGTGCGCCATGGAACATATTCAGGAACAGCGTTTCAACGATGTCATCAAGATGATGTCCCAGCGCAATTTTTGTTGCCCCGATTTTTTCTGCAAAAGAATAGAGGGTGCCGCGACGTAGTCTTGAACACAATCCGCAGGTAGTTTTGCCTTCAGGAATTTTCTCTTTAACAACAGAATAGGTATCTTTATCAACAATGTAGTATGGAATATCCAGGCTTTCAAAATATTGGGGTAAAATGTGTTCAGGGAAGCCAGGCTGTTTCTGATCAAGGTTTACTGCAACGACTTTGAATTTTATTGGTGCCGCTTTTTGCAGATTCAACAGAATATCTAACATCGCGAATGAATCCTTGCCGCCACTAATACATGCCATTACAACATCGTTATCTTCAATCATATTGTAATCAATGATGGCATTACCAACGTTTCTCCGCAGGCGTTTCTGGAGTTTGTTGAATTCAAGTGTCTCTTTTCTCGTATCTTTTTGATTCATTGCGACTTCTCACATTGCCGATTAATTGGCTGTAGATTTTCTATACGGATCCTTTGCAGGAGGGGGATTATACGGATTTTTCTTTTTGTTTGAAACATGTCTGTGTCCAACCGATTTCAGCCATATATCGAGCAGTGTTATAAAAAAGCACGGTAGTGATAAGGATGCCGCTGATGTCGGTTGGAAAAATATTCACAGTTGGTTTTATACCAATCGTTTTAATATCTCCCCGCGTAGCGGGGAGAAATCAAACGCATCTTGAAGTTAGATTGGTATATATTTCTAATAATAAAGATGTAAAAAAATAAGGCCAGCAATACTGGCCTTGTTCAGTTACTCTATATTGATATCATCCTTATTTGATAATGTGTTAATTATTTCTGCACTGATAATGGAAACAGACTCAATAATATTCTCGTGATAACAATCATCAATCAACTTAATGACTAATGGATGGGTTGACCATTGTGAAATATTATTATCTGGTATTTTGATTATCAGTCGACTCATAGTAAGTCCTGTTTCTTCTTTATGATGTGGGTTTATTTTACCCGCTTTAAATAAAGTGATATTTGTATGTGATAATTTTCCGCTTAAATGACAGTCTGCTATTCTAGACTCAAAAGGTATTGCTTCTAATACCTTATTGATATAAGTTTCGCTTGCTCCCATTTCCTGTAACTTTTTGATAACCTTGTTATATGCATTTGATATATCTAATTTATTTCTAAGTTTTCTTATCTCATCATTATTGATGACGGTATCTAATAGAAACAACTGAATCTCTTTTGCACCAAGTTGTTCCAATTGAAATGCAATCTCTATCGCTAATTGTCCTCCTAATGACCAGCCTAGAATACGGATAGGTTTATCAATGGAAGTTTCAGTCAAGATTAATTTCATGTAGATCTGTGCTATCTGTTGTAATGAATCGATTTTATGCTCTGTGGAAAGATTGTAATTATCGATACCGATGCAGTTATACGTATCAGATAAAGCATTTGCCAGAGGCTCATAGACTTCACTACCGCAATTAACTGCATGGATCATAAACAGTTTATTGCTTGCGGTTGATTCGGGTGTTAAGAAATTAAGTAAATTAGATGTAGCGCTACCGGCTTCCAACCATTGGGATAACAAGGAAATGCATTTGTAGCTAAATAGAATATTTAAAGGAATATCAACGTTTATTTCATTACGTATTGCTGTAGTTAATTTAATCGCTATGAGGGAATTACCACCAATGCGGAAGAAGTTATCTTCAATACCTACCCGTTCCAAACCCAAAACTTCCTGCCAAATAGCACATAACTGAGTTTCTAAGGCATTACGGGGCGCAATATAGTTGTCACTTTTACCCCATACCGGTGTTGGCAGGGCGTGGCGATCCAGCTTGCCGTTGAGGGTTAAGGGTACGGATTCAATACGGGTAAAGTTGGCGGGCAGCATATAGTCTGGCAAGCGGGTGGAAAGATACCGAACCAAGGTATCATCGGGCAGCACACCATCGGTGACCAGATACGCCACCAGTATTTGATCCCCTTTGTGCTTATGGTCAATCACCACCGCCTGTTTAACTTGTGGGTGTGAAGTCAGGACGTTTTCGATTTCCCCCAATTCGATACGATAGCCCCGGATTTTAACCTGAAAATCATTGCGCCCCAGATATTCCAGCTCCCCGTTCGGTAGCCAGCGGACTAAGTCGCCGGTTTTGTACAAACGGGTATAGCCACAGACTTTATCTGCTTCTGACGCAAACGGGTTCTTAACAAAACGTTCAGCGGTGAGTTCAGGCCGGTTTAAATACCCCCGTGCCAGTCCGGCACCGCCAATATACAATTCGCCTGGTGTGCCAATAGGAGATGGATGACCTTGTTGGTCAATAACATAGAGACGAACATTATTGATGGCCTTACCGATATTGCGGGCAATCTCCCCGGATTGGTAGTGCTTGCCGCTGGCACAAACGGTCACTTCGGTCGGGCCGTACGCATTCAGTACCTCGCAGTGATGACTGAAATGGTCCAGAAAGTCTAAGGACGGGGCTTCTCCCGCGGTCACCAATAACTGCAAAGAGGGCAATTCAGTGCCAATTAACACTTTTAATATGGCTGGGGGTAAGGTGGCTAATTCAATGCTTTCGCGCTGGATCAATTGTGCAACGGCCGGCGCATTGCGCTCTGTTTCACTGCACAGATAGACCGTCAGGCCATGCAGTAAACTGACAAACAGTTCAGAAACCGAGGCATCAAAGACATAAGCCGCAAACATTAAGGCTTTTTTGCGCTTTGTGATATCAAACAGGACTGCCTGCGCCGCCACCAGATGGGCCACATTTTTATGCTCAATCATGACGCCTTTTGGCTGCCCCGTGGTGCCTGAGGTGTAGATGATATAGGCTAGATCGGCAGGTTTATTGACGGATGCCAAATTTTCCACTGATTGATCTCTGGTGAGGGTTTGGTCATCTGCCGCTATCCGTATCGGCGGCGCTGCCCGTGCCTGAGCATATTCCGCCAGTGTTGTCAGATAGTGTTGCTGGGTGAGGACACACGGGCTTTGGGTGTCTTGCAGAATAAACTGCACCCGCTCCGGCGGATAGGCCGGGGAAATCGGCACATACGCACCGCCGGCTTTCAGCACTGCCAGAATACTGATGACCATCTCCAGACTGCGGTCGAGATAGAGGGCGATGGGGGTATCTGCGGGCAGAGGGGCATTTTTATGTTGCTGATAATGTTCACGAATGATCCGGGCTAACTGATTGGCCCGTTGGTTTAATTGCTGATAGGTCAGGGTTTCCCCTTCAAATACCAGTGCCACATTATCCGGCGTCTTTTCTGCCTGTACTTCAAAGAGCTGCTGCAAGGTTTTCTCTTGCGGGTAAGGCGCATCGGTCTGGTTCCAGGTGTGCAGTAGGGTATGGCGCTCCGAGTCCGACAGGATAGCAATCCCCGCCAGCGATTGTTGTGGGTCTGTCACGAAGGCGGCCAGCACCCGTTGGTAGATAGCGGCCAGCCGTGCCATGGTGGTGTCGTTAAACAGGCTAACCGCGTAATTCAGGTTGCCTGTAATAGCGGGTTGTCCCTCGGACAGAAACAGGCTCAGGTCAAATTTGGCCGGACTGTATAGGGATTCATCTAATGTCACCGGCTGAAACGGCAGCCTGGCTTCATCTGGCCGGTGCTCCCCAACACGGTGTAAGCCAAACATCACCTGAAAAATGGGATGACGGGCGGGGTCACGCTCAATTGCCAAAGCGTCAAGCAGTTGTTCAAACGGCATGTCCTGATGCGCTTTGGCATCGGCAAGCAACTGATGAATTTGTTGAATCAGGGTGGCGACACTGTCTGTCAGCACAAGTTGTACCCGCAAGACCAGAGAGTTGACAAACATCCCTATCAGCGCTTGGGTTTGGGCGTGGTGCCGGTTATCAGTTGGTGTGCCCAGTACGATATCGTTTTGGCCGGATAGTTTTGCCAGCGTGACATAAAAGCCACTGAGCAGCACGGTATACAGGGTGGTTTCCTGCTCTTTTGCCAGCATTCTGAGCTGGTCAGAAAGGGCGGTATCTAGCGTGAAATTGAAGTCCCGTCCCTGATAACGGACCTGAGCGGGTCTGGGGGAGTCTGTTGGCAGGGCCAGGGTTTCGTAATGGGCTAAAGTCTGTCGCCAGTAAGCGAGCTGGCGTTCACGCACATCGCCCTGTAAATATTCCCGCTGCCAGGCGGCATAATCGCCATAGGTGATATCCAGAACAGGCAACGGGCTGTCACGGCCGGCTAACAAGGCTGGGTAAATCTCGGCCAGTTCACGCATAAAAATGTCGATGCCCCAGCCATCAATGGCGATATGGTGCCATAACATCAGGAAGTAATGTTTATCGGCCAGGGTATAGTGACGGAGACGCAGGCTGGGTTCGGTGGTCAAATCAAATGGCGTGGCTATCTCAGTGCGTACGGTATCCAGAAGCGTGTCAATATCATCACAGGGCGCGACTGACCGGATAACCAACGGCCTGTCCAGTATTTGTTGGTAGTTCTGTCCGTCATCATGATGGGGGTATACCGTTCTTATCACGGCATGGCGCTGCGCTAATCGGTTAATGGCGGTTTCTAACACAGGCAGACAGGCGGCATTATCCAGTTGAACCAGACAGGGAATATGGTAGGCATCGGTGCCCTGTTCAAACTGCTCGATAAACAGCATTCGCTCCTGAGCAAAGGATAAGGGGTAGTGCGCCAATTTGCGATGAGGGATAACCGTATTGGTGGGTTGTCCCATTTGGTTCGCCAGGCTGGCGATGGTTTTGTGTTCAAAGAGTTGCGTCAATGAAACCGCAAGCCCAAGGGTGTGGTGAATTGCGGCCGTCAGCTTAATCGCGGTCAGGGAATTGCCGCCGATACGGAAGAAGTTATCTTCAATCCCAATTCTCTCCAGCCCCAATACCTCCTGCCAGATAGCGCATAACTGAGTTTCTAAGGCATTACGGGGCGCGAGATAACTGTCGCGATCACCCCATACCGGTGCTGGCAGGGCACGGCGGTCCAGTTTACCGTTGAGGGTTAAGGGTATGGATTCAATACGGGTAAAACTGGCCGGCAGCATATAGTCCGGCAGGCGAAGAGAAAGGTGTGTCATTAGGGCATCATCCGATACCTCACCCGCCGTAACCAGATACGCCACCAGCACTTGATTGCCTCGATGCTTATGGTCAGTCACCACCGCCTGTTTAACTTGCGGATGCGAGGCAAGGGCCGTTTCAATTTCTCCCAATTCGATACGATAGCCCCGGATTTTAACCTGAAAATCATTGCGCCCCAGATATTCCAGCTCCCCATTCGGCAGCCAGCGGACTAAATCACCGGTTTTGTACAAACGGGTATAGCCCCGGGCTTTATCTGCTTCTGAGGCAAACGGGTTCTCAACAAAACGTTCAGCGGTGAGTTCAGGCCGGTTTAAATACCCTCGTGCCAGTCCGGCACCGCCGATATATAACTCACCCGTCGCGCCGATAGGAGATAAGTTACCTTGTTTGTCAACGACATACAGACGGGCGTTATTAATGGCTTGGCCAATATTGCGGGCAATCGCCCCGGATTGGTAGTGCTTGCCGCTGGCACAAACGGTCACTTCGGTCGGGCCGTAAGAGTTGAATACATCGCTGTGATGGCTGAAATAGTCAAGAAAATCTAGGGATGGGGCTTCTCCCGCGGTCACCAATAACTGCAAAGAGGGGTACTCAGTGCCGATTAATAACTTCAGTATGGCAGGAGGCAGGGCGGCGATTTCAATACCTTCGCGTTGGATCAGTTGTGCAACGGCCGGCGCATTGCGCTCTGTTTCGCTGCACAGATAGACCGTCAGGCCATGCAGTAAACTGGAAAACAGTTCGAAAACGGAACCATCAAAGACATAAGCCGCAAACATTAGGGCTTTTTTGCGCTTTGTGCTATCAAACAGGACTGCCTGTGCCGCCACCATATGGGCCACATTTTTATGTTCGATCATGACGCCTTTAGGCTGCCCCGTGGTGCCCGAGGTGTAGATGATATAGGCCAGATCGGTAGGTTTATTGACGGATGCCACATTTTCTACGGGCTGGTTTATGGTGATAGTTTGGTCATCTGCCGCTATCCGTGCCTGAGCATATTCCGCCAGTGTTGTCAGATAGCGTTGCTGGGTAAGGACACACGGGCTTTGGGTATCTTGCAGAATAAACTGCACCCGCTCCGGCGGGTATACCGGGGAGATCGGGACATACGCACCACCGGCTTTCAGTACCGCCAGAATACTGATGACCATCTCCAGACTACGATCGAGGTAGAGGGCGATGGGGGTGTCTGCTGGCAGAGGGGCATTTTTATGTTGCTGATAATGTTCACGAATAACCCGGGCTAACTGATTGGCCCGTTGATTTAACTGCCGGTAGGTCAGGGTTTCCCCTTCAAATACCAGTGCCACATTATCCGGCGTCCTTTCTGCCTGTACTTCAAAAAGTTGCTGTACGGTTTTATCTTGCGGGTAAGGGGCATCGGTCTGGTTCCAGGTGTGCAGCAGGGTATAACGCTCTGCTTCACTGAGGAACAAGATGGCGGTATGAAGCTGGTGTGGATCACCGGCCACAGCGTGTAGAATGCGTTCAAACTGATGCAGCAAGCGCTGTGCTTGTTTGTCGGTCAGCCAATCTTCACCATAACTCAATTTAACCGTAAGACAGTTATTCTGCTCATAGGCCATCAGTGATAATGGATAATCGGTTTTTTCTATGGCCTGGCGGAATATCAGGGTGTTTTCAAGAGCGGCCTTATTTTCGCTTGCCACGGGGATAGGGTAGTTTTCAAAGACAAACAGGCTATGGAATAACCGTTCCCCGTCGGATTGCAAACTGGCAAGTGAGACAGCACTGTGGCTGTTGAGCGCAGCGATATCTTTCTGTATAGCTTGTAAAACGCTAATAACACTGCGGTTATTATCCCACTGCACCATTAATGGTAAGGTATTAATATACAGGCCGACGCTGGATTCAATATCGTCTACCGGTACATCGCGCCCGGATACGGTGGTGCCAACAATGGTCTGCTCATCTCCGGTGTAACTGTGCAGTAATTTATGCCAGGCAAATTGCAAGACCACGTTCAGGGTAATACCTTGTGTCCGGCACATATCCTTAAGTTGCGCATAATCGCTCCCCTGCACAGTAAGTGCCTGTTCAGCCGGTTTTTCGATGGTTTTTATCTGCGTCAAGTTAACATGACGATTCAACAGGTTTGACAGATCATTAGTTGCCTGGAAATGTGTTTTACGTTCCGCCCAATACCGCTCAGATTCGGCCAGATGCCCCAAATAATATTGCTGGGTTGCCAGATAAGCTTTCTCCACTACGATCTGAGGCATTTGCCCTTGCACCAGCATGTCGTAATACCCGTGCACAGTTTGTAATAAAATCGGACCACTCCAGCCATCAGTAATCGTGTGGTGTTGGGTTATCAGTACCGTTACCCGTTGTTCACTCGTTTAATTAGGGTAAAGCGGATTAAACCAGGCTGACGTAAATTAAAAGGCAGAGTACGGTCATGTTGTTGGATTGTTTCAATCGCCTTGTTTCGTTCTTCTGCGGGTAAGTGGCTGATATCTTTGCTCTCGAAGTTAGCCAGATTAATACTGGCACCCGTGGTTACAATCTGCAAAATTTCCCCTTCCCAATCAAATGCTGTTCTGAGGATGGGAAAGCGCAGTGAAGCCAGAGACCAGGCTTGTTGATAGGCGGCAGGGTTGAGTGCGGTGTGATAATCCAGCAACAATTGCACACGATAGGCATCATCTTGTGGTTGAGCCAGATGATGATAAATAAATCCCTGCTGCAAACTGGTTGCGGGATACAGAGTTTCCATTTGATAGTTTTGTTGCAAACGCTTTAAGCGTTCGATTGAAACTGCTTTAAATTCATAATCACTGGGTGTTTTCACACTACCCAATTGGGCCTGTTTTTGGCCAGCGGCGATGACACTATTGAGTGCTTGCTCAAAGGCTGTGATAAATATGTGTGTTTGGGCTGACGGTAAACGAGACAATACACTGAATTGCAGTTTTCCTGCCTGAACTGCGCCATTGATATCGAGCAGTAAATGGCTTATGTTCTCGCTGGCAATCATTGAACCACACTCTTCATTGGTCAGTGCCCAATACTGATGGTTCTCACCGCCCAATTGACCAAGGTAGTTAAAACTGATGGCTGGTAAATCCCCTGACAAGTATCCAACCTGACGTAGCGCCCCATAACCGATACCTTTGTTTGGCACGGCACGCAGCATCTCTTTCGTGTGAATAATCGTCTCAGCGATATTGTCCTGCGTTACCAGGCGAACAGGATAGGTGGTTGTAAACCAGCCCACAGTTTCGGAGATATCCACAGCACTGTCGATGGCTTCCCGCCCATGCCCCTCAAGAGTAATGAAGTTGACCGCATGGGAGAACGTTGTCTGCAATGCCAGTGTGAGAGCACTAAGCAGCAAGTCGTTAATTTCCGTGTGATAACCTAGATTAGCCTCATGTAGCAGAATATTTGTCAGTTCAGTTGATAAGCTCAATTGATGCGTGTTGAGTTCTCCCATCAGCGGGTAAATTTTTTCACCCGCCATGACGCCCTGCCAGTAGGGCACTTCATCTTGATGCTGTATGGCATAGCGATAGACAGCAGCAACCCATTGCCGGTAACTGCTGGTTTTCGCTGGCAGCGCTGTTCCCTGTAGCAGCAGGCGTATATCTTCCGCAATAATCCGCCAGGACACGACATCAATAATCAGGTGATGAAATGCGAAGAATAAGCGGGCGCTGCCATCGGCATATCCGGTCAGATGGGCGGCTTGCCACAAAGGCCCCGTACAATAATTAAAGCCACTTTGCCATTGTGTCAGCTGTTGATGATTTAATTCATTGAAATCACAATGCTGTAATGTGGGTAACCAGGGGGATATTTCTGCGGAGTAGCACTGACGATAACCCTGTTCAGTTTTAACAAAATGGACGCGTAACATATCATGTCGCTCAGTCAGTGCGATCAGCGCCTGTTCAATAGCTGCGTGACTGATATTGCCTGGCAGCCGGATCATAAATGCCTGATTCCAATGGTGCGGGCATGGCAGGTTCAGGTTGAAGAAATCTTGCTGGATAGGCAATAAACCAAATTCCCCATGCAATAATCCCTGTTCAGCCACCACAGAGACATGGGATGAAGTTTGTGTCAGCAATTGCGCCAACCGCGCTACCGTTGGTGCTTCAAAAATCGATTTGGCTTGCAGGGAGAAACCGATTTGCCGCAGTTTGGAGACTAACTGGATGCTGACAATCGAGTCGCCACCGATACGGAAGAAATTATCCTCAATACCGATCCGTTCTAATCCTAAGACATCTTGCCAGAGCACACACAATTGGGTTTCCAACTCAGTGCGTGGCGCTATATAACGATCCCGATCTTCCCATACCGGTGCTGGCAAAGCATGGCGGTCGAGCTTGCCGTTGATAGTCAAGGGGATGGCATCAATGCGGGTAAAACTGGCGGGTATCATATACTCCGGCAGGTGGGTTGAGAGATGCGCTATCAAAGTGTCATTGGTCAAGGCTTCGTCTGTGACCAGATAAGCCGCCAGTGCTTTATGGCCTGCATGATCTCGGTCGATCACCACTGCCTGTTTCACTTGCGGATGAGAGGATAAAGTGGTTTCGATTTCACCCAGTTCAATGCGGTAACCACGAATTTTGACCTGAAAATCATGGCGTCCCAGATATTCTAAGTTACCGTCTGGCAGCCAGCGTACCCGATCACCGGTTTTGTACAAACGAGTATAACCACGGGATTTGTCTTCATCTGTGGCAAACGGATTTTCCACAAAATGCTCGGCAGTCAGATCTGGACGATTACGATATCCCCGCGCCAGCCCAGCACCGCCGATATACAACTCTCCAGGGGCGCCGATGGGAGACAGTTTTCCATGATGGTTAAGGACATACAGGCGGGTGTTGTTATGTGCCTTGCCAATCGGAATAATGCCACCAATCTCATTGGTTACCTCAAAGTGAGTGACATCATTTGTCGTTTCTGTGGGGCCATAGAGGTTAATTAAAGTGCTTGAATGACTATTTATAAATCTAAACGCGTTGACATGGGACATCGTCAGCGTTTCCCCGCCACACAGAACGTAACGGATAGTGCGGGGTAACTGCTGTCCTAAGTCCCGTACTGTCTGGCAGAAAGCGCCTAACATGGACGGGACGAATTGCACCACCGTTACGCCAGTTTTCTCTATCAGTTGATATAAGTCCTCCGGCTGTTTATGGGTATCCGGTGAGGGCAGTACGATAGTGCCACCAAAACAGTTAGCTGCAATTAACTCCCAGACTGAAGCGTCAAAGGTATAAGGGATTTGTTGCAGGACTTTATCCGAGGCACTTAATGGGTATTGGGATTGCATCCAACATAAGTGATTGATGACGTTTCGGTGGGTCAACTCAACGCCTTTCGGCTGTCCGGTCGTCCCGGAGGTGTAGATAATGTAGGCCAAATCAGAACTTTTGTTCACTGGCACTAAATTTTCTACTGACTGGCCTTGGGTGACTGTACGGTCATCTGCGGCTATCAGCGTCGGCTGAATTGGCAAAGTGTAAGTATGCTGCTCTAGTGTTGTCAGATAGCGTTGTTGGGTGAGTATACATGGGCTTCCGGTGTCTTCCAGAATAAACTGAACTCGCTCCGGTGGATATTCAGGGGAGATCGGTACATAAGCGCCGCCGGCTTTCAAGACCGCCAGAATACTGACTACCATCTCCAGACTGCGATCGAGGTAGAGAGCGATGGGGGTATCTGCTTGCATCGGTGTATTGCATTGCCGCTGAATGACAACGGCGAGCTGGTTTGCCTGTTCGTTGAGCTGGCGGTAGGTCAGGGTTCTCTCTTCAAACACCAGCGCCACGTTATTCGGTGTTCTTGCTGCCTGTGCCTCAAACAGTTGCTGTAGGATTTTATCCTGTGGGTAAGATGCATCAGTTTGGTTCCAACTGTGCAGCAGGGTATGACGCTCCTGTTCTAATAAAATAGGTAATTCATGGACGAATAAAGAAGGCGTGTTAAGCAAAGCAATCAATAAATTCTGCAATCGTACAAGTAGTTGTTTTACATCTTGCTCACTAAAATATTCCTGTAAATAATCTATCGCTATTGTTAGCTCCTGATCATATCCAAAGTCTTGCAAGCGAAAAACGAGAGGGTCAGTGTTAAACCCGCCATCTACAATATAATGCTGAGCTTGGTTGATTTCAGATGCTGATGCTGAAAGCCTTTCATAGAAGATAAATATATTCGGTAAAGCAATGCCCTGGTTATTAGCCATGCGAATTAAGTGAGAGCGAGGAAATTGGCTGTGGTGATAGCTCTCTTTTAGCGCTAATTCGATTAGCTTAATCTGTTCGGTAACACGGATTGTGTGAGAAACATGGCAATGTACCGGATAAATATTGGTTTGCATCCCTACGACATATTTCTCTGATTTTGTCCTTCTGCCATGAGTAATGGTATTAAATGTTAATTCCTGTTGCCCTGTCAGTTCTGACATCATCATGATGATTAAGCTCGAAAAGACAGCAAGAAAGTTCGTTTTATTTTTTTCGCAAAAGGCAAGCAAATCAGCTTTAATTGAAAACGGTAATGCCAACGTATCGTTACGAGAACCCCTATTTTGATAACAAGGGGTTAATTGATGTATATCGTTTTTTGTTAAAAAATCGCACCAGTATTTTTTGTCTTTTTCGTAACAGGAGGAAATCAGATATTCTTTTGCTTTTTCTATCGTATCTAAATATTGTGGAATTTCTGTTAACCAGGTGGTTGAAGTTTTATTTTTCAGACATGCATATAACTTATGAGCATATTCATGTAACCGAAATAAACCAACCCCATCCATCATAATATGATGGAACTTAGTGAAGAAGTAATATTTCTCGTTGGTAATACGAAGCAATGCAGCCAGGTATAATGGCTCATTTGGAAAGTTAATGGGAATATCTATCTGTTGCTGCATCCAAAGTTTTGCTTTTTTTTCAGGATCAGGTTGCATTGTAAAATCATGGAATATGACTAACTCAATCTCATTCTGATTCTGAACATATTGGGTTGCTTCATTATCTGAATTAATGGATATGCGTAACCTCAGCGTATCAATATGTTGATATAGTAATCGCCAGGCTTGTTGCAGGATGATTATATCAACTTCATCTTCCATTAAGGTATACCAACCCAGGTTATGTAATGGGCTGTTTTCGTGAAAAGTTTGCTCATAAAACACATCCTCTTGAGCGGGATGAAGGTGATATAAGTTCGAATTCAACGAACCTTCAAGTGTTCTCATAGTCAATTATACGAATGCATTCCGTTTACAAGTTATTTGTCATTCATGATACAAATGAGTAGATTTCAGTGTTTGCCTAACCTTAATTTATTTATGTTTTGGCATTAACATAATTTATTACGTTATATCTGATGTTTTATGGTTTTTAACATCAGGTTATTATTTTATTTAATAGGTGTTGGCATAAGCTATCATGGTATCACTACGACTAATCTTGCAATCTTTCAGCATTCTCCCTCATTTAAAATAGCTAATATTGTTTGTCCAAGGGTTTAAATTTTATTTTTTGTCTATTTTAGTGTATATCTTCGACATTTATCCTGTTTCGCGTAGTTTGTTTTTATTTTTTAAAATAGTCATTATTTTTATCCATTATTCCATGTTCATGATTTTATAGTCGCAGTTTTTCAGGTTTCAATAGTGATAGTCATTTGTAGTGAAGTCTATAATATTTTTATCCGTTAGAGTTATATTTTTTAATTACTTATGATCTGGTTTTATTTCTTTATGGTTACCTGTTGGTTTTTAAGTTGCTGTTATAGTGTTTGTATCGCAAAGAAATAATTACCTGATCTTTTCTATATTGAAATGAATAATTTCTTTTAGTCATTTTTGTGATATACCAATCCAACTTCAAGTTGCAATTTACAACACGATATGAAACCCGATTTCTCCCCGCTTCGCGGGGAGAAATCACACGCGTCTTGAAGTGAGATGGGTATAAATAATTTGAAGTGGTTTTTATAGGTGGAAATAATATTGATGCATGTGGATAGATTAATGAAATAATCATTTTTATTTTATTAAATAATTCCTTGTCAAATTTACATTTGATTTTTTCATCATCATTCTTTTTTATAAAGAAAAAACACCTCATTTCGTTAAGGTATTCTGTTTTAAGTTATGGTAGATTAAGCGGTTTTTTTTGAATTTGGTCTGTCTTATAACGTTGGCTTGGTGAGCAAGATGAATGTATGGGGTTATTTGTTTATCGCAATTTTGTCTGAAGTGATAGCGACAACAATGTTAAAAACAGCCGATGGTTTCACTCGCTTAGTGCCGTCTGTTGTTGTGGTGATGGGATATTGCTTATCATTTTGGGCGTTATCACAAGTTGTCAAGGTGATGCCTTTGGGGATTGCTTATGCTGTATGGTCTTGCCTTGGTATAGTTTTAGTCTCTATTGCGGGTATATTTTTGTACCAGCAAAAATTGGATTTACCGGCAATTATCGGTATTCTTCTTATTATTGTCGGTGTTTTAGTCATTAATTTGTTTTCTAAAAGCACAGGGCATTGAGCTATACCAATCTAACTTCAAGTTGCCGCTGGCAAATCAATGTGATTGTTTATATCTCCCGCTACGCGGGGAGATATAAGGCGCATCTGGAAAGGCGATTGGTATATACCCTCATCAGATAAGTAAACGGGAGAAAATATGCGGTTAAAGCGGGGAGTTATCCTTGTCAAATTGTTGCTGGTAGGTGCTATATTGGCAGGTTGCAGCAGCCATCAATCAAGCCGATACAAACACTATCAATATTCTGATCTGGGTATTTATCTGAGTAAAGATGCCAGTGAAAGTTGTTCTGATGCAGGGGGAATTCCGGCATTAACCAAGCAATTGAATGGTCACCAAGTTCCTGTTTGCCAGCTGGCGAACGGTCGTCGTTGTAATGAACAGGCGTTGTTGGATGGTGGGTGTACATCCTTTTAACGTAAGCGCCTAATTAATCCCACATATCCGGCTGATTAATCTTTTGTCATAGTGTGCTCTCTTTTATTGAGAAGGAGAACCACCATGGCATTAACTGAAAAACAACAACATTGGGTAACGGTTACCGAGGTTCAGAAACAGAGCGGTCTGATGGTGACTGCGTTTTGTCGGCACCAGGAGATTAATCTGGCTACGTTTTATTATTGGATAAAACAGCTCCGGTAACAGGCTAATCCCCAGCATCTGCTCCCGGATGGATTTTAAATGAACAATCCTCTTGAAGGAGCACATTTTTAAATTTGGCTAATTTTTTGGTGTCTAAAGCTATTTTTCAACCCTTTGTGCCATGATAAATCTGACGATGCTCTTCACAAATGCTTCAAAAGCAGATTTACGTAACTGATTGTAAAAAAGTCGATAACTAATTTGTTATGGTGTATCGCTCTGACTATTAAATTTCTGATGTAGCCGGACAATAGACGTAATTTTACCTGTGCTGAGGAACAAGGTACTGGGCTTAATATTTCTGACACGTTGGGTAAATCCACACTAAAACGCTATTTTTTGCAAAGAAACGTCATGAAAAAATGGCATAAATTGATGTTTTATAGCGGTGATTGTCACAGGTTTCATCCGTGGTTTTGATGGTTTGTTTGGCGACGATAATCAGATCATAAATGAAGCCTTTTTTATATCTAAAATATACAGTTATCGCTTAAAATTCTGTGTATGAGTATAAGTTAAACACATTGACAACAAGTTGTCTGATTACTTTGACAGCAAGTCATCAGTGTTTTAAGTTGGGTAAAGATGAATTTCTATATTAGAGTTATTTCATCTATATAAATCACCAATATTGAATAATTCGATTTTAAGAGGTACATATGGACAGAAAATCTGATATTCAAAATGTACAAAGTCAAGCTATCAGAGAGATTGAATCTATAGAATTAATTGAAGTATTAGAACAAATTGAAGCAGCAGGATTGGCTTGCTTAAGCTGTTCTTAATATCATTATTAACAGAGGGCAATAATTATGTTGCCCTCTGTTATTTATATATTAACGTGATTAATAATTAAATTTAATAACTAATAGGGTGTTTTGCCTTTATGAAAAATATCTATTTGGAAGAGTCATTGAAAAATGATTATTTGAACTTAACTGACTTTCTTGTTTTCCGTAATATTAGAGAAGGCAGGGGGGGTAATGTAGCTATATCATATAATGGAAAAAATTTTACTTACCAAGAACTATCAGAAAAGATTTCAAAAACATCAAACTATTTTAAATCAATCGGTATAAAGAGTAAAACTAGAGTAATATTATCTATTTCTGATACACCTGCATTCGTAATAAGCTTCTTTGCAATTATAGCATGTGATGCTATGGCTATATTAAGTAATCCCATTAATGAATTGGTAGAACTAAATGATATAATACAAAAAATAAATGCGGAAGTATTAATCATTGACCATGAAATAGAAAAGAAAAGAAAACTATCTCCAGAAATAATCAATGGAATTAGAACTATTTTCACTGGAGACTTCCATTTAAACCCATCTTATTTAGAAATAGCAATAGAAAACCAATCGAATGATTTTTTGATCAGCCATGCAAGTGCTGATAACTATGCATATGCTTTACTTAGTTCGGGTACGACGGGAAGAACTAAAGTAATACCTAGACGTCATCGAGATATTTTACACTGTGCTTATGCTTTTTCTGAAAATGTTTTGCATATGAATTCTACTGATAAAGTGCTAGCAGTTCCTAAACTAACCTTTGGTTATGCATTGGGTGGAGCATTACTATTTAGTTTCATATATGGTGCATCATGTATTCTTTTTAAAGAAAAAACAACATATGTAAAAATCATAGAGTTAACTGAAAGTTTAAATCCAACGATATTTCTTGGAACACCAAGAATGATATCTGAATTACTTAGTGACAATAGGAAAAAAAAGCTAAAGTCTTTGCGTATATCTACTTCTGCTGGAGAGGTTTTATCACCTATTCTTTTAGAAAAGTGGAATAAAGAAATAGGAAGTCCACTTTTAGATGGTTTTGGTTCTACAGAGGTAGGCCACATTTTTATATCTAATACTCAAGAAGATACAAAACCACAGACAGCAGGTAAATGTTTAAGTGGTTTTCAGGTTAAAATAATTGATGAGAAGGGAAATGAAGTTAATGAAAAAGGAATTGGTAGACTTTGTATTCGAGGTCCAAGTGTTGCTTGTGAATATTTAAATGATGTAGAGAGAAGTGAACAATCTTTTAATAACGGTTGGCATGTTAGTAATGACATGTTTAGCATTTATAATGGTTACCTTACATATTTTGGTCGAGCAGATGATATGATCAAAAAAGGCTGTGGTGAATGGATATCTCCTTATGAGATAGAAAATGTGATATTAAAAAATAATGAGGTTTTAGAATGTGCAGTCATTGGGGAAACAAATGAAAATAATGTAATTATATTAAAAGCATGTGTTGTATGTAAAGATAAAGTAATCATATCTCCTTCCCTAGAAGAAAGAATTTTCAATTCAGTAAAAAATAGATGGATTGATTTTCCACATAAGCATATAGAACGAATTGAGTTTATGGATTCTTTACCGCGAAACAGCGCAGGAAAATTACAACGTAATATTTTAGGAGGCCAAACTCTAACTGAATTTTCTTATGATTGTTAAATATTTATTTATCAATTAACCATTATTAAAATTAATAACGTTTAATAATATAACTATTTTAGTTATGCAAACGTGTTTTTACGGGGGTATTATGAAGCTTATTGATTTTATAAAAAAAATAAACCACGAAATTACATCAGCACAAAGTGTACCTGATATGATAAATAATATCAGAAGTATTGTATCTATAGCAATTGTAAATGAATTTTTTTTGAATGATTGTGTTAATGAGCTTATTGAAAACACTAGAAATATTATAAACCACAATGAAAATAAACCACTTTATATTGATTATAAAAATAAATGGAGGATGAATATTTTTTTGTGGAATCCTAAAAGTGAAAACCAACCACACCAACATAATACGTGGAGCGTAAGTGGAGTGATGTACAATAAAATAAAAATAAAAATTTTTGAAAAAGTAAATAAAGAAATAACAGTTAATAAAGAGCTAATTGCAAGTGAAGGAAAAACTGGTTATTTAATACCACCATGTATCCATACATTGGGTGATCCCGACTTATCTGAATATAGCGTTACTCTACATATTTTCTGTGACTCTGACATGAGAGCAGGTAAAAATGGCGACACCGTATGGTTAGGAAAAAATGATCCCTATGATAATATTGATTACTCAATGGTAGTATTGCGTAATTTGACTTCATGTTTATTGATTTCTGATAAATTAAATTCAGACCTTCAATTTGATATATTGGAGAAAATATTTATCCTAGGCACTCCATCAATTAAATTAAAATCTTATAAAAAAATGATTAGGCTTGATGTAAATAAATCTGAAAAATATTCATCTCTGTTGGAGTCTGTTCTATCGGGTGATATTCTAATTAAAATTAAAGAGGGTAATGATAAACTATATAGAAGGAAATCATGATGAAAATAAAAGAAAAGGAAGCAATGATTCAATATTTGATCGGTTATTTGGTTACTAATACACGATCATTGGAGTACTATATATATACCCAAAAATTTGACATTCCTAACTTCAACATACCTGATGAAATTAAAGATATTATTCATAATGTAGTCATGATTCAGAAAAAAAGCATTAGAATATTAAGTGAAATTTTAGATAAAAGATTATATAAGAGAGTTCTTTTGTTTTTTCCTTTGTCAGCAAAAATAATGGGGGAAAGAACATTGAATATAAAGTGGATTGACTTTCGTAATACATTATCTAATCATAGATGGAATGATGCTTATTTATATGCGCTGGATTTTATTAAATATATAGAAAATAAAGATTTATTATTTTATTCCGATAATGAATTTTTCATTTTTGAAGTTATTCGCTATGAAACTAGTATTCTTGAAGTATTAAATAACGCTAAGGAAAAAAGATATAGTCCATTATTAATATCAGGTTCTAAAAGTGATTTAGGTTATCCTATGTTAATGTCAAATCCAGTTTATCATACTTATGACTTTGATATAGTAACGTTGATAGCAAAACTGAGAGAAAATGATAATATAGACATAGAATTATCGTGTAAAGAAATTTTAAAAAATGAGGAGAGTAATATTTTAACTTATATTTCTTGGCATGATCAGAAAGTCAGGACGATAAAGGTAAGTTCACTATTAATAAAGTTAATAAAAAATGTAATTCCCACTCATCTTATAAAGAAATTGTTGATGAAATATTTCCATCAATGTTATCAGATGATGATTATTTGAAAGTGAATTTAATATTTAATCAGTTAGAATCACTTGGTGTGATTAGATGGTTTTCAAGTGTGCATTAAAAATAGAAAGGGGAATTAATATGTTAGAAAATCTTCCATATGGTATCGGGATTAACTATCGCACTGAAATAGGTAATGAGTTATTAAATAATATTAATTCTTTTGATTTTATAGAAATTATCACTGAATTGTTTTTTTTATCTAAAGATATTCCTTTATCTTTGCAAGAAATTTTAACCAAAAAGCATTGTGTTCTACATGGATTGAAATCATCTATAGGTGCTCATGAAGATATGGATTTAAGGTATTTAAAAGAAACAGTAAATATCATAAATAAATTATCTCCATTATGGTTTAGTGATCACTTGGCATATACAAAAATAAATGATTTTGATATAGATCAATTGATGCCTATTAGGAGGAATTTATATAATAAAAAAAGAATAATATTAAAAATAAAAGAAATCTGTTCATCTGTTAATATACCATTTTTAATAGAAAACATTTCGTATTATTTTGATTTTCCTGACAATGAATATAGTGAGTGCAAATTTATAAATGATATTATTAAGGAAAGTAGATGCGGATTGTTGCTTGATGTAAACAATCTTTATATTAATTCTAAAAATCATAATTACGATCCTTATGATTTTTTGGAAAAAATAAATTTGAATTCAATAATAGAAGTTCATATAGCTGGAGGATATGTCCATGATGAGTTATTAATAGATAGTCATGGGCATACAATAGGAACTCCAGTATGGGAGTTACTTGAATATCTATGCTCTAGAATTGTACCTCATGGTATTGTCTTGGAAAGAGATTCCAACTTCGACATTAATGATATTTTAGAGAGTCTACACCGTGCTAGAGAAATATTGTTTACTTCTCCTGCATATTGTCGTCTCACCTGTCCATGTAAGTTTGGATATAAATGAGTGTGATTTTTTATATTGTATCTAGAATTGGCGTAAAAATAAAATCTCACATGTATAGTTTTATAATTTATTAAAATTAAATAGGTGATTGATATGAAATTAGCAATCAATGGTGGTAGTGCTATTCGTCTCGCTAATTTTCCTAAATGGCCTTATTATGATGAAAGCGAAGAGAAAGCATTATTGAGAAGCTTGCACCAAGGGCATTGGTGGAGAAATCAAGGGGAAGAAAATAATTTTTTTGAACAAGAATTCGGACAATACCATAATGGTTATGCTGTCACTGTCACTAGTGGAACTGTGGCATTAGAATTGGCATTATTAGCTTCTGGTATAAAACCTGGAGATGAGGTTATAGTTCCAGCTTTTACATTTATTTCTACTAGTATGGCAGTTCAACGAGTTGGTGCAATACCAATAGCTATAGATGTTTTAAAGAGTACTTATTGCATAGATCCTAATCTAATTGAAAAAAATATAACTCCCCGAACAAAAGCAATCATACCGGTTCATATGGCTGGTCATTTATGTGATATGAACAATATAATAAAAATAGCAAATAAACATGGCATTTTTATTGTTCAAGATGCTGCTCATGCGCATGGTGCCTGTGGAGAAAAAGGGAAAAAGATTGGTGATTGGGGAACACTGGCATGTTTTAGTTTCCATAATTTTAAGCTAATGACAGCAGGGGAAGGTGGTGTCGTTTTGTGCCCCACTAAGGAATTACGTGATCTTGTTTTCCTTTATAGTAATTGTGGACGTCATGCAAAAGACAAAGAATATCAACATACTATAATCGCAACAAATGCTAGACTAAGTGAGTTCTCTGCTGCGGTTTTGCGTACTCAACTAAAAAGACTCAAAGAACAAACTCATATTCGAGAGCGTAACGCGGAAAGTTTAAAGGAACTGTTAAAAATATTACCAGAAGTTACTCTTCAAGAATACGACACTAAAATCGTAACATCTCATCCTCATTATATGTTTATGTTTACACTTAATCAAAGGGTTGCATATATTGTTCGTGATTACTTTGTAGCTTGCTTATTCGCTGAGGGAATTCCAGCATTCCGTGCTTATAAAGCAATCTACCATGTTGATAATTATTGGCTACCTCCTTGTACAACACGGAATAAGCAAAATTTTATGGACTTTTGTCCAGTTACTGAATATATCTCAAAGAGAGGAGTTTGGATACATCACCGAGCTTTATTAGGGGATCATGATGATACACTAGATATTTTCAGAGCGATAAAAAAAGTGATTTCAGCATTAAAGTATTAATGAAGTGTTCTGATTTTTAGCCATATATATTATGGTGATAATTAATGAAAAGTTTAATAAGATAAATGGGTTACTGACATGAAAATAACTCAAAGGCGGTAGCTTTATTAAATTAAAAATAAATTAAATAGGCATATTGAGATTATACAATTTAATCTGTTGTGTGAAGTAAGGATTTATTATTTTTTTTACTAAAAAGATAACCGGCTTTAAAAATAAAAAACCAATATTAATACTTTAAATTAGATAAAAATAGGTATCATGATGATTAAATTATCCAGTGTATGTAAGAAATATTCAGGAAGATTTATAATTAAGAATGCTTGCTTTACTTTTCCTAATGATGGTATTTATTGTCTAGAAGGAGAAAATGGCTCGGGTAAATCGACTTTGCTAGGAATTATAGCTGGTGCTATTAAACCTGATTATGGAGATATATTTTTAAATGGGGAGGGCTGTTGTAGAAAAAAACTTATAGCTTATGCTCCCGATAGTCCTTGTATATATGAATTCATTACTGGGAAAGAATTTTTAGATCTTATTTGTTCTATAAGAAAGATAGAAATAGAAAAACAACTTAATTTAATCGATGGTTTTAATTTGCATAATTATATGCATACTCATTTTCGTGATATGTCTCTTGGAACTGCAAAAAAGTTCATGTTAGTTTCTGCCATGATAGCAAATGTAAAAATACTTATCTTTGATGAGCCAACTAATGGACTTGATAATGATTCATTTTTATATTTTATCGAAAATATAAAAAAATTCAGCTTGTCTGGATTAGTTATAATGACATGCCATGATTTTGAAGTTAAAAAATATTTAAATCCTCATGTTATTAACATAAATATATTTAAGGGTAATTAAATGAATTGTCTTTCATTTGTTGTAAAACAAAGCATTTTTGAAACACCATTTATCACCTCATTGCAGAATGATAATAAAGAAAATGTAATTGTGTCTTGGATAGCTAGTGATGGTAATAATGCATGCCACTATTGGTATAAAATTGTTGAAGAGGAAATTATTTTTTTGCATTTAGAAAAAACTATTTATAAAAATATAATTTCTTTTTCAGAGATGAATTATGCTTTAAGTTCAAGTAATAACGTTAATGTTTTTTCTTTCGAAAATAACAAAATATATGGACTAATTAATTTAAAAAACATAAAGTCAATGCAATTTGATTACAAAAATACATTGTGGATATTATCTGGGGAAGCATTGTTTAAAACCCTGCCAAATTCTTTTAGTGAATATTATGTATTTAAAAATAATGTTAAATCATTTTTTTTAAATGAAAAAACAAACTATATACTCTCTAGGAATGATAAAAATAATTTCACTTTAATTGTGAATGATGGAGAAGAAAGTTTCAGATATAAAATAGGGAGGATAAAGTGTAATTCTAGAACCGATTTTAGTATAGTTCCTACTGAATCATATATATATGTATATGTACAACAAAAAGATTTAATAGGTAAAGCTAATAATCATCTTATTGTTTTAAATAAACATGACTTTAATTCAATTAGAAGTGTAAGTGTTAAGGCAGTATCTCATTTAAGTGTAAAAAATATTAATTTATCAAGATGGAAAAATAACGATATTTTATTTGTCTGTGAGAGGAATTATAATGTTTATTTATGCCATTATAACTCTGTAAATAAACGTATAACCCCTATATCTCTACCACAGCATGTAGTTATTAACTTTGTTTCATCTAGTTGTTACTCTTCAATATATTACATTGCAATTGATTATACCACAGATAAACCAGTCAGAAAAATTTTTGAAGTAACTTGCTATGGTGATAAATTAACCACAAGAATGATTTTTGAAGATGTAGGATATCAATTGTCTATTATAAAAAATGGTGATTGTGTTTTTTATGGAGTATTGGAAGACAAACTATCAATATTGAAGTACAATCGTACTAGTATGGATGTAAAAATATTATATCAAGACAAAACAAAATATCCATTTATACCTAGACTAGATTGATTATCTGTAAAAAAGGAAGTTTTAGATCTAAATTACAAAAAAGAAAAAATCATTGTTATTTATTACCCCGGAACCCATAAGTTGGCAATGAGTGGTATGCAGCCAAATATGTTTCAAGAATGTATTTGTCGTCTCTTTACCAAAGATAAATCAAAAATCTATCAAGGTGTTATAATCAATACTCCTAGCTCTTTTGGCTATGTAAATAACTTTGGAGTTAATAAGGAGATTAATGAAGATGATTATCTTAATGGTGTGATTAAAGAATTACATGAAGTTGGCTTCAATAAAATTGTACTTTGCTCTGGTAGTTTAGGTAGTTTATCTATACTGAAGTTTTTGCATAATACTAATTCATCTATTCCAACTATTCTTATTAATCCGGTTTATGACTATAATGTTTTAAATAAATCTTTAATAGAGAATGAAATTATAACAAATAAGTTGTTTTTAAATATAGATACAGACATGTTAATAATTCATTCAAAAGAAGATGAGGTGACCCCTTGGGAACATTCAAAATCTTTCACCGATGAAAGTGTTAAACGTAAATTGTATACATTAGAAAATGATAATCACATATTTAAACGAAGTTACAGCTGGGAATGCTGTAATATCGAGATAAGTAAATTTATTATGAATCTTGGATTTTCTTAATAAATAAGGTTATTAATCAATTATATTATTTATTTCATTACACTACTGTAAGGAGCTACAACAAAATGACCTTTGATAAACATTATATTGCCGTCATTACTGGTGCTTGTGGGGGGATTGGTGAGGCTATAGCCCGTTCACTGGCAAAAGAAGGCATTTCATTAGCGCTATTGGATAATAAGTCACAAGCGCTGGAATTTCTGGTAGCCAAGCTAAAAGGCGAATATACGCAGCCAATTATGGGTTTTCCCGTTGATGTAGCTAATGATCAATGTGTTGAAAAAGTATTTGCCACACTGAGTCATCAGTTGGGAGCAGTGGGTTATTTGGTCAATAGCGCAGGCGTATTATGTCATTCTTTTGTTACCGAGACATCCTTTCAGGATTGGGAAAAAACTTTTGCAGTCAATGCGACCGGTGTGTTTAACGTTAGTCGCTATGCGGCCAATATGATGATGAAACAGCGAAAAGGCAGTATTGTGACCATCGCATCTAACGCAGCGCGTGTACCTCGAACAATGATGGCGGCATACTGCGCATCAAAAGCCGCAGCTCAAACATTTACTTATGCACTGGGGTTAGAAGTTGCACCTTATGGTATCCGCTGTAATGTTGTTGCCCCTGGGTCTACCGACACACCTATGCTGCGGAGTATGTGGCAGAACGAATGTGATCAGAAAAATACACTCAATGGCAATCTGCAACAATTTCGTATTGGTATTCCGCTCAACAAGATCGCAACGGCGAATGAGATCGCCTCGGCAGTCTGTTTCTACTTGTGCGAAGAGTCAGGCCAAACCACACTTTCAACATTACTGGTTGATGGCGGCGCGGCTCTAGGAAGTTGTTAATTTTTAAAAGGAAAGCAGAATGAAAAAAATATCTCCCTATCCATTACCGATAGAACACTTATTACCGATATCTATTGCAAACTGGCAGGCTGATTACACACGTATAGCATTGCTCATCCATGATATGCAGCATTATTTTCTCAATTTTTTTACGGAGAATACGTCACCTGTAGCACAGGTTATTGATAATGTGCATCATTTGCTGAAAGTTGCCCGGCATCTGCAAATCCCCGTGTTTTATTCTGCTCAGCCGGGAGATATGACTCCCCAGCAGCGAGGATTGCTGCAAAGTCTATGGGGACCGGGTATGCGGGCCAGCCACGAACACAAACAGATTATCTCACAACTAGCCCCCCAAGAAGGTGAACATGTTTTAACCAAGTGGCGTTACAGCGCGTTTTTCAATTCCTCACTGTTGTCTACGTTGCACAGCCTGAAACGTGATCAGCTCGTCATATGCGGTGTTTATGCTCACATCGGCTGCTTGTGCACAGCACAAGAAGCTTACTCGAATGATATCGAAACTTTTTTCATAGCCGATGCTGTTGCTGATTTTTCTGCTGAAAAACATCGCTTGGCGCTAGAGCTGGCAGCAGAAACGTGTTCCGTAGTGTTATCCACTCAACAGCTCATCAACATTTTGAAATAACATCCTGTATTAAAGGAAATAATGATGTTATCTACCAATAAAACAGCACAAGCCGCCTGTAGTATCGCTGAACTCCCGGCTTATATCGCTAATCTCGATCGGCCCTTTGCTTGTATTTATCGTCCTCAAGTTGATATGGCTGATTCGGTGTTATTCCTTGAGGGCAATATTGAGCAATTTCCTTCCTTCTCTGATTTTCCCCTTGATACCTCGACGATAGATGCTAACACCCATCAGATATCGCAGTTGGTGTTGCTACCTTTTAATCAATTAAAGGAAAAGAGCTATGCCTGCATTGACGACTATGAACAAGTGATTGTTATGCACATTGATAAACTGGCATATTACCCTGTTAACCAGTTTATGGCAGCTATCGTCAGTTACGATATTCAGCCGCAGAATATTTGTTTCGATCTCGATGATCAAGCGTACGGTGAAATTGTTGACACCGTAATAAATCAAGAAATCAGCGCAGGGGAAGGCAGTAATTTCGTTATTTCACGCAGTCTAGAAGCTGATCTTGATGGTTTTAGTATCAGACACGCACTGAGTTTATTTAAACGATTGGTACAGTCAGAATACGGAGCTTACTGGACATGGATATTCTATACTGGTAACCGCTATTTTATTGGCAGTACACCCGAACAACATATTAAGGTTAACCAACCATCTGTTTCGATGAACCCCATCAGTGGTACATTCAGATATCCTAAATCTCAGCATTTAGAGCGTGCGTTGTGTAATTTTTTACAGAATAAAAAAGAGCGCGACGAGTTATTCATGGTAGTTGATGAAGAACTCAAAATGATGAGCAGAATTTGTCAACGAGATATCCAAGTATCCGGTCCAAAACTCAAGATGATGTCCCATATCGCCCATACAGAATACTATATTAATGGTGAGTCTGACAGGGGGCTGAAGGAAATTGTCCAGCAATCGCTGTTTGCTCCAGCAGTCACGGGTAGTCCAATTGAAAATGCCTGTAAAGTCATTGCACGCCATGAACAGCGAGGTCGCGGCTATTATAGCGGTGTTATTGCTATTATTGGTAATAACGGCAAAAAACGTTATCTAGATTCTGCAATCGTGATCCGTACTGCGGATATCAGCTCACAGGGGCATTTCCGCTTGATGGCTGGTTCGACCATCGTCAGGGACTCCGTACCACATAATGAAGCCTGCGAAACACGCGCTAAATTGCAGGGATTGATGCATTCTTTCTTTGATGTTGCGATAATATCAGCAGGCTCGCCAAAAACGGAAATATCCGCAAAGTTGTATAGCAGAGCAAACCAACTTTTGGCACAACGCAATGAGAAAGTATCCACATTCTGGCTGGGAAATATGAAACAAAACAGGATGATCCTGCCTTACAGCAAGATCTTCCTGATTGATATGGAAGATACTTTCACCGAAATGATCGGCTATCAGTTAAGAAGAGCAGGTTGCTCTATCATAATTGTTCCCTGGTATGACAGTCAGTGCAAATTGCTACAGACCAGTAACAACATTGTGTTCATCGGCCCGGGACCGGGTGACCCTGCAAACTTAGAACTCGAAAGAATTCGGATTGTTCGACAAGTTATTGCGCAACAATTGCGTTCCCAACATCCGCTAATTGGCACGTGTCTGGGACATCAACTCATTTGCGCTGAGCTTGGCATCCCAATTATACGTTTGTCCAAAAGTCGTCAGGGCAGTCAATATCAGGTATCGATTCAGGAAAAAAACATTGTGTTGCTTTCTATAATAGCTTTTCTGCCATGCATGATGAGCCTTTTTGGTATAGCACGACGTATAACAAAACTATCCATTTAGAACGGTTTGTTTCTAATGAGATTATTGCATTATCGTCAAATAATGTCGCCTCAATTCAATTTCATAACGAGTCATTTTTAACACAAAATGCATTTCCTATCTATCAGTGGCTTATACAAAATTCATTAAAAAAATAAACGGCAGAAAAATTTGACGCAATTTAGAATCATCTTACGATTTTTTCTGATGTAATGTTGTACCTTAATAAATCTTGACAGATGTCCATTGCTGCTTTTTCCATGCCCTTTAACTCCCTCTGCTTTGTGACAGTAACAACAAACCACATCAACTTTAGCCATACTTATATATATAAAAAGCAGGGAATTTACCATCATATCTAATTATTTTTAGTATGAAAAATAATCGCACCAATATAGGATAAATAAATGAGAATTTATATTAAACTTTTACTTTTTCGTCTCCGATATTATTCGGATGTCACATCTGAAATACTTAAAAAACGTATGAGTGTCACGCTATTTTTTCTTTTAATTATTTCTCCTATGGCAATGCCATTTTTATTACAAATGCGCCTGTTAGCCACTCCTATTTTAGTGTTAACTGACGATCATGATTTTTATCATGTACTATTTATATGGTTTTTATTATCAATTTCATTCATTATCATTTGCAGCATTCAGACAAAAGGTATTAGTGGAGGAAATTATCAGAATTTTTTGGATACTTTACCAATTAGTAAAAACATTATAAATTCATTAAATTTATCTTTACTATTCATTATTGACATTCCCATTTTTATACCGTTTTTTGCTGCAATGTTATTTGGTCATGAAGGTGATGTAGGTAATATTGTTTTTTTTAAAAGATCAACAACAATTTTATTGTTAATGATATATTTTTTATTTTTTCAATTGGTTTTCCTCTATTCAAAATACTCCTTTTTGATTGTTTTTTTATTTTCATTATTTATTCCTTTTGTAATGTCCATTACATCATCATTCACCATAAAAATACTTTCATTCATAGTAGTGTATATATTTGTTTATAAAGTTAAAAATTCTCCATTTGTTTTTCCTAAAAAAATAAAAAACATAAAACCTCTAAAATTAGTTAATCCAAATAAAGGATTTAAATTCAATATTGGAATGATATTGTTTTATTACTTGTTTGGACTGAAAAATACAAATCAAAGGATAAATTTATTTATTGTTTTAATTGTTCCAATTTTAATTATTTTTTTATTAAACTCCACTGGATTAAGTTTCTCAGTTATTATTTTACTTGTTGCGTTTTTTCATGTAATTCTCATGTTTCAAACATCAGCACTTTTACATACAATGATTTCTTTGCATATGCCGATGTTTGGATTATTTAAGTCTTTTTGTATATCAGAAAAAAATATTTTATCTGTCATTTTAAATGTTTTGTCAATAACAATAATTGCACTAACTGCTCCTCTTGTTATAACTTTATTTTATAATAAGTTGATTTTTATATCTGTTTTTATTTTGCCAACAACATTTTTCCTATTTAGGATTATCTGTATATTACAAAAAAATAGATCTGGATTTATTTTAAAATTTCTATTATTCAATATGTCAGTATTTACTATATGGGAAGGGAGTTGTTTAATACATAATTTAAATTAATAAGAAACCTTGGGTTCATCTAATAAGCTACCAAAGCTTGGCCATCAAGATGGTGGCTTATTATGTGAATGCAAATTGTATTTTTTACTTTGCAATAAAATCACTAAAGATATTACCTTTCAATCATGATTTATTAGTATGTTATTTTTTATTATATACGCATTAAACTTCAAGCTGCAATTTACAACACGATATGAAACCTGATATCTCCCCGCTTTGCGGGGAGATATCACACGCATCTTGAAGTTAGATTGGTATAAATAGTTTTCATAATATTGGGGGTATCAGATGTTGACGTTCCTTACCCCGCGAGGTAAGGAATACTCCTATCATTATGGCCTTAGCCAGTTTAAGTAGCGTCAGCTGCTTAAACATAAAACCACCCGCTATTCGGGCTATCTCTTGAACAAGACTTGTGATCAAGAGACAGGAGTGATATCTGGAAGCCTATCCTAATAAACGTTTAATCTTCTTTGCTGGAATAAGGGCGAACATATTTCATAATGCACTCAAGTTTTTCACAGGTTTCCTGCCATTCTCTTTCTGGTCTTGAATCTCTGACCAAACCAGCACCAGCCTGAAGCCAGCAGTGTCCTTTATGCCGGTAGAGGGAGCGTAATACCAATGCGGCATCCAGTTTACCTGTACTATCCAGGAGCATGACACAACCACTATAAAGCTGGCGTGGTTCATTTTCATAACGAGAAATGGCTTGTAAAGCAGGTTTTTTCGGTATCCCTGACGCGGTGACTGCCGGGAATAAGGCAATAAATGCATCCCAGCGGTTTTTGTCTGTGTGTAGCAACCCTTTTACTCGTGATGCCAAATGTTGTACCGAACCACGTTCACGAATAGCCATAAATTCTGAGACACAAAGCGTTTCTGGTTGACAAATCGGCGCTAATTCTTCTAATGCAAGTTTAACCGAAACCGCGTGTTCGGAAATTTCTTTCGGATCAGAAAGTAAATCGGCTCGCAGTTTCTGATCTTGCTCCTTGTCATGTGTTAATGCTCTGGTGCCAGCCAACGGTTGGGTATTAACCCAACCCGAACTTTCGGCTTCAACGACGGTTTCTGGACTGAAACCGTAAGCAGTGAAATCTCCATCACGTAAGAAGAAAGAGCGGGCAGGGGTGTTAGTCCGACGGCCTAGCCAGTAACTGTGTGTAATATCAATATTTGAACCAAGCTCGACTCGGCGTGACAGGATCACTTTCTGGTAGTGATCTGCGGCAATATCCTTAACTGCATTGGCAACGTTGTCTTGATAATGTTTTGCAGCGTCTGCTGTATTGATAATGTCTATCTCTTTTGTATCTGAGAAAACCGGTGTGCCTAATTGATCAGCCTGTTTGACTTTCTCACTCAATATAGATAGTTGCGCTTCTTCCAGTGTTCGTATCAGCACCTGCCCTTGAGTTATGCGTAATTCATGTTGTGGAATAGTAATTTTGATTAACGCTTCATCTTGGTTTTCTATTGCCATTCCATATGTCATATGGGAAAACTCAAATAATGTTTTGCCATAAGCACGCCAGTCTTTAATTGGAACCGCGTTGAGCACTTGTTCAAGTTTTTGGCTTAATGTATGGATATCATATGGATGATGATGGCCTTGTGAATCAATCAATTGCCCCGATGCATCTGCACTTATGGTTGCGGCGCAACCTATTCCCAATGACCATTCACCTTTCATTTCATAGAGTGTACAAGGTTGTGCATCATTATCGGCAAGTAAATGGGTAACCAGATCTAACGGAGTGCTGGTAATGGTAATAGTGTGTTCATGATATTGCTGCATCAGGTGATTATTTTCTGCTTGTGCCATCTGTACTAACTGGCGTTTGTCGATTTTTCCTACCGCAGTTAATGGCCAGTACGCCACAAATAACCATTGGTCAGGGATTTTATGACGCTGAACACCCTTCTGATGCAAAAATGCTTGTATGAGAGCAGGATCGGGTTGGCTGACACTGTTTGGCAGGCAAGCACAAATGCGTTCACCCAATAGTTCGTCTGGGACAGCGATAACAACGGCGTCATCAATATCTGGGTGTTGCAGCAGCAATGTTTCAACTTCTAGCGTTGAAATTTTTTCACCGCTGCGGTTGATCTGTTCTTTAATCCGTCCCTCAACGATCAGGTTGCCATCTGGTCTGATGCGGACCAAATCGCCTGTGCGGTAGAATCCATCCTTGGTAAAAGCGACGGTATTGTGCTGTTCAGCACGGTAATACCCTGCAATGGTGTAGGGACCTCGTGTAATCAGTTCACCGACTTCCCCAGATGCAACGGGTTGCAGATTGATATCAACAATTTTGATCTCATCTTCTTCTGACAATGGGCGCCCTTGGGTGTTAACGATAACTTCATAAGGATCGTCTAATCGGGTATAGCAAAGTAACCCTTCCGCTGTACCAAAGACTTGTTGTAAAGGGCCAAGGCGCGCCATAACTTGTGCTGCCAGTTCCGGTGTGAGCCTGCCACCACCAACTTGTAAGCAGCGCAGGGATGAAAGGTCGCTTTGTTCCCAGTCTCGCGCTTGTTCCCAGAGCCGTGCAAGAGCCGGAACTAATGCTAAGTGTGTTACCTTATGCTCTTCGATCAATGGCATAGCTTCATCACAACTCGCAGTATCACTGAGGAGTACACACCCTCCCTGAGAAAGCGTACCCAGGATCCCAGGGCTGCCTAACGTGAAATTATGTGCAACAGGCAATACCGCTAAATAGACGCTTTCAGTATTGACTGCGCACAGACGGGCGGAGAGTACAAAATCATAGGTATAGGCATCGTGAGTACGTGGGATTAGTTTTGGTGTACCTGTCGTTCCGCCGGAAAGCAGAAGTACGGCGATATCACCATAACTTGGGCCAATAATATTGAGCGGTTCATCCTCAATAGCGGTGAATGGGATAAATTCTTCTGCCTCTCCATCAACGATAATATGTTTTAGTTCGGGGCAAGATGCGGCAACTTCCCGTGCCATTTCCCGATAATCAAAGCCGTGGATACAATCAGGGATAATATAAGCCACCGGACGGGCAATCTGGCAAAGCGCATGAACATCATGTGCCCGTTGGGTAGGCATTAATAATATTGGATGAGCGCCTAGCCTAAACAAAGCAAAACAGGTGACAACAAAGGAGATACGGTTAGGCAGTTGTACCATAACGTTATCACCACGGCGTATTCCACGATGATACAAACCGCTCGCCAGTCTTTCCGCAGCTTGATGGAGTTCATGGTAAGTGAGCCGCTGTTCTTGATAGATCAGCGCTGTTTTATTCCCCCAGATACTGGACCATCCGGCAAGTTGTTGATCCAGGGTTTTGCCATTCCAAAGATAGTTTGGCGTCATCGTCAGTGTGTTCTCTGGGATAGAAAAAGGTGCCATTATGCGAACTCCTTTGAATAAACATATTGCATAAATTGGGTAACGTGAAGAATAAAATTCTGTGGTTTTTGTGTAATGTAAAAATGATCGCCAGCAATTTCTTGGCAGCAATCCGCAAGATTTTGTTTGTCACTTGCAAGCCAATGGTGCCACTGCTGAACTTCCACCGCGGAAGCTTCTTTGTCCTCAGTGCCATAAAGCAACAATGTGGGGGTTTGTAGTTTTACTGAATCCGGCTGAATAGCGTGGTAATAGTGCTCTGTAGCAAAAAAATCAGCCCGTAACATGGGTAAGAACAGGGCAAGTAGTTCAGGATCTTCCCGTAAAATCGGGCTGCAACCGCCAATATCAATCAGTTGTTCAATGAATTCATGATCAGGCAATCCACTCAGTTTGCGGCGGGATTGAAGATGAGGGGCATGACATCCCGAAAGTACCAATGCCTTGGGGGCACAGAGATGTTGTTCAAGGTGTCGGCAGGTTTCAAAAGCGACTTGCGCTCCCATGCTGTGGCCGACCAGTATCAGGTTTTCTCTCTGTGCGGGAGTCAACGATCTGATCACATCAGAAAGCGACTGAGCCAATGGCGTAATGCGGGTAACAGCATGTTCATTCATACGGCTGTCACGTCCGGGATAAATCACCAGTGAAACCGCAATATCGGAATCTTCCAATGTGGACCAATTCCGAAATGCACTGGTACTGCCCCCAGCAAAGGGGCAGATGAGCAGCGTATATTTAGGTTTGCTATGCGTCGTCAGGCATGGACGGATCATTGGATGGACAGGAAGTTTCCACGTCATCAGTTTTCTTCCTTAATTAACATCAATTGGGTTGGATCAATCCAGACGGGTGGCTGTAGCTCTTGAGTAACCGGCTCTCCCATCATGCGTAAAACTTGTTGCCACAAGCCTGCCAGCCGCAATTGGTAATCGTAGCTAAAAGCAGGGGGGCAGAGTGCCCCATTCAATACTGAATTCAAGGTATTGAGGAGGCGTGCCACACCTTCGGCACCATCACATTCAAATGCAGTCATCCAATTTTGCGTTGCCGGACAAAGAATTTGTGATGTTGTCTGGTGCAGATAAGCGCCTTCCGGCTGGCCGGCATTCAGGTAAAGACTCTGTTCATTATTCAGATGGTTTGGTGCATGAAGAACCGGTGTCCAGATAACCGGTCCATAGCTGGCTTCCTGCGTCAGATAACCGGCCGGCCAAATTAGCGTCATTTTATGCATGACCAGGTTGTGCATATCGGGATCCCTGGGGTCCAGATAGGATTGAACATCTAACGTTATTGTGGTTCCCGCTATGCTGAGTTCAAAGCGATGAAATGCATTGTTTCGCTGACCTACATAAGCTATCTCAATCTGTTCCGGGCAATGACAGCCCTGTAACAACAGATCAAGGGCGGAAAAAAGTAACTGGCGGCTGGTTGTCAGATAGCCACTTACCGGACGTTGCTGTGATAATTGCTCGATTTGATGAGCCGCATGTAACCAACTTCTGCCAGCCTGACATTGGCTGTAAAAGCTGTTTACCCAAAACATAGCATTATGCTGGTTAGCTGTTGATTGGTGTCTTTTGATCGCTTCTGCATCAAGAGGATGTTCCTGAATGACCGAAATGCCCCGTGCCAATAACGCCTGAGTTAATTGGTCGCCTTCGCCACCAATAACCTCTGCGCGTATGACCACACAGGCAATATCGATATCATCCGGCAATTCATCCAATGAACGGAATAGGGGGACATTGAAATCGCGGGCAAGTTGTTGTGAACGAGGGCTTCCTTGCGCCAGAATTCCGGCCAGTTCCAGATCTGACCGAGGCTGTAGAAACGCATTAAGATACAGTTCACCAAATTTTGAACCGACAATCAGAACCCGCCGTAGCTTTATCATATGTTCTCCTTAACAATTGGAACTAAACTCAGGATGTTTTTCAGACACGCAACCAGAGAGCCGACATGTTTGTGGAATAGGCTGTAATGATCACCATCAAGCTGTGTCACATTGACTGGTCCGAAAGCCTGCCAGCCAAGATCAGTTGAGGTAATGGTTGTTGAATCGAGGTAATCCATAAAATCAGGCAATGCCTGCCTTGCCCGAATAAGGCTGAAAGGTTGTGAAGTTTGTGGTGGACAATAGTCAAGCAATGCCCGCAGATTATGCTGCCAGATGGCGTAAAGCTCAGCCAGTGAGTTATCCATCTGTGCAGATTGCGGTAAGGCTTGGTGCAATGCTTGCAGGAAGGTTTCCGTGTTTGCTGTGATAGCGCTGTTATCCAGCTCCAGCCCAGGGAATTGTCCTTGTAAATCGAGCAGGAAATGACGATGGCAGCATGTATCATCCAGCGTCAGATCCGTGCGCACATTCGGCGCGAAACTATCAATCAGGATGCAATGGGAAACACTTTCACCGGCAGCACGTAATTGATGGGCCATTTCATAAGCCACTAATCCACCGAAAGACCAACCCGCCAGTGCATAAGGTCCTTTAGGCTGGAATTTACGGATTTGACTGATGTAATCCGTGGCCAGCGCAACGACAGAAGGTTTATCGGTATTCATGCTTTCTGGCGCAAATGCCAGGCCAATCATGCGCTGGGCGTCAAAATTGGCAGCCAAATGACGGTATCCTAACAGGTGCCCACCAATTGGATGGACGATAAACAAGGTGGAGTCTTCTAAGGTGGATCGTTCTAAGGTAGATCGTGCAATGTTCCCTTTGTTTAATATCACGCCTTGACACGTATTTTCTGGGTGGTGCTCAATAAATTCCGCCAGTGAATGTACGGTATCGTAAGTTTGCAACAGGCTGAGCGGGTATTGGCGATTAAATATCTGATTGATTTGCACCATTAAGCGTACTGCTGCCAGAGAATCCCCGCCAAGAGTAAAGAAACTTTCATGCACGTTAATATCTTGTTGCTCTAATACGGCTTCCCAAAGGTTTAATACCGTTTGTCCTGTCGCGCTGAGAGTCACTGATGGTGCTGAGTCACTTTCTTGCACTTTTTCAACCAGAGTCATTAATGTACGTCTGTCGATTTTACCGTTGTCAGATACGGGTATCGTATCGAGAATGATAAAGCGCTGTGGACACATCCAAACTGGCAAGGTTTGCTGCAACCAATGCGGCAGTATCGGTAACAGTTCGGCAGATACTGACGCAGTATCGGTTAAACGTAAGCCGGCGACGAGCTGCAATGCTCCGTTTGACGTCGTATGCGCAAAGACTATCGCTTGTTGTATGTCAGGGTGTTCACATAAGCGATGCTCGATTTCACCCAATTCAATCCGGTAACCCCGAATTTTAATCTGATGATCATTGCGCCCCAGAAATTCGATATTACCGTCTGGCCGCCAGCGACCTAAATCACCGGTACGGTAGAGCCGCTCACCTGTTTGGGGATGAATGATAAAGGCTTGTTGCGTTTTTTCTGTATCATTCCAATAACCCAAGGCAAGTCCACGTCCACCAATATAAAGCTCGCCGGTTACCCAGACCGGACAAGGTGACAATGCTGAATTAAGCACATAGAAAGTCTGATTAGCCAAAGGCTTGCCATAGGGAATGCTGCTCCAATGAGGCTCGACGTGTGCGATAGGATAAGCAATAGACCATATTGATGCTTCGGTTGCGCCGCCCAAACTGAGCAGGTTAAGCGCAGGGTGAAGGGCAGACAATTTTGCCGGCAAATGGGTGGGTATCCAGTCACCACTCATCAATATCCAACGCAGGCTATTTAGAGAATGAGAATAGCTTCGGGCATATTCCTCAAGCAGTTGCACAAATGCTGGCACGGAATTCCAAACAGTGACCGATTCTTGTTGTAACCATGCCAGCAGTTTGTCAGGTTGTTTAGTGTCTCCAGGAGCAGGAATAACCAGTTTTGCCCCACGGCTCAATGTGCCGAAGAGATCATAAACGGAAAGATCGAAGGTTAACTCTGATATTGCCAATACGCTATCGTGCTCATTGAGCGCAATGCGTTGATTAATATCCAAGATCGTGTTGACAGCACCCTGATGATCTATCATTACGCCCTTTGGTTTTCCGGTCGAGCCGGAGGTGAAGATGACATAAGCCAAATCTTCGGGGTGTACAGCTAAACGTTGTGCTTCGGTGACAGGTAAGTGATTGAGCCATGTTTCATCCAGAGAGATGACGTGGGTATGCTCAGGCCAATTCAGCTGTTGAGCAAACTTAGGTTGCGTCAGTACAGTATCAACTTTCCCTGATGCCAATAGCTGATGGATCCGCTGTTGCGGATAACTGGCATCAATAGGCAGATAAGCCCGTCCTGCGAATAAAATTGCAAGAACGGCGACAACCTGTTCCCAGCCTTTTTCCATGACCACACCAATCAGGGATGAAGCCTGATTTTCCTGTGCTTGCAGATGGGCTGCCAGTGTCAGGCTTTGTGACCACAAAGTGCGATAGTCAATCTGACGAGAGGTATCGACCACAGCAGTACGTTGTGGGTAACGATTTACAGCCTGTTCAATGAGCGAGCAGAGCGTGTGTGATGGAAACACGTTTTTTGTCGCATTACTGTTCTGGCACAAAGCGCGATCACTTGCTGGCAGCCAGTCAGGCAGCGGGGTATTCCATGAGTAATCCGGTTCGAGCAAGGCAGTGATACACGCTTGATAATGGGCAAACATGTTTTCCGCAACCTGAGGCTGGAACAGTTGTGGCAAGATCGCCCATTGTATGGTGACACCACCTTCTGTGCCGGAAATTAACATACAGTCGAGATAAACATGGGGAGTTTGCGCACCAAAAAGATTGAGTGTTCCCAACCCTGCTGGTCCTTTACCCGCTGTGCCGGTTGTATCATTGAATACAATTGGCATACCCGCGTTGAGGTTGTGGCGATGTTGGTTTTTCTCCCTGAGTACCCGTTGCCCGTCAAACAGCGCGTGTTGAAGATCGGCCAGCCATTGCCGCTGTATCCGGCTTACAGCCTCACTAAACCCTGTGATATTACGCAGATCCACTTCCAGCAATGATGTGGTAGACAGATTGCCGACTAACGTATCGCAATACTGAGGCATTAACAGGCGGTTACCATGCAGGACATTGATTGTAAAATGCTCGTTGCTGCTCCACACGGATAAAACATGGGTAAATAGCGTTAGCATCACTTGTGACGGTGATATGCGGTATTCTGCTGCACGCTGTTGCAAACGCTGCCATTGTTGTGGGCTGATATGTCCGGTCAGGCATTGTTGATTGAGTTGCTGTGACTGGTGATCTTGCAGTGGTAACACCGGAGCATCCGGCAACGAAGGTAAGCGATCAAGCCAGTATTGCCGGCTTTGTTGCCAGGTTTCTCCGGTTTCTTCATTCTCCAGTGCCTGAATATAGTCGCCAATTGTTGCTGCCGGTGGCGCTGGCTGCCAGTCAGGTTCCTGATACCAATGGTGTAAATCGCGCAGGATTAACGTCAGGCTCTTACCATCCGCAACCAACAGGTCGATGGTCAAATGCAATAAATGCGTCCGATCATCGGTATGGTACAGGGTTAAATCAAACAGCGGCCAGTTGTCGCTGGGAACGCCTTGAGTACGTAGCGTGTCGCGGGCATGATGCAGTTGCATCTCGCGTTCATTCGGCATCATGGCACGGCAATCAATAACTGTCGGTGTATAGCGGGGAACTTGCGGCAAAATATGATATTGCCCATCCTTCACATAACCACGTAGTTGCGCATGATGGCTTATCACACGGTTCCAGGCGTGGGTAAAACGAGGCAGATCAAGCCCGTTGATAGCCAGCTCAGCATAGAAATGAGCGATACCGTTACCAAATTGAAACAGTTGGCTCTCTCCCAGCCAATAAGCGTATTGCAGTGCGGTCAGTGGCAAAATTTGCTCAGATGCAGGCTCAGTTTGCTGCGATATCGCAAGTGTCTCTGGACGGGATTCGGTTACCCGCAGAGTACGGCAAAATTCACTCAACTTAGGATGTTCGAATAGCTGTTGCAGATTGGCTTGTTCGTAACCCTGACGACGTAGTTGCACGACCATTCGGGTGGCAATCAGGCTGTCACCGCCACTTTGGAAAAAGTCACTGTGGCGCTGTATTGACTGAGGAAGCAGTGAACGCCAGAGCGCAATGACTTGTTGTTCAATCTCATGAAGCTGATCATCTTCTGTGTCTGGTTGTCCGGTTTCCGCGATTAACGGTTGTACCATGCTCTCTTTCGCTGTCACTATCAACGGCAATTGCTCTTGCTGTTGAATATGCAATGAGTAAGGCAAGGTAGAAAATTGGGCGGTTATTTCACTGATATTAAGCCGTGCTTGTTGTTCAGCTCGTGCCAGGATCAGTTGTTGATGCAGTTCAGGCCCGTTTTGCCCCGGCCATTCTAATGAAACCCGATAACCGGACTGCGTCAGGCAATTACGCCAACCCGCAAGTTCCATCAATGCACTATTACCATGATCATCACCGCGATCATCAACCCAGGCGTTAATACCTTCAATAAATCCGACACTGGTGAGTTGCATGGCGCTTTCGCGTTTGGTTGATTCAATAATTAGCAACCATCCGCCGGCTTTCAATAATCGGGAGAGGCGTCGCAGGGTATTCTTCAGATGGAGCGCATCATGTAATACGTTAACCGCCATAATCAGGTCATAACCGGATGCTGGGTGCTGACTAAAATCAATACGCTGATTAATATCAAACAGGGCAAATTTTACCGTTTCGCCGTAGTGATGGAGTAACTGGCGTGCGTCATCCAGGAATAGTGGTGAAACATCAGTAAAATGGTAGTTTTGAATGGCGTGTGCATTGTGTGCCAATACCTTCTCTGAGGTTGCACCGGTTCCTGCTCCGACTTCCAGTACAGTGAAATGTTCGGATGTCTGGCTCAATTGTCGGACAATTTCAGCGGCAGCCTGGTTCAGGCAACGTAATGCGGGATTTTCACTGTAGAGGCTGGCAGTGATTTGTTTATCGGCAAACAGCAGTTCCAATGCATTGCCACGTCCGGCAAGCAGGCTGTCATGTTGTTCGATGCAGGTTGCTATATATCGGCTGATGGTTTGACACCATTGTGCGTCATCCAGTTTTGCTGTAGGGGCTGGAACATGGCTAAGTGGTTGCAGACAACGGTATCCGTCAGCGATTTTTTCAATAAATCCCTGGCTATTGAACAATGCCAGCCATTGAGTCAGCAGGCGTTGATACTGTGGTGCCAGTTGTAAGCGTTGTTCAATCTCTGCACGAGAGTGATATTGTTGTACAGCAGTGAATAAGTTATGGCGCAGTAAAGTTTGGCTCAAGCCAAATAATGCTTGTTGCTCAATATGTTGCCAGGAGCGTTCAAACGCGTGTTGTTCTGCTAACGTGGGGAGCGGTAAGGTATCGGTGTTGATAACCCGTGTTTCTGGCAGTGATAAGGGCAAATGATCTTCTGCAACCAACCACAGGTTGTAACCTTGTGTATCATCCTGACGTGGCTGAATTTCTGCCAGCCGTATTTCAGGCTTAGTACGCAGATAATGTTCGGCTTGACGCAATTCAGGGTGTTGTGGCCAGAAGTCATAACGCGTATGACCAGACGGTGGCGTATGCAGGTTGTAATACGCCATGTGTTCAGGCTGGCGGCAAATTTGCACTAACAGTGCATTATAAGCGGCAAACAGTGACTCAATAACGCCTGCCTCTAGCACATTATCCATGCAGTACCAGTTAAATAGCAGATCACCATCGACTTCCATGACCTGATGATCTAACCAGACTTGTGGCGTCTGACTGAGAACAAAGACCGGATCGCCCAGTAATTGGGTGATGGATTGTTTGATAGCGACGCCTTCTTGTGCCATTCCTAACATACTGGTGAAAACGACCGGTGTCAGCGGCTGCCTGCTTTGGGTTTCACCGTTTTGTTGGCGGCCAAGTTCCCGCAATACCTCAACACCATTGACATGGCTATGGCTCAACCGTTGCCAGAGCAAAGCCTGGGTTTTTTCCATGCTGGCTCGTAGGGATGTTGTCTTGCGTAAATCAAAATCCATCAACATCACCGAGGTAAAATCACCAATCAGCTCTTGCACCTCTGGATGAAAAGGTTGCCGGTTAAAGAATGTCAGGTTGAGCGTAAACAGCGGATGACGGCTGTACCATTCAAGGGTATGGGCAAACAGCGTCAACAGACCTGCAGAAGGGGTAACTCCCCATTTTTTCCAGCTTTGTTTGAGACATTGCCAGTCAGATTGTGCCAATCGACCTTCATAAGTTGTGAATTGTGGTTGGCTACGTTGGGGCAATTGTGGCGCCAACGGTAATCGTGGCGCCGGTGGCAATGAAAGTAGTTGTTCCTGCCAATATGCCCATGATGCCCGCCACTCTTTACTTTCACGTTGCGCTTGTTCTGCCATCACATAATCGCGGAAAGTAAATGCTTGTGGGGCCAGAGGTTGTTGATGATAAGCGAGTTGTAGATCATCCATCATGATCCTGAAACTCTGTACATCAAACTGCAACAGATCCAGGTTCATATGTAAGCGACAACGTTCATTCGGTAGCAGTGATACAGAGACGTCAAACAGTGGCCACTGTTCTGCCGGTGGTACTTGGTAGGAGAGAGTATGGCGACGCTGGGCTAACTCCTGTTCGCAGGCGGTATCATCCAGTGTACGCAAATCAGCCTGAGACAGAACATACCACGGTGTTTCCGGCAAGATCCTTTGTTGCCCGTCTTCATCGACTATCATGCGCAACATGCCATGACGCTGAATCAACGCATTCCATGCCTGTTCAAAACGCGGGATATCAAAGCTATCCAGTGCCAGATCCCATTCAAATAAGACATGACAAGCAACACCCCCAAAATCAATGGCCTGTGTACGACCAATCCAGTAGGCGTGCTGAATGGGTGTCAGAGGGAAGGGGGCGTGGCGCTGGGCGCTGTCAACAATCACCGCTGGCTGGGAAGAGGTGACAGGCTGTTCAGGCAGGGCATCGCCAATGAGCGTATTAAGCCCCGCCAGCGTCATATTTTGGTAAGCCAAACCTGCGGTCAACCTAAAGCCAAATTGCTGGTGGATCGCCGCGTTTAACTCCAGGAATAGCAGGGAATCCAAACCGAATTGCAATAAATCTTGGTGCGGCTCTAAATGTTCAATTTGTTCCAGACGTAATAATGTTGCAACATGCTGACGCAGCCAGTTAAGCCGTTGTTCATTATCCTGATACAACGTGTTATCGGCAGAAAGTGACGAGATAGTATCGGACACACCAGCCTGTAAGCGCCGCAAAATATCAGGGTGATGTTCATCTAACCGCATTGCCAGATAGCAAGCTGATGAAGTATGCAAAGATTGGTTGAGATGCCAGATACCTTCATTTGTGCTGAACGGTAACATGCCATCTTGCGCCAGTTTTTCTACCAACCGTCGGTCGCTGGCCATACCAATGCCACCCCAAACGCCCCAAACCAACGTTTTAACCATTAATTGATTTGGTGCTGTCAGCGCTAAGGATTCCAGACAAGCGTTGGCGATTGCATAAGCACCTTGCCCTTGGGCACCTAGCATTGATGCAGCAGATGCGTGCAACAGCAGGTACTGTGCATGATGTTGTTGGAGCGCAGTTTGCAGTGCTGATGCGCTGTGAGCTTTGACGGATAATATTTGTGACAGGTGTTGACGCTCAAGTTTTGCCAGCGGGGTGTGGTCAGCAATGCCTGCGGCATGGATCGCGCCAGCAATACGATCTTCTTGTGCCAGAGTTTGCACCGCATTTAGCAAGGCTGACGTATCAGTGACATCAAGGTTAACCCAACGTATTTCACATTCGTTATTCAATGACAATTCTTGCACAAAATCATCCCAATCAGCCTGTTTGCGGCGGGCAAACACGGCAATTTTGCCCGCACCCTGGGATAGCAACCAACGAATGGAAATGCGACCGATACCGCCCATTCCACCCGTAATAATGTGCCAACCCTGATGAGGAATGGATACCGGCTGCGGTAATAATGGTAATGGCTGGCGCTGTAAAACAGGGACAGCGATTTGTTTTCCACGTACTCGCAGCCAGCGTTGATGGCCTTCATCCAGATAGCCAAGTGCGAATGATAACGCGTCAGCGTCGTTGACATCAGCGATATCAATCGCCTGAATGCGACGATGGGGGTATTCTTCAACGGCAACACGCAGCAAGGCCCAAATAGCATATTGGGCGGGATTGATATCCTCTTTTAACAAGGTGGATTCTGGTTGAGCGCAGCAGGTTATAACGGTTAACGGTGTTGTTTCGTCGCGTTTTAGTTCATGAATAACCTGATCACATAATTCTGCAACATCATTGCCTGTGAGCAGCAATAACGTATTGCCACTTTCAGGTTGTAAATGAATACCGGCCTGACGCCAATGACTTATCGTCTCGCTATTTGCTGTTGAAGAGCGAAGCGTATAGGGCGTTGAAAATTTCTGTCTATCCGCGGTGTTTATTGGGCGCCAATGCAAGACATAGTGAGTATCAGGGCATGGTTGGGGGGCAGGAAGCCAGGCTTTTGCCATCGTTTGGGATGCCACTGATTGACGAGGCAGATCAGCACGATCACTTAATAGAGCGAACAGGCGCTCACCAGCATAAATTAGTGCCGGGAAAGCCGCGAATAAACGCGCCTCCAATAACCGGCGTCTGGCATAAGGCAAGGCACGGTAAGGACGATATATTTTACTTACCGCTGGAACGGAAATTTCCTGGTAATAGCCTTGCTGTACACAGTGGGTTAATAGCTGCTCCAGCAACGGACGCCAGCAGGGTTGTAGCCGACCAGCCCGAATGGTGTCGATGGCACTGAAACCTTGTTCAGCGTCACGCCCATGGCACTGATATATCAATGCATCGGTATACAATGCCCGCAATATCGCTGCATCAGGGTTTTGCTCAATGGCAGGATCAAGCAGGGAATTGACATCAAGCTCAATAAGGCTATTGGCTAAAGGTTGTCCGGTTCTATTGGCAGGTAATTCGGTTGCAGAGAAGCTGTAATGCTGCTCATCAAATGGATAGAGTGGCGCATGGCATTTTACTCCGGCAAAGGGGAAAAGATGCGGCCAGTCAAGATGTGCACCGGCACAGTAAAGTTGCATAAGTGCCGTTTGTTGAGCTGCCTCTGGGGAGCGTTGACGATGTGTACTCGCAATCCAGGTTTCCAGCGGCAGACTGCCACGTCGTCCGATCCCTGTTAGCTGTGCATCAGCCCCAAACTCCATGAACAGTGCCACACCTTGCTGGCGGGCAAACTCGATGGCCTGGTGATAACGTACCGTGTGGCGCATATGGTTACACCAGTAATCTGGTGAACCTAATTGCTCATCACTTGCCAGATTGGCTGTCAAGGTAGAAATGAGCGGAATTTCTCCCGATGCAGGTTGTAACCGACTGCAATACAGGGAAAAGTCTGCCAGAACAGGATCAAGCATGGCTGAATGTGCGGCACAGGCAACCTTAAGCCGTTGGCAGCGGATCTGCTGCTGTGCCAGACGTTGTGCCAGAAGCTCAATTTCTGTCTCAGTGCCGGCCCAAACCCAGTGTTGTGGGCCATTGCAAACCGCCAGATCCAAAGATAATGAATCAGTAACAGGACAAATATCTTCTTCGTTGGCAAAGACTGCCAGCATTGCTCCTCCCTGGGAGCAGTTTTGCATCAGTTTGCCGCGAGCGGCGACCAGCGGCATGATTTGTTCAGGCGTAAAAATTCCGGCAACAACGGCAGCTGCGAATTCACCAACGGAATGCCCGAGGACATAATCCGGTTTGAGCCCAAGTGCACGCCAATGGGCTGCCAATGCAATTTGATGTGCCACAATGGCCGGTTGTGCATATTCGGTAGTCGCTAATGCAGCATCATGCTCGCCGAACATAACGGCTTTTAATGGCAGCGCTAACTCGCAAGCACAGGCTGCACAGCAACGATCTAACATGGCGGAGAAAACCGGAGAGCTGGCATACATGGCTTTTCCCATACCAGACCATTGGCATCCCTGACCGCTGAATTGCCACAATTGCTTGTTTTCATTCTTAGCTTGTCCGCTAAAAATGTTCGGTGTTGGTATATTGCCCGCAAAAGCGGATAAACTGGCCGCATTTTTCCCTATATCGTGTGGTGATATTGTCAGCGCTAAACGCCAGGGCAGTGAAATATCGCGCCCTTGTAAGGCAGTCCAGGCCAGATCGGCATAACGTTCAGGGGTATTATTGAGCGCAGTCGCGTAGCGTTGTGCCAATTGACGCAATGAGGATTCAGAAGCCGCGGAGAGCAGTAACGGCGCTGTTGGTGAATGATTGACATCACGGCGGTGTAATTCTGTTGGCAATGATTGCACCACAATATGACAGTTGGTGCCGCCAATACCGAATGAAGAAACGCCGGCAGTTCGTAATTCTTGCGTCCAACGTTGTCCTTGTGTTGCCAGCCTGAATGGGCTTTCTTGCAACCGTAATGCCGGATTGGGTTGCTGTACATTGATTGTTGGAGGAATGTAACCATGCCAGACGGACAGAACCGCTTTGATCAAACTGGCAATGCCTGCGGCAGTATCGAGATGGCCGATGTTGCTTTTCACGGAGCCAAGGTAACAAGGCGGAACTGCTCCACTGCGGTCAGAGAATACAGTGCGTAATGCATCAACTTCTATGGGATCACCAAGGGGTGTTCCTGTGCCATGCGCTTCAATCATGCCAATGTCATCAATGCTGACATCAGCCAGTTGTAATGCTTCGCTAATCACACGGCGTTGGCCATTCACTGAAGGTGCAGTAAAGCCCACTTTTTCGTTGCCATCGTTATTAATGGCACTGCCACGCAATACGGCCATGATGGGATCGCCGTCGCGTAAGGCATCACTCAGACGTTTCAATGCAACAACACCAACACCATTGCCACCGTAGGTGCCATTTGCCTGGCTATCAAAAGGACGACAATGCCCGTCAGGTGAGAAGATCATCCCGGGTTGATACAAGTAACCACTTTCTTGTGGGAAAGAAACCGCCACACCACCGGCCAGAGCCATGTCACACTCACCGGAACGCAGGTTCTCGCAAGCCATATGTACGGCAACCAGTGAACTTGAGCAGGCTGTTTGTACGGTGAGGGCAGGCCCTTTCAGATTTAATTTATAGGCAGTACGAGTCGCAAGATAATCTTTATCGTTACTCATTAATGCCTGTAACCCTTTCACTTTGCCAACATCGGTCATCGCAAACTGTGACCACGAAGGCCAGGTACTGATCCGGCTGCTACCAAAGACACCGGTTTTCAGGGCGATATTTCGTGGCGCATAACCGGCATGTTCAAGCGCGTGCCAGGCTGTTTGTAGGAATAGACGCTGTTGAGGATCGAGCATTTCTGCTTCCTGACGCGAATAGCCAAACAGTGTGGCATCAAATTGTTCCGCGTTTTCCAGTATTGCCGCCTGATTGACAAAGTTTTCACTATCAATGACTTCAGGAGGAATACCTGCATCCAATAATGTTTGACGGGAAAGTGTCGTTGTACACTCAATCCCCTGTTGCAGGTTATGCCAAAAAGTATCGCTATCTGGTGCCTGCGGAAAACGACAGGCAAGGCCAATCACTGCGATGGGATCGCAATTATCGTAGTGAGGCGTTAAGTTAGTCATTGTACAGCTCCTTTATGACGTTTTTCCCGTTGTTGCAGACGCTTTTGTTGTTGACGTTGACGAAGGGTAATCGACGGGTGGTTTCCGTCGGGTGTCTCTTTACGGCAACGCAAACTGAGCGTCTCTGGTGTCGGATAAGCAAATAAATCAGTAACAGCAAGATGCTGGAAGCCCGCATGTTGTAATTTGTTATGCAGTTGAATGAGCTGTAACGAGCTGGCTCCTGCCTCAAAAAAGTTCTGTTGTGCATTTATCGGACACTGGGTTACAGATAAAAACAGGCGTTGAATTTCACTGCATATTTGTGGCTCGGCGCCTTCTAAGCGTGATGGTGCCATCGCTACAACAGGATTATCTGTAACGACCGTGTCTTGCTGGCGTGGCAGCAATTGCTCTAAAGCTGAATGCCAACTTTCCGGTTGTGTAACGAGCGTGCGCAATAGCGCCATATAGCTGTTGAACATGCTTTGTAACTGGTGTGGCTCAAATAATTCTTCGACTGCGTCCCAGTTCAGGCAAAGTTCACTGTCAGATTCGTAAACCTGGTGATCCAGCCAGATTTGTGGCGTTTGCGAGATCCCCCAAACCGGTTTCATCCATGATGAACGTGACAGGAACTGCCCTTCATGGGTTCCCAACGCACTGGTGAAAACGACTGGCATAACGGCAGCGTTGGGACCACGGCGCTGTGCCAGTTCGCGCATCACTCTGATTGCTGAAATATGGCGGTGATCCAGATCTTGCCATAGCTGTTGTTGCAGCCGACGCGCACTTGATAACCAGTTTTTCTCTGGATGCCAGGCCAGTAGTGACAATGAGGTGAAATCACCCAGAATATGTTTGATATCCTCATGCCAGTGTGGGCGATCAAACAGCGTCAGATTAAGGGTTAGCTCCGGTCTGGTACTGAATGCGGACAGAACGGTGGCATAAGCGGCAAGCAGGAGCGCAGAAGGTGTTATTTGGTGGGTGGCCGCCTGTTGTTTTAACTGCTCCCATTCCTGTGCAGATAACCGATCGCTATAGCGCACAAAATGCGGGGATTGGACATTTTCTGGTGCAATACGCAATGGTAATTGCGGAGCCAATGGCAATGTTTTCACTCGCTCTTGCCAGTATTGCAGTGAACGCTGGTGTACCGGCATTTGTTGCTGGCGTAATACACATTCACGGAATGTCACTTTCAGTGGCGGTAATGTGTGCTGTTCGTTGAGATATAGCTGCTCTAATTCAGCCAGCAATATCTGCATACTTAACCCGTCTAATAACAGGTTATCCAGACTAACAAATAGTCGGGAGACTGGACTGTTGTCTTGTGCAAGTTGGAAATCGAACACCGGCCAGCGACTGACATCTAATACTTGATGTGACAGGTGGTCGCGTAAGGTGTCTGCTTCAGCCATATCAGCAAATCGGTGTTGTTTAACGGAGAAAAGCGGGACATTTTGCAATATCTGTTGTTGTCCATTAATCACAACTGTCCTGAGCATCGGATGACGTTGGATCAGGCGATTTAACACACGATTCAGGCGCTGAACATCTAATTGTTCTATCCGGTATTCGATAAAGAAATGTGCACCAATGCCGCTTAGAGCAAAACCAGGATAGCGCCCGACCAGATAAGCTTGCTGAACTTCGGTCAATGGGAAAGGCTGACATTCATCTTGCTCTTCGGGTATTGCATAGGCTTCTGATGTAGTTTCAGATAAATAAGTCAGTGTTGAGGCAAACGCCGCCAATTGCGGGTGACGGAACAGGTGACTGAGTTCGCCTTTGAAGCCTTGTTGTGCCAGGTCACCAATCAAACGGGTAGCTAAAAGGCTGTCACCGCCAAGTTGGAAAAAGTCGCTGTTACGGCCCAATTGCTCTGTATTTAGCAGGCGTTGCCAACTATCGGCAACGGTTTGCTCCACCGCATTTAGTGAGGTTATTTCAGGCTGAGGCGTCGCTGTAGCTGTTTTTGTGGCGAACTGAAGAGATTGTGCCAGCGCCTTGCGGTCGATTTTGCCGTTAGGAGTCAGGGGCAGGTGCGGGATAACATGCAAGCTCTGTGGGATCATATACCCTGGCAAATGTTGTGCCAAAGCGGATTTAATTTTTTCCCGATCAGGTATGGTGACGTTGTCACTTGTTTGCATCAACAACACACTCAAATTGCCGATAGTAATCGGTGTTTCCGCATGTAATGGAAGAAGAGATAACCACTCTGCCGCAGAACGTAACCGAATACCTTGGGGTGAAAGTAACTCAGCGGTAATCAGGGAAATAGGGGAGGCTTGTTGCAACTCCATTGCCAATACCAACGCTCCCGGCTGTGCCAGTGGAAGCAACGCTTTGATGCAACGTGTTGGGTCTTCCTCACGGTGTAATACATTGTTTAGCAGGATGATATCTGCCTGATGTTGTTGCGATTCTGGCCGGTTTTTCTCAGACCAATATTGTGCTGATGCGTGAGTATAGCCACTTAATCTTGTCTGCATCTGGTTAATCAGGGCCTGAGAACGTTCAAAGCCGATATAAGACAGATGTTGGTCAGTGATATGTTCTGCCAGCCACTGAGCACAGAGGCCGCTGCGGGCATCGAACTCCATCAAAGTAACGGGGCGTTGTAACCGCTGGGACAGGCCAATGATGACGTGTTTCAACCCTGCCAGCCATTGCTGGGTTTCTGGTTGGGCAAAGAGCAGTTGCTCCGGTGCAAATTGCGGATCATCAAGTAATGTGACGGCTGCCTGCTGTCCGGTAAGAATATTACGCAGCGTAGAATGCCAGCGTGCAGGAATGCATTTTGCTTCATGACTGAATGAGGTGGCTGGTAATCCAGCTTGATAGATATGATGTGCAGGTTCAGTCAATAAATTGCATCGGCAAAGGTACGTCAGCATACGGGCAAACCAGTGATGGTATTCCGGCTGAGGTTGATAGTGCGTCAGACAATCAGTGAGCGATTGCGGTGAAGTCAATGTAATGCCGTAACGCGATAGGTGTTCAAGCAGGAATGGCGCAACTTCGTCATGATGATTATCATCGGTTATTGCCCGCATTGCAGGGAACAGATCACGATAGTGTGTTGGTAATTGTGGGGCACGATTTATGCGTTGGCATAAAGTATCACCTTCCAATTCCAGGAATGCCACCAGAGACTTTTCTTTTTCACCACGGGCTAAGGCAACACCTTTACTGATACCGGTTACTTGACTGAGGGCGGCATCAATTTCTCCCAGTTCAATCCGGTAACCCCCAATTTTCACCTGGCTATCACGGCGTCCCATAAATTCAAGCCAGCCTTCGGGGTGATAACAACCCAGATCGCCAGTACGATACCAGCGTTCTCCCTGATCAATGACAAATTGGGTAGCCGTGCGTTCTTCATCATTAAAATAGCCCAGCGCTACACCAGCACCCCCAATCCACAGTTCACCGACAACCCAGTCAGGGCAATCACGGCCATCTTCACCAACTACGCGGTAACGCTGGTTAGTGAGAGGATACCCATAAGGGATAGAACGCCACTGCGGGTCAATTTCCTTCACGATATATTCATTTGACCAGATAGCCGCTTCCGTTGCGCCGCCCATTGCACTTAATACACCATCAGGATTGAACGCACGGTAACGCTCAGGCAGTGACAAACCGATCCAATCCCCGGACAACATCACAGTACGAAGTGTTTTCGGGGCATCAACCTCCATCCCTTCACAATAGGTCAGCAACATATCAAACAGTGCTGGTACACTGTTCCACAACGTAACGTGATGACGCTCGATCAGCATTTCCCAGGTTGATGGATCGCGGCGTTGTGCTTCATCAATTAAGACCAGTGCGCCTCCTGCACTGAGAATGCCAAAAATGTCATACACAGAGAGGTCGAAATGCAGGGCAGAGAGTGCCAGTAAACGGTCATGGCTTTGTACCTGATGACGGCGATTGATATCCAGACAGGTATTCAGTGCGCTTTGATGGCTAATCACCACACCTTTTGGCATACCAGTTGAACCAGAGGTATAAATGATATAAGCCGGATCAGTCACCGCGCGCTTAGCCATGTGAGTTAAGGGCAGTAATGGCTCATTTTGGTGCCAGGAAATGCAATGTATATCCTGTGACCAGGTATTATTCTGCTGTTTAGGATCAATAATAACGACATTGATTCCGGCACTTTCACAGATAGCGCGACGTCGGCTTAGTGGTTGATCCACGGGAACCGGAACATAAACACCGCCGGCATAAAGTACAGCGAGCACAGCGACAATTTGTCCAATGCCTTTTTCCATGCTAATGGCAACGCGATCTCCCGATATAACCGACGCTTTTTGCAGTACGGCGGCTAATCGGCGGGCGGCCAGACTGAGGTCGCCATAACTTATTTGTTCATGATGGGCTATTAAAGCCACAGCATTTGGTGTGCGTTCTGCTTGTGTAAACACCGCTTCATGCAACAAAGCATTGGGTAACGGTTCAACCGTGTTATTAATTTGGTGTCGCAGACGGTATTGCGACTCAGGCATCAGATCCGGTAATTTTTCGTGCCATTGTGTTGCGTTTTCCGTCAGGTTTTCAATCAGCCCTTGATAGGTTGTGAATAGCGTATCCATCAGGCCGTCAGGGAAAAGCTCATCGTTGCTATCCCACTGGATGTTCAGGACGTTTTCATGTTCAAAGGCAACAAAATCCAGCCATACCTGGGGGGTTTGTGATATTCCCCAGCTTGGTTTTCCCAGGACATCACCGGTATTTTCACCATATAAAGGCCAGCCTAAATTGCTGGTGAACACAACCGGTGCACCATGTGGGTGGTTACCTCGCTTCTTGAGTTCACGCAGAACTTCGACACCAGACCAGTGACGATGTTCGTAAGCCTCGGTAAATGTTGCTTGTGCATCCTGAGCCAGTTGGCTGAACGGTAAATTATCGCCGGGGATGTCCAACAGCAAAATATTGGTAAAATCGGCCAGAATGTTGTCAACCGCGTTATGCAGCGGAGCTCTGTCAAATAGCGTCAGGTTGAACAACAAGCGTGTTGCATTGCTCCAACGGCACAATAAAGCGGCAAATGCCGTCGCCAATGCCATCGTTGGCGTCACGCCATTTTGTTGCGCGAGTTGTTTAAAACGTTCCCAATGTTCAGGCGATAAACGAAAACACCTGCGCTGGATCCGAACATTTTTTATCAGAGAAGGATCTCTGGCCAGAGGAAGTTGAGGGGCAGGTGGCAAGGTGTCTAATCGGTTACGCCAGAATTCCTCTGCTTCCTGTCGGGCTTGCTTAAATTGAGCCTGATATTGTGTCAGGTAACTACAAAAATCATAGTCAGAAGAAATAGCAGGCAGGCTGCGTTTGGCAATTAATGCCGCCAGTTCGGTAAAGAACAGGCTAAAACTGGCGGCATCCATGATCAGCAGATCGATATTAGTATGTAGCCGATGTTGTTTATCGCCAAACAGGCTAAGCTGAATATCAAACGTTTCCCCTTCTTCAACCCGTAATACACGATGGCTTAATTGGTTACGTATGTTATCCAGCGCTTGTTGCTGTTCATCAATGGACTGATGGCGGAGATCGTGAACCGTTAATTTTTTCCAGTAAGCGCGGGGCATACCTTGCTGGCGACCATCCGGCAAAAAACGCACTCGTAACATCGGATGGCGCTGGATCAGTAGGTGAATAGCCGCTTCCAGTTGTTCAGGCTCCAGCCCGATACCATCAAACTCATGATACAAATGACAACCCACACCTCCCAACGTTTGCTCCGGTGAACGCCCAACAAAATAAGCATGTTGTACCGCCGTCAATGGGAATGGGTTAGCATCAACAATCCGTGGCTGTGGCGTTGTCTCTTGGGAAACTGTATGAGTGACAGGGGCATAGCGTTGCAGAAGCTGACTCCAGGCATACAGCGTTGGCTTTTGGTAAAGTTCGCGCAGAGTGACACGATGGCCCTGGCGTCTAAACTGGTTTAGCAATGCCATGATTTGCATTGAATCCAGTCCATTGCGAATTAAATCGTCATGATCGCCCACCAAAATATTTTTTTGATTAAACAGGCCAGCGATAAGCTGGCGCAGTGAATCAGGAGAGTGAAGGTCCGTGTGCATAAATAAATCCTATAAAATGACAGTACCTAGAAAATCAAATGGGTGGGTTACACCTTGTTTAAGTGAATACTGGGATGTAAGTGCCAATGCTCTTCTGAGCCAAGGTGATTTTTCCAAAGGGATTGGTAAAGCGGGCAACGCTCCAATAATTCATCATGTGTACCGCTATCACAGAGGGTTCCATGATCCATTACCAATATTTGATCAGCACGGGTTATCGTGCTTAACCGATGAGCGATGACAAAAACGGTTTTATCCTGAGTGAGAGAATCAAATGCTTCTTGTATTAACTGCTCATTTTCGGGATCCAGCGACGCCGTTGCTTCGTCCAGGAATAGAACCGGGGACTGTTTTAGGATCGCTCGAGCAATGGCAAGCCGTTGGCGTTCGCCGCCCGATAACGTACCGCCATCCACACCTAAAGGTGTATCGTACCCTTGCGGTAATGCCATAATCGTATCGTGAATATTGGCGAGGCGGGCCGCCTGTTCCAGCTCTGACTGTGTCGCATTCGGATCTCCCAGACGAAGATTGTTGGCAACCGTGTCCTGGAATAGGGCGGTTTCCTGGAACATCATTGTGACGGTGTCATACAGTGCTTGAGTCTGGTAATGATGAATAGGGTTCCCACCTAAACGGATTTCACCTTTATCCAGTTGATAGAAAGCGAGTAATAAGTAGGCCAGCGTGGATTTACCACTGCCACTTGGCCCCACAATAGCGGTCATACTGCCTTGTGGGGCATAAAATGATACGTCCTGGATAGCGGGCTGGTGAGTCCCTGGGTAGCTAAATGAGATATTGTTAACTTCAACATCATATTTGTTGGGTGCAGCTAATGGCCCGGAAGTTTGTGTTGCAATCGCTTCTATCTCTGCAATATGTGTTTCACCGACTTGTGTCAATGCGGTTACGTTGAGCAGGGGAATGATCCCGCGTAAAGGGGTAATAGTGGCGAACAACAACAGAATAGTGATCAGCATCTCAGGGAGAGTGAGTGCTTCATGAAAACGTAAGGCTCCGGCCAGAATGCCAACAACCACGCTGGTATCAATAATGATGTAGAACAGACTCAGCAACGGTATGCTTTTGAATATTCCACGGCGGAATGCGGCACGTAGTTGTTCAATTTCTTGGTCAAAACGTTGTTCTACCGTTGTGGTCGCAGCCGCCGCGCGAATAAACGCCATGCCCTGGGCATATTCTACGATTGCTTCGGATACATCAGCCATCATCGCTGCCCGACGGCGCAGTATTTCATTGAGTTTTTGCCGGATCCCACCCAGGATCAGTAATCCAACCATCAAGACTAATAGGGCACAGCCAGCAACAATCCAGTCGAACCAGAATAAAGCCAGATAGATAAGCGTCAGCATCATAATCTGGCAGGTAATTTGTGGGGTGGTATAGGCTGATTGATTTTCCTGCCATTGCACATCTTCGGATAATGTCAGGGCTATTTTTCCGGCACTTAGTCCGCGAATTGTCGCGATGGACATACCGACAAGCCGCTGTAGCAAAGAGCGGCGGATTTCTATCCCCAACCCATAAGCGGCAATGGTGAGTTTACGTAATGCGCGAGACATAAAAGTGAATCGCAGCAACAGTAAAATAACCAATAATGTCAGTGTGATAAGTGGCAGCATAGCGTTGTCACTTTCTTTCGGATGAGTTCCCTCCAGATGAGCGATGGCCCAGGCAGCGATAGCCAGTTGCGCCATAATTGCAATGGTATCAAGCTGCTTATATAACAATCCACCCAACCAAACCCGTTGTAGTTTTGCGGACAGATGTTGTTGGAGACGATTAAATAATCCCATGATTAATTTACTCCTGTTCCGGTATTTTCTCCCCGCCAGGCTACCCACTGTTTGGCATACGCGCCTTGCTGTGCGAGTAGTTCATCATGGGTGCCTTGCTCAATGATTTGTCCTTTATCCAGGACCAGTATTTGATCAAGGTGACGGATAGTTGGCAGGCGATGGGCGATAACAATCACCGTCTTATTGCGGCATAACGCATTGAGTGCTTGTTGCATCTCTTTTTCACATTCTGGATCGGCATAAGCGGTAGCTTCATCTAATACAAGAATGGGCGCGTTTTTCAGGATAGCGGCGGCAACGGCGATACGCTGTTTTTCTCCTACAGACAAGCTAATACCGTTGTTGATTACGGTGTTGTAACCTTGTGGTAACTGTTGGATAAATGGATGTGCTTGTGCTGCGATGGCCGCTGCTTCAACTTCTGCTTGTGAAGCATCAGGACGAGCCAGGCGGATATTATTGGCTATCGTATCGTTGAACAGAAATACCCGCTGGAACACAAAAGAGATGTTATTACGCAGTGTGGTTTCATCCATGTTGCGGATATCAACACCACCAACAGTAATTTTGCCCTGTTGAGGATCCCAAAGACGGGCAACCAGGCTGGCTATCGTGGATTTACCAGAGCCGCTGGCACCAACCAGAGCGAGTGAACTGCCGGCAGGGACGGAAAACGAAACGTTATTTAAGACATTGTCCTGCTTATCTTGATAGGAAAAGCTGACATTATGCAAAGTCACAGTATGATCGGCAGGGACCTGATTTTGGGTACATGGCGCTAATTCAGGTTGATTCATGAGCCAACGATATCGTGTAACTAAGGCCTCTTGCTGCTGCAAACGTGTCATCACCGAAAACATAGATGAAGCAATATTGCCGAATGCCATGGCAGCCAGAATAAAGAAGGTGAATTCAAATAAAGTGATTGCTTGTCGGTTAAATAGCCAGACCGCCAAAGGAAGGACAAACAGCAGATTAGCGCTGGATAGCACAAAAAATCGGCTGGATTTGACCTGCACTTTCTCAACCCAAACATCGATAATACGTGTCAGGGCGGTAAAGGCTTCTTCCGCTCGCTGTAGGGCAATATTGCCGCCTGAATAGGTTTTCACTACAGGAATTGCGTTGATAACTTCACCCATTGTCGAGGCAATACGATTTTGGGCGGCGTAAAATCGTTGAGTAGTGGTTTGAACTTTCATCTGAATATAGATGAATAATAAACAAGCACCCAAAGTTGGAACAAAAGCCGCTAATGCTAATCGCCAGTCAATGGCTAACATCACACCCAATGCTATTAATGGACCGAACACGGTTGCTGACATCTCTGGAATAATGTGGGCGATACCATCTTCAAGTTGTTCGACGTCATCTAACATCATCTTCTTGATTTCGGTGCTGTCAGTCTGCATAAAGAAGCCCAGGGGAACAGACTTCAACTTATTGCTGATATTACGACGAACATCAGCCTGAACATCGGCAGCGATCAAATGAGCAACAAACGTTGAACCACTGAAAGTCAGCATCGCGGCAAAGGTGAAGCTTAATAACATGACGCCGTAATTCAGCAAGGTGTCATATTGCCCGTCATAGAGTGATTGGGTAATAAGGCCAGCAACTGCGGCCGGCAGTATTTGCAGGCCAGCAGAAACAATGGCAAGTGCGATAGCAACGTAACTCAGCGTGCGGTATGGGCGCATCATATCCCACAATGTCTTAAGGACACCGGCGTCAGCGGCACGTTGCTCAGGAGAATTTTGAACAGAAGGATCATTGCTGGGCATAGGTGTTTTCCTTTTGGAAATCGTGGCGCTTACGTAATGTCCAGAACAAGCCAGCCAGGGTGAAGAGGGAGGCAAGCGCGAAAAGAGAGGCATAGCTTGCTTTGGTTACAATCAATCCACCCAGCATTGAACAGATGATGGCAATGCTCATATCTGCGGATTGCATCAGCGCAAAATCCACACCAGATTGTATGCCTGCCGCCAGAGACATCATTTGGGTATACAAGGCAACAAATTTGGTCGCGGTGATTAGCGTGATAAAAACGTATGCTGCCGAAAGCAGGGACAGGGGTGTTTCTGGTTGCTGAGAAAGCCAGAAAATACCCACTAACACCAGACACTCAAGCAACATGACCGCCAATAATGTCTGGATGGCACCTAGTTTACGAACCACGATGCCGCCAAGCAGGACACCAGATAAGCCAGCTAATGCCCCACCACTGGCAGCAATGATGCCTAATTGGGTTAAGTCTACGCCACGATCGATTAAAAATGGGGAGAGCATACCGAGTGACAGGCGTGTCCCCATCATACATAGCAGTATTAAAATCAGTGCCTGTTTAACCGGAGTACGGCGTAATGCACTCTTTAGCGAAGGTTTTGGCGAGGAGGGCGTGCTCGATGTTTTTGACGTGCTCGATTCTGCCTGTCCCTGCGTTTTTCGGATGAACAAGATAGGCAGTGACATTAATAGCATCACTATCACCAACATGCCTGCACCAATGTGCCAGCCATAGAGTGAAATAAGATATAAAAACAGACCGCTGCCAATAATGGCGCCCAGATAACTTCCCCCAACCTGCATGACATTGCTCCAGGGGCGATGCTGTGGTGGTAATCGATCGATAGCATGGCCGTCTGTGGTGGTATCTACCACGGTCAGACAAAGCGTAATCAAAAACAGGGTCGCTATGATAAGCGGCATATGTTCGGCAGGGTTCGCTAAGGACATTAAACCAAAAAGCAGTGCAATTAACAGATTGCCGCAGAGCATGATGCGGCGGGGGTGAGTATCCCCCGAACCTGATTTGCGATAGCGTTCTACAACGGGAGCCCAGAGGAATTTTAATGCCCAAGGTAACATTAATAGATAGAGTAACCCTATCTTATCTGGGGTAACGCCGTGGTTGCGTAGAAATGCCGGCATGCTTTGTAACGTTAACATACCAATGGTACTTTGGATGGTGTAAACACCAGCCAAAGTCAAAAGTAGTAACGAGATGTGACGGCGATGTGGGGTGTTGTGCATCATAGTGCAACGCTCACATCCAGCCCAACATTCAAGCCTTTATTTATCATGCTATACGTATTGTTTCCCATCTGGAAACTGGATACGCGGTACTGTTTGTTACCTAAATTTTCCCCATAAAGTTTGACATTGATGCCATGATCCATTTCTAAACTAAGTGATGCGTCATAGAGAGTATATCCCCCTTGTTCAAGGGCATTTGCTTCATCAAAGTAGCTTTTTGAATAGTAGCGAGTGCCAGCATTGAAATAGAGGTTACCTGGTAACAATGTTTGATTAATCAGATAGTCGAAACTTGCATTAAGCATGACATCTGGTGCATAAGGCAGGCGTTTGCCTTTATAATTTACGCCACTTGTTGTCTCAGTGAAATTTGACTTACCTACGCTACCACCCAGAGAAAGTCTAAGCCCTTGCATTGGGTTAATCTGGCTGCTCAGCTCGATACCTTTACTTTCTGCTTTTCCGGCGTTACGAATGAATTGTCCACCCATAGGCCCGACGTAGATCTGTTTATCTTTGGAACGAATGTAATAAACTGCGCTGTTTAATGTCATTGCGTCATTAAAGAATGAGGTATGCCAACCAAACTCATAATTGTCTGAGGTTTCGGTATCGTAAGGCTTTTTATCATTGGCAGAGGAAACAATGTTATTGAACCCGCCCGGCTTGTACCCTTTGGTGGCAGAGAGATAGAAACGGGTATCTGGTGTCAATTGCCAGCCCAGTGCTGCCTTAGGTATAAACTCATTGCTGGAAACCTGGTTATCAAAAGCGTCGACCGCCATTATGCCAGAACGGCCTGCATAGGCTATTTGAGATTTTTCATGTGACAAACGCCCGCCAAGCGTCAGATCCCATTGAGAAGCGATGGGTAATTTGACTTCACCAAACAGGGCCAGTGATTTTGTTTTTATCGTGTTCAAGGCAGCGCTATAGTAATTCATATAGGCGCCAGTATGATGTCTGCTAGTTTCATCTGAGAACCAGCCGCCGAGAACGCTGGTAATCCCATTAGAGTAGTTGGAGTTTAAGCGTAGTTCTTGGGTGGTGGCATGGTGTTTTTCTTTCCATTTACCCCCGATAAAATCACGGAAAATATCGCGATCCTGATAGGCGGTGATACTGGTTAATACGTTGTTACCAAAATCATAGTCCGCTTTGAGTGCATAACTGTTGACGCGCCGTGTTAAATCCGGGATAGGGCCATCATATTCTTTCCGACGGAACTGTTCGTCGGTTAAATAAAGCTCTTCATGTGAATTGAGATCTTCATGAGCAAAGCTAAGTTCAGCGCTGAATGGAGACTCTTCTGGTGCAAAGGTCAGCTTTCCTTTACCAAGCCAGGTCTTGCTGGAGTCAATATTTTTATCACCGCGATTTGGGGCATCAATTTGTCCTGGCTCTTTTACCCAGCGTAGACTCATGCTGCCATAAAGCATGTCTTCAATAAGCGGCATTGATCCGCTAAAGGAACCCCCTTGTTTTAATTTAGAATAATGACCAGAAAGGTTAAGCCAAGGGCCTTCTTTTGGAGAGCGAGTGATGATATTGATAACACCGGCTTGGGCATTGCCACCATATAAAGTGCCTTGAGGACCACGTAATAATTCTACACGTTCTACATTAATTAACTCTTGTGTCAGAAATTGGTGATCTTGAGGAACACCATCAACATAAATGCGAATGGAGGGTGAATAGTAATCGGGTGAACTGATACCCCGAATGGTGGTTGCTGAGTAGGTTCGGTTACCGCGAGAGCGGATTTGTAAGCCAGGGAAAGCACGCTCAAGATCCTGTACTTGGGTGATACCTGCTTGCTCAAGTTCCTCGCCAGTTTTTACTAAAATACTGCCATTAACTTTATTTAATGCTTCTGCTCGTTTGTTAGCCGTCACAATCAAAACATCTTCTGTGGCTTTGGGTGAATGCTCCGCCCAAGTCACAACAGGTGTGATCAGACAACATAAGACAGACGCTTTAGCATATTTTTTTCTCATAAATACTCTTTATGCCTTTCCAAATCATGTTTTAAAAAGATCAAATGTGGTAAACCAAATAAGCGTGGTAAACCGAAAACAATCTTTAGTGAAATTAACTGGAATAGAAAGGAAGAGCTAACGGGATAGGGACAAAAATAGCGCGATACGTACTATTGATAATGATTCTCATTAATGATAAATTGCGTGATATTCACATTGGTATATAAATATATAAAATAAAAGAATAATGCCTTTAACACGCACAACATGCTGTTTTTATTGTGGAAAGCGTTTTTTTGAAATGGTTGGTGTCTGATGCTGATTTTACAGGGGATTTCATGAAGACAATCTATAGCGAAACATTGGGGATTTTCGCTGCTGGCCATGGCAATAATAGGCATTCACCAGTAGAGGAAAACAACACAACGCCTTCATTGCTAACAGAGGAACTATCTGATGGAATTCACATCAACCGTATCCATCTTGAGTTAAGTCAAGATTTTACAGAATATTGTGAAGGACCACCAACAGTGTCAATAGCCTTTGTTCTCAATGGGAAGGGAAAAATGGCAATTGAAAATGGCGAGGTTTTAGATATTAATCCGGGAACGATGGTCTTTTTTTATTCGCCTACGGTGACGCGAGGTATGAATTTTTTTGGCTGCGGAACCTGGCGTATTCTCGATATCCGTTTTTCTCTGAACGAAATTGAAGCTCAGGAGTTGCCATCTTTTACCAAATTAACGGCTGGTTTTGAGAAAAACGCGAGTTATAGTGATGCTTTGATGATGGCTTGTCCTATCTATCCGCCTTTTATGCAGATAGTGAATCAAATAGAAGAGTGTCAATTAACTGGTAGTGTCAGAAAAGTCTACTTAAAGGCAAAGGCATTAGAGATACTCGCTTGCGTGACAGCGCAAATTTATGATTGCCAATATAATATGATTAGCGGGTTGCAGCGCCGGGCTGTTTACAATGCGATAAAAATCATTAATAACGATTATCATCATCCCTGGACAATAAAATCGTTATCAAGAGCAGTAGGTCTGAATGAAAGGAAATTAAAAGAGGGATTTCGTGCGGTTGTTTTTCGTACTTTCCATCAATATCTGGAAAACGTCCGTATGACCACAGCGGAAGATTTATTGAAGAAAGGAATGAGTGTCATTGAGGTTTCTGCCGCAGTAGGCTATTCCAGCCCAAGTCATTTTTCTAAACGTTTCCGGCAACATTATTTAATCAACCCTAAAGCATGGCAGGCAAAATATGCCGTGAATCACACGCTACTGAAAGAAAATATTACAGCAGAAAGTCAGTAGAAATGCCGAATGTGGTATAAGGTCTTAATTGGTGTTTAACTGGTTAAATAGGTGCCTTTTCTGCTTAATCCCCGTATCTATCTTTCATACACAAATCCCCTGAGAAAAAGTCGGGGGATTTTTTTGAATCTTTTTCCTCTTACTCAAAACACCGGCGGATATTGAAGCCACTTACCGATTTACGCGTAATCCACCCTATTCATCATCTTTTTTCATCATATTCATTTCGCTTTTGTTTTGGGTGAATTTAAAGCTCGAATTAATCTGCTTAATGTTTCACATAATGTGTTGTGATTATGTTGGTTTATTGCCGTATTGTTGCATTTTTAGAGTTAAATGGCCTGAATTAACGCCTTTGTGATGAATGTCTCAGCTACCAGCTTGATAATTAACCTCTGCTGACCATAATACCTCATCTTAAAATTCCCTTATTACTGTTTAATAATAATTACGTATCCGATGGGTTTACTATGGCAACGGTAACTTCCCGCTACATAATAGCCGGGCTGGCCGGATGGACTGTATTTGTATTCTCCCCCGTACAGGCCGATGATCCGCCCTTTATTCAGCAAAAACAACAATCACAGATAGCAGAACAACGTCTGGCAACCGCTGTGCGGCTTACTGCGCCTTTTTCCGATAACACCATGCAAAGTGCGGCGACCCTGGATGCTCAGGAGCAACTGCGTCAGCAGGAAAGGCAACACGCGCTACAACAGCAACAGACGCCAGATGCCGATGTCCGGCTCATGCGACCCAGCGTGCGCCAGCCTGATTATCCGGCTAACGAACATCCCTGTTTTACGATCAATACGTTACGTTTGGAGGGCGACGCGGCCCATCGTTTTCAGTGGGCACTGGACGCGGCAGAGGATGCTAAAGGGCGTTGCCTGGGTGGACAGGGGATTTTGCTGGTCAATAACAAGGTGCAAAATGCCATTCTGGCCAAAGGTTATGTCACCACCCGCGTGATGGTGCAGGAGCAGGATCTGACCGGAGGAGTGCTGACGCTGACGCTCCAGCCTGGACGCATTGCCAATATCCGTTTTGATGAGCCGGTGTCCTGGCGTGGGCGGCTGTGGAATGCGATGCCGGCCGCATCCGGGGATATCCTTAATTTGCGTGATATCGAGCAGGCACTGGAGAATTTCAAACGGGTGCCCAGTGTGGAGGCCGACATTAAAATCGAGCCAGGCCAGCAGGAAGCGACCAGTGACCTTCGGATCAGCTGGAAAGAGGGGCGCCCGTTCCGGCTCAGTCTGGGACTCGATGACAGTGGTGCTAAAAGTACTGGCCGCTACCTGGGTTCGGTGACCCTGGCGATTGATGCCCCTTTTGCCCAGAACGATCTGTTCTATGCCAATATCGGCCGGGATTTGTTTGAGCCCGGTCCCTTTGGTAACCGCGCCCGTACTGTGAATTACGTCTTTCCGCTCGGCTACTGGGCGTTTTCTGCCAACTACAACGACTACACCTATCACCAGAATATCGCCAACGCGCACGAAATCCTGGCCTACAGTGGCAAAAGCGAGAATGTGCAATTCACGGTGTCCCGCCTGTTATTTCGCAATCAGTCGCATAAAACCACGCTCAATCTGCGGATCTTTCGCCGCCATTCCACCAATGCCGTGGGGAATATAGAAATAGCACAACAACACCGCCGGACTGCGGGCTGGGAGTTAGGCTTAAGCCAGCGCAGTTACTTCGGCAACATTACGTTGGATGCCGGTATCAACTGGCGGCGCGGAACCGGCGCCTTCGGTGCGCTGCCGGCACCGGAAGAAGCCTATCACGGAGGCAGTGCCCGCACGGGGATGGCTCTGGGTGATATCAGTCTGAATGTGCCTTTTAAATGGGGCACACAGCCTTGGCGTTATCACACCAAAGTGCGTTGGCAGTGGAGTGCAAACCCGCTGACCCCCCAAGACAGGCTGGCGATTGCTGGGCGTTATACCGTGCGCGGGTTTGACGGTGAGCAGATGCTGTCCGGTGAAAAAGGGCTGCTTTGGCGTAATGAGTTAGCCTGGAATGTCCTGTCGCGGGGTCACGAGCTTTACTGGGCGGTGGATTATGGTCGTGTGGATGGACCGGGCACCCGCTATCTCGTCGGGCATCAGCTGGCGGGCGGTGCTCTGGGTGTGCGCGGCACGCTGTGGCGCCGACTCAGTTATGACCTGTTTGCCGGTGTGCCATTCTACCAGCCCGCGGGTTTTCATACCCCAGGCGTGAGTGGCGGTTTCAGCTTCAATCTGGAAATTTGATAACAACGCTCATCCTTAATCACAAACAAGTGTTGCGTTTATTTATTTGACCTGGACGGACATGGATTTATGAACAAACAGTGTTATTGCCTTATTTACAGCCGCACGCACGGTGAATTGCGGGTGGTATCAGAACTGGCCCGCAGTTGCAGTACCGCACCTGGGCAGCGTCGTGGTATCGGTGCATCGCGCTTATGGGTGACGGTGCGCCGCGCGGTGTGGCTGTTGGGGGCGGCACTGTTTGCTGGGCAGGCGTTGGCTGACGGTATTATCGCTGACAGGCAGGTACCATCTGGCCAGCGTCCGGAAGTGATAACTACTCAGAATGGTCTGCCGCAGGTCAATATCAATGCGCCCAATCAGGCCGGCGTATCACATAACCCCTACCAGCAGTTTGATGTCGGCCAACGAGGTGCCATCCTTAACAATTCGGCGCTGATGACCTCTACCCAACTAGCCGGGATGATACAGGGTAACCCCCGCCTTGATCCCAATGCCGCGCCGGCTCGGTTTATTATTAATGAAGTCAACAGCGATAAGCCCAGCCAGCTGCGGGGATTTCTGGAAGTGGCTGGCGGGCGGGCACAGGTGATTGTGGCCAACCCGTCGGGGATTGTGTGCAACGGCTGTGGCACCATTAATGCCGGGCGCATGACTCTGACCACCGGCAAGCCGCAGTTGAACGCTGACGGTAGTCTGGCTGGGTATCAGGTCGAACGAGGCGTAGTGAGCATTGAGGGCGGTGGACTCAATGGTGACCCGCGCCATGATACCGGTTATGTTGATATTCTGGCGCGGGCGGTGAAGGTGAATGCCGGTGTCTGGGCAAAAGCGGAACTTGCCGTGGTGGCGGGGCGTAATCGCATCAGTGCTGACAGCAAAACAGTGACGCCACTAGCCGCAGATGACAAAAAGCCCGAACTGGCGATAGACATGGGGCAGATGGGCGGCATGTACAGCGGTTATATCCGTATGATAGGCACTGAAGCGGGCGTCGGTGTGCGTAATCAGGGCGGGCACTTGCAGGCGGGGAAAATGTTGACCGTCAGCAGTGAAGGTCGACTTAGCTGGCAATCGAGGGAAGAGGAAGAGCCGGTCACCCAAGTGGTGGGGGATGTGACCTTGACCGCCCGGGACGGTATTGAACATCACGGCAAACTGCACAGTGGCGGGCAGCTTGCGGTACAGAGCCGTGATGGTGACATTCAGCAGTCCGGCACCCTAGCGGCAGTGGGCGATATTCGGTTGACGTCGGCTCAAGGCATTCAGAGCCGCGGGCATTTGCTGGCTGGCAGTGATATCAACAGTACGTTGAAGCATAAGGCGAATTTGACGCTGAACAGTCAGGGGAATGTCAGAACCAGCGGCCATTTGCTCAGTCTGGGTGATATCAGAATGACCGGCCATCGGGTGGATATCAGTCAAAGCCAACTGGCGGCCAGCCGTGCCAATATTGCCGCACAAGCCGATGGCGTTGCCCTGCAACAAGCCAAAATTGATAGTCAACAGCTTACTGTGAAAACCCTAGGCAATATCGACGCGCAACAGGCACAGGTACGTGTCGGGCGTTGGGAGATAGATGCCAACAATCTATTCAACCAGAAAGCGATCTGGTCTCAGGTGGAAGCCGGGGAAAGCCGTTTCACGCTGGTCGGGGCGCTGGATAACACCGGTGGACGCATTGAAGCGCCACAACTTAGCCTGAATGTCGGCTCCTTGAACAACCAGCGGGGGCATCTGGTGGCGCTTGACAAGACGGTGCAACACTGGCGAGTGAGCGGATTGCTGAACAATACCGATGGCCTGCTGGGTAACAATGGTGACCTGCGGCTTGATACTGGTAGCCTGAATAACCAGCGCGGCACGTTAAAGAGTCAATCGGCATTGGACATCATATCGGGAGCCGATATCAATAACAGCGAGGGTAAGCTGCTGTCCGGCCAACGGCTGACAGTGAAGGCGGATCGCAACATTGATAATCAAGGCGGTATATTGGAGAGTCCGTTAACATTGGACGTGACATCGGGCGCGGATATTAAGAATTCACAGGGCAAACTGTTTGGCCAACAGCTGACGGTGAACGCGACGGGCAGTATCAATAACCAGCACGGTACGTTGCAGGGGCTGTCGGTATTAAACCTGAACTCGGAAGCGGATATTAATAACACCAAAGGTCAGTTGTTGTCTGATCAACAGCTGACGGTGAAGGTCTCTGGCAGTATTGATAACCTGTCCGGAGAGATGCGGAGTGAACACTTGTTGCTGACGGCACAGAACCTGACTAATACGGAAGGTAAAGTCGTCAGCCAGGGGCGTCTGAAGCTTGACATCCGGCAGTCGATGGTCAATCAACACGGGCTTCTTGATGCCGCTGACGCTCTGGATATTCGTACCCAGGGGAGCTGGGATAACCGCAACGGCACCGTACAAGGCGGCAAACAGATTGATGTTTCCGCCCATCACATCGATAACAGCGACGGCAAACTGCTGGCTGATCAAGCACTGACCGTGAACACGACGGGCAATATCGATAACCAGCGTGGCACGTTGCAGGGGCTGTCCGCCTTGAACGTGACGTCGGGGGGTGATATCCAAAATGGTGAAGGCAAGCTGTTGTCCGGTCAGGCTCTGACCCTGACAGCGACTGGCCGCGTCGATAACCAGTCCGGCAATATCCAGGGCGAAGCGCTGGCGCTGACGGCACAGAAACTGACAAATACAAAAGGTAATATTGTCAGCCAGAGGCATTTGCAGCTTAATATCAATCAGGACATTGATAATCAGCACGGGCTCATTAAAGCTGATGATGCACTGAATATCCATACGGAGGGGCACTGGGATAACCGTGGTGGCACCGCTCAGGGCAGCAAACAGGTTGATGTCTCCGCCCATAGCATTGATAACAGTGACGGCAAACTGTCGGCCGCCCAAGCGCTGACCCTGAACGTGGCCGATAATATCGATAACCCGTCCGGGGATATCCAGGGTGAAACGCTGCAATTGACGGCGCAGCACCTGAATAATGCGCAGGGTAAAATCGTCAGCCAGAGCCGTTTGCGGCTTGATAGTCATCAGTCGATTGATAATCAGCACGGGCTTCTTGATGCCGCTGACGCCCTGGATATTCGCACCCAAGGCAACTGGGATAACGGCAACGGCACCGTACAAGGCGGCAAACAGGTTGATGTTTCCGCCTATCACATCGATAACAGCGACGGCAAACTGCTGGCTGATCACGCACTGACCGTGAACACGACGGGCAATATCGATAACCAGCGCGGCACGTTGCAGGGGCTGTCCGCCTTGAACGTGACGTCGGGGGGCGATATCCAAAGTGGCGGGGGTAAGCTGTTTTCCGGCCAGGCGTTGACCTTGAAGGCCGTCGGTAGTATCGATAACCAGTCCGGCGACATCCAGGGCGAAGCACTGGAACTGACGGCACAGGCGCTGACGAATACGGAAGGTAAGATCGTCAGCAAGGGGCATTTGCAGCTTGATATCCAGCAGGCGATTGATAATCAGCACGGGCTTATTAAAGCTGATGATGCACTGAATATCCACACGGAGGGTCGCTGGAATAACCACGGTGGCACCCTACAAGGTGGCAAACAGGTTGACGTCTCCGCCCGTAGCATTGATAACAGTGGCGGTAAACTGTCGGCCGCCCAAGCGCTGACCCTGAACGCGGCCGATAATATCGATAACCAGTCCGGGGATATCCAAGGTGAAACGCTGCAATTGACGGCGCAGCACCTGCACAATGCACAGGGTAAGATCGTCAGCCAGAGCCGTTTGCGGCTTGATAGTCATCAATCAATTGATAATCAGCACGGGCTTCTTGATGCGGCTGACGCCTTGGATATTCGTACCCAGGGCAACTGGGATAACCGCCACGGCACCGCACAAGGCGGCAAACAGATTGATGTCTCCGCCCAGCATATAGATAACAGCGACGGCAAACTGCTGGCTGAGCAAGCACTGACCGTGAACACGACGGGCAATATCGATAACCAGCGTGGCACGTTGCAGGGGCTGTCCGCCTTGAACGTGACGTCGGGGGGTGATATCCAAAATGGTGAAGGCAAGCTGTTGTCCGGTCAGGCTCTGACTCTGAAAGCGGCTGGCAGCGTCGATAACCAGTCCGGCAATATCCAGGGCGAAGCGCTGGAGATGACGGCACAGAAACTGACAAATACAAAAGGTAAGATCGTCAGCCAAGGGCATTTGCAGCTTGATATCAGTCAGGGCATTGATAATCAGCACGGGCTTATTAAAGCCGATGATGTCCTGAATATCCACACGGATGACCACTGGAATAACCACGGCGGCACCCTACAAGGCGGCAAACAGGTTGACGTCTCCGCCCGTAGCATTGATAACAGTGGCGGCAAACTGTCGGCCGGGCAAAAGCTGACCCTGAACGCCGCCGATAATATCGATAACCAGTCCGGGGATATCCAGGGCGAAACGCTGCAATTGACGGCGCAGTACTTGAATAATGCACAGGGTAAGATCGTCAGCCAGGGCCGTTTGCGGCTTGATAGTCATCAGTCGATTGATAATCAGCACGGACTTCTTGATGCGGCTGATGTCCTGGATATTCGCACCCAAGGCAACTGGGATAACCGCCACGGCACCGCACAAGGCGGCAAACAGATTGATGTCTCCGCCCGCCATATCGATAACAGTGACGGCAAATTGTTGGCTGATCAAGCACTGACCGTGAACACGACAGGCAATATCGATAACCAGCGCGGCACGTTGCAGGGGCTGTCCGCCTTGAACGTGACGTCTGGGGGCGATATCCAAAACGGTCAGGGCAAATTGTTATCCGGTCAGGCACTGACCTTGAAGGCCGTCGGTAGTATCGATAACCAGTCCGGCGACATCCAGGGCGAAGCACTGGAACTGACGGCACAGGCGCTGACGAATACGGAAGGTAAGATCGTCAGCAAGGGGCATTTGCAGCTTGATATCCAGCAGGCGATTGATAATCAGCACGGGCTCATTAAAGCTGATGATGCACTGAATATCCACACGGAGGGTCACTGGAATAACCACGGTGGCACCCTACAAGGCGGCAAACAAGTTGACGTCTCTGCCCGTAGCATTGATAACAGTGACGGCAAACTGTCGGCCGCCCATACGCTGATCCTGAACGCCGCCGACAACATCAATAACCAATCCGGGAACATCGAAGGTGAACACCTGCAGCTGACGGCATCACGCCTGGATAATACGAAGGGTAAGGTTATCAGCAAGGGACGCCTGAAGCTTGATATCCGGCAGGCGATTGATAACCAACATGGGCTTTTCGAAGCGGCTGACGCCCTGGATATTCGTACCCAAGGCAACTGGGATAACCGCCACGGAACCGCACAAGGTGGCAGGCAGGTCGATGTCTCCGCCCACTATATCAATAACAGCGGCGGTAATTTGTTGGCGGATCATGCGTTAATCGTGAATACGACGGGCAATATCGATAACCAGAGCGGTACATTGCAGGGGCTGTCTGCATTAAACGTAACGTCGGGGGGCGATATTCAAAACGGTCAGGGCAAGCTGTTTTCTGATCAACAACTGACCGTGAAGGCGGCTGGCAGCATTGATAACCAGTCTGGAAACATGCAGGGCAATTATCTGCAACTGACGGCACAGCACCTGAAGAATACCCAAGGTAATCTGGTCAGCCTGGGGAACCTGCGGTTTGATATCCATCAGGCGATTGATAATCAGCAGGGATTTATCGAGGCCGGTGACACACTGGATATCCATACAGAGGGGCACTGGGATAACCGTGGCGGCACCGCTCAAGGCGGCAAACAAGTGATCGTCTCCACCCACAGCATGGATAACACCGGCGGCAAACTGCTGTCAGGCGGTGACCTGACGCTCAATAGTGTAGGCGATATCATTAATCAGGCGGGTAAACTGTCAGCAAAGCAATCTCTGCGTTGGCAGGGCGGCCCGGACAGCGTATTGAACAATGACGCGGGGACGGTGTTTAGCGAAGGCATGATGTCACTGCGGGGCGGACAACTGACTAACCGCGAGAAAGGTGAGATTCAGGGCAAACAGGGGCTGAAATTGGAGTTGACGGGCCGTTGGGATAACCAGGGGGGAGAACTGACCAGCGGCGGGCGCAGCACGGTGAATGCGCTGAGCTTCCTCAATGCACAGGGAAAAATTCAGGTGCTGGACACGCTGGATATGCAGTTCACCCGGGCACTGGATAACAGCCAGGGCTACATCTTCAGTAAGCTGGCGCAATCCCTGCGTGCGGGAAACATCCTGAATACTCAGGGATGGATAGGCACCCAGGGAAGCTGGTCCGCCACGGCTGACCAGTTTGATAATCAGAAGGGCAGTGTGTCGAGCCTGCAGGATGCCATCATGGCCGTCAGCACGCTGGACAACCAGAAAGGCGCACTGGCGTCAGCAGGTGCGCTGATGCTGCGCTCAGTACAGGAGATTAATAACCAGGGGGGTAAAATCAGCGCGCTGGGGCGGCTGGATGTGCAGGGTGCTACCGAGGGATCGGCGGCCGGCCGTGTGCAGAACGCAGGCGGGAAATTGCTGGCGGACGGTGACCTCGTTGTCACGGCGCAGAGTCTGAACAACACTGACGGCCTTATTGACAGCCAGAAATCGGTGCGGCTGAACTTAAACGGGATGCTGGATAACCGTGACGGTAAACTGCAAAGCAACGGAGAGATGCAGCTTGATGCCCGGTCGTTGCTGAATGGCACCGGTTCGATAAGCAGTCAGCGGCAGCTTGGGCTGCGCATTCAGGAACGGTTGGATAATACCGGAGGAACGCTGAGAAGCAATGGTGACCAGCGGATCTCGGCCGGGCAGGTCAACAACCGGCAGGGACTGTTCAATAGTCTGGGCACGCTTGACGTCACCGCCGATCAGCTTGATAACCCGGATGGGACGTTTATCAGCCGGGGTAACGGCATTTACCGCATCAATGTGCTCAATAACCAACAGGGAAAAATCCATGGCGGCGGCACTCTGACCTTTAAGGGGGAAGCGATAAACAATCAGGCCGGACAGCTGATTGCCACTGGATCGATGCGGATCGACAGTCAAACACTCAATAACCACGGGCAAGGGAAAATTACCAGCCAGAACGCGTTGGTTGTGCACAGTGATCAGGTGAACAATCATGATGGCGGCTTGTTGCTGGGGACAACGCACACCGCAGTGACAACCCGTGAGCTGGACAACACGGCAGGACGTTTGCAAAGTACCGGCACGTTGACACTGTCAAACCTCGACAAGCTGGTCAACCGGCAGGGGAAGATCCGCGCTAATGGCGCACTCGACCTCAATGCGGGCCTCCCGTCCGTGCTGGCGTTGTTCAATCAGGGGGGACTCGTCCAGAGCGGGGAACAGCTGACGGTCAATACACGCGCTCTGGATAATACCGGCGGGACATTGCTCAGCCAGCAAGGATTGACTCTGGCTGTGCAGCAGGATTACACCCATCGCACGGGGGATATGATTAGCAGTAACGGCACGCTGACCTTCTCGGTAGGCGGGACGTTGACCAACCTGGCCGATTGGCTGTTGCCCGGCCGTCTGATCGTCAACAGTACCCACTTCATCAACCAGGGGACGCTGGCCGGGAAAACATTGCAGCTGACGACCGGCCGCCTGCGCAACGAAAATCGCCTGGAGGCCGATAGCATGACACTCACCAGTGATACGCTGGATAACACAGACACGGTGATGGGGGATGCGATTACCGTGCGCAGCCGGATTATCGATAACCACGGGCAGAACGCGGTGATTGCCGCGACAGAACGCCTGGATCTGCAGGCCGGTGAGCGCCTGACCAATCGGGATGGCAGCCTGATTTACAGTGCCGACACCCTGCACCTGGCCAGTGATGACCTGATTGAGAACAAAGCGAGCCGGATTGAGGCCGACGGGAACGTATCGATTGAAGCCAACCGGTTGAATAACCTGCGCGAAGGGCTTGAGATCGTGCGCGGGGCAGAAAAAGGCGAAACCCAATGGCATCGTTATAACTACTATTGGCGCTCTTACGCGTCGGGGGTGAATCGCGACAAAAATACCATGGCGCCGACGACCCAGCGCTTGACGTTCCGCGATAACGCCGCGGTGGAAAACAACCGTTACGGCACCCTGCTGGCCATTGATGCGGCCGGTAAACGGGCTCAGGTGCGGGTCAAGGATCACAAAGGGCAACCCTATGAATTGTGGGTGAATTATCTGGCACTGACCCCGGATCGCGACGGCAGTTACGCCATGACGTTCTATGAGACGCGCGGTCATCGTCAAAATACGGTGCCGACCCCTTATCACAACACGGTCTGGCGCGAGCACAACCGGGGACGGCTTGAGCAGTGGGATCCGGAGAAACATCTCGACATTGCTCATGTGCCGTTTGTGGATGATTACAACAACTTCCGTGAACGCTCGGCCACCGGCACGGTGACGCGGGACAAACTGGTGTCTGAAGGTATCGGTGCCCATATTCTGGCGGGGGGCACCATGACGCTGCGGATTACGGACGAACTGCTGAATGATGCCAGCACCGTCAGCGCCAACGGCGACCTGCTGACGAAAGGCGACGGCAAGGTCACCAACCGGGGTTATTCCGTGAATGAACGGCGTCAGGAATTCCTGGTCGACCATTACGACCGGGATACCCGGCACTGGTATCCGAAGCACCACAGTGATGAAACTGTCGCACTGGCGACCATTGATGCGATCATGACCGGGCACGGCGATGTCGCTATCAACGGTGCGCAGCTGGAAAATACCACGGTCAACCCGGCGCAAATCAGCGTGGTTGAGGCGGCTCAGCAGGCGGCGGAAGCCGAGCGGGCGGAATGGGAACGTAACCCGCTGGCGGTAACGGTGGCGGGGGTGGGGTGGCAAGAGAAGGGCAGTCAACTGGTGTTGGTTAACCAGCTGCTTACGCCGCTCAAGCGGGCACTGACGTCGATCGACCAATCTCACTTATCGGACGATCAATGGCTCACCTTGCTTAAGCGGGAACTCATGGCGACCGACCACCCTGCCATACCGGGTGATCAATTACTCACGCTGCTTAAGCGAGAACCCACGTCGACCGACCACCCTGTCACACCGGATGATCAGTGGCTCACACCGCTTAAACGGGTACTCACGCCGGTCGATCACCCCCTCATCTCGGACGCGCAATTGCTCACGCTGCTTAAGCGGGAACTCACCCCGGCCGATCAGCCTCTCAGGCCGATCGCGCGTCCCCTGACGCCGGCTGAACTGGCGCTGACCCGTCAGCAACAACTTGACCGGGTCGCCCCCTTTGTGCCCAATAACGGCCTGTTCCGTCAGCACCCGGCAGAAGGCAGTCCTTATCTGGTGGTAACGGATGAACGCTTTACCAGCCGGACCCGGTTTATCAGCAGCGATTACCTGTTGCAGCGGGTAGGGTATGATCCGGCGCAGGTACATAAACGGCTGGGTGATGGCTTCTATGAACAACGGCTGGTGCGTGAGCAGATACTCAAGCTGACGGGGCGGCCTTCCGTGCGCGGTGAAGATGCGATGGCGCAGTACCAGACCCTGATGAACAATGGGACGAAGGTGGCCAACGACTTTCAGTTGGTGCCGGGCGTGGCACTGACGCCGGCCCAGATCGCGGCGTTGCAGCAGGATATCGTCTGGCTGGTGAGCGAGACGGTTGAGACTGCCAGTGGCCCGCAGACGGTATGGACCCCCAAGGTCTACCTGGCCAATACTACGCTGCGGCTGACCGGCCAGGGTGCCCTGATTGGCGGGGGTACCCTGCAACTGTCAGCAAACAGTCTCACTAACGCCGGTAACCTGTTTGCCGAGCGGGCACTGAACATTGACGCGGGGCAGTTTCTGCACCAGGGCGGGGATATCCGCGCAGACAGTATTGACGTACAAGCGGACAGCCTGACCTTAAGCACCCATCTGCAGGATGCCCTGCGCCAGGCATCCATGAGTGCCCGTGAGCTCAGCCTCAGCGGGGGGGATATCCAGCTGCGCGGCGCGAAGCTGGAGGCCACCCGTCACCTCAGTCTGAATGCCCGCAATAATCTGGAGATTGCGGCCGCCAGAAGGACCACAACGGGCAACGTTGAAATCATCGCCGGGGCCATGGGTAACCGCACCCGTGATGGCATGGAAGAGGCCGGAAAACGCAGGGCGACCGTCAGCGGCGAGTGGCAACAGGCGCGGGGCAGTACGCTGAATGCCGGGGGTAACCTCAGCCTGCGTGCGGGACAGGATATCACGTTGCAGGGGAGTCAGGCCAAAGCCGGCGGTACGGCCCGGGTGCAGGCCGGCGGCAACGTGAACATTCTGGCAGAAAGTACCACCCACCGCACGCAGCTGGAAGCCAATAGCCGAACCTCGTCGGTGAGTAACCAGCGTGAGGAAGCACGGCTGCATCTCAGTACCCTGAGCGGTGACCAGGGCGTGACTGTTCAGGCGGGCGAAAACCTGACGGCCGCAGGCGCACAGGTTGACAGCCGGTCAGGGCATCTCGGTCTGAATGCCCAGGCGGTTATCATCAAAGACGTGCGTCAGCGTGTGGCGGATCAGGACAGTGAGCGCAAGCGTGAGGGCAGCACGAAAAGTCAGCGGGAAATGGAGACGGTCAGCGAGCGCAGTGTGGGCAGTACCTTCAGCGGGCGGGACGGCGTTTCGGTGATGGCGCGTGAAGGGGATATCACGGTCACCGGCAGCACACTGCACAGTGAGCAGGGCGCGCTGGCATTGCAAGCGAAACAAGATATTACGCTGGACAGTGCCACCGACAGTGACTCTCAATTCTCAGCATCCAGTGCGAATAAAAAAGGCGTGCTGTCAAAAAGCCGCAGCCATACAGTACAGGAAGACCGCGTGACCCGTGAGCAAGGCACCCTGCTCAGCGGCGACAGTATCAGTCTCACAGCGGGTAACGACCTGAGCGTGAGCGGGTCGGCGGTTGCCGGGGATAAGGACGTGACCCTGCAGGCAGGCAATAACGTGGCGATTACTGCGGCCACCGAAACCGAGTCCCATTATTTACTGGAAGAGAAGAAGAAGAGCGGGCTGCTCAGCAGCGGGGGCATAGGTTTCACTATAGGCAGTCAGTCTACCCGCCATCAGGTTAATGAAGAGGGCACCACCCAAAGCCAGAGTGTCAGCACGGTGGGCAGCAGTCAGGGCAATGTGACTATCACGGCAGGTAACCGGGTGCAGGTCGGCGGGGCCGATTTGGTGGCCGGGCAGGATATCAGTCTGACCGGCGACAGCGTGCAGATTGACCCGGGGCAGGACAAACGCCGCCGGGCAGAGACGTTTGAGACGAAACAGTCTGGCCTGACCCTGGCGTTGTCCGGTGCGGTGGGCAGTGCGCTCAATACCGCAGTCAGCACGGCCCAGCAGGCCAGAACCGAAGGGGACGGGCGGCTGAACGCGCTGAAAGGCACGCAGTCGGTGCTGTCCGGGGCACAGGGCTATCAGGCGTGGCAGCGCAGTCAGGCCGACGCCGCGAAAGCCGATGCGATTAATCAGGCGGGCGGCAACGCGGAAAAACCGACCGATACCATCGGTATCCAGCTTTCCTATGGCAGCCAGTCGGCGAAATCAGAAACCCGCACAGAGCAGACACAGTCACAGGGCAGTCAGCTTAATGCCGGGCGGGATATTCGTATCAAAGCCACCGGGGACAGCACGACGCAGGACAGCGGCGATATTCGGGTCAAAGGCAGCAGCCTGAAAGCGGGCCGTGATGTCGCTCTGGAAGCAAAACGAGATATTTCGCTCACGTCCGCTGAAAATACCCAGACGACGCGCGGTGAAAACAGCAGCAAAGGCGGTAGTGTCGGTGTGGGATTGACCGCCGGTCAGGGCGGCTACGGCATCAAATTCTCGGCCAGCGTCAACAAGGGCAAAGGCCATGAAACCGGCGACGGGGTGACCCATACTGAAACACTGATTGATGCGGGCAATCAGGTCAGCCTGACATCCGGTCAGGACACCACGCTCAAAGGGGCGCAGGTCAGTGGCGAGAAAGTCACCGCCGATATCGGCCGTAATCTGCATTTGCAGAGCGAGCAGGATAAAGACAATTATGATGCCAAACAGGAAAACGCCAGCGCCGGCGCCAGCTTTACTTACGGCTCAATGAGTGGTTCGGCCAGTGTCAATGCCAGCCGTGACAAAATCCACAGCCAGTTCGAGTCTGTCAATGAGCAGACAGGGATTTTTGCCGGCCAGGGCGGCTTTGATATCCAGGTCGGCGAACATACCCAGCTTGACGGCGCAGTGATGGCCAGCGCTGCCGATAAGGATAAGAACCGGCTGGAGACGGGTACACTGGGCTTCAGTGATATTGAGAACAAGGCGGAATACAAGAGCGAACACCAAAGTGTCGGTATCAGTACCGGCGGCGCGGTGGGCAGCCAGCTGGTGTCTAATATGGCCTCGAATAGGCTGGCCGGCACCAACAAGAGTGACAGCAAATCGTCAACGACACATGCGGCGGTCAGTGAGGGCACAATTACTATTCGCGATGCCGATAAGCAGCAACAGGCTGTCTCAGAGCTGAGCCGCGATACTGATAACGCCGCCAATGGCCTGAGTCCGATTTTTGACAAGGAAAAAGAGCAGCGGCGGTTGGCACAGGCGCAGGCCATTGCCCAAATCGGCACCCAGGTACTGGATATTTACAGTACGCACGAAGCGATTAAAGCGACAAAAACCGCCACGGAAAAACTGAAAGACCCGCAAACGCAGCAGGCCCTGAAACAGCAAGCCGAAGCGCAGCTGAGGCAAGAGAACGGGGAAATTACAGCGGGATCCATTGCAGACCGGGCGCATAAAATCGCTTACGACGCGGCACTCAAAGCACAGGGTGCGGAAGTTGGCGGCGGTCAGCGTCAGGCCGTGACGGCTGTCGTGACTGCCCTGCAAGGACTGGCCGGCGGGGATATTAAAGCCGCCATCGCTGGCGGCGCGGCGCCTTATCTGGCCAATGCGGTCAAGGAGTTGACCTACGGCGGTAAGCCGTATGAGCAATTGACGGCAGAAGAAAAAGCGACCAATCTGGTGGCCCATGCGATTTTGGGCGGCGTGATTGCTGAGATGAAAGGGGGTTCTGCTATGGCGGGTGCAACGGGGGCGGTCAGTGGTGAACTGGCAGCTTCGGCGATAGCCGGTGCGCTTTACCCAGCCAAAAATCTGAGTGAATTGTCGCCAGATGAGAAGGAAAAAGTCAGTAACTTGTCTACACTGGCAGGAGGGATAGCGGCAGGACTGGCAACGGATTCCACGGCAGGTGGGGTGAGCGGGGCGTCGGCGGCGAAGAATGCGATTGAGAATAACTTCTTAAGCTTTGATGAGGCCCGTGCGTTTGATAAAGAAATGACGGCCTGTAAAGCCGCTGGCAGCGATTGTCAGCCGGTCATTGATAAGTATGCAGCGATACACAAGGAAAACTCAGAGCGATACCGGAAAACTTGCGAAGAAAACTCACTCGTCTGTGCAGCGGGTGAAGACAAGCTCAAAATAGATGGTGGTATCTCGGCGGCATCAAGACCTAAGTGGTTGTATGGTTCGCTGAATAATGAGGAAGTTAAAAATGCGGTGCTTTATGTCAATAGTCAGGATGCGGAATATGGTAACAAGCATACGGACAATTGGGACAGGGCAGGTGCTTTCATTGCTGAACCCGAGAATGTAGTTGGTTTGGTGGCAGGAGGACGTTCTTTATTTAATTCAAATGCATCCGCAGGAGCGAAAGTAGTAGGTACTGGACTGAGTATGGGCGCGAATGCTGGTGTTCAGGTTTACAACGGTAATACCGGAGATAAATTTGATTATACGAGCTTATTCCTCGCGGGTTTCACTGGTTGGACGGGAACTGGCCGATCATTGCATACGAATGTCCAGTTAAACGCGGGTAGTGCCTATTTCAGTAGTCAAGTAGCAGGTCAGAACTCAGAGGCGGCAGTCGTTGGGGCCGCGTTTGGTACAACATTGGGTTACGGATTTGGCTCTGCAATTACACGTAAGTTAGAAGCCAATGCAATTAAAAATTATTTTGGGATGCCTGCAAGCCGAGACGCATTTAAATATGCAGAAAAACCTGTGTATTCCAATTTTATATCTGGGGAAGCTAATTTTGGTCCGCTTCCTGGTATATCTGGAGGATTTTTGGGTTCTATTTTCTTAGAAGCTAGTGGGGCTGAAGTAAACAGTAATATCACAAATGGTCAAACAATACGTGGTAATAATATCAGCAATAGCATGACTAACGACAAAGTAAATAATAAGGATGAAAGATAATGAAACGTCCTTTAATTACTTTGATCTTGTTGATACTTGCGTATGGGTTAACATGCTCATTTGGTCTTATAGCACTGGAATGGATTTTGACTGATAAAAATATTTATCAGCTCGATTGGATAAAAGGTTTTAAAATGGGAAGTACTCTCGGTGGAGCTGGCGGCGCAATTATTTGGTTAGCATACCGTTCTAGATGGCTTTGACTTCAAAGATCCCAGCCAAGCAAGGTGATGGTAAAAACGGCCCATTTAAGAAAACAGTATACGACCCGAAAGTATTTACAGACCAAAAAATGTTAGAACTCGGTCAGCAAGCAGCTGCTAGCGGGTAAGTAGACACAGGATGTGGCTGACTTAAGCCGGGATACTGATAATGCAGCGAATGGCCTGAGTCCGATTTTCGACAAGGAAAAAGAGCAACGGCGGCTGGCACAGGCGCAGGCTATCGCGGAAATCGGCACCCAGGTGATGGATATCTACAATACGCATGAAGCGATGAAGGCGACAAAAGCCGCGACGGAAAAACTGAAAGACCCGCAAACGCAATTGAATCTGAGTCGGGATGCTGAAAAGCAACTGAAAGATGAAGGTCAGGAAATCAATGCGAAATCGGTGGCTGACCGGGCGTATAAGCTAGCTTATGACAGCGCCATCAAAGCGCAGGGCGCGGATATCGGCAGTAGCCAGCGTCAGGCGGTGACGGCGGTCATCTGCGCATTGCAGGGCTTAGCCGGCGGTGATATCAAATCAGCCATTGCCAGCGGCGCAGCCCCGTATCTGGCCAATGGTGTGAAAGCACTGACCTATAAGGGTAAAGACCACTATGATGAGTTGACGCCAGCAGAAAAAGCCATCAATCTGATGGCGCATGCGATTTTAGGCGGGGTCATCGCCGAAATGAAAGGCGGCTCAGCGACTGCCGGGGCAACGGGCGCGGTGAGCGGGGAACTGGCCGCGTCTGCTATTATGAGTGCACTATACGGAGATAAAAATCCGAAAGATCTCTCACCGGAAGAGAAAGAAGCCGTCAGTAACCTGTCCACACTGGCAGGCGGAATTGCCGCCGGACTAGCTACTAATTCTACCGCAGGGGGTGTGGCCGGGGCGCAGAGTGCGAAAAACGCGGTTGAGAATAACTACCTGAACTTTACTGAAGCCCGTGACTTTGATAAAGAAATGACTGCCTGTAAAGCAGCAGGGGAAGATTGTCAACCTGTCATTGACAAGTATGCTGAGATACACCGAAAAAACTCAGAATCATTTAAAGAGGAGTGTCAAAGATATTCACTGAACTGCACAGCTGGCTATGAAAGGCTCAAGCTAGACGGTGGGATCTCGGCAGCAGAGCGTCCAACATGGCTGTATGGTTCTCTCGATAATGAAGAAGTCAAAAATGCTGTCTTGTATATTAATAATCAGGATAAGGAATTTGCCAGCAAGCACTCGGATAACTGGGACAGACTGGGTGCCTTTATTGCGGAGCCAGAGAATGTATTCGGGTTGTTCATGGGTGGCAAAGCATTACTGAATTCAAATGCATCAGCAAAAGCTAAGGTGACAGGCACTGGACTGAGCATGGGAGCGAACGCTGTTGTTCAAGTAGGTAACGGAAATACAGGTGATAAATTTGATTATTTGAGCTTCAGCCTGGCTGGCTTTACCGGTTGGACGGGAACAGGTCGGTCATTGCATTCGAATATTCAATTAAATGCCGGTAGTGCATATTTTGGTAGTCAAGTGACAGGTCAGGATTCCGAAGCGGCAGTGGTTGGATCCATGTTTGGAACAACACTGGGATACGGGGCAGGTTCTGCACTCACAAGCCAGCTAGAAGCCAAAGCAGCTAAAAATTATTTTGGTATGCCAGCAAGCAAAAATGCGTTGAAATATGCAGAACAACCTGTGTATTCCAATTTTATGTCCGGGGAAGTTAATTTGAGTCCGCTTCCTGGAATATTGGGTGGCTTTGCTGGTTCTTTTGAATTAGAAATGGGCGGTTCAGCTATGAGTAGTTATATCATGAATAATAAAAAGACAGATGACATAAAAATAAATGATGAAAAAATGAATGAGAAATTTATTAACCAAAATAGTAAGAAAGATTTAGACGTTAAGGAGTCTAATTAATGAAAACATCATTATCGTCATTATTTTTTATGGTATTTATATGTGGGATGTCATTTTCATTTATAGCAATATCGGGAGAATGGCTTTTAACTGATAAAAGTATTTATCAACTCAACTGGCTACATAATATTAAACTCGGTAGCCTAGTTGGTGGAGGAGGTGGTGCAATAATTTGGTTGGCATATCGTTTTAAATGGCTTTGAATTTGAAGATCCGTAACCGTCCGGTGATCTCACCTTGCTTTCTCAGATAAGCACAAAGTGGGATTTAGCTAAACGGGGTCTCAGGCCAGGGCAAGAGTTCATTTAACCGGTCGTGCGGCCAGGTGGGTAACCGACGGAGGACATCACGCTGGACAATCAGAAAGGCGCGCTGATGCTGCGCTCAGTACAGGAGATTAATAACCAGGGGGGGAAAATCAGCGCGCTGGGGCGGCTGGATGTGCAGGGTGCTACCGAGGGATCGGCGGCCGGCCGTGTGCAGAACGCAGGCGGGAAATTGCTGGCGGACGGCGACCTCGTTGTCACGGCGCAGAGTCTGAACAACACTGACGGCCTTATTGACAGCCAGAAATCGGTGCGGCTGAACTTAAACGGGATGCTGGATAACCGTGACGGTAAACTGCAAAGCAACGGAATGTATAAGCAATCAGTCCTGATACTATTTCCAGTAAAAAGCCGACTATGCTTCGGTGCCTTGAATGTTCTATCTGAGAAATATTTTTCAATTGGTCATTCACCGTTTCTATCAAAAACCGTTTTCTTAACATGACCTTGTCCCAAAGCGATAAAAATTTGGCTTTCATATTACGGCGAACATTCGTGATTAACGTAAGCCCTTCCTCTTTCAGTTCATCGCATAACACTTGGGATAAATAGCCTTTGTCACCATAGAGATGCCCGGTTAAACCTTTGACTCATTCCTTTACCGGCTGACGATCGTCAACATTTCCCGGTGTTAATTTAACGGATAAAATCTCACCGCAATCATCAATAATCAGAGGGAGTTTAAAGCCATAGAACCACCCTGTGCTGGTTTTTCCTCGCTGCGCGACACCCTCAAAAACTTTATGACGAGAAATACGTAGGTTATGGCAAACCGCGATTTTAGTGGGATCGATAAAGGCAATGCCGTGTGATTTTTGTTGGCGTGAAGAAAGGAAAGCGCATAACGGAATAAGGGCTCTTTTCTTCAATGTTATTATTCGATTGTAGCTCACCAGACTGGGGAAATCTGCTTTGAGGTATTGCTGCACATACTCAGTATAAAACGCTTTAAAATGACGATAATGGCTCATGTGAAATAAAATGAGGAGAGTCATTATTTCGCTGAGAGACAGGGAAGTGGCGCGATGACGCTTGAGCTGATTATTCTCAATGAGCTGTTGTTCCCAAAGGGGAATAAATTTTTGGCAAAAGTCATCGACGCAACAGAAAAGTTCTTCTAAAGTAGTCATAGCCTGAGGATCCCCACGATTTTGTTTTCTAAGCAAAAACTTTGATCGTGCCTCAGGCACTGAGTTCCTTTTTGTCTTTCCTTTCTTAAGCGAAGTTCAGGTTTCTTAAGCTTTGATGAGGCCCGTGCGTTTGATAAAGAAATGACCGCCTGTAAAGCCGCTGGCAGCGATTGTCAGCCTGTCATTGATAAGTATGCAGCGATACATAAGGAAAACTCAGAGCGATACCGGAAAACTTGCGAAGAAAACTCACTCGTCTGTGCAGCGGGTGAAGACAAGCTGAAAATAGATGGCGGTATCTCGGCAGCATCAAGACCTAAATGGTTGTATGGTTCGCTGAATAATGAGGAAGTTAAAAACGCGGTGCTTTATGTCAATAGTCAGGATGCAGAATATGGTAACAAGCATACGGACAATTGGGATAGGGCAGGTGCTTTCATTGCTGAACCAGAGAATGTAGTTGGTTGGGTGGCAGGAGGACGTTCTTTATTTAATTCAAATGCATCCGCAGGAGCGAAAGTCGTGGGTACTGGACTGAGTATGGGCGCGAATGCTGGTGTTCAGGTTTACAACGGTAATACCGGAGATAAATTTGATTATACGAGCTTATTCCTCGCGGGTTTCACTGGTTGGACGGGAACTGGCCGATCATTGCATACGAATGTCCAGTTAAACGCGGGTAGTGCCTATTTCAGTAGTCAAGTAGCAGGTCAGAACTCAGAGGCGGCAGTCATTGGGGCCGCGTTTGGTACAACATTGGGTTACGGATTTGGCTCTGCAATTACACGTAAGTTAGAAGCCAATGCAATTAAAAATTATTTTGGGATGCCTGCAAGCCGAGACGCATTTAAATATGCAGAAAAACCTGTGTATTCCAATTTTATATCTGGGGAAGCTAATTTTGGTCCGCTTCCTGGAATATTAGGGGGAGCAGCTGGCTCTGGTGTTTTAGAGTATAGCGGTGCAGCTGTAAATAGTAATATTACAGATGGTAAATCACCACCTAGTAATGACTTAGGTAATAAAATGACAGGTGATAAGGCAACCAATAAGGATGGTAAATGATGAAGCTTTCTATAACTTCTTTAATTTTACTGATAATTGTTTGTGCAGTAGCATATTCATTTATTTTGATATCATCAGAATGGTTTTTGACTAATAAAAGCATCTATCAGCTTAATTGGATCAAAGGGTTGAAACTTGGTTGCCTAATAGGTGGAGGAATAGGAGCAATCATTTGGCTGGCATACCGTTTTAGATTGCTTTGACTTCAACGATCCCAGCCAAGCGGTTCTGTAAGCGTGGTCGCGGTAGGAATAGCCGTCACTTCAGCTTGAATTCCTGCAATAATCTGGATACTGTTGCCACCAGAAGCACCACGACGGGCAACATTGAGGTCATCGTCGGGGCAATGGGCAACCGCACCAGTGATGGAATGGAAGAGGCCGGCGACCGTCAGTGGCGAGAAAGTCACGGCAGACGTGAGCCGCAACCTGCATTTGCAAAGTGAGCCGGACAGGTTTAATATCAAGGTGTCCGAGATCTTTATACCATATATGGACGCCCCAGTTGTGCAAGCACCAAGTTATACGGTTTGCGACCATATATCCGGCGTCATAATGGAAAAATTATCCGCACCCTGCTTCCTTCTCACTACATCGGTATATCACTACCTTGTATAAGAACAGGCTATTATAGGGACGGTAGCCGTTTTCTCATCAGTGTTTGCAAACTCGATAATGCGTCTATTTTTGTTGCTCAATTAATTAATAATAAAAGCTTTTTGCATATTAAAATCCACTTTATCCCGCAGAACACGCCAGATAATCCGGGTCAGTTTGTTGGCTAAAGCGATCGTGGCTTTCATAAACCCGCATCGGGCAATCAGTTTTCTCAACCATTCTCCCAGACAATCATCACGATTTTGGACACAGCGCATCACGGCACGAACACCGTGGATAATTAACGTTCGGAGATGACGGTTTCCATTTTTGCTCAGGGAAGACAGCCGGTTTTTTCCACCTGAACTGTGTTGTCGGGGAACCAGGCCACACCAGGCAGAAAGTTGCCGGCCATTGGCAAATTGGGGCGCACTGACTTCACTCACGAAGGCGGCTGCAATAAGAGGACCGACGCAGGGGATCGTGAGCAGATGGTGATAACCACTTTGCTGACGAGAAAGTGCCGCTATTTCATTATCCATTTCATGAATGCGAATGTTCAGATTCCGTAGGTCTTCCCCCAAAGTATGAAGCAAACGTCGTAGTACAGAGGACAGCTCATGGCTCTCCTCTTCTAGAATCTCAGGCAGGTACTGTTGCAGTTTCTGAATACCAGCAGGAATGCTCACCCCCTCCTCAGCGAGGAAAGCCCGAATCTGGTTGGCGAGTGCGGTACGTTGTTCCACCATGAGTTGTCGGGCACTGCGCAGTGCCTTGATATCTTGCTGTTCCACCGTCTTGACCGGAACAAAATGGATACCGGGTCGGCAGGCCGTTTCGCAGATAGCCAGTGCATCATTGGCATCATTTTTTTGATGATGGCTGAAAGCGTTAACATGCTGGGTCGGCACAAGCCTGATGATAAATCCCATCGCCTGAAGGGTTCTGCCCCAATAGTGAGAAGTTGCACAGGCCTCCATAGCAATGAGGGTTTCTGGCGAAAAAGTGCGCACAGTATCAAGCAATTTTTGCCGTGAAATTTTTCGGTTCGAGGCGACAGAACCGTCCTCCATCCAGACACAGACTTGAAAAACGTTTTTGGCGAAGTCAATGCCAATAACTTTAATCGCATTCATGAGATGTTCTCCCGAAATTCAGTGCATCGGAAAAAAAGATGGCACGATTTGCTGCTGAAAAAGGGGACGTCCATCACATCACTACACTCACAGGGAACACGCCTGTGAATATTCAATTAAACTGCTCATGCGCGGTTTATCCCCGTACTCACGGGGAACACCCTAATTTTATCTAACTGTTTTATAAAATATTTTTTCGACTTAAAAAGTCTACCATTTTTTCAGCCTATAAATCAGTAAAATTCATCTTTCCGTTTTTTCTGATTTATAATCTGCAATGCAGATCGCGTTTTTATTATTGTGATAGAGAATTGAATATAGGGAAGGTAGGTTAAAAGGAGCCTTTAGAGACTCCTTTTGGGACAATTTTTTACTCTTAATATCTATCCTGATTTCGAAAAAATTGGCTCACTAACACCAATATACTCACCAGCAGGTAAGCGGCAAAAATACCAATCAGCCATTGCGGCATATCCAGTGTTAAAAATTCCCACTGTTTTATTGAACAATCCCCAAACGCCTGAAAAACTGAGGGTAACCAGTCATTCAATGGTAACCAAGATGGAAATTGGACAAAAAAGTCACAAGTATTAAACGGGGAAGGGTATAACTGTATCATGGTGTGATGCCATGCCAGTTGTAATCCTTGCCATGCGCTATAAATCCACAGCAGGATCGCTAACCAGCGCAAAGGCGTTTTTGGTGCGATTGCACCAAGCAGCGCAGCGCCTAAAATACCAAACAACGCAACACGTTCATAAATGCACATCACGCAAGGCTGTAACTGCATCACATGTTGAAAATAGAGTGCTGTCGCTTCCAGGATAAGAGCGGTCAACGCCATCAATAACCATGCGCCTCGCCCTTGGGAACTTTGACTTAAAAATCGAAACATTTTCTTTTCTTCCCATCTTTTCAAGATAATTAACTGGCTTATTGTGCCGTTTCATCAGCCATAAAAAAATAAAATTAAAATTAACTGAGCTATTTTTTTCAGGAAAGTGATTATCAAAAAAACCGGATGGTATGCAAAAACACACCATCCGGCAGGATATAGCTGAGTCCTTAATTATAGTGGCGTGATCAAACCAAGTTTGATGAGATATTCAGTGGCAGGCACTAACCAGAATTCAACACACAACAGTCCTACTAGTGTCATCACAATGGTATAAGGCAAGGCCATCATGACCATGCGACCATAAGAGAGACGGATCAATGGAGACAAGGCAGAAGTTAGCAGGAACAGAAAAGCGGCTTGTCCATTAGGGGTTGCCACGGATGGTAAGTTAGTTCCTGTGTTGATAGCAACGGCCAAATACTCGTATTGTTGTTGTGAAATCAGACCACTCTTTAGGGCGATAAGCGCTTCATTAATGTAAACCGTACCGACGAAAACGTTATCAGAAACCGTAGAGAGCAATCCGTTGAACAAGTAGAATAAGGAAAGCTGTGAAGCGGGTGAAGACTGCAAGACAAATTGAATAAATGGCGCAAACAGTTGTTGGTCAACAATGACGGCAACCACAGAGAAAAACACGGTTAACAGGGCAGTAAACGGTAAAGCTTCCTCAAATGCTTTACCTAACGCATGTTCTTCGGTAATACCACAGAATGCGGTCGCTAAGATAATGACTGATAAGCCAATCAAACCCACTTCAGCCAAATGAAAAGCCAGTGCTACAATCAGCCAGATGCCGATCAATGCCTGAACAGCAAGCTGGGCTTTTTCTTGGCGGGTACGTTTTTCACTGGCTTTTTGGTCGTAATCTTCCAGAACAGAGCGAACACGCTCAGGTAATTCAGCACCGTAACCGAACAGTTTAAAATGTTCAACTAGCAAACAGACCAGCAAGCCACAAATGAACACAGGAATGGTGATTGGCGACATGCGAATAAAAAATGTGACAAAATCCCAATCAACATGTTTGGCAATAATCAGGTTTTGGGGTTCACCAACCATAGTCATCACACCACCCAGTGCAGTACCAACCCCCGCATGCATCATCAGACTGCGCAGAAATGCCCGGAACTGTTCCAGCGTTTGTCTTTTATCCTCACTGTCAATGTACTTATCATCACTCAGTTCAGAACTGCCATTATGGGATAGAAAGCGGTGATAGATGGCGTAAAACCCAATTGAAACACTGATGACAACGGCAATGACAGTCAGGGCATCAAGGAAAGCGGACAAGAAAGCACTCGCCAGGCAGAATGCTAATGCCAGCATTTTCTTGGAACGGATATTTAGTAGCAGCTTTGTGAAAACAAACAGCAATAACTGTTTCATGAAGTAAATGCCCGCAACCATGAAAATCAGCAATAAAATGACTTCCAGATTGTTGGCAATTTCATGACCTATTTGTTTTGGTGAAGTCATTCCAATGATGACTGCTTCAATAGCGAGTAATCCTCCAGGTTGCAGAGGATAACATTTTAATGCCATTGCCAATGTGAAGATAAACTCAACAACGAGCATCCAGCCAGCAACAAAAGGGCTGATAAAGAAATAGACCAGTGGATTGATAATCAGAAAGACAATAATAGCTAGTTTATACCAATCTGGCGAATTGCCGAGAAAGTTCTTCACCACGGCACGTCGGATACTGATTTCCATTATTATTAATATTCCTCTTTGTGGATATGTAGAAAAAATTTCAGTAGCGATAAATCAAACGACCACTATAGAAACATATCGGAGCGGTATAGTACGCTCAATGCGATAGCAATTTAAGAGCATTAGCGCATAATTAATCTACCAATGATCGCATTTTTTATGAGCCCTTTCACTCTTTCACGGTTTATTTACCAGGTAACTATGTCGAGCAAGCACATTCTGGTATCATCAACCGCTATTATTAGCCAAGAAAACTGCTTTGGAATAATTAAAATTATGGTAATTAAGGCTCAAAGTCCTGCGAGTTTCGCGGAAGAGTATATCATTGAAAGTATTTGGAATAATCGTTTTCCACCCGGCTCCATACTGCCAGCAGAACGTGAATTATCTGAATTGATCGGTGTCACCCGCACGACCTTGCGTGAAGTGTTGCAGCGCCTGGCCCGTGATGGTTGGTTGACTATTCAGCATGGCAAACCAACCAAGGTTAATAATTTTTGGGAAACATCCGGTCTTAATATTCTGGAAACTTTGGCGCGTCTTGATCATGATCGTGTTCCCCAGTTGATTGATAACTTATTGGCAGTGCGAACCAATATCGCTGCCATCTTTATCCGCACTGCATTTAGGAACAATCCTGAAAAATCATTGGAAATTTTGGCAGAAAAAGAAAACGTGGAAGATACCGCTGAAGCTTTCAGCTCTGTGGACTATGATATTTTCCGTGGTCTGGCTTTTGCGTCAGGAAACCCAATTTATGGTTTGATTATTAATGGGCTGAAAGGGTTGTATACCCGTGTTGGTCGTTATTATTTCTCCAGTCCTGAAGCACGTAATTTGGCGTTGAATTTCTACCAGCAGTTAAGCTCATTATGTCGGGAAAAAGCCTATGATAAGATTATGGGTTGTGTGCGTAATTATGGTAAAGAAAGTGGCATTATCTGGCATAGTATGCAGGGTATTATGATCAATGAATTGACGGAAAGATCAACGCATTAACAGGAACACGTCTTAGTTGGTTAAACTCTTCGTTTTTTGTTTGCCTCGCTGTTGGTTACATTTATTTACCCCAGTTATGTAGTAATATCATGGTCATATAATATGCAATTATATGATGCGTAATTATCTATACCAATCGCCTTTCAAGATGCGTCTTATATCTCCCCGCGTAGCGGGGAGATATAAACAATCACATTGATTTGCAAGCTGCAACTTAAAGTTGGATTGGTATATGTTTCTGGGGTATCTCTCTAATCATCACTTAACACATGTGTGCCATTTAAAAACACTCCTAACTGTGTAATGCAATTTTTTAAATTATTATTCTACTTAATTAACCGCGATATTATGTAAAATTCTAAAAATTTTAATTTTATTGGAATTTTATAAAACAGATTCTTGTGAATGAAATGTTTGTTTTTTGCCATAAAAATCACCTTAATAAGTAGAAATTAATGGGGTAAGCAGTATTTTTATCTTCTTTAATTATTTGATTTAAATGATTTTATATGAAAAATATACGGTTATTGAAGGAATATGTTTTTTATATTTTGTCATGTAAATGTGACTTAAATCCTAAAAGTTAATTAATTGTGTCATAGTCTATTATTCTGTATTGGCTTTTTATGTTTAGCATATTATGCTTGCAAATATCACGTGCCAGTAGGGGGTAAAATGAAGGTCCTTATTTTAGGCAGCGGTGTTATTGGCGTAACCAGCGCATGGTATCTTGCACAAGCAGGCCATGAAGTTACCGTAATTGATCGCCAGAATAGTGCTGCGGAAGAAACTAGTGCCGCTAATGCCGGCCAAATCTCACCAGGGTATGCAACCCCTTGGGGAGCTCCAGGTATCCCACTAAAAGCAATAAAGTGGATGTTTCAACGTCACGCACCTTTAGCTATTCGCCCCGATGGTTCCCTGTTTCAGTTACGCTGGATGTGGCAAATGCTGCGTAATTGTGATGCAAGCCATTACGCGATGAATAAAAGCAGAATGGTACGTTTGGCAGAATATAGTCGGGATTGTATTAAACAGCTAAGGGCCGACACGGGGATCCAATATGAAGGACGTCAGGGGGGAACCCTGCAATTGTTCAGAACCACTAAACAATTTGATAATGCTGCCAATGATATCAAAGTGTTACAGCAAGAGGGCGTTCCTTATCGATTATTGACTGCTGAGCAATTAGCTACAGTGGAGCCAGCGCTTGCTAATGCTTCTCATAAACTGACTGGCGGGTTGCAATTACCAAATGATGAAACGGGTGATTGTCAGCTTTTTACCAAAGCTCTGGCCAAAATGGCTGAAGATATTGGTGTGCAGTTTGTATTCAATAAGCAAGTTAAACGGATTTTGGTGGATGGAAATAAAGTCACGGGTGTTCAATGTGATGATGGTATCATGACGGCGGATCACTATGTGGTAGCGATGGGATCTTATTCCACTGAACTATTAAAAGAATGGATTAAAATTCCGGTTTATCCGCTGAAAGGTTATTCATTGACGATGCCGATCATGGACGAATCAAAAGCACCTGTCTCAACTGTGCTGGATGAAACTTACAAGATCGCCATTACGCGTTTTGATAATCGTATTCGCGTTGGTGGTATGGCAGAAGTGGTCGGATTTAATTTGAATGTCCTCCAGAATCGTTGTGAAACGTTGAAAATGGTTGTACAGGATCTATACCACAATGGGGGCAATATGACGGAGGCTTCATTCTGGACGGGTTTGCGTCCTATGACTCCGGACGGTACCCCCATTGTTGGGCCAACCAAATATGCAAATCTTTATTTAAATACGGGACATGGAACACTAGGTTGGACGATGGCCTGTGGTTCAGGGAAGTTACTGGCTGATTTAATTTCAGGCAAAAAGCCCGATATTGCGGCAGATGATCTCTCTGTATTCAGATACATTGATGGCTTTAATATAAAAGTGTTTTCAATGAAGCCTCATTTACACACAGCATAAATTAATAAACTATAAGAAGAGGTCGTCATGCCACGTCCTATTTTGGCAACGATCCATCTCGATGCATTTCGCCATAATCTGTCGGTTATTCGTCAAATGGTGGGTAACAGTAAAATTTGGTCGGTAGTAAAAGCGGATGCGTATGGGCATGGATTGGACAGAATATGGCAATCACTCATGCAGACAGATGGATTTGCACTGCTTGACATGAATGAAGCTATTTATTTAAGGGAGCAGGGATGGCAAGGGCCAATTTTGCTATTGGAGGGTTTTTTCAAACCCGCGGATTTGCAGATTATCAATCGATACCGTTTGACAACGGTAGTGCATAGTCGTTGGCAGCTGGATGAGATAGGAAAAACTTATTTAGATGCTCCCATTGATATCTATTTGAAACTCAATAGTGGTATGAATCGATTGGGATTCACCCCAAAAGAGTATCCACAGATAGTTTCAATGGCGAGGAAAGTTAAAAATATTAAATCAGTGACTTTAATGACTCATTTTGCCAATTCGGATAACGAAATGGGTATTGATGAACAATTCGCGGTTATTGAATGTTTGCAAATGAATTCACTGCCTCACTGCCTGGCGAATTCTGGTGCTGTGTTATGGCATCCGAAAACACATAAAGATTGGGTACGGCCAGGTATTATTCTTTATGGTGCATCTCCCAGTGGCAAGTGGTGTGATATTGCCGATATTGGGTTGAAATCAGCCATGACGCTACAAAGTGAAATCATTGCAGTACATGAACTTCCCAAGGGGGAAAAAATTGGCTATGGCAGCCACTATATAACCCCAAAACCCATGCGTGTCGGTACAGTTGCCTGTGGTTATGCGGATGGATATCCGCGACATGCCCCAACGGGAACGCCTGTTATGGTTGATGGTGTTCGTACCCGGTTATTGGGTGCTATATCAATGGATATGATGACGGTTGATTTGACTCCGTGTCCTCAGGCAAACATAGGTAGTATTGTCGAGTTATGGGGAGAAAATCTACCCGTAGATGAAGTGGCAAACTCGGCAGGAACCATTGGTTACGAGCTGTTGTGCGCTTTAGCGAAACGCGTTCCTGTCACTGTGGTTTAATCCTTTCTATCTTAAAGCATTCAGGCATTTTATCCTTGGTTTTGGAATAAATGCCTGTTCTATATTCCACTTGGCTGATTATTATCTGAGAACTTACGGCAGCGGATAATGACAGAAAGTCTGTCAGGATTGCCATTCTTGGGCTGTAATGGGTTATTGATACGTGCAGTTTCGATACAGGCCATATTTTTATAACCTTCTTTGCTCATATCTTTCATACTACTGGAAAGTGCAGCACCAGGATTCCAGCATACTACTTCGCTATGGTGATAGTGATGTATTTCAATTGTTCGTTTCCATAGCGGATCTCTAAGCAGGTTAAAATCGTCTGATTCTGTATAAATGCGGTCTGTTCTCCCGTGGAAGGCTAAATCTTCATCGATATATTGCTCGCTATCGGTGAGGGTATCAATAAAATGTGAACCAAGCCCACTAACCCGAATTTGATTGATGTCACTTACATTGAAGTAAGAGTGAAGAGCGCACATGGCTTGATATTCACCGTGGGATTCTAATTCTATTTCACACGTTTCCCCCAATTTAAAGCGGGCAATTAGCGTGAATTCATGTGGACATAACTTACGGGTATATGCATTATCCTGTAATGTGAACGTCAAAATAACGCCATTTTCATTCTCATCATGGGCTTTGAGTTCCCAGGGAAGTATCCGTGCAAATCCATGGCTGGGCGCTGTAAACGAACCAAACCAAGGCCAACAGATGGGAATACCACCACGAATAGCCGTGCCTGCGCTGAAAAGAGTGTTATCACTTACCCATAATACGGGTTTTTCGTTGTTGGGTTGCCAGGTAATCAGGTGTGCACCTTGAAGACTGATCACGCCGCGAGCTTTAGGATGGGAAACAACAATTAACGGAAAACCGTCCATGTTTCGCTGGCTAATATAAGGGGAGAGCTGCTCTACAATCGGTAATGAGAAAATTTTATCAAGCATCTGTCATGACCTTATGTAAACTTAAGTTGGCCGTTGAACTAAGGAATAAGAATATCTCAATATTTTAGTTATATAAACATAAAAGCCATCTGTAAACAGATGGCTTTTGAAATTGGATAAAAGCTCAATTATTTGGAGATGTGAGCGATCAGATCCAGAACTTTATTGGAATAACCGGTTTCGTTGTCATACCAGGAAACCAGTTTTACAAAGTTATCGTTCAGCGCGATACCTGCTTTTGCATCAAATACAGAAGTCAGTTTTTCGCCGTTGAAATCAGTGGAAACAACGTCATCTTCAGTATAGCCCAGAATGCCTTTCAGTTCGCCTTCTGCGGCTTCTTTAATCGCGTCACAAATTTCTGCATAAGTTGCTGGTTTAGCCAGACGTGCAGTCAGGTCAACAACAGAAACGTTAGGAGTAGGAACACGGAAAGACATACCAGTCAGTTTGCCGTTCAGTTCTGGGATAACTTTGCCTACTGCTTTTGCTGCGCCAGTAGAAGATGGGATGATGTTCTGTGCTGCACCACGGCCACCACGCCAGTCTTTTGCTGAAGGACCATCAACTGTTTTCTGGGTAGCGGTTGTTGCGTGAACGGTAGTCATCAGACCTTCAATGATGCCGAATTTGTCATTGATAACTTTAGCCAGTGGAGCTAGACAGTTAGTGGTACAGGATGCGTTGGAAACGATATCCTGGCCTGCGTAGGCATTGTGGTTGACACCCATAACGAACATTGGCGTATTGTCTTTGGATGGACCAGTCAGAACAACTTTTTTCGCGCCCGCAGCGATATGTTTACGTGCAGTTTCGTCAGTCAGGAAAATACCCGTTGCTTCTGCAACAACATCAACACCCACTTCGTTCCATTTCAGGTTAGCTGGGTCTCTTTCAGATGTCATACGGATGGTTTTGCCGTTAACAACCAGTTGACCGTCTTTAACTTCAACAGTACCGTTGAAGCGGCCGTGGGTTGAATCGTATTTCAGCATGTATGCCATGTATTCTGCATCCAACAGATCATTGATCGCAACGATTTCAATGTCTGAACGCTCTTGAGCAGCACGGAAAACAATACGGCCGATACGACCAAAACCGTTAATACCTACTTTGATAGTCATAGTATTCCACCAGCTATTTTTTAGTGAATTAAAAGTTGTTTCTAAAGTTACCAAAATCTTGCCAGCCGTCAAGCGGAATCGTGTCAACAATTGAAAAAGATCAATTTAAGAATCACTATCTAGACGATTGTTATACAGCTGGAACAAGCTCTACGCACACCATTATCGGGGTATAAGGAGATATTTAAAGTTACCATTGGTTAGTTATGTGAGACTTATCACAATTAGTAAAGTAAATTGCTATGTTGGATGGGTTAGAATGCGTTTTGACATTTTGGTGTTAATTTTGGATTGTTTCCGATGATATTTTATTGAAAATATTGACCTTAAAAGGTGGTCATTATGACTAAAAGTCAAAATATTTCCCTTTCTATAGAACAACTTAGTACAATGCAGCGCTATGTTACGCAAGAAGCAGGTACTGAGCCGCCATTTTCAGGGAAACTACTGCACAACAAAAAAAATGGCATTTATTATTGCTTGTGTTGCCGCCAGCCATTATTTGTTTCTGATACGAAGTTTGATTCGGGATGTGGATGGCCAAGCTTTTACCAACCGATTAGTGATGGCTCTATCACATATATTGATGATTATTCTCATAATATGCATCGGATAGAGGTGCGTTGTAGCCAATGTCAGGCACATTTGGGGCATGTCTTTCCTGATGGCCCGAAACCGACAGGGGAACGTTTTTGTATTAATTCAGCAGCGCTGCGTTTTGTTGAGAAAGAAACAGGTGAAGAAACGGCAGGTTAATGTTATTTGAATACTCTGAATTTAAATGAAATGTTGGCTTTATGAGCTAAAAAGAAACGATTCAGCTTATTTTTTGACAAAGTCGTCTTAACGGTTCTTAAGGTCAATTATATTAATAATAACCATGACGGCTTACAATCGTACAAGTAAAATATGTAGTGAAATAGAGCATATAGCCATTAAGGAAATTTCGATGAAGTTGGATGATTTACTCTCCGCCATGACTCCTGAAATTTATCAGCGATTAGTTCAGGCTGTCGAACTGGGAAAATGGCAGGATGGTGTACCACTTACGCCAGAACAGAAAGAATACAGTTTACAGGCGGTGATGCTCTGGCAAGCAAAATATAACCATGATCCTGAACATATGACGATTGGCACAGACGGCCAAATTACCATAAAAAGTAAGCAGGAGTTAAAGGCTATATTTCAGTCCGACATGGTTGCAAAATTAAAACCTCAGTCGGAAGATTGAAATGGCATGAATTAAGAACCTCGCCCTATTTCTGTTGAAGGACGAGGCTCTTTTTAATTTTATGAATGATTCAAGGAGGTTATAAAATGGATATAATTTCACTTTGTGGAATTAATGTAGCCCCTTTTCTGGCCATTTCCTCAAATGCTTGTTGGCTATCATCTTTCTGGATATTAACACCACGGCAGCCATCAATAATGACATAAGTTTCATAACCTAGTGTCAGGGCATCAAGTACAGTAAATTTTACGCAGTAATCAGTGGCGATACCCATGACAATCAGACGTTGTATCTTCTGCTCTGTTAGCCAATCATCCAGATGGGTTTTGCTTTTATGGTCATTATCAAAGAATGCACTGTAGCTATCTATTTGGGGATTTTCACCTTTGCGAAAAATTGCCTGAATAGCAGATTGATTTAACAAAGGATGAAATTCTGCACCAAACTCTCCTTGTATACAGTGATTCGGCCACCATACTTGAGGAATGCCATTGAGTTCGCCTAATTCACCTACTTTTTGTCCTGAGTTTTCGGCAAAGCTCATATGGTTAGCCGGATGCCAATCCTGAGTGGCGATAACAGTGATATTGTTTGCCTGACATCGTGCAATAACATTATTTGCGACTTCAATCACTGCATCACTATCTTTAACAGCCAGGGCGCCCCCCGTACAAAAGTCGTTTTGTAGATCGATAAGTAATAATGCGGTTTTCATCATATTTCTCGACTCATCTGTTTATTATTCATCAGCATAACTCAATTCTCCCCGCAGATTTTGTTGCATCAGATAGCGGATCTCTTCAGAAGTATAAGATTGGCTTAATAAATAGTGCAATTTCGTTAAAGTTGCCTCGAAAGTCATGTCATAACCGCTGATAACACCTGATGCCGCTAGAGAGTGACCAGTCGCATAGCCTTCCATGTTGACTCGGCCTGAAATACATTGTGTCAAATTAACCACAATAATGCCTCTCTCAGTTGCTTCCTTTAACGTTTGTAACAAATCAGCACGTTGCGGAGCATTGCCAACACCGTACGAGCGTAAAATTAACGCCTTGACTGGTTGCATGAGAATATTGTCTACCACCTGACTGGATAATCCCGGATAGATAGTCACGACACCAATCGGTTGTGGTGTGATGGTATTCACAACAAATTCGCCGTGACTAACCGGTATAGGATTTGTTTTGAAGGTGCGAATATTTATTCCGGCTTCCATCAGTGGGGGGCAGTTAGGGGATGAAAAAGCATTAAAACCATCTGCATGGGCTTTAATTGTTCTATTGCCACGAAATAACTTATTGTTAAAAAACAGGCCGACTTCGTTAATAGGATAATTTGCTGCGAGATACAGCGCATTAAGAAGATTGGTTTGTCCATCGGAACGCAATGCTTCCAGAGGAATTTGTGACCCTGTCACAATAATGGGTTTATTAAGGTTTTCGCACATGAAGGAGAGTGCTGACGCTGTGAAAGCCATGGTATCTGTACCGTGCAGAATAACAAAGCCATCATAATCATGATAATTCTGATAAATATCATTTGCGATAATGCTCCAGTCGTCAGGACTCATATCAGAAGAATCAATCAGGGGTTGGTGTTCACGGATCGTGAATATCGGCATTTCAGGGCGGTGAAATTCTGGCATCTTGGCGAGTTGTTGCTGTAAATGACCGGAAACGGGAATATATCCATTAGGGGAATGTTGCATCCCAATAGTACCGCCAGTGTAAACAACATAGATCGATTTCTTCTGCATGATAACGCCTCAATAAAAACATTTAGCTGGATTATAGGGAGTATCAAGAATAAAAAAAGCCTGATGGTGAAATCAGGCTTTAAATCTGTTGGAAACTTAGTCAATTATTTTAACGAATATCGACACAATTCAGACAGAATGTGTAGATATTCTGCGGATCTTTCATATTCTTATAAAATGCAGCTTGTTTTTGCACATCTTGGGCGACTTCAGCAAATGGAGCCGGTAACATTGACTGCAAAGTATTGGGTAATAGTGCTTGCGCTGATGAAGTCAGTCCCAGCATGAATTTTTCCGAGAATGAAAGTTCAGGTTGCATCCAATCCAGTGATACATCTTTGACCTTTGCCAGCTCAGCGGCTTTTTTAACGGCATCATCAAAATCACCCAGCTGATCGACTAAACCATGCTTTTTGGCATCAATGCCACTCCAAACACGCCCTTGAGCGATATTATCGATTTCATCCACAGACTTATTACGGGCGACTGCAACCAGCCCAATAAACTTACGGTAGCCATTTTCAATAGCGAGCTGCATTGTATCTGAAAATGTCTGGTTGATACCTTTAGTTGCAGAAATATCGGCGAATGGTGTTGTTGAAATACCGTCGGTATTCACACCAATATAATTGAGGCTTTTCTCAAAGGTTTGAATGACACCAAAAATACCAATCGAGCCTGTTAAGGTAACCGGATCAGCAATGATGTAGTTAGCAGGAGTAGATATCCAGTAACCCCCTGATGCAGTAGTCCCGCCCATGGAAACTACAATAGGTTTCGCATTTCCGGTCTTGTCATTTCGGATGGCTGCCAATTCATTACGAATAATTTCGGACGCACTGATACTGCCACCTGGGCTGTTCACTCGTAATACGATCGCTTTTATGTTGGGGTTATGGTGTGCGGTATGCAGTTGTTCAACAATAGTGTCACTTCCAACGATACCCGGTGATTGCTTGCCTTCTAAGATTGCACCTTCAGCAACAATGACAGCAATATTGCCTTTATTGTCTGTATCTTGTACTGGTTTTTGGTTGATGTAATCATAGATGCTGATGTAATTGAAATGTTTTTGTTCTTTATTCCAACCGAATTTCTCCCGCATTTCCTTTTCAACGGCGCTGCGTGGCTCAATATAGTCCACCAGTTTGTTTTGGTATGCATACAGTGAAAAGTCTCCGCCAGCTTTGCGGAATTTCTCGAGAAAGTTGGCTGCGCCAGGGAAGACCTGATCGGCAGGGATGTGTCGGTTAACGGCAATAGTATTTAAGTAATTGTTCCACAATTCGTTGAGCCAGAGGCTATCAGCTTCACGCGCCTCTTTTGACATATCGTCACGTAGCATGGGTTCAACGGCTGATTTATAGGTTCCCACACGGAAAATATGGGTAGATATTTTTAACGTATCTAACAATGACTTGTAGTATAAATGGTTGGTGGAAAAACCGTGGATATCAACAGTACCGAGGGGAGATAAATATATTTTATCGGCATAGCTGGCTAAATGATATTGTGCTTGGCTGTAAGAACCATCGATCGCAAAAACAGGCTTACCCGTCGCTTTAAATTCGTTGATAGCCTTGCCAATATACCTCATAGAGGTCTGGTCTGCGCCGATGAAATCAGTTAGCTTTAATACCATGCCTGTAATTTTGGGATCGTTTTTTGCGCGGCGAATGCTGTCAACAACGTCAAACACGGAAGTTTCTTTGTTATTGCCACTGGATGGCCCAACCAGATCTCGGGTGAATTGTTCAAATGGACTGCGATCAGTTACTTGATCAAGAACGATACCAGATAGGTTGACATACAATGCTCCGTGATAGTTATCGTCAAGTTTGGATTGTTGCTGGTAAACGATAACCCCAACAACGATAACAGCAATCAACAGAATAAAAATAAGATTGAAAATAAACTGGCGAGCAAAATTCAGGAGTTTCCAACTCCATTTAAATAATGCTGCCGTGAAGTGCCATAATTTGCGCATATTGTCTCCGGTTATGGTATCTAAATGGGATTATCCTAATCAGCTCGTTGGGAAATGTCAGCTGGAAATCATGTTATTGATTGAAAAAACAGTTTATATGCTTTCATTCATTAACGAATAAACAGAGAATGTGGGTTTAAACAGATTATCTTATTTAGGAGAAAATAATGAATGCTTTGGAACTTTTGTTAAATCGTCGTTCAGTTTCACGTTTAACAACCCCCGCCCCAAAAGGTAATGAATTGCAGCATATTTTAGCCGCAGGAATGAGAGCGCCTGACCACGGGGCTTTGCGTCCTTGGCATTTTATTGTGATGGAAGGGGAAGGTATAAATAAATTCAGTCATCTTCTTGAAAAAGCAGCCATTGAGGGCGGGCTGGGCAAGGATGTTGAGGAGAAAGCAAAAAATGCCCCTTACCGAGCACCTATGATTATTACCGTTATCGCTAAGGTCGTTGAACATGCAAAAGTTCCGGCATGGGAACAAGTGGTTGCTGCGGGGTGTGCCGTTCACGCGATGCAAATGGCTGCAATCACCCAAGGTTTTGGTGGCATATGGCGTTCAGGCTCATGGACAGAAGATCCCATTGTTAAGGCCGGCTTGGGATGTGAGGAAAATGACAAGATTGTAGGATTCTTGTACTTAGGAACCCCAGAACTGAGGGCACCTGCAAAAGTTGCAACGCCAGATTTGACGAATTTTGTCAGTTACTTCTAATTTGTCAGTGACATCTTAACTGGAGCGACTAATGTCAACAGAAATCCGTCTGACTCAATACAGCCATGGTGCCGGATGTGGCTGCAAAATTTCGCCTAAGGTGCTGGAAACTATTTTGCACAGTGAACAGGCAAAGTTTTTCGATCCTAATCTTTTGGTAGGCAATGAAACCCGTGATGATGCTGCTGTGTATGATATTGGTAATGGTACAGGCATCATTAGCACTACGGATTTCTTTATGCCTATTGTTGATGATCCGTTTGATTTTGGTCGTATTGCGGCGACTAATGCCATTAGCGATATTTACGCGATGGGAGGGAAACCAATTATGGCGATTGCGATTTTGGGTTGGCCAATTAATAAGTTGGCACCGGAAATCGCGCAAAATGTCATTGAGGGAGGCAGGGCTGTTTGTCAGGAAGCAGGCATTTCCCTGGCTGGTGGGCATTCTATTGATGCCCCTGAACCCATATTCGGCTTGGCAGTGACAGGCATTATCAATATTGAACGTGTAAAGCGTAATAATCAGGCAAAAGCAGGTAGTCTCCTGTTTCTGACTAAACCTTTGGGCGTTGGCGTATTGACTACGGCGGAAAAGAAAGGATTGCTCCAACTTAAACACCAAGGTATTGCGAAAGAAACCATGTGCCAGTTGAATAAAGCGGGGACAGATTTTGCAGGAATTGAGGGTGTTACCGCTATGACGGATGTAACAGGCTTTGGTCTGTTAGGGCATTTGAGTGAAATTTGCGCAGGTTCTGGCGTTCAGGCGAAGGTCAAATTTTCACAAATTCCGAGATTGCCGGATGTTGATGTTTATCTCGAAAAAGGTTGTGTACCTGGAGGCACGGGACGCAACTTTGACAGTTATGGGCACTTGGTTGGAAAGATGACTCCCCATCAACGTCATCTCTTGTGTGACCCACAAACTTCGGGTGGTTTATTGCTGGCGATTTTGCCGGATGCCGTGGAAGAGGCGAAAGCCGTTGCACGAAGCCACGACATTGATTTTTTTGCTATTGGTGAACTGACTGAGCCAAGCTCAGGCAGGGCACTCATTGAAGTTCTTGAATAATTCCATGCGTCTTTTTATTGCAGAAAAACCTAGCCTCGCGAGAGCTATCGCAGATGTTTTACCGAAGCCCCATCGACGTGGGGATGGGTTTATTGAATGTGGTAATAACCAGTTTGTGACTTGGTGTGTTGGTCATCTATTGGAACAGGCCGAACCCGATGCTTACGATAGCCGTTATGCTCGTTGGGTATTGGCGGATTTACCGATCATTCCTGAAAAATGGCAGTTAAAGCCACGGGCAGCCGTGGCCAAACAGCTCAACACAATTAAATCCCTGTTGGAAAGAGCGAACGAGATAGTTCATGCAGGTGACCCTGATCGTGAAGGGCAATTGTTGGTGGATGAAGTGCTGGATTTTTTAGCTCTGGATATGGATAAAAAACACAATGTCCAGCGATGCTTAATCAATGATCTCAATCCCCAGGCAGTCGCGAAAGCGATTGAACGGCTAAGGAGCAATCGGGAGTTTATCCCCTTATGTGTTTCTGCGCTCGCCAGAGCCAGGGCAGACTGGCTTTATGGCATCAATATGACCCGCGCTTACACCTTATTAGGCAAAAATGCCGGTTATCAGGGGGTATTATCGGTTGGACGAGTCCAAACCCCTGTTTTAGGTTTGGTTGTGCGCCGTGATGAAGAGATAGAAAATTTCGTGCCAAAAGACTTTTTTGAAGTTAAAGCACATATTGTTACCCCTAATGAAGAGCGATTTACCGCTTTATGGCAACCCAGTGAATCTTGCATTGATTTTCAGGATGAAGAAGGGAGAATTATCCATCGGCCGTTAGCTGAACATGTCGTTGCACGTATTACCGGACAACCTGCCTATGTCACTTCCTATCAGGATAAGCGTGAATCAGAAACGGCTCCATTGCCTTTTTCCCTTTCATCCTTACAGATTGAAGCAGCCAAGCGTTTTGGTTTGAGTGCTCAGGATGTCCTTGACATTTGTCAGCGGCTTTATGAAACCCATAAATTGATCACTTATCCGCGTTCTGACTGTCGTTACCTGCCGGAAGAACATTTTGTCGGGCGTCATGCGGTCCTGAATGCCATTTCGACTCATGCTACCCATTTGCTTCCGCAGGATGCTTTAGATATAGAGCAAAAGAACCGCTGTTGGGATGATAAGAAAGTTGATGCTCACCATGCCATCATTCCTACTGCGCGCAGTAGCCAGGTCAATTTAACCGAAAATGAAAGCCATATTTATAGCTTGATTGCGCGACAATACCTGATGCAGTTTTTTCCTGATGCGGTATTTCGGAAATGTACGATTGAACTTGATATTGCAGGTGGGAAATTTATCGCCAAGGCACGTTTTCTGGCAGAAGCGGGTTGGCGGACTCTGCTTGGCAACAAGGAACGGGATGAAGAGAATGAAGGCACGCCATTACCTGTTGTTGCTAAAGGAGATGAGTTATTGTGTGAGAAAGGCGAAGTGGTGGAAAGACAAACACAACCCCCGCGTCCTTTCACTGATGCGACACTATTGTCTGCAATGACTGGCATAGCTCGATTTGTGCAGGATAAAGCTCTAAAAAAAGTGCTTCGTGCCACTGATGGCTTGGGTACGGAAGCGACCCGAGCAGGGATCATTGAGCTGCTATTCAAACGGGATTTCCTGTACAAAAAAGGGCGCTATATTCACGCGACTCCGGCTGGCAGGGCGTTAATTCACGTATTGCCGGACATGGCGGTATTGCCAGATATGACTGCACATTGGGAATCTCGGTTGACGCAAATCAGCGAAAAGCAATTCCGTTATCAAGATTTTATGTTCCCCCTTCAGGAAACATTGCAGCAGTTGATTTGGCAGGCAAAACAGCATCGTAATTTGATGGCTTTCAGGGATTTGCCCCCTGTTCCCGCTGGTGTCAAAAAAGGGAAAGGAAAGCAGGCAAAATCCAGTAAGAGCAGGACAAAGAAAGCTCAAGCCAATCAGGGATAATCTGAAATGATGACACAGCACCATAGTTGGGGGTGCGGTGTTTCATGATTGCTGTTTATATCTTAAACTCAGTCCAAACAGGGGCATGATCGGATGGTTTTTCCATGCTGCGGATAGCATAATCGATACCAGAAGAGAGACATTTTTCTGCTAACGGATGGCTGGCAAGCAGCAAATCAATGCGCAGCCCACGATTATCATCAAAACCTTTTGAACGATAGTCGAACCAGGAAAACTGGTCATTGACTTCGGGATTTAGTGCCCGGAATGTATCGATGAATCCCCAATTTTTTAAGCGTTCCATCCATTCACGCTCTTCTGGCAAGAAAGAACATTTCCCCGTTTTCAACCAGCGTTTCTGGTTGTTTTCTCCGATGCCAATATCGAGATCTGTTGGACTGATATTCATATCTCCCATAATCAGAATGTGTGACTCTGGAGAATGGTGAGTTTCCAGGTAAGACAGTAGATCTTGATAAAACTTTTCTTTTGCAGGAAATTTAATCGGATGGTCACGGCTTTCCCCTTGTGGAAAATAGCCATTAATTACCGTGAGTAAACCAAGAGGAGTTTCGATATCCGCCATAATAATGCGGCGTTGTGCATCATCGCCATCAGTAGGAAAACCTTTACGGATATCTACGGGTTGTTGGCGAGTCAACAGGGCGACACCGTAGTGCGATTTTTGACCATGATAAAAGATGTGATAACCCAACTTACTGACTTCTTCCAGAGGAAACATTTCATCATGGACTTTGATTTCTTGTAATCCGATGACATCAGGTTGGTGTTGTTCAACAATGGCAGCGAGTTGATGATGACGTGCTCTTAACCCATTAATATTGAATGATATAAATTTCATATTGTTATAATCACCTAATAAATATTCTTAATATTAACAGATACAAATAAGGATGTAACTATTTATTAAATAATAAATTTCACCTAATCACCTTGATAATTCGCTATTTTACTCATATATGTAATACTATATTGAGTATAATGCGCTCGTTACCCCAAATTTAAAGTGTCGAATCGATTTTTAAATAATAAAAAGACACCAAATCAATAAATAATAAAGTAATTGATATATAGTAATTTACTAATTGTTATATGTTATATTCAACGTTTGATATTATAATTTCCTGTAAGAGTTTTTATTCTTGAAATTTATTTTATGTTGTGTGTTACAAAAATTAATTAATGAAAAAGTAGAAGAGTTAATCAATCTCTGATAGAAATTTGAACTTGTAGGCCATGGTTATATTTATTAATGGTTTACAATCACGGTGGAATATTCATCATGATATAGATGAATAATAACGTTCATCTAAACCGCATTTTGCATCAGGGACTGGCATTTTATATAAATGCCATTTGAAAAATACTTATTTTTATTGTACAAAATTATACCTTCATAATATCAAGTTTGATTTAGCGGTTACCTGATGAGAAGGCCATTTCAAGGAAATTATTTTAGCCACAAGTTACATAGGAACGGTGAATTATGTTTTTTTCTCGTAAATTAGAAGCATTCATGGCGGTGGTGGAAATGGGTTCTTTAAGCAAAGCGGCAAGAGTGATGAACCGTACGACTCCCCCAGTCGCTAAATCAATTAAAGACTTTGAAGCGACGTTAGGAAAGCGCTTGTTCAAAAGGGAGAAGTTTGGGATGATTCTGACCAAAGACGGAGTGGAGTTATATAATGACTTAAAAGAGCTCTATTTGAAAGAGAAAGAAATTACAAAGAAACACATTAGCGGGAGTATTTGTAATGTTGTAAATATATACCATGATTGGGGTAAGAAAAAGCATCTGATTTCGCTGTATAAAGCTGCGGACAGAAATAATGCTCAAGTTAATATATTACGCTTCAGTTATGATAATATTGATGAAATAGTTGACTATGAGGGCAATACAATAATTTTAAGTTCAGAAAAAATACTTAGTGATCGATTCAGCCTGGTAAGGAAAATTGATGGCCCAAATTTGGGGATCTGCTGCCGTAAAGAGTTATTGGATGACGTCAATGGGGACTTTACTCAATTGCTGAGAAAGAGAACGTGGTTATGTGATCCAGTGCTCTATAAAGGCAATTTGATAAAGAATTTGGAAGAGGAAATGATAAAAAATGGAGAAAAAGTTAATATTCGACAGATGGATAATATAGAATGCTGTCTCAATTTTATTCAGTCAACCGATTATATTTTTATTACAGATTCCCATTCCGGTGCATTGGAAGAGGGAGAAAGCCTGGGTTTCATTCCTATATCACGGCCTGATGCAATTAATCAGTGTTATGTCTACAAATCAAAATCTCATTCAAGCGTGTTAAATCGTTTCATCGACTCCGTCAGTGACATGGAGTAACTGACTGCATGAGCGGAGCGAACTATCCGGTTTCTCAGCTCCGCTATGGGTGTTTGCCTAAATGCATTAAAAGAGCTTAGAGTAGATTTTTGATGGTGGTGAGGAAGGATGATGTGTTATTTCGTTCCTCACCTTTGGCTTAATAGGTATTACACATCTCTTGCCCATCGCCATTCTGTTTGAATGTTCGCTGAACGTATTAATACTTCCCAAATCGATTCATTCTACGAGTTAGTAAGCCATAATTTACGGTTTAGTAAGGATAAGGATGTTTTTTGATTTTTATGTAATGAAATGTGAGTTCTTGATGGTGGTGGGGGAAGGATTCGAACCTTCGAAGTCTGTGACGGCAGATTTACAGTCTGCTCCCTTTGGCCGCTCGGGAACCCCACCAGATTTTGAATCGTGTGCTGTCGTTAGCAGCGAGCGGCATAATATCAGATAAACCGCCGCTGTAAAGTAGATAATTGAAAATAAAGTATCGTGCGCTTGCTTTTTGATCTAAGTGGTCGTGTCGCAACCTGCTGGGTGATATTACCGACAGAAAGTTCCTGTATTGCAGGTTGTATTGTGCCCAAATAGCTATAGGCACAATACCTTATTGTTTATTAAAAAAATAACATGGTTGATTAAAGAATAACGGTACGGTTACCATAGACAAAAACCCGCTGGGAAAATACCCAGTATAATGCTTGGCTCAATACATTCTTTTCAACATCACGTCCAGCACGCATCATCTCCTCAGCGGTATAGGTATGATCCACATTTATTACATCTTGGGTGATAATCGGCCCTTCATCCAAATTGTCATTTACATAATGAGCTGTCGCACCAATAATTTTCACACCACGCTCATAAGCTTGATGATAAGGGCGAGCACCGATAAAGGCGGGCAAGAATGAATGGTGAATGTTGATTATTTGATTTGGGTAACGCTGAACAAATGCAGGTGTTAAGACTCGCATATACTTGGCAAGCACAACATAATCTGGCTTATATTGATCAATTTGGGCTATCAATGCTTCGTCATGTTGTTCACGGGTTAGGCCCTCATGACTGATGTAATGGAATGGGATATCAAACTGCTCAACCAATTTTTGCAAAGTAGTATGATTACCGATGACAGCAGCAATTTCGACATCCAGTCCGCCATAGACGCTTTTAACTAAAATGTCACCAATGCAATGCGCTTCTTTTGTCACCATGATAACGATACGACGTCGGCCTGCTGTATTTAATTCACGGTTTGAACCCGCTGGTAGAGCATCATCCAAATCGGCCAGAAGCGTTTCGTCATTAAAAATGCCCTCCAGCTCGGTACGCATAAAAAATCGGCCAGTACGATGATCAACAAACTCATTATTTTGAACGATGTTTAATTGATGTTTGTAACAAATGTTTGTGATTTTTGCGATCAATCCTTTGGAATCAGGACAAATCGTACGCAAGATTTTTTTCTGTATGTTTGCGTTTTGCATGGATTACGAAAACCTCAAATATTCTTCACTGTGTGTGAGTTGTGATGTTTGATATTTAGATGCGGATTTAACCACAGCATTTCTTATATTTTTTGCCTGAACCACATGGACAAGGGCTATTTCGGCCTATTTCAGGTCGAATACCATCTATATAAAACCAACGTTGATCAATGCGCAAAAAACGTGAGCGCTCATGAATCAATTGCTTATCTTGCTTTCCTTGTTCAATAAAGCAAGCTGAAAATTCAACATAAGCTTCGTTATTATGTTTCCCCTGATGAGTTGCGAGGACATTTAATCCCAGCCATTGTACACCGGCAAAACTTTGTTCTATTTCTGTACGCCAATTTTCAGCCTGGCAATCTGGGTGCCAGGTAGCGATAAGGTAGTCTGCATTTTGTGTAACGTAAGCACTGTATCTGGAACGCATCAGGGATTCAGCATTTGGGGCAGGGTGACGGTTTTCAAGATAGGGGCTACAGCAAAGGTCGAAAGATGAGCCACTGCCACAGGGACACATTTTTGTCAAAGTAACTCCAGTTATTTAAAGTAGTTGCAGATTATCGTTAATTGTAAGGTAAATTAGTCTTTGTTGAATAGGATTAAATGCACAATCCGGCATCTAATCATTGAAATGTGATTAAAAGTTAGCGCACTGTATATCTGGCCGAATTAACTGGTGTATACTCGTGCGCGTTATTTTTTGCGAGTGCAATTTTCTTCACACATACGATTTTTTTTGAGAGTTAATGCTATTGTTTAAACTGTAAAGGAGTTTTCAGTGAAAACATAGCAGTAGGAGACGATGTAATGTCAGTAATAAATAAAAAAGTCAAAAAAGCGGTTATACCTGTTGCTGGTTTGGGAACCCGGATGTTGCCAGCCACCAAAGCCATCCCGAAAGAAATGCTCCCCTTGGTAGATAAACCACTTATTCAGTATGTGGTCAATGAATGTATCAAAGCAGGTATTAATGAGATCATTTTGGTCACACATTCATCCAAAAACTCGATAGAAAACCATTTTGATACCAGCTTTGAGCTAGAAGCGATTCTTGAGAAAAGAGTTAAGCGCCAGTTATTGGACGAGGTACAATCTATCTGTCCAAATCATGTAACAATCATGCAAACTCGGCAGGGTATTGCAAAAGGATTGGGACATGCCGTGTTATGTGCTAAACCACTTATTGGTGATGAGCCGTTCGCTGTTGTTCTGCCTGATGTTATTTTGGATGAGTACAGTACTGACCTATCAAAATATAATTTGAGCGAAATGTTATCACGCTTCAACAGCACGGGTGTAAGCCAAATTCTCGTTGAACCTGTCCCTGTAGAAAGTGTTGCCGATTATGGCATTGTTGATTGTCTGGGGGAAAATTTACAGCCTGGGGATAGCAAACCTATCGTCCGTGTTGTTGAAAAGCCAAAACCAGAGGAAGCGCCATCGAATCTTTCCATTGTTGGTCGTTATGTATTATCTGAAAAAATCTGGCCATTATTGGCTAAAACTGCGCCAGGGGCAGGAGATGAAATACAACTGACCGATGCCATTGCCATGCTGATGGAAAAAGAGCCTGTTGAGGCTTATCACTTACAAGGCCGTAGTCATGATTGTGGTAATAAGTTGGGTTATATGCAGGCATTTGTTGAATATGGCATGAAACATAAAGAATTGGGCAAGTCATTCACGGATTGGATCATGGCCTTGCAAAATCAGTTTGAAAAATAATCTACTAGTACTTTAAGGTGTGATATGAAAGTTACTGTATTTGGTATTGGCTACGTAGGCTTAGTGCAAGCAACCGTATTTGCTGAAGTGGGGCATGATGTTCTTTGTGTCGATGTTGATGCAAAAAAAGTCGAGAACCTGAAAAATGGTCAAATTCCTATTTTTGAGCCGGGTTTAACGCCCTTGGTAAAGAAAAATCATGCTGAAGGACGGCTGAATTTTACAACGGATGCCAAAGCCGGTATTGCTCATGGCAAATTACAGTTTATAGCAGTAGGCACACCTCCTGATGAAGATGGCTCTGCTGATCTTAAGTATGTAACTGCGGTAGCCAGAACTATTGCGGAAAATATGGATGGTTACAAAGTTGTTGTTGACAAGTCAACGGTGCCAGTCGGTACGGCTGATAAAGTCAGGGCAGTGATGCAAGCAACATTGGCAGAGCGTAATTTGGAACTTCCATTTGATGTCGTTTCCAATCCTGAGTTTTTGAAAGAAGGCGCCGCTGTTGCTGATTGTATGCGGCCTGAACGCATTATTATTGGTTGTGATAATGATGATGTGGTTGATGTCATGCGCGAGTTGTACGAGCCATTTAATCGTAATCATGATCGTATGATAGTCATGGATATCCGCAGCGCTGAATTGACTAAATATGCAGCTAACTGCATGTTGGCGACAAAAATAAGTTTTATGAATGAAATTGCTAACTTGGCTGAAATGCTGGGGGCTGACATTGAACATGTGCGCCAGGGAATTGGTTCCGATTCACGTATTGGATATCACTTTATTTACCCTGGGTGTGGATATGGGGGTTCATGTTTCCCTAAAGATGTTCAAGCACTGATCCGGACTTCTGAACAAATTGGATACACGCCCAAAATTCTTCAGGCAGTGGAGCAGGTTAACGAAAAACAGAAAAGTAAATTGCCTGCTTTTGTAAGACACCATTTTGGTGATGATTTATCGGACAGGACATTCGCCATTTGGGGGCTGTCATTTAAACCTAATACAGATGACATGCGTGAAGCATCGAGCCGTGTTTTGATGGAAACATTGTGGAAATGTGGTGCTAAAATTCAGGCGTATGATCCTGAAGCTATGCAGGAAGCTCAGCGTATTTATGGGCAGCGTGATGATCTCGCTTTAATGGGTACAAAAGAAGCAGCATTAAAAGGTGCTGATGCTTTGATTATCTGTACGGAATGGCAAAACTTCAGAGCACCTGATTTTGATATGATTAAAGATTCATTAAAAACGCCGGTGATTTTTGATGGGCGCAATCTTTATGATCCCGAACGCCTGCAATCGCGTGGTTTTACTTATTATGGTATTGGCCGCGGTGCCTCAATCAAACCCGTCATTTGAGTTAATTTATGAAATTCTTAGTTACAGGCTCTGCTGGTTTTATCGGTTTTCATGTTAGTCAGCGGTTATTGAATATGGGGCATGAGGTTGTTGGTATTGATAACCTCAACGATTATTATGATGTTAATTTGAAACAGGCGAGATTAAATTTATTACTCCCGTATTCAAATTTCAGATTTGAACAATTAGACCTGGCGGATAGAGTTGCAATACCTGAATTGTTCGCGAAACATCAATTCCAGCGAGTGATCCATTTAGGGGCTCAGCCGGGTGTGCGTTATTCAATACAAAACCCTATGGCATATATCGATGCCAATATCGTCGGTCATATCAATATACTTGAAGGTTGCCGCCATCATTCTGTAGAGCATCTATTATATGCATCTTCCAGTTCAGTATATGGCTTAAATAAAAAGCAACCTTTTTCTACTGATGATTCAGTCGACCATCCGGTATCTTTATATGCAGCAACAAAAAAAGCTGATGAGTTAATGTCTCACAGCTATTCACATCTTTATCAACTCCCCACTACAGGATTAAGATTTTTTACTGTATATGGACCGTGGGGGCGTCCTGACATGGCTTTATTTAAATTCACGAAAGCTATGTTAGAAGGTAAGCCGATTGATGTTTATAATCATGGCAATATGGTAAGAGATTTTACATATATTGATGACATTGTTGAATCTATCATCAGATTGCAAAATATCATTCCTACTTCCAATAAAGAATGGTCAGTCGAAGATGGTCAAACATCTGCCAGTTCTGCGCCGTATCGTGTTTACAATATTGGTAATGGACAACCGACAAAACTGGGTGATTTTATTGAAGCCATTGAAACCTCATTAGGGGTTGAGGCGAAGAAAAACTTCATGGAAATTCAAGATGGCGATGTATTGTCAACGTGTGCAGATTCAAGTGCACTTTACGACAAGATTGGCTTTTCACCTAACACGCCGGTAAAGGAAGGCGTGAAACGCTTTACTGATTGGTATTTAGACTTTTATCAAAGACTGTTATAGTAGAAATAGGAAAAGGAGCGTTCAGCTCCTTTTTTATAAATTTATGTTAATAAAAAACTAAGTTAGTGTTAAGTTATTTTTTATCACATCGAGAATATGAAAGCGATTTAGCTATTAATATAACTCTCTGTGTTTCTACATCAGCCCGTAATTAACCTGGTTAGTTTATATTAAGCATAAAACAAAAATACCCTATCAAGGGTATTTTTGTTGTCAGGTTGACAAAGCAACTGATTAGATCAGGAAATCTTCCAGTGATTTACCTTCTTCTTCAATTGCTTTTTTGATCACAGCTGGTGTACGGCCTTGGCCAGTCCAGGTTTTAGTTTCACCGCCATCAACGTATGAATATTTTGCTGGACGAGCAGCACGTTTAGATTTACCAGTAGATTTACCACTTAATGCATCCACTAAATCGCTTAATTCAATACCGTCTTTTTCCAGCATTTCACGGTATTCTTGAAGCTTACGTGTACGCTCTTCTAATTGTACACGAACCTGGTTTTCTTCATCGCGACGTTCTTCAACAACAGTCGTAAGTTTTTCCAGCATTTCTTCTAAAGTACTAAGTTCACATTCTCTTGCTTGTGCGCGCAAGGTACGGATGTTATTTAAGGATTTTAAATTTTCGCTCATTGTCCTGGTCTCAAATTATAATGATGATAGCTGATGTAGAGATAATAATAGAATGCTATTTTATTTTCTGCAATAGTGAATTTACTTTCTCAGGCTAAAACATGTCATTTTAAAATGCAATTTTTGAAGTAATCGATATATTGCGTTTTAATCCTGCTATTGGGTTTACCATTTTTCAATAAGAATGAAGGGGATTACTGTAAAGTTCAGTAAGGAATAAAATCTAGGGTATAAAACTAATTTATAGTCAATCCGTAAGAAACATTAACTGTTTTGCTGGAAATAAGCTGAAGAGTAAGTGTGAGATGAAAGTTTTTTATGGGTAATCCATTAGTTATGATCATGGTGGGTGAGTTGAACAAAAGTAAACCAATATGATTATTAATATTCAAAGGGTGAGAGTAAAAATAACTATTTTCTTTTTATGTTAATTTTGTGCATTTGGCATGCAATAAGTACTTGTGGTGCTGATTTTATATGCGCAAATGTGATGATTATCATGAAAATAATCTTTCCTTATTCATTCTAATTTGTTTCTGCTGCTCCACATTTGACAATAACAAGGATAATCTTAACCAGAGTTTGTGGTAAACTGGTGCTGTTATATCGCCTGATTAAATTTGACAAGAGGACGAACCGGCCAATGGCCCAGCTTTATTTCTATTATTCTGCCATGAACGCAGGGAAATCAACTTCCTTATTGCAGTCTTCCTATAACTATAACGAAAGGGGAATGAGAACGCTGATCTTTACAGCAGAAATCGATACTCGTTTCGGTAAAGGAAAGGTCAGTTCCCGTATTGGATTATCCGCTGAAGCGTTGCTGTTTTCGCCAAAAACAAATATTGCTGAGCTTATCAGAAAAGAAAATAGGGCAGAAAAAGTCCATTGTGTTTTGATTGATGAATGCCAATTCCTAACGAAAGAGCATGTTGAGCAACTTTGTGAAATTGTAGATTATGATGATATTCCCGTTCTTTGCTATGGCTTAAGGACAGATTTTCAAGGTGAGTTATTCAGCGGCAGTGAATATCTCCTCGCGTGGTCAGATAAATTGGTAGAGTTGAAAACCATTTGTCATTGTGGGAGAAAAGCCAGCCGTGTACTTCGTTTTGGTAGCGATGGCAACGTTGTTTACGACGGTGCTCAGGTTGATATTGGTGGTAACGAAAAATACGTCTCTGTGTGTCGTAGGCATTATACTGACGTTATTCGTGAAGCTATGGCCAAAAAAGTTTAATACGCTGCCAGTTGTAATCGATAAATCGCAAACGATAATATGCCAATCTCACTTCAAGATGCGTATGATTTCTCCCCGCGAAGCGGGGGAGAAAAGATTATTCACGGGAAGTTATTGGCGGTTTTCGATTTCTCCCTGCGAAGCGGGGAGGAAATCAGGTTTCATATCGGGTTGTAAATGGCAACTTGAAGTTTAATGCGTATAGGTTAAATAGCGTCTCAAAATGATAGGCGTATTCCTTACCCCGCGCGGAGCGCGGGGTAAGGAACGCCAACATCTGATACTCTCAGTATTATAAAAACCTATTTAAAAAAGGCGGGAAAATAAAATAATAAAAAGGCGCTGGGTTGCCCTAACGCCTTTTAAGTTACATCCATCAGCCTATCATTTATTATTCTTTCTTATTATTTTTTCTATTTGATTTTGCTGCCTCCTGTGGTTTGCCTTCTTCGGTGAATTTACGGCCATAAAAAGAATCTAGCAGCAGTTGTTTCAACTCAGAAATTAATGGGTAGCGCGGATTTGCACCGGTGCATTGGTCATCAAATGCGTCTTCGGCAAGCTTGTCGATTTTTGCCAGGAAGTCAGCTTCTTGCACACCTATTTCACGAATTGAAGCTGGAATGTCTAGCTGAGACTTCATTTCTTCCAGCCAAGTCAATAGTTTTTCAATCTTGGCGGCAGTACGATCGCCCGATGAGGTTAGCCCCAAATGATCTGCAATTTCTGCATAGCGACGTCGTGCTTGAGGGCGGTCATATTGGCTGAAGGCAGTTTGTTTTGTCGGGTTGTCATTGGCGTTGTAGCGGATTACGTTACAAATTAACAGTGCATTAGCTAAGCCATGTGGGATATGAAACTCAGAACCAAGTTTATGGGCCATAGAATGACATACCCCCAAGAATGCATTAGCAAAGGCAATACCTGCTATCGTAGCAGCATTATGGACACGTTCGCGGGCAACGGGGTTTTTTGCACCTTCGTGGTAACTAACCGGCAGGTAATCTTTTAGCAGCTTTAATGCTTGCAGTGCTTGCCCGTCAGAGTATTCATTGGCTAAAACAGAAACGTAGGCTTCCAATGCGTGGGTTACTGCATCCAGGCCACCAAAGGCACATAGCGATTTTGGCATATCCATGACCAGGTTTGCGTCAACAATCGCCATATCGGGGGTGAGTGCATAGTCTGCCAAAGGATATTTCTGGCCGGTTACGTCATCGGTAACAACCGCGAAAGGCGTGACTTCGGAACCCGTGCCTGAAGTGGTGGTAATGGCGACCAATTTAGCTTTTACACCCATTTTCGGGAACTTATAGATACGTTTACGGATATCCATAAAGCGCAGAGCCAGTTCTTCAAAATGTGTTTCTGGATGCTCATACATTACCCACATAATTTTAGCTGCATCCATCGGGGAACCGCCGCCAAGAGCAATGATAACGTCCGGTTTAAACAGATGCATTTGTTCAGCACCTTTGCGAACGATGCTTAATGTTGGATCTGCTTCGACTTCAAAGAATACTTCCGTTTCAACGCCATAAGATTTCAAGACATTAATAACCTGATCGGCATAACCGTTATTGAATAAGAAACGGTCTGTCACAATAAAAGCGCGTTTAGCCCCATCGGTAGCGACCTCTTCCAAGGCAATGGGCAGAGAACCACGTCGGAAATAGATTGATTTTGGAAGTTTGTGCCACAACATATTTTCGGCTCTTTTAGCGACGGTTTTTGTATTGATCAGGTGTTTTGGCCCAACATTTTCAGAAATCGAGTTGCCTCCCCAAGAACCACAACCCAGCGTCAGAGAAGGGGACAGCTTAAAGTTGTATAAGTCTCCAATACCACCTTGAGATGCTGGCGTGTTGATCAAAATACGTGCGGTCTTCATTTTGTCGCCAAAGTATTTAATACGCTCTGCCTGATTATCTTGTTCGGTATAGAGGCATGACGTATGTCCAATACCTCCCATCTCAACCAATTTCTCGGCTTTTTCGACCGCATCTTCAAAGTTTTTACCACGGTACATGGCAAGCAATGGTGATAGTTTTTCATGAGCAAAGGGCTCTGCTTCATCTACCAGAGTAACTTCACCAATAAGAATTTTGGTACTTTCAGGAACATTAATACCAGCCAATTCAGCAATTTTTATGGCTGGTTGACCAACAATCGCTGCATTTAAGCTACCGTTTTTCAAGATAACATCTTGAATGGCCTTTAGCTCTTTTCCCTGAAGAAGATACCCACCGTGAGTTGAAAAACGTTCACGAACTTGCTCGTAAACAGAATCAACGACGATAACAGATTGTTCTGAAGCACAAATCACACCGTTATCAAACGTTTTAGACATTAGGATAGATGCAACGGCACGTTTGATATCAGCTGATTCATCGATCACGACAGGGGTATTGCCGGCACCGACACCGATAGCGGGTTTGCCTGAACTATAGGCTGCTTTTACCATACCTGGACCACCTGTTGCCAAAATCAGGTTAATATCAGGGTGGTGCATTAAGGCATTTGAGAGTTTAACGGAAGGTTCATCTATCCAGCCAATGATGTCTTTTGGTGCACCTGCTTCAACTGCGGCTTTTAAGACAATTTCTGCTGCTCGGTTGGTCGCTTTCTTGGCACGTGGATGAGGGGAAAAAATAATACCATTACGAGTCTTCAGGCTGATAAGTGCCTTGAAAATAGCAGTAGATGTAGGGTTTGTTGTTGGAATAATGGCGCAAATCAGGCCAATAGGTTCAGCGATCGTAATCGTACCGAAAGTATTATCTTCAGATAAGATCCCGCAAGTTTTATCATCTTTATAGGCGTTATAAATATACTCTGAAGCGAAGTGGTTTTTGATCACTTTATCTTCCACAATTCCCATGCCTGATTCAGATACGGCTAATTTTGCCAGTGGAATACGGGCATCAGCAGCGGCAAGGGCGGCAGCCCGAAAAATTCGGTCAACTTGTTCCTGAGAAAAATGGGCAAATTCATGTTGGGCTTGTTTTACGCGAGCAACTAATTCATTGAGTTCTGCGACGTGAGTGACAGCCATAAAAATTACTCCTGACAGATGTTAAATTTTTTAGGGCAATTAGCTGCGAGATTATTAATTTATTAAATAATATTATGAGATTAATCGTTTAGGTTTAATCGTGAATATAGCTAATTGCCTTAAAAAATTGCTTAACAAAATTATTAATATAGGAACAGTTTCTTTCCTTGAAATTCTGCGTTGAATACAGCTTACCATCTACAGGCATTTGTATTGTGATTTAGATCATGAAAACATTAAGCTGACTCAATTCAGCTATTGTTTCAGGAGGAAATGGACATTAGGTTGTTATTTAACCATTTAAATGTAATTGATTAACTTTGCAGTAGGTTGGTATTAACGTAACTACTCGAATTGTGGGGTTATTATTAATATGTTTGGTATAAGGGCATAGCCTTATTTCCTGGGTTACTACGATATAAGTAGTTTTTCATAATACTGAGAGTATCAAATGTTGGCGTTCCTTACCCCGCGCTTCGCGGGGAGAAATCACACGCATCTTGAAGTGAGATTGGTATAGCAAAGATAACTTATGTATTTGTTTAAATTATTAATGTAATAAATTGAAATTTTATACTTAAATGGAGTGTGAATTAATCAAAAATTAACTAATAAATAACCAATTAAAGTGTAATTGGTCGATAACATCATTTCTGAGCTATTTTCTTGAAACATTGTTCATATTTTATTCCTTTTTAATCTGTGATTTTCTTAAAATAATACTGTAATTTTCTACACTGTTTTGCATTTCATAAATCTATCTAATTGGTGGCTTGCATCGTTGTTTTGTGATGAAGATGGACTTTTACTCTGTGGTGATTGCATTTTGTTAAAATAATGTTTATTTTCTCTTTTGATCATATTCCACGAATATCGCATGGAGATAACAGAATAAAACCTATTATTATCATCATGTTACATTAGTTATGTAAATGTATTGTATACAAGGGTAACGAATGATCTTAATGTTTTAATAAATTCATTATAAAAAACAAATAACAATTATTATGTGGACATCGTTTTTTAGTAGGTTAATTACCCTTTGTTAACGAGATAAGTAAATTATTGGAGTTAGTAGATTAAAAACGATTCATTTACTGTTTATAACTTGGAGTAAAATATGAGAAAAAAAACATCAAAGTTAGGTCAGTTGGTTTCGAGTATCGTTTTATTATCTTTTTTCGCAGCACAGAGCATTGCTGCTACTGTTCCAGCAGGCGTTACCCTGGCTGAAAAACAAGAAATAACCGTTAACAATGGCGTCGAAGTCACTTCATTGGACCCTCATAAAGTTGAAGGTACTCCAGAAACCATCATTATCCGCAATCTGTTGGAGGGGCTGGTAACGACAGGGCCACATGGTGAAACTGTGCCTGGCGTAGCAGAAAGATGGGAAAATGACGGTTATAAGGTATGGACCTTCTATTTGCGTCATGACGCCAAATGGAGTGATGGTAAGCCCGTGACTGCGCAGGATTTTGTCTATAGTTGGCGCCGGATCGCTGATCCCAATACTGGCTCACCTTATACCAGTTATTTGCAATATGCCTATATTCAAAACGTTGACGATATTCTGAAAGGAATCAAATCACCGGAACAATTGGGAGTTAAGGCGTTAGATGATCACCGTTTCCAGGTAACACTCAGCCAGCCAGTTCCTTATCTGATTGACATGTTAAGCCATACCGCGATGAAACCTATAAGGCAAGATGTGGTTGAAAAATGGGGGAATAAATGGACATCACCGGAAAACTATATTGGCAATGGTGCTTATACATTGAAGGATTGGGTGGTCAATGAGCGAATTGTTTTAATGCGTAATCCTCAGTATTGGAACAATAAAGAAACCCTCATTGAAAAAGGCACTTTCCTGCCTATTGTCTCTGAAGTTAGTAGTGTTAACCGCTACCGTAGCGGGGAAGTGGATGTTACTGATAATGCTATTCCTCCTGATCTATACCAAAAAATGAAACGGGATATCCCCGAACAATTGCAAATTTCACCTTATTTGTGCACGTTTTATTACGAAATCAATAATCAGAACCCTCTGTTTAAAGATAAACGGGTGCGTGAAGCCATAAAACTGAGCCTTGATCGCGATATTATTACGGAAAAAATTATGGCGCAGGGGCAAATTCCGGCTTATGGATATACTCCCACATATATTGGCGGCGGTTTGACTATTAATCCAGAATGGGCAAGTTGGACCCAGGAACAGCGCAATCAGCGGGCAAAGGAATTGTTGAAAGAGGCAGGTTTTGATGCCAGTCACCCCCTTAAGTTTACTTTGTTATACAACACATCAGAGCAAAATAAACAACAAGCCATCGCTGCGGCTTCTATGTGGCAGAAAAATATTGGCGCAAAAGTCACCTTGCAAAATCAAGAGTGGAAAACTTCTCTCCAGAACCGCCACCAAGGAAATTACGATGTCGCAAGAGCGACATGGTGTGGCGATTATAACGAACCCTCTTCTTTCTTGAATATGTGGCTGTCAACTAGCAGTAACAATACTGGTTTTTACCAAAGTGAGACTTTTGATAACTTGCTTAAGCAGGCCCTGACTGCCAAAGATGATGCGACACGTAAGGCATTTTATCAGCAAGCCGAAGCTCAGCTAGATAAAGATTCAGGGTTGATACCGGTTTATTACCGCGTCAGTGTGCGCCTTATTCGGCCGACTGTTGGGGGAATGACAGGGAAAGATCCCATGGATTATGTCGATCTAAAGAATTTGTATATTAAAAAGGTGAATAATTAATTATCGTCACAAGATATTGTTTTACCGTAAACAAAATAGTTCCTTTTGGATACGGAAAATAACCAGCCCAATGCGTGGATATGACTTTAATGGGTCAAATGATATCAATTGGAGAGAATAAGATGATAAACACAACAAAGAAAAGACTGGCTACAGGCATTACGGTAGCGTTAGGCATGATGATTGGGTGGCCGGCCTTTGCAGCACAAGTGCCTGCTGGCGTGCAACTTGCAGACGCTGCAAAACAGGTGCTAGTTCGCAACAATGGCTCTGAACCACAATCGTTGGACCCGCATAAAATTGAAGGTGTACCAGAATCTAATATCGCGCGTGATCTATTTGAAACTCTGGTAATCAATGATCCTGACGGTAAAATTATACCGGGAGTTGCAGAAAGTTGGGAAAATAAGGATTTCAAAGTTTGGACATTCCATCTGCGTAAAGATGCAAAGTGGTCTAATGGTGACCCTGTCACTGCACAGAATTTTGTCTATAGCTGGCGCCGTCTGGTAGATCCAAATACTGCGTCCCCATACGCAAGTTTTCTTCAATATGCCCATCTTCTCAATGTTGACGATATCATCAGAGGTAAACAGAAACCCGAAACGTTGGGTATCAAAGCATTGGATGATCATACGTTAGAATTGACACTCAGCGAACCTGTACCTTATTTAGTCAAATTGTTTGTTCATACAAGTACATCACCAGTCCATCGTGCAACTGTAGAGAAGTATGGTGAAAGATGGACGCAACCCCTGAACTTTGTTGGTAATGGTGCTTATAAACTGAAAAGTTGGGTGATCAATGAACGCCTTGTTTTAGAACGTAGTCCAACCTATTGGGATAATAAGAATACAGTTATTAATCAAATCACTGTCTTGCCTATTTCCTCCGAAGTCACCGATGTTAACCGCTATCGCGCTGGCGAAATTGAGATGTCTTACGACAACTTACCGATTGAGTTATTCCAAAAACTAAAAAAAGAAATCCCCGAACAGTTGCACATTAACCCGAAATTGTGCACTTATTACTACGAGATTAATAACCAGAAACCACCATTTAACGATCCCCGAGTACGTACCGCACTGAAACTGGGTATAGATCAAGATCTTATGACTAATAAGGTGAAAAATCAGGGTGATATACCTGCCTATGGTTATACACCACCCTATATCGCCGATTTTAAAGATGAGAAACCAGACTGGTATACCAAATTAAATCAGCAGCAGCGTAATGAAGAAGCGAAAAAACTTTTGGCAGAGGCTGGATTTACTAAAGATAATCCCTTGAAAATTAAGCTATTATACAATACTTCCGATCTGCATAAAAAGTTAGCTATTGCCGCTGCATCTGTGTGGAAAAAGAATATCGGTATTGATGTTTCTCTTGAAAATCAGGAATGGAAAACTTTCCTTGACTCCCGCCATCAAGGTAACTATGACATTGCTCGTGCAGGATGGTGTGCTGATTATAACGAAGCTTCTACCTTCTTGAACCCCATGTTATCCAATAGTAGCAATAACACAGCCCATTATAAGAGCAAAGAATTTGATGCATTAATGAAACAATCACTTCAAGTCAAAACCGACGAAGAACGTGCTGAAATTTATGCTAAAGCTAATGCGCAATTGGATAAAGATTCTGCAATTATTCCTATCTATTATTATACAAATTCTCGTTTGCTAAAACCTTATGTCGGTGGTTATACCGGTAAAGATCCCTTAGATAACTTCCATACCAAAGATCTGTACATAATAAAACATTAGGAATTAGCTGGTGATCCAACGAGATCACCGGCTTGTTAAATAATTAAAAGCCACAGTTTGGCTAAATAGTAGGAACGGGCAATGCTAAAATTTATTTTACGTCGCTGCTTAGAGGCGATCCCGACACTTTTTATACTTATTACTATTTCGTTTTTTATGATGCGGCTTGCGCCGGGTAGCCCATTTACAGGAGAAAGAAAGCTACCGCCAGAGGTTATGGCAAATATTGAAGCGAAATACCATTTAAATGATCCTATTTATAAGCAATATTTCAATTACCTGATCCAACTCTCTAAGGGGGATTTTGGTCCTTCATTCAAATATAAAGACTACAGTGTCAATGATCTGGTTGCAGAAGCTTTGCCGGTTTCTGCTAAATTGGGATTTGCCGCCTTTGTTATGGCGGTAGTATTCGGTGTCAGTGCTGGAGTTATTGCGGCATTGAACCAGAATACGAAATGGGATTACACAGTAATGGGGTTTGCTATGACAGGTGTCGTAATCCCCAGTTTCGTGGTCGCTCCCTTATTAGTTTTGATATTCGCCATTACATTAAAATGGTTGCCGGGAGGAGGCTGGAATGGCGGGGCACCTAAATATATGCTTTTGCCAATGGTCGCACTTTCTCTCTCTTATATTGCCAGCATATCCCGTATTACCCGTGGTTCCATGATAGAAGTTTTGCATTCCAACTTTATTCGTACTGCACGGGCCAAGGGTTTGCCATTGCGGAAGATTATTTTCCGTCATGCGTTAAAACCTGCCTTATTACCCGTTATCTCTTACATGGGGCCTGCATTCGTAGGCATCATTACGGGTTCAATGGTTATTGAGACTATTTTCGGTTTACCTGGCCTGGGACAATTATTTGTTAATGGTGCATTAAACCGTGATTACTCACTGGTACTGAGTTTGACGATCCTGGTGGGGAGCCTGACCATTATGTTTAATGCCATTGTTGATGTGCTATACGCCGTCATTGATCCGAAAATTCGTTATTAAAACTGGAGCGCGCAATGTTACTGAATAAAAAAAATAGCGAAGCTCTGGAAAATTTTTCTGAGCAACTGGAAATTGAGGGCCGCAGTTTGTGGCAGGATGCACGTCGCCGTTTTGTGCATAATAAGGCGGCGATTACAAGCTTATGTATTCTATTCTTGATTATATTATTTGTGATCTTAGCTCCAATGTTGTCCCAATTTGCTTACGATGACACTGATTGGAACATGATGACGATGCCGCCGGATTTTGAATCCAAACACTATTTTGGCACCGATTCTTCAGGGCGTGATCTGTTAGTGCGCGTTGCCATTGGTGGGCGGATTTCATTGATGGTTGGGATTGCCGCCGCTTTGATTGCCGTGTTATTTGGTACTTTATATGGTGCGATGTCAGGCTATCTTGGCGGTAAAATCGACATGGTCATGATGCGCTTGCTGGAAATCCTCAACTCTTTTCCATTCATGTTCTTCGTTATCCTTCTGGTGACTTTCTTTGGTCAAAACATTTTGTTGATTTTCGTTGCAATAGGCATGGTGTCATGGCTGGACATGGCACGTATTGTCCGTGGTCAGACACTGAGTTTAAAACGCAAGGAATTCATCGAAGCAGCGTTGGTTTGTGGTGTTTCTACCCGCCATATCGTTTTGCGCCATATCGTGCCAAACGTATTAGGTGTTGTGGTGGTTTATGCCTCATTACTTGTACCTAGTATGATCCTGTTTGAATCCTTCTTAAGCTTCCTTGGCTTGGGAACTCAGGAACCACTCAGTAGTTGGGGTGCTTTGCTAAGTGATGGTGCTAATTCAATGGAAGTGGCTCCGTGGTTATTGTTATTTCCGGCGGGCTTTCTGGTCATGACCCTGTTTTGTTTTAACTTTATTGGTGACGGCCTGCGAGATGCCCTCGACCCGAAAGACCGTTAAGGAGAGCCTATGAATAGCGTTGAAACTTCGAAAAATGTTGAATCCCTCTTATCGGTAAGAGATCTAGATGTCGTATTCAGTACGCCAGATGGCAACGTGACTGCTGTAAATAAATTGAATTTTGACTTACAGGCCGGAGAAACACTGGGGATCGTGGGTGAATCTGGTTCTGGCAAATCGCAGACGGCATTTGCATTAATGGGGTTATTAGCCAGCAATGGTTCGGTCAGTGGCTCTGCCCACTTTAATGGGCGAGAAATTCTCAACCTGAAAGAAAAAGAGCTGAACCGAATGCGGGCAGAAGAGATCTCGATGATATTTCAAGATCCCATGACTTCCCTTAACCCTTATATGCGGGTGGGTGATCAATTAATTGAAGTATTGATGCTGCACAAACGTATGAGTAAAAGTGCGGCTTTTGAAGAATCTATCCGTATGCTGGATGCCGTTAAGATGCCAGAGGCACGTAAGCGCATGAAAATGTATCCGCATGAATTCTCTGGTGGTATGCGTCAACGCGTCATGATTGCTATGGCGTTATTATGCCAGCCTAAGTTATTGATTGCCGATGAACCGACAACGGCATTGGACGTAACCGTTCAGGCCCAGATTATGACGTTGCTTAACGATCTGAAAAAAGAGTTTAACACTGCCATCATCATGATTACCCATGACTTGGGGGTGGTTGCTGGCATTTGTGACAAAGTATTAGTTATGTATGCCGGCAGAACGATGGAATATGGCACGGCGCGTGACGTATTTTATCGGCCTACCCATCCATACTCTATAGGGTTATTGAATGCTGTTCCTCGCCTGGATGGTGATGAGGAATCATTGGAAACGATTCAAGGCAATCCCCCCAATTTATTGCGTTTGCCAAAGGGATGCCCATTCCAGCCGCGTTGTCAGTTTGCCACAGAGCATTGTGTTCGTGAGGAACCACAGCTGGAAAAATTTGGCCATGGGCGCTTGCGTGCCTGCTTTAAACGCCAGGAGGAATTGGTATGAGCACAATAGCTGAAAAACGTGTCTTATTGGAAGTTGATGACCTTAAAGTTTATTTTGATATTAAAGATGGAAAACAGTGGTTTTGGCAGCCGGTAAAAACCCTAAAGGCGGTAGATGGCGTTACCTTAAGATTATATGAAGGTGAGACACTGGGTGTGGTAGGAGAATCTGGCTGCGGGAAATCGACACTTGCCAGAGCCGTCATTGGGTTAGTGAAAGCATCTGGCGGCACAGTCACCTGGCTTGGTCAAAATCTGCTGGATATGAGTGACAAACAATGGCGGGATATTCGCAATGATATTCAGATGATTTTTCAAGATCCTTTGGCATCGCTGAACCCACGTATGACCATTGGTGATATTATTGCAGAGCCATTAAAAACGTATTACCCCAAAATGAAAGGTGGGGAAATAAAAGAAAAAGTTCAAAAGATGATGATGCGGGTAGGATTGTTACCTAACCTGATAAACCGTTATCCACATGAATTCTCTGGGGGACAATGCCAGCGTATTGGCATTGCTCGCGCCTTAATTCTGGAGCCTAAATTAGTTATTTGCGATGAACCTGTTTCAGCGCTGGATGTTTCCATTCAGGCACAAGTCGTTAACTTGTTGCAGGAATTACAGCGGGAAATGGGACTTTCCCTGATATTTATTGCTCATGACCTATCAATAGTAAAACACATATCAGATCGTGTTTTGGTGATGTATTTGGGAAATGCTGTGGAATTAGGTACTTACGATGAAGTTTATCATAATCCATTGCATCCATATACCAGAGCGCTTATGTCGGCGGTGCCAATCCCTGATCCAGACAAAGAGCGCAACAAGCATATTGAATTGCTGGAGGGAGAACTGCCTTCACCGATTGATCCCCCATCTGGATGTGTATTCCGCACTCGCTGTCCAATGGCTGATGCTGAATGTGCCAAGACCCGTCCATTGCTTGAGGGAAGCTTTAAACATGCGGTGTCTTGCCTTAAGGTTGATCCACTCTAATCTGTTAGATTAGGTTATTGTGACACTGTCACGAAATTAAATTCAATGCCCTCACAGTGAGGGCATTTTGGCCGATCGGGGGAGGCGTGTCTGATTATTTTTTCCATAGGATATGGCAGATGGAGTGAGATTTTTCCCGGCAGAGCAAGACACGGGCAAAGATGTCATCAATTTCAGCCTCGTCTGATTCAGCCAGGCCAATAATGACTTCTGAAAAAAAGTCTGGATCCAAATCAAAATCAACATGTTCAAGCCAGATCCTTGAAGGTTCCACTAATTCAACACCCCCTCGTTCTTCAAATTGCAAATTAAACAACAGGCTGTCAGCCGGATCGAGATGAGCAAGTGCTTGTTCCAAAAAGATGTCGTAAGCTTTTTCAAGCGCTTCATCTTCAGTCATTCGGTTATTTAAGTCTAATTGCATAGAATATTTCGGTTGGTTTTCCATGGTGCAAGGTCCGAGATTAATCACATGATGAAATTAAAACATGTTCTGTATTGAATGAATACTGTTATTCGTGGAATTATAAAAGCGGGCTGAAAAAGTAACAGACACGTTCAAGGATACGATGCCACACAGGGCGTTTTTCCCATTTATTGTTTGCAAGCAAGGTTGAACGCATAATATAGTCTTGTTGAACCAGAGTTAAATCATTGCCAAAGTGTTCATCATCAATGACCACTGTAATTTCAAAATTCAGCCATAAGCTGCGCATATCCAAATTGACAGAACCGACCATACTGAGTTGTCCATCGACTAAGACACTTTTAGTGTGTAATAAGCCATCTTCAAATTGATAAATTTTCACACCGGCTTCCAGTAATTCAGAAAAAAACGCGCGACTGGCCCAACGAACAAGAAATGAATTATTTTGGCTTGGCACAATGATACTGACATCAACACCGCGCATAGCCGCAGTGCAAATTGCGTGCATTAAATCATCGCTGGGAACAAAATAGGGAGTGGTAAGAATAAGCTGTTTGCGGGCAGCAAAAATAGCAGTCATTAGGGATTGTTGGATTAATTCATCAGGGAACCCAGGCCCGGAAGCAATAACTTGGGCTATATGACCACTGGCTTGTTCGAAGGGCATGGTGACACTGTCAGGTGGCGGAGGAAGATGCCGCTGTCCTGTTTCCATTTCCCAGTCAAAAGCGTAAATGATCCCTAGTGTTGTCGTAACAGGGCCTTCCATTCTCACCATGATATCGACCCATTGACCGACCCCTGCATCTTGTTTAAAAAAACGGGGATCAACCATATTCATGCTGCCGGTGTATGAAATATGATTATCGATCAGGATAATTTTTCTATGCTGGCGTAAGTCCATACGACGTAAAAATAGACGAAAGATATTAACTTTGAGTGATTCAACAAATTCAATACCTGCCTTTCGCATAATATCAGGATAAGGGCTCCGGAAAAATTGCCAGCTTCCCGCCGAATCTACCATAATTCGACATTTAATACCGCGTTTGGCTGCACGCATCAGAGCATCAGTGACCTGATCAACCAGTCCCCCAGATTGCCATATATAAAACACCATTTCGATATTGTATTTGGCGTTTTCAATATCATGAACAATCGCTTTTAGCGAGTTGTCGTAAGATGTCATTAATTGCATTTTATTACCTCTGACACCTTTGAGTTTTTGTCGACGTTCACACAGTTGAAACAGCGGAGTAGCGACTTCACTGTTTTCATCGGCAAAAATTTGCGGGGAATTTCTTAATTCGGCCAGCCACTTGGTTACAGATGAACGCATTTGTCTGGCTTGCTCAACCCTGCGTTTGCCAAGATGTAATTCGCCGAATGACAAGTAAGCAACGATTCCGACTAAGGGAAAAATGTAAATAATGAGTAACCACGTCATTGCTGAAGTCACTGGACGACGTTTTATCAAAACTCGAATAGTGATACCAGCAATAATCAGCCAGTAGAAAAAAATCGCCAGCCAGCTCAGTACAGAGTAGAAAGTTGTCATATGTGGCAATCAATCCTATTTATTTAGATATTTAATGCAGTCATTGCCACAAGTTTCTAGAAATTCGGGCAAACTATCAACTTAATATCATTAATTGAATAGAGTGCAATTTTAGCAAAAAGCGCTAATTATGATAAATGCCATGACTATTTAGCCACTTATAACGACGACTTGACTTTATAAACTGTATGCAATATATGCAAATTGATATAAATAAATCATGAATGGTTGATGATATACACATTAAACTTCAAGTTGCAATTTACAACACTCTATGAAACCTGATTTCCCCCCGCTTCGAGGGGAGACATCACACGCGGTAATCTTCCCATTTTCCATGGAATAGATAGGCAATGGGTTGACATCGCTAATAGTGACAATTAAGAATAATATTATTCATTCAATGAGAGATTACCCGGAATATTTATGAAACATAGTAGAAGAGAAGTCGGGCGTTGGAGAATGCTCCGCCAAAGTCTTTGCCGTCGTCGTCGCTGGTTGGAAGGGCAGTCACGTCGTAATTTACGAATATATGCACTGCGTAAGGCAGATGCTTATAAGCGTCGCAGATCGATTCTATTCACCCAGCATATAGAGTGGATTTAATGTTAATATAGTGCAAATTGCTTAGAGTCAATGTGCAGCATTTTCTTAACGGCTTGATATTTTTCCGTTAAGAAAAATATTTTTAGCCTCCAATAATTATGCGATATGACTGGCGTGAGCATGTGTATCCAATAAGATTTTCACTTGAAAAATGCAAGTCAGAGATAGATGTTTTTGAATCTTTATTGAATATGATAGTCATTTGCATTTAAACTAATATCTATCTGAAAACTGACTATCATGCTGTTAAGCAAGAATTCTCTTATGCGTTGGATACATTGGCCGATACTACTTTCCATTTGTTTACACATCTCTATTGCTGCGGCACTTTTCCATGCCATTAAACCAGGGGAACAGGCAGAAGTTACGTCTATGTCTGTTGCCATGATCCAGTTGGCTGCTGAAGAGGCACCGGTTTCCAAACCTGCCGTGTCTGAATCACTTCCTGAGCCAGAACCTGAGCCGGAGCCTGAACCTATTGCAGAAATCGCTTTGCCTAATCCTAAACCTGAAAAGAAAAAAATTGTCAAAAAAGAAGTTAAGCCAAGAGAGAAAAAGACAGAAAAAGCTTCGGAACAACCGCTGAATCCTATTTCTGATCAAGAAACTCAGACGGCAAAGAATTTGGATGATCAAAAATCGAAGCACCATACCATTAGTGAAAAAGTTGGGGTACAAAACGGACCAAAGGCATTGAATAGGCCAGATCCCGTTTATCCATCCAGAGCACGACAGCTAGGCACTGAGGGGACGGTAAAGGTAAAATTTGATATTGATGAAAATGGCCGAGTTAAGAATATTGAAATTATTTCTGCCAATCCGAAGAATGTGTTTGAACGTGAAGTGAAAAAAGCGATGAGAAAATGGCGTTATGAAAAAATTCCTGCTACCGGACATATAACAACTATCGAGTTTAAAACTACGGGAATTTCACAATCCTAACTGACCAAAACGTCTCTTTCCTGAACAGGGGATGTAAAACATCCCCTAACTTCATCAGCAAAATGAATTATGACTCTGAATTACTACTTTCCAACTTGAAATGCCTTTATTTAATCACTATTAATCATTTCCAGTCACGTGCAGTCACATTTTGTTAATTAATATTTTGATTTTTAAGATAATTTAATCCTTTATTTGTTGTAATCAGAAATAGTCACAAATATTCATTTGGCGTTATGAGAAATTCACGACATTGGTAATAAAGATGATAGTTATCTGTTTAACGTCAGACTCAATAGAGAGAAATTTGCGTATCTACCAATCAAAAACATAGCTAAATGAGCCCCCATAGAATATTTATCAGGCTTTGATGTGCTGATTAACATGGAACTAACAACAAAATGAATGCAATTGAGTTGAGATGGTGACATAAAGCTCTATTAGAGCTTTAAATCGTCTATGATTTATTTGATCAGTGATTAACTTGTTACCTGTATGGCACAGATGCACTGCTTCAAAGATAAGCTGTCGATGCTATTTATGCATTTATTTGGGGTCGTTTTCCTTCATTGATTGGTATAATGAATAAAATTTAACAATGGAGGTAATGAAAAGCTAGGTGTGGGTTGGTTACGGTTTGTTTGTTATCTTTTAATGTAATGGAAAATGATATAAAAAGGTTCTATTTTATGATGAATACTAAAAAATTGCTTTTGTCCGTTTCTTTTTTAAGCGCTTTACTTCTCAGTGGTTGTGCTAGCGTACCTCTTGCAACTGAACAAGAAACAGTAGAAGCTAAAAGTTTCCCTGCTCCAGAGAAGGGCAAATCTGGTTTATATATTTACCGAGACAGTTTTGTCGGCAAGGCTCTAAAAAAAGATATTCATGTTGATGGTAAGTGTCTTGGAGAAACAGCAGGTAAAACTTTTTTCTACACACAGGTAGCAGGTGACCGAAACCACAAAATATCTACTGAATCGGAATTTTCCCCTAATGATTTACTCATTTTTACTGAATCTGGGAAAAATTACTTCGTAAGGCAGTACATAAAGATGGGCGTTTTTGTTGGTGGCGCTGATTTAAGTGTATCAACAGAGGAAGAAGGAAAAAAGGTAATATCTAAGTCAGATGTTCGTCTTGCCAAGGAAGGGTATTGTGGTAATTGATTTCCATTATACTAACTAGATTTATGACTCTGGTCAGTCTTTGTATTCCTTTTAAATAACGGCCTCTTATGATAACACCATTCAGTTAAGAATGTTTTGATCGAATAGAGTAGCGAGTCTTCGACATACGAACGGTCCGACTTTTGGGCCGTTTTCTTTTTTCAGGCAAAATATACCGTTTCACTCTTTCCCTCAGTGCCCTGAGTTTTTTGGGAATAGTTCCGGGAGTTGCAATCGCACACCATATGAATATCCCGTAATGCCATAATAAAACTGATACGCAATGGAGAGACGCCAGCCTCTGCGGCTATACGGCTTATTTCGACTCGCACCAAATTGTAAGCCAGAAGAATTCCCCATATTTCCTGAATAACCCCCGTTCACTGACTGGCTGCGCAGCAGAATGTGGTCTTCTAACTAAATAATTCTATAACTTAAGAATAAAATCTAGCCTTCACTCACTCCAAAATCTAAGACCATGAAATTAACCTGTGAAATTATTTTTCATCGGGCGTTTTTGCATGGTTTTTTTAATCCTACCTAATTAACCAAATAAAAAAGCCAGCATTTTCGCTACTGGCTTTTGGCTTCCTATTGAAAGGAGAATATAAATGACTACAAACGGGTCAATATCGGGTCAAGGCAGACGCAATAATTATGATCCCCATGTCTGGTGGGGCATGAGAATTAGCTATATTTGATGAACAGGCACATTGCGTATGAAAATTAATACAGATTTTCAACGCTTGGAAGCAGGAAATAAAATTCTATTGTTTGCTATTGATGGCTCAGGCGTATGTGACTATTTGTATAACATTTGCACATTATCTGGATGCGCGAAATTTATCCGAAGGTAATCCAGAAGCAGATCTCATGTAGCAAAAGATTGATGTTTTCTATATCCGCTCCGTTTTGGTCTTTGGCTAGTTGAATATTGGCATTTTGATTAGCTGTATTCGCTAAATCATACGCCGCTTTTACTGCTTTTGGTAATTGCTACCAGAATCATTGCTCAGGACAACAAATCCTTTATCTTGCAGTGTTGCATCTGGATGATTGCGGTTTTGAGGTGGCTGATGAAATTTAGTACAGTAAGCGAGTAAGCGTGGAGGTTTCCCCGTCTTTAATTTAGCACGCTTCTGTTTCAAACGGAGGTATGAAATTACCGTGGTCTTCACTTTGGCTTACCTAATAATTTGGGGGGCAGTTCCAATCGGACGAATGTTTGACTAATTATACATCAGCTGAAATTTTAGCTGATGGGTGTGTGAAAAATTTCTCGAATCTTAAAGATAATAGGAATTTCCATCATGGCTCAGATTTGAGTTATATACAGGAACTATAGGGATTTCCCGATTTCAAATCGGAAAATTTTTTAGATGATCACCCTGAGAGTTAAAGGGCAGATGACTGCCCTGTGTGTGGTGATAGTGATTTCCTTTTTATCCTTACCTATGACCTGAACTTCCTCTATCTAATGTACGTAAAATCCATTGCTATGTGCTATAGCGAGTATGTTTTCTGTTTGTACATAGGTGTGTACATGTGTGGTTTTTATGCGTTTTGTATTTTATTTAACATTTTGTTTTAATTTAATTATTGTCAATTTCGCTGCTTTCCAACTTGAAATGTCTTTTATCTTCAGGCAAAGGACGGGAAGTATTATTTTCATCAACGGCAACATAGGTGAAAACGGCTTCTGTAGCACGATAACGCTGACCGACTGGCTCAGAAGCCACTTTTTTCACCCACACCTCAATATTAATAGTGATAGATGAATTTCCCGTTTTCAGACAACGGGCGTAGCAGCATACGACGTCACCTACCGCAACCGGTTTCAGAAAACTGATGCCATTTACGCTAACAGTTACTACGCGCCCCAGAGCAATCTCTTTTGCTAAGATTGCGCCGCCAATATCCATTTGAGACATCAGCCAGCCACCGAAAATATCCCCATTGGCATTAGTATCAGCAGGCATGGCCAGTGTACGGAGAACCAATTCTCCGTTTGGTAAGCATTGTTGTTGTGTCATTAGAAAACTTGATTTATTTGGTGAATACAACAATACCTGCCGCTGCATCGGCAGGTATCCATTATGAAGGTCATTATATTATTTTTGTTCGCGAGGCAGATGACGGTAGATATATACCACACTCAATACAGTAAAGACTAGTGTCAATGCCGTTAACCCGAACACTTTAAAGTTTACCCAAACATCTTGAGGTAGCCAGAAAGCGACATAAATATTTGCTAATGCACAAGCAATAAAGAAAATCGCCCAAGCCATATTCAGTTTGTTCCAGACAAAATCAGGTAATTCTAACTCCTTGCCTAACATCCGTTGAATTAACGGCTTTTTCATCACCCATTGGCTGATAAGTAATACCAGCGCAAAAATGGCATAAATGACAGTCACTTTCCATTTAATAAATAAATCACTGTGGAAGGCCAGTGTCAGAGTGCCGAAAACAGCAACCATAACAAATGTAATTAAGGAGGATTTTTCAACTCTACGATAAATCAGGTAAGTAATGACAACAGCTAACCCTGTTGCTGCAATCAAGGCGCCAGATGCATAGAAAATGTCGTGCATTTTGTAGACGACGAAGAAAACGACCAGTGGCAAAAAGTCTAAAAGTTGTTTCATAAATTGAACCCATTATGAAGTCAATGATGGCATGTTTTTGGATTTGTGCCAGAGTGTACCAGATCTCAATGAAATGGTTTATTTATCAGGTAAAAAACATTTTTCATCTGTTTGAAGCATTTTATCACAATGAGCGACAAGCTAAGTGTGGGAGAAGGAAGCTGTGAGTTTCCATTTAGCTACGCATTATCACTAGGTTCTATTTTCACAAAAGGACATAAAAGCTATGTTGTGGGAAAGATTACATCGTTGGATGCCAGGTTTGGAAAATATCTGTCATTACCGTAGAGCGTATTTCGGCCATGATATGCGGGCGGGTCTCTCTGTTGCCGCAGTGGCGCTGCCCGTTGCGATTGCTTATGCTGAATTAATGGGAATTAGTGCCATTATTGGTTTATATGCCTGTATTTTACCGATGTTTGCGTATGCACTGTTCGGTACTTCACGGCAGTTGATTGTTGGTCCAGATGCTGCAACGTGTGCTGTTATTGCTGCCGCTGTTACACCGTTGGCATTGGGAAATGAACACGTACGTTGGCAGCTTGCCATAGTGATGACGTTTATGACGGGATTTTGGTGTATTTTGGCCAGCCATTTTCGTTTGGGTGCCTTCGCTGATTTTATCTCTCATCCCATTTTGAAAGGTTTTATTAACGGCGTTGCGATCACTATTATGGCTGATCAGCTGGCTAAAATTTTTGGACTATCTGGGTTACCTGCGGAATTGATTGAACGATTGATTGCTTTTCCCCGTAGCTTATTAGAATCTCATTGGCCGACGGTAGGGATGTCAGTAATGACGCTGCTGGTACTGCTTAGTGTACATTTTCTCCGTCCGAGTTGGCCGGCACCACTGGTGGCCATGATCGTATCGACTTATATCAGTTGGCAATTTGAACTCAGTCAATATGGTATCCAGATTGTGGGGAGTATGGGGAGTGGTTTGCCTATTGTTCCTATACCTGAATTTGAACTCGGTATCATACGTGATTTAGTGGTTCCTTCCATTAACTTAGCGGTGATCAGTTTCGTCAGTTTTATGATAACAGCGCGTAGTTTTGCCAGTAAAAATGGCTACCAAGTCGATGCAGATCAGGAGCTTAAGGCATTGGGTATTGCCAATATCGCCTCGTCATTATCACAAGGTTTTGCTGTCAGTGCTGCGGGTAGCCGTACTGCGGTCAATGATGCACTAGGTGGTAAAACGCAAATGGTGTCGGTGATAGCGGCTTGTGCCATTTTGCTGGTATTGCTATTTATGACCGAATTTTTGGTGTATATCCCTTTGTCATCACTGGGTATTGTTTTGATCTTTTCCACTTGGTCTTTATTGAGTTTAAAAAATCTTTGGGCTTATCGAAAACGTAATCGCCAGGCTTTTACCCTGTCAATTTTTACGTTAATTGCCGTCTTGCTGGTGGGGGTGATCGATGGTATTGGTTTTGCTGTTTTGCTGGGATTATTGCAATTTCTGCGAATAGTTTTTCGGCCTTCGGATCAGCTGTTGGGTGTGAATGACCAAGGTATGGTTCGTTCCATCCATAAGCATAATGATATCAAACCGGTAGATGGCATTATGATGTACCGTTTTAACTCTCCACTCACTTATTTTAACGCCGGATATTTCAAAAAACGGGTATTACAGCATGTGAACAGTGCTGCAAATGGTCCTGTATGGTTAGTAGTCGATGCGACGGTCAGTTTTACCTATGATGATGTCAGTGTTTTTGCCGTGTTGGATGAGTTAATCACAGAATTAAAAAAGAAAGGAGTGACATTGGTCTTGGCAGGGCGCAGGACAGAACTGAACCGCTGGATTAAACAAAACAAACTCAGTCGTAGTGATGACGATTTGATAGTTGTGCCGGATCTCTATTTTGCCATTCGTTTACTTCAAAGTAAGCAGCAAGTGGAGGACAAACAGGAAAAGTAACTGCGGTTCACCTCGCAGCATTGCCGTGAGGTGAACGATTTTAGGTGATTATTAAATATCGTTTGTGGTTTTATTTTGTGGTCTGGCCAACATATACAAGCGGAATAGGTAAATCAGCAACAGAGACGATAAGAAATTATCCAGCACTGATAGCAACATATTGGGCATTTTTGTCAGCACAAGAGCCAGGATTAGCTTGGCGGCAAGCCATAGCAGTATAGCTGGGATCAACAAGCGCAGATTACCAAATGCTAACTTCCAACTATTTTGCATAGCTGCAAAAACATTTTTGCCTTTCTCAAACAAAAAAATAGGAGCCAGTGAGAATGCAATAGAAAACAGGATCCCTGGCAGGACCATTAAAGCGTAGCCAATTTGGACCAACAGGGTACAAATAAACATTAGCAAGAACATCTTAGGGAGTTGTGTTATTGATAATGTACTGGCATGAATAGCATTCGTTTGCTGACCGCGAGAGATAGCATTGATGAGTACCAACACACTGGCCGTTAGTAGGGTATTACCAAATATTTGGGTAAATAAAATCCCTAGCATTGTGCGCATTAACGTGAACTGCTCATCCGGCGTTAATTGCACCACGAAACGTTGAATACCTGTGTTGCCGGACTCTCTGACTATATTTTGCAACTCAGCGATTAAATTGAGCTGTTCATCATTCGGCATGAATAAATGTCCCAGCAGTGTTGTCACCAGCGCGGCCAAGATGGAGAGGATGACAATATTCAACAGTTGATTCTTTAAAAAGTTGATGCTGTCACGATACAGGGTATTTGCCGTGATGGGCATGAAAGTGGCTCCTATCAAATAAAACAACAATAGGGAACAATTGTACCTTGTTAGGTGGATTATTGGATACCTAAGATTTACTCCAATACTTGATCCTGTATCTTGAGGCTGGTGGGGGGAAGAGTTCTTTTTTGCTACACTTCCTCAGTGTAGATTTTATATATACCAATCTTACTTCAAGATGCATGTAATTTCTCCCCGCGAAGCGGGGAGAAATCAGGTTTCATATCGTGTTGTCAATTGCAGCTTGAAGTTTAATGCATATATTAATGATCAATTTATTAATTTTGTGTTAATAAATTGATTGGAGGTTGGAATATTAAATAAAGGATTTTAATATATACCAATCTCACTTCAAGATGTATGTGCTTTCTCCCCGCGAAGCGGGGAGAAAGCAGGTTTCATATCGTGTTGTCAATTGCAACTTGAAATTTAATGCATATATAATTTTTATTATTGTTTATACCAATCTCACTTCAAGATGCGTGTGATTTCTCCCCGTAAAGCAGGGAAAAACCAGGTTTCATATCGTGTTGTCAATTGCAGCTTGAAGTTTAATGCGTATATTGTTATTCATTCAAAAAATGATATTAAGATATAAATCATGGATGGCATTAAAATTAATACGCAGAAAATTTTGATTTGGATCAATTTAAAATATCCAGTAGATGAAATAATAAAGTGGTAAATACCTTACTGCGCCAAAAATATTTAAAAGATGTGATCTATCTTAGATCACAATAGTAAACAAACGGGTATATTTCTGACTGTTTTAAAACCACACAAATGGGATGGATAATGAAAAAGATTTCTGCGCTTGTATTGGCTGCTGCTACGTTAGCCCCGTCATTGACTTTTGCCCATGAAGCAGGTGACTTCTTGTTCCGTGCAGGTACAGCAACGGTAAGGCCGCATGTGGGTTCTGATAATGTATTAGGATTGGGATCTTTTGGTGTCAATAATAATACCCAGTTGGGCTTAACTTTTGGTTACATGATTACTGATAATATTGGTGTTGAATTATTGGCAGCGACACCATTCCAGCATAGGGTCAGTTTGCCGGGAGCGGGTGAAATCGCTGAAGTTAAACATTTACCACCAACGCTAATGGCACAATATTATTTTGGTTCATCAGAAAATGAATTTCGTCCTTATGTCGGGATTGGTGTTAACTACACGACTTTCTTTAGCGAAAAATTTAGTAATAATGCAACCGTGAAGGCCGCTAATTTAAATAGCTTAGATCTGAAAGATTCTTGGGGTATCGCTGGGCAGGTTGGCCTGGATTATCAACTGAACAAAAACTGGATGCTGAATACTTCGCTTTGGTGGATGAATATTGAGACTGATGTGAAATTCAAAGTTGGTGATGTAGAGAAAAAATATAAAACCCGTCTTGATCCATGGGTCTTTATGTTCGGTGTTGGTTATAGTTTCTAACTAAAGCTACGTATGTGTTTGACTGTGACATAAGAGAGAACCAATGGGGCGTCATTGCCCCATTTTTTTGTTAGTGGGCTTATAATTGTGTGGCGTTTTTCATGGCACGAACAAAATCCATTAATTTTGCCAGCATGATATTGGGTTGATGTAAGTTATCTTCAATAATTCTGACAACAGCTGAACCTGAAATTGCACCCGCCGCACCGCCATTGAGAGCGGTTATAACCTGCTCTGGCTCTGAAATGCCAAAACCTTGTATAGCAGGAGCTGCGTGATATTCTTTGAGCTTATTGACAATATGGCTAAGTGGTTGTTGAGCACGATTTTCACTACCAGTTACTCCCGCTCTTGATAGCAGATAGGTATATCCCCGTCCAAATGAAGCAATTTCACGTAATAAATCATCATCTGCATTTGGGGGACAAATAAAGATCGGGGCAATATCATGCTTTATGGCGGCTGAACGGAAAGGTGATGACTCGGATAACGGTACATCAGCCACAAGAACGGAATCAACACCGGCATCTTTGCAGCGACGATAAAATTCATCAATGCCATTGTGAAAGACGAGATTAGCGTAAACTAACAGGCCAATGGGTATATCAGGGTATTTAGCCCGTATTTTAGCCAGCAGGTCAAAACATAATGTAGGCGTGACCTTGGATGATAACGCGCGCAGATTGGCATTTTGGATAGTTGGGCCGTCAGCCAGGGGATCTGAGAACGGAATACCCAATTCAAGGGCGTCAGCACCACCTGAAATTAAGGTATCAATAATTTCCAATGATAATTCAGGATTAGGATCACCAAGGGTGACAAAAGGAACAAAAGCGCCTTGGTTTTTGTTTTGCAGCTTCTTAAAAAGTTGTTCGTAACGTCCCATCAGATTTCCCCCTGGATTTTAAAATATCGTGAACGGTAAAAATGTCTTTGTCACCACGGCCAGATAAATTGACAATTAATAGTTGTTCCTTGTCTGGAGACTCATGGATCATTTTCAAGGCGTAAGCCAACGCATGAGAGGATTCCAGTGCCGGAATAATACCTTCATTGCGTGAGAGTTCCTGGAAAGCATCCAGCGCTTCATCATCAGTAATTGAAACATAATCGGCTCTACCGATACTGTTTAAATAGGCATGTTGTGGACCAACGGAAGGAAAATCTAAACCCGCCGAAATAGAATAAGATTCTTCAATTTGCCCATCTTCTGTCTGCATAATGGGGGCTTTCATGCCAAAGTAAATTCCCAATTTTCCGTGTTTCAATGGGGCACCATGCTCTCCAGTTTCAATACCATGCCCCGCAGGTTCAACACCGATCAAGCGGACATCGTTTTCTGGAATAAATTCAGCAAACAAACCGATGGCATTTGAACCACCACCAATGCAGGCAATGACTGCATCAGGTAAACGGCCTTCTTTTTCCAGAACTTGCGCTTTGGCTTCTTCACCAATCATACGTTGGAATTCTCGTACCATTGTCGGATAGGGGTGAGGGCCTGCGGCAGTGCCTAATAGATAATGTGCTTTCTCATAGCAACCTGACCAGTCACGCATTGCTTCGTTACAGGCATCTTTCAAGGTTGCTGAACCGCTGTGGACAGGGATCACTTCTGCACCCATCAAACGCATACGAAAAACATTGGGCGATTGGCGTTCAATATCTTTTGCTCCCATATAAATACGGCATTTCAGCCCCAATAGCGCACAAGCTAGCGCGGTGGCGACGCCATGTTGACCTGCACCTGTTTCAGCAATAATTTCATGCTTTCCCATGCGTTTTGCCAACAATGCTTGCCCTAAGACCTGATTGGTTTTGTGAGCACCGCCGTGAAGCAAATCTTCACGTTTCAGATATAAACGTGTTTTTGTCCCTTTCGTCAGGTTTTGACACAGCGTTAAGGCAGTAGGTCTGCCTGCATAGTTTTTTAAGAGATCCTGAAATGCATACTGAAATTCCGGATCTTTCTGTGCATCAATAAAAGCTTCTTCTAATTGGTTAAGTGCAGGGATTAAAATTTGTGGCACAAATTGCCCACCAAAGTCGCCAAAATAAGGATTCAATTTACTCATTGTTCTACTCATCCATTTTTATCTGAAAAATTAGTGATAACAGCGCAATTGTTGAAACACCTGCTTGATTTTCTGGCTGCTTTTGATGCCTGGAGACACTTCAACGCCTGAGTTAAAATCCAATCCATAGCAACCAAGTGTTGCTGCCAGTTGACAGTTTTCAGCATTCAGGCCACCCGCCAGAAAACTGTTATGCTGAATTAATGGATTAATTAATTGCCAGTCAAATGGTTTTCCCGTTCCGCCAGCTCCGTTATCCAACAGTAAGTGATCAACATGAGGTATTACGGAAACGTCCTCAGCCTTAGACATATTAATGGCTTTCCAAATTTCACAATGTTCAGGTAGTACCGAGCGCAGGGCGTTGATGTAGTTTTCATCTTCACTTCCGTGCAGTTGCACTGCGGTGAGTGAAAGCCTACGGGCAGTATTATTGACAAAATCAATGGGTTGATTTTGAAACACACCAACATATAGCAGAGAGGCTTCATTGATGATTTGTTGAGCTTTTTGCAGACTGATTTTGCGCGGTGATTTTTCGGCAAAAATTAAACCACCGTAAACGGCACCCATTTGCAACGCAGCTTTGGCATCCTGTGGGCGAGTCAAGCCACAAACTTTGTTGTCACCTAAAATTAGGCGTCGTAAGGCGAGATCTAAATTTTGTTGTGCCATTAAAGAACTACCGATAAGAAAACCATTGGCAAATTGGCTTAATTCTCGCACCTGACGATGCTGGTGGATACCGGATTCACTGATGACGATGGTGTCTTCAGGTAAACCCACCGATAATTTACGGGTACGCTCTAAATCAATGGACAAATCACGGAGATCCCGATTATTGATACCAATAACCTTTGCGCCCAATTTAATTGCCCGTTGCCGTTCATCTTCATTACTGACTTCGGTCAATACACCCATATCAAGACTGTGGGCCAATGCCGATAATTTACGATATGTATCATCATCAAGGACAGACAGCATCAGTAAAATAGCATCAGCCTGATAATAACGGGCAAGATAAACCTGATAGGCATCAATAATAAAATCTTTGCACAAAACAGGTTGATGGACAGCAGAACTGACCATGGCGAGAAAATCATAACTGCCCTGAAAGTATTTTTCATCGGTCAGGACAGAGATTGCAGCGGCATAAGGTTGATAAGTTTTAGCAATATGGACAGGATCGAAATCTTCGCGAATCAATCCCTTTGACGGGGATGCCTTTTTGCATTCCAAAATAAAAATGGTTTGCTTATGAGTCAAGGCTTGATAAAACCGACGATGACTTGGAACGATATCAGCAATAAAACTCTCCAGCGGTTGCTCTGCTTTACGAGTAATCAGATATGCCGCTTTATCTTCAACAATTTTCTGTAATACGCTGGTTTTCATGATCTGGTCCTTGCTGCCAATGCCGTTACTTTTTCATAGGCCTGGCCGCTGTAAATAGTATCGAGTGCCAATTGAGTATTTTCCCGTAGGTCTTCTTGCCCGTGGATCTTCATTAACAGAGCTACATTGGCTGCTACGGCATGAGCATGGGCTTGGTTTCCGTGACCTTGTAACAACATTGCCAACATGTTGCGGTTTTCTTCTGGTGATCCACCTTGCAGTGATGATATTGGATGGTTTGGCAAACCAAAATCTGTTGCTGTTAATTGATATTGGCGAATTTCACCGTGATTAAGCTCTGCAACATAAGTTGGTGCATGTAAGGCAACTTCATCCATTCCTCCGCTGTGTACAACGGCGGCGCGTTGATAACCTAAAGCGTGTAAGGTATGGGCTATGGGTTCAACTAATTCAGGGTGATAGACGCCGATGAGAGACACAGGAGGACGCGCCGGATTGATCAACGGGCCAAGTACATTAAATAGTGTTCGGGTTTTTAGTTGCTGGCGTACTTGCACCGCATGACGGAATCCACTGTGATATTGGGGGGCGAACAGGAAACAGACCCCAATTTCATCCAAAGCCTTGCGTGATTCTTCAGCTTGAGCATCCAATGCAATGCCGAATGCAGCTAATAAATCAGATGATCCAGACCGACTGGAAATACTGCGATTTCCATGTTTTGCCACCTTAAGGCCACAGGCAGCAGCAATAAAGGCGCTGGCTGTTGAAATATTGATGCTATTGGAACCGTCTCCACCTGTGCCGACGATATCACAAAACGTGTAATCCGGGCGAGGAAAGGGGGCTGCGTTTGCCAGGAACGCCTGGGCTGCGCCCGCAATTTCTTGTGGCTGCTCGCCACGCAGCTTCAGGCTAATTAATACAGCAGCCAGTTGTGTATCGTTCAGCTCACCATGAATAATGGCGGTGAATAGCTGCTGGCTTTCTTGTTGTGTCAGTGCCTGAGCACTGAATAATTTGTCAAAAATCAACTGCATCTTCCCATTCCTTTAAGTTGAGTGCTTTTAATTCGATACCCTTAAACTCATCTGTCTTTGAAATTGTTAGTTCAATGCCCAGGCTAGAGTTTGTTCAAGGAGTTTGGCACCCTGTGTAGTCAAGATAGATTCGGGATGAAACTGAAAACCACAAACTTTGTGCTCATCATGTCGCACAGCCATCACAATATCACCGCATGAAGCAGAAGCTGTCAGTTCTGCTGGAGTATGCACAGCGGCAAGAGAATGGTAACGGGCGACAGACAAAGGATTTGGGAGACCGGAAAACATATTTTTCCCATCATGGATGGCCGGTGTTGCTTTGCCATGCAAAATCTCCTGAGCAGCAGAAATTTTTCCTCCGTAAGCTTCAATAATCGCCTGATGTCCAAGACAAATTCCGATTATCGGGATCTGGCCTATTGCTTGTTTAATCAATGCGGGCATACAGCCTGCCTCTGAGGGTTTCCCCGGACCAGGGGATAACATTAAAAGAGGAGATGCCATCTCATTAAGTTTGGCAATAATGACGTCTGCTGGCACGGTATTGCGGTAAATAACAACATGGTGACCATGAGTACGCAGTTGATCCACAAGGTTATATGTGAAGGAATCTACATTATCGAGTAAAAGAATATTAGCCATCAGAATGTCACCTCCACATGATGCGCTTGTGCAATGGCGCGAATAACAGCTCTGGCCTTACTGTGAGTTTCATCTACTTCCGACTGAGGAATAGAGTCCAGCACGACACCGACTCCAACTTGAATGGTGGCTTGATCGTTTTCCACATAGGCGGAACGGATCACTATGCAGGTATCAAAATCCCCTTTGCCAGTGAAGTAACCGACGGCTCCGCCATAACTGCCACGTCGTACACCTTCATATTCTGCGATGAGTTGCATCGCCCGAACTTTAGGGGCTCCCGTCAATGTACCCATATTCATGCTAGCTTGATAGGCGTGGAAAGCATCTAAATCATGTCGAAGTGTGCCGACAACACGGGAAACCAGGTGCATAACAAATGAATAACGATCGACTTTGGTTAAATCGGCGACATATCGACTGCCCGGTTCGCAGATACGGGCTAAATCGTTGCGAGCTAAATCGACTAACATCACGTGTTCAGACATTTCTTTCGCATCCGTGCGCATTTCCAGCTCAATTCGGCTATCAAGATCGGCATCCAATTCCCCGTTGTGATCACGTCCACGTGGTCGAGTACCGGCTATCGGATAAATTTCGATCTGGCGGTTGTTGGCATCATATTTAAGAGCACTTTCTGGTGAAGCCCCAAACAGGCAAAAATCTTGATCTTGCATAAAAAACATATAAGGGCTTGGGTTTTGTTTTTTCAATACATGATAAGCGGTCAGCGGAGAAGGGCATGGCAAGGTGAAACGACGCGATGGAACTACCTGAAAAATATCCCCTTGACGGATAAATCGCTGTAGCTGACGCACGATATTTGCGTATTGTTCATCACTTTGGTTATAGCCGACAGTAATATCGGGTAATGTGACAGGTAAGAGTGGCTGAAGCGGGGCTGAAATGGCTGTAACTAAGGTTGCTAAACGCGCTTTAAGGCGTTTTCTTTCTGAATCAGATTCGCCAAACAATGAAGTTTGCAGACGTGAATGTTTATCTTGATGATCGATCACTAATAGTGTTTCTGCGAGATAAAAACAGAAATCAGGGCAACGTTGATGAGCTTCTACTTTAGGTAATGGTTCAAAACCGGCGACTAAATCGTAAGCAAACAATCCACCAACAAAAATGGCATCGGGGTTTTCTGAAAAAGAGGCTAGTGCTGCCAGGGCACGCAATGCATCAAAAACTGAATCGGATTTTAGCCGGCTATCTTCATCCAGATGGTGCTCAATGGCCGGAAACCGTGCTCGCATAACCTTCGGTTCTACATCTAATTGAGCTTTACCTGATAGTAAGTTAGTGAGTATCGGGATCAGGTTTTGGCCGTTTTCAGTGAGCGCCTCAAAAGTAACTTGACGCCCGTTGGCCGTGATGCGCATAGCACTATCAATGATCAAAATGCTTTTAAGATTCTTTTTACTGTGAATTTCAGCAGAATCCAGCAATAACGTTGCTGGGCGATTACTACAAAGTTGATGAAAAAGCAGTGTTGGATCTGTCTGGTAGAGAGTATCTACCTGATTTATAGAGATATTAAATTCTTTGCCAGTCATCTTCATACCCCGTTTCTAATCTTTATTTATAAAAAAACCCGCCTCTTAGGGCGGGTTTTGGCACTTGCGTATCTATTCTGAACTTACGTGCGTGAGCCAACCGCCCTGACTGGGAAGTTGTGCCACCAACGCTTTGACTGCTTAGTTTGCATAAATACGCTCATTTCGAGTGCCTCATTGATTCAATGGTTTTTTGATAAAAGTTTTTTTAGTAAAGAGTGTCTTAGTCAACCCATGTACTAGTAAACTGGTTCGTGGTTTGCTTGTCAATGATTTTTTTTCTTCTTGTGTTATCATAACCGCTTTGCGCTTGATAGCGCTTCATATCACTTAATCGATAGTGCCTTCTTCCCATCCGAAAACAGGTTAAAAAACAATGATTGAAGCCGCCAGTGAAATGACAAGACGCTATGATCTGCATAGCCATACGACTGCTTCAGATGGCGTTTTATCACCTGATCAGCTCGTAGACAGAGCCATTGCTATGGGGGTTGATGTACTGGCAATCACCGATCATGATACGACGGAGGGGATCCCGCCCGCTTTAAACTATATTCAGCAAAATAATTTGCCATTAACTTTGATATCCGGCGTTGAAATTTCGACATTATGGCAAAATCTGGAAATCCATATCGTTGGCTTAGATATTGATATCCACTCTATTTCCTTAAGGAAGTTTTTAGCGCATCAGGTTGATTTAAGGCAACAGCGTGGTGTTGAAATGGGAAAACGATTAGCCAAAGCAGGCATTGCTGATGCCTGGGAAGGGGCATCCAGATTAGCCAATGGTGGACAAGTCACTCGCGGCCATTTTGCCCGTTATTTGGTAGAAACGGGAGTTGTACCGACTATCCCGAAAGTGTTCAAAAAATATCTGGTAAAGGGAAAAATCGGTTATGTTCCACCGCAATGGTGTACAATCGAGCAGGCTATTGAAACCATTCACCAGGCAGGGGGACAGGCTGTGATTGCCCATCCCGGCAGGTATAATTTGTCGACGAAATGGTTAAAACGGTTAATAGTTTGGTTTAAACAACATGGTGGTGATGCAATGGAAGTTGCACAGTGCCAGCAAGCCCCTAATGAAAGACAGCAACTTGGTCAACTGGCAAGAGACTATGGGTTGAAAGTATCATTAGGATCGGATTTTCACCAACCTTGTTCATGGATAGAACTTGGGCGCAATTTGTGGTTACCCGGTGATGTTGTACCGATATGGCACGACTGGTCACGGCTTGGACTGCATAGAAGTATAGAGGTTATTGTATGAGCCAGTTTTTTTATATCCACCCTGACAATCCACAAGCCCGTCTTATTGACCAAAGTGTTGATGTACTGAAAAAGGGCGGAGTTGTTATCTATCCTACTGATTCAGGTTATGCTATTGGGTGCTGCCTGGAAAATAAGGATGCGATGACGCGTATATGTCGTATTCGCCAATTGGAAGGACGCCACAATTTTACCTTGATGTGTCGTGATTTGTCTGAAATTGCCACTTATGCCCATGTAGATAATCAGGCATTCAGGTTGATCAAAAATAATACGCCTGGTAATTACACGTTTATTTTACAGGCGACAAAAGAAGTACCGCGTCGCTTGATGAACGAAAAGCGTAAGACGATTGGCTTACGTGTTCCTTCTAATCCTATTGCGTTGGCATTGCTGGAAGGGATGTGTGAACCATTGATGTCATGTAGCTTGATTTTACCCGGAAATGATTTTGCCGAATCTGATCCTGAAGAGATTAAAGATACTTTGGGTAAACAAGTTGATTTAATCATTCACGGTGGTTATCTTGGGCAGCAACCGACGACGGTAGTAGATTTGACGGGGGATTCGCCCGTAATCCTTCGTGAAGGCGAAGGTGATGTAACACCTTTTTTATAAAGTGTACGATTTTCTTAAAGTATACAATTCAATTTTATTTAGTATCACGACGCCTGTGAAGGCGACAATAGAGGTTGCTCAATGAGCGATAAAACAGAAAAGTTACAAAAAGTTCTCGCGCGTTCTGGTCATGGTTCCCGTCGCGAAATCGAAGGGTATATCCAACAAGGGCGCATTAGCGTTGATGGTAAGATCGCAACGTTGGGTGATCGAATCGAAGTTAATCCCGCAATAAAAATTCGTCTGGATGGACGGATCTTAAATATCAAAGAGCCACAGAAAACAGTTTGCCGGGTTTTGGCTTATTACAAACCGGAAGGTGAATTGTGTACCCGCCATGATCCTGAAGGCCGTCCGACTGTATTTGATCGTCTGCCAAAAATGCAAGGCGCACGCTGGATTGCGGTAGGGCGTTTGGATATCAATACCAGCGGGTTGTTGTTGTTTACTACCGATGGGGAATTGGCTAACCGTTTAATGCACCCAAGCCGCGAAGTTGAGCGTGAATATGCAGTCCGTGTGTTCGGTGAAGTCGATAACGCAAAACTCCGTCAATTGACACAAGGTGTACAACTGGAAGATGGCCCGGCTTCATTTAAGACCATTGCGTTTAAAGGTGGAGAAGGGATCAACCAATGGTACAACGTGACTCTGACAGAAGGCCGTAATCGCGAAGTCAGACGCTTATGGGAAGCCGTTGGTGTGCAAGTCAGCCGCCTGATCCGTGTGCGTTATGGCGATATTAATCTGCCGAAAGGGTTGCCGCGAGGTGGCTGGACTGAGTTGGGGTTAGAACAGACTAACTATTTACGTCAGTTGGTTGACTTGGATGAAGAGAGTGTGACCAAAGTTGCTGTTGGGCGTGATCAACGCCGCGTTAAGGCTAATCAGATCCGCCGTGCAGTAAGACGACATACTCAGGTTGCATCCCGTCCGGCAGGAAAACGTCCTGCAAGCAGTTCTCGTCAGAATGCAGGGAAGAAAACGACATCTAAAGGTCGTTAATACGCTTAAGCCGCTGTTTCAGCTCATATCAACATTTATCTGGGCGATTTGAAACAGCGGATCCATTTACCAATCAATACCTTTCTGTGCCTTGATGCCGGCATTAAAAGCATGTTTTGCCGGACGCATTTCCGTAATCGTATCGGCATATTCCAATAATTCTCGATGGCATCCTCTGCCAGTGATAATTACACTTTGATGAGCAGGGCGCTGTTTGAGAGCGGCCAGAACATCGGTCAGTTCTAAATAACCATAACTGACCATATAGGTTAATTCATCCAGCACGACAAGGTGTAGTGAAGGATCAGATAGCATTGCTACAGCCTGTTGCCAGGCTGTTTGGCAGGCTGCTGTGTCTGATTCGCGATTTTGCGTCTCCCATGTGAAACCTGTGGCCATCACATGAAATTCAACACCTTGCTGTATCAGCAGGTTTCTTTCACCGCTTTCCCATGTCCCTTTAATAAATTGGATAACGCCAGCACGTTGTCCATGCCCGATTGCACGAATCACTGTGCCAAATGCAGCGGTCGTTTTTCCTTTACCGTTTCCAGTGAACACAATGACAATTCCCCGTTCTTGTTGTGCTGCTTCAATACGGGCATCGATTTTTTCTTTCAGGCGTTGTTGTCTTTTCTGGTACTGGCTGTTATCTCTGGTCATTATTCGGCAGGCCCCGCTTTGCGTCCGGGTTGAGCATCAAAACTGATGCCGGAATCATTTCGGCTATCATCTCCCATTACATAAAGATAGACGGGCATAATATCCGCGGGTGTTTTTAACTTAGCGGAATTTTCATCAGGAAAAGCGCTTGCTCGCATGTTGGTACGTGTCCCGCCGGGATTGATGCAGTTGATACGCAGGGAAGTATCCCGATATTCTTCTGCCAAAACTTGCATTAGACCTTCTGTAGCAAATTTGGAGACAGCATATGCTCCCCAACCACTTCTACCTTGACGGCCGACACTGGAGCTGGTGAACACCAAAGAAGCGCTGGTGGATTTTAATAGCAGGGGGATCAATGCCTGAGTCAGCATAAAAGTGGCATTGACATTCACTTGCATTACGTTATGCCAGAGTTGAACAGGTTGTTCTACGATAGGGGAGACGGCGCCAAGAAGACCAGCATTATGCAAGACGCCATCCAAACGTGAATAGCGCTGTGCCAGGTCATGGGCGAAAGTTTGGCATTCCTCGGCGGTCACTGTCAGCAGGTCCATCGTATAAATGTCAGCAGGTAAACCGCCCTCGTTTGTAATTTGCTGCCTGACTGCTTCCAGTTTCGCAGTAGTACGTCCCAGTAAAATAACCTGTGCACCGTGGCGGGCATAGGTCAGTGCGGCTTCGCGTCCAATGCCATCGCCAGCACCAGTGACGAGAATAATTTTTTGTTGTAGCAAATGACTATTGGGTTGGTAATCAAACATCGAACAATCTTCCTATATTGCTTGTGAATCTATGATTTGCCATTTCAGATTGGCATATACAGGTTATCATCAGAACAAAACTTAAGGTTTCCGTCAAATTTGCCTGCATGAGTGAAAAATGGGTAAAAAAGTGTAACTTCAATTGAGATAGGGTTAAGTAAACTGTTAGGGCAAGGCGTTCGATTTTTGGTTAGAATGAAACAAATATATTGTTTGTTATAAATCAATAAAGGTGGATCTGTGGAATATTTGTCTCTATACGGATTGTTCTTAGCCAAAGTGCTCACGGTGGTCTTGGCAATCGCTGTTCTGACGATCGTTTGTATCGGATTAGGTGTACGTAAGGCAATGCACAAAGGGGAATTAAAGCTGACCAATCTTGGTGAGTCATATAAGGAAAGACAGCGTCAGATGCAGCAGGCGCGAATGAGTGAAGCAGAACAAAAAATTTGGCAAAAAGAATTAAAAAAACAGCAGAAAAGTGATGCTAAGCAGAAAAAAGCGGCAGCCAAAACAGGTCATAAAGGCATACAGAAGCCAAGTCTTTATGTTTTGGACTTTAAAGGCAGTATGGATGCCCGTGAGGTGGAGTCACTCCGCGAAGAAATCAGTGCAATACTGGCTGTGGCTGACAAAAAAGATGAAGTTTTGCTGCGACTGGAAAGTCCTGGTGGTGTGGTTCATGGATATGGACTGGCAGCATCCCAATTGGTTCGTTTGCGACAGAAAGGGATACGCCTGACAATTGCCGTGGATAAAGTCGCTGCAAGTGGTGGATATATGATGGCTTGTGTAGCTGATCGCATTATTGCAGCACCGTTTGCCATTATCGGTTCTATTGGCGTTGTGGCGCAATTACCCAATATTCATAGGTTTTTGAAGAAAAACGATATTGATGTTGAATTGCATACTGCTGGTGAATATAAACGTACCTTGACCGTTCTGGGAGAAAATACTGAACAGGGCCGCAAGAAATTTCAGGAAGATTTGAACGAAACGCATAAGTTATTCAAATCATTTATTCACCAATATCGTCCATCTTTGGATGTGGAAAATGTAGCCACAGGGGAGTATTGGTACGGTACACAGGCAAAAGAAAATGGATTGATTGATGATGTGGGTGTTAGTGATGATTTTCTGATTGAAAAAATTGAACATTGTGAAGTCATCGGCGTCAATTATTATCGCCGCAAACGTGCCATAGATCGCTTTATGGGCAGCGCGATGGAGAACGTTGACAAATTGTTTATGCGTTGGTGGCAAAGGGGAGAAAAACCTTTGTTGTAACGGCAAAATCGTTACCCAAAACTATTACAGATTATGCGGGTAAATAAAGGTGACTTATATATCCTTTATTGCCCGCATATTTATTCATCAACCAGGGGGAATACTCCACTTCTTTGTTCTGCCTCTCTGCGTACATGCCTTGTATCAAATCTTCGTATGTCTTAATGATTTTATTTACTTTTTTTAGTAACTGTTCTCGCTTAATGGGGATGGTTTCAGTTTTCATTTATTGTGCTCCTGCAAGAAATAAGTTGTTGCGCATCGTTTTTTATCAGGTAGAGTGTGGGCTTTTCGTCATGCAGATGGAAGATTTTGTTTACAACTGTTAAAACATACAATTGCATGGTTTGTGTTGGTATATAAAATACCCTAAATATTTCAACGGGTTTTGCGTTTAAGTAAAAGTACAAGATAAAAATTAGTTGATATCTTGCAAATCTATCGCAATATAAAAAGAGGTTTTATTTTATATATCGCAACATAACGCCGTGATTTTCGCCATCTGAAAAGAAGATAATTAGGTAAAGGTAACTATGGCTAAAGCTCTTGTTATAGTGGAGTCCCCGGCAAAAGCCAAAACAATCAATAAATATCTGGGGAATGACTACGTTGTAAAATCCAGTGTAGGTCATATCCGTGATTTGCCGACGAGTGGAACAGTGAGTCAAAAGAGTTCAAGCTCATCTACCGATAAGAATAAAAAGAAAGTAAAAAAAGATGAGAAAACGGCGCTAATAATTCGTATGGGCGTCGATCCTTATCATGGTTGGGAAGCGAACTATCAAATTTTGCCAGGTAAAGAAAAAGTTGTTTCAGAGCTGAAAACGCTGGCTGAAAAAGCTGATCATATCTATCTTGCAACGGACCTTGACCGTGAGGGAGAGGCTATTGCATGGCACCTGCGGGAAGTGATTGGTGGAGATGAATCCCGTTTCAGTCGGGTTGTATTCAATGAAATTACCAAAAATGCAATCACACAGGCTTTTGATAATTCTGGTGAATTGAATCTTGACCGTGTGAATGCCCAGCAAGCGCGTCGTTTTATGGATCGCGTTGTAGGCTACATGGTTTCACCGCTACTGTGGAAAAAAGTTGCCAGAGGGTTATCCGCTGGGCGGGTGCAATCTGTCGCAGTTCGGCTTGTGGTTGAGCGGGAGCGTGAAATTAAGGCATTTGTGCCGGAAGAATATTGGCAACTGCACGCGGATTTAATGGCTAAGGGCGATATCCCTCTCCATATGGAAGTTACCCATGAGAAGGGAAAACCATTTAAGCCCGTCAATGCGCAACAAACGCAGTCAGCAGTTTCTCTGCTTGAAAAAGCAAGATACAAAGTGATTGAGCGTGAAGATCGTCCAACATCGAGTAAGCCAGGTGCACCATTCATTACCTCAACATTACAACAGGCGGCAAGTACGCGGCTTGGGTTTGGGGTTAAGAAAACCATGATGATGGCACAACGCTTATATGAAGCTGGGTATATCACTTATATGCGTACCGATTCGACTAACTTGAGTCAGGACGCGTTGGAAATGGTTCGTGGTTATATCAGCAACCATTTTGGTGATAAATACTTGCCGAAAAGTGTCAATGTTTACAGCAGCAAGGAAAACTCTCAGGAAGCTCATGAGGCGATTCGGCCTTCTGATGTTAATGTCATGGCAGAAGAATTGAAAGATATGGAAACTGATGCACAAAAATTGTATCAGCTGATCTGGCGTCAATTCATTGCTTGTCAGATGACACCTGCGAAATATGATTCCACGACACTGACCGTTCAGGCTGGTGATTTTGAGTTACGTGCTAAAGGCCGTACTCTGCGTTTTGATGGTTGGACAAAAGTCATGCCGGCTTTGCGTAAAGGAGATGAAGATCATACGTTGCCGATCATGGAAGTGGGCACAGAGCTTGATTTGCAACAGCTAATACCAAGCCAGCACTTTACAAAACCACCAGCACGTTTCAGTGAAGCATCCTTGGTCAAGGAGCTGGAAAAACGCGGAATTGGTCGTCCATCGACTTATGCATCAATTATCTCAACCATTCAAGAGCGAGGATATGTTCGCGTTGAAAATCGGCGATTCTATGCAGAGAAGATGGGTGAAATCGTTAATGATCGTTTGGAAGAAAATTTCAACGAATTGATGAACTACGATTTTACGGCAAGAATGGAAGATCAGCTCGATCATGTAGCCAACAATGAAGCCAATTGGAAAGGCGTTTTGGACGAATTTTTCTCCAATTTCAGTAAACAGCTTGATGTTGCCAATAAAGAACCAGATGAAGGCGGAATGCGTCCGAACCCGATGGTCATTACCTCGATTGAGTGTCCGACCTGTAGCCGGCCAATGGGAATTCGTACTGCGACAACAGGGGTATTTCTTGGCTGCTCTGGTTACGCATTGTCACCTAAAGAGCGATGCAAGCAGACGATTAACCTGATACCGGAAAATGAAATCCTAAATATCCTGGAAGGGGATGATGCTGAAACCAATGCATTGCGCGCTCGTTGTCGCTGCAAAAAGTGTGGTACAGCGATGGACAGTTATTTGATTGATAACCAGCGTAAATTGCACGTATGCGGTAATAACCCTGAGTGTGATGGTTATGAAGTTGAAGAAGGTGAATTCCGCATTAAGGGTTATGATGGTCCGATAGTTGCGTGTGATAAGTGCGGTTCAGAAATGCACCTGAAAATGGGGCGTTTTGGTAAGTATATGGGTTGTACAAACGAAGGATGTAAAAATACCCGTAAGATTTTACGCAATGGGGAAGTGGCGCCACCAAAAGAAGATCCGATTCCGTTACCGGAATTGGCGTGTGAAAAATCAGATGCTTACTTTGTTTTGCGTGATGGTGCGGCAGGGGTATTTTTAGCAGCGAACACTTTCCCTAAATCTCGCGAAACGCGGGCGCCATTGGTTGAAGAGCTTGTCCGGTTCAAAGATCGCTTACCGGAAAAATTGCGTTATTTAGCACAAGCGCCTGTTGCTGATCCTGAAGGGAATAAAACGGTTGTTCGTTTTAGCCGTAAGACTAAACAGCAATACGTTTCGTCAGAGAAAAATGGCAAGACGACCGGATGGACCGCATTTTTTGTTGAAGGGGCTTGGGTTGTGAAAGAAAAGTGAACGATCTTTAAGATAAATTTGTGCATTATATCCCCATTTATAGGGTATAATTCATATAAATATATTTAGAGAGATATTTCTTTTTTTGTGGGAAACGTAACTTTTCTTTCTAAAAAGCCAGTTCTATGGACTGGCTTTTTTTGTATTTCAACAAAATTAAAACACAATATATCTGCAACAGGTGCTTGATAGTAGTTACTCGACTTAATTATTTGTTATATAAATATATAGCAGGTGTTATAGTGGTTATATTCTCACAAATATATATTCTATATAGTTATAAGTGAGTAACCATTAGCAATATAGAAATTGGTTAAACTACAAAACGTTCATACATTTGATTATTAGGGACAGTGCTGATATGAAATTACAGCAATTGCGTTATATTGTAGAGGTGGTTAACCACAATCTAAATGTATCTTCTACAGCAGAAGGGTTGTATACCTCTCAACCGGGGATCAGCAAGCAAGTCAGGATGCTCGAAGATGAGCTGGGGATTCAGATATTTGCTCGTAGTGGTAAACATTTGACGCACGTGACTCCGGCTGGTGAAGAAATTGTCCGTATTTCACGTGAGGTTCTGTCAAAAATTGATTCAATTCGTTCTGTTGCCAGTGAACACACCTATCCCGATCGGGGTTCTTTATATATAGCGACCACCCATACACAAGCAAGATATGCTTTACCTCCTGTTATTAAGGGCTTTATTGAACGTTATCCCAATGTATCACTGCATATGCATCAAGGCTCTCCAACGCAAATTGCGGAAGAGGTATGCAAAGGAAATAGTGATTTTGCGATAGCAACAGAAGCACTACATCTCTATAACGATCTGATTATGTTGCCTTGTTATCATTGGAATCGTTCTATTGTGGTGACGAAAGATCACCCTCTTGCGAGTAGACAGAATGTGACAATTGAAGAACTGGCTGAATATCCGATTGTAACCTATACATTTGGTTTTACTGGGCGCTCTGAGTTGGATGTTGCTTTTGATCGGGTGGGTTTAAAACCTAAAATCGTATTTACAGCAACAGATGCTGATGTGATTAAGACTTATGTGCGGTTAGGGTTAGGAGTTGGTGTGATTGCCAGTATGGCTGTAGAACCCGTTAAAGACAGTGACTTAGTACGTATTGATATGCGTGATCAATTCGGTTACAGCACGACTAAGATCGGTTTTCGACGCAGTAGTTTTCTGCGCAGTTATATGTATGATTTTATTTGGCGTTTCGCACCACATTTAACGCGTGATGTCGTAGATAAAGCCATTGCGTTACGCTCCAATGAAGAAATCGAAGAAATGTTCAAAGATATCGAACTGCCGATAGTGTAAAAAGATATTTAATATCAGCAAAATAGATATAAAGAAGGTAGATATAGCTAGTGTCAAGAAGATTAAACCACCGCCAAACAGCAGGCAGGTGGTTGATCTTTTATTTTATGTCTCTTTTGGGAGCACCGTCTTAAATTCACCACTAAAAAAATTGTCAGAATTTTCAATTGAAGATTTTTGATTTTTAAGAATGAAATTATCGAAAGCTATTTTAACTTCGTGATTTTCTAACGCTTGATAATTAAATAAAGAAATACAAGAAGAGTAAGTGAATTCAACATTGATATTCTCGTGAGAAGCGCAGTTTGATGTCACTTCTGAGTTAGTTCTGTCAAAATCTATTTTATAGAGTTTTATTTTAGGGACATACATGACACGATCTTCAACGCCAATTGCTTCAATAACACTGGCTAATGTGAGAGTGGAATAATGATCTCCATTCCTTTTTAAGCCTAGCCTTATAGCATCACCTTGTTTTTGCAAAAAATCGGAAAAGCTTTTCAGGCTTGGAGAGTTTGCATTTAAAATAATATCCATGATGAGTTGGAGTAAATTTGTTGCAATGGAAACTCCTTTCATTTCATGCTGATAGGTTTGACTTTCGACATTCATGATACTCATCAATGGCAGTTTCGCCATAATTTCTTCCCAAAATTGAATGTCAGTCTTATATTCTGTGCCGTGGACATGGGTATATTTGGCGATGTGATCAGCGGCTATTGAAGAAAGGGCGATCTGTATTTTTTTGATTTCATTCATTTTCTGTATGACACTGGCTTTGTCGACAATATTTGCAGTAATAATAAATTGGACAAGGCCGTCTGTGTCACTAAGCTGATAATCTGAAAAGGAAAACTTTTCTCTAATGCCAGCCGAAAAAAACTGATCAGCTTGTTGTATATGGCTTAGGTAATGTTGGAATTCTTTGTTTTTTTCTGTATCCATAATGTTACCTCCAATCTCTAATAAACGTATTGAGCACCCTGAATATACCAATCTAACTTCAAGATGCGTGTGATTTCTCCCCGTAAAGCAGGGAAAAACCAGGTTTCATATCGTGTTGTAAATTGCAGCTTGACGTTTAATGCGTATATACCTTTATTTTTCAAGTTGCAAATCCAACTTATTAGCCAGAAATGCGTAGAAACTTTAGAGTCAATTCAATCAAACTCTTAGAGTGTGAATAAAACATATCTACTTTAGCGGTGTCATCATTAAAATTTATCAATAAATGAGGATTTACAGCCAGTTAGCAAAATGTGTGGTGACGGAATAACAAATAGTTGCTTATATGTTATGTTTAATGATGGCTGACCATCAATAATAAGAAAGGAGAGGAGTTATGTCGTTTAAATTGAAAACGGACTGTGCTTCAACGCTCTCGATTGGAAGCAAATCCACTGGCAGTAAAATCTATCACTATTACAGTTTACCTCTGTTATCTGAACAAATTGGCAATCTATCCCGCCTGCCAAAATCACTGAAAGTTCTGCTCGAAAATCTCTTGCGCAATGTTGATGGTGAATCCGTTGTGGAAGATGATTTACAGGCGCTGGTGGAGTGGCAAAAAACCGGTCATGCAGACCGCGAAATTGCTTATCGTCCCGCCCGCGTACTTATGCAGGATTTTACAGGTGTGCCGGCTGTCGTCGATCTTGCTGCGATGCGGGAAGCTGTGTTGAGACTCGGTGGTAATGTAGAGCAGGTTAATCCGTTATCCCCTGTTGATTTGGTTATCGATCACTCGGTGATGGTTGATAAATTTGGCTCTGAACAGGCATTTTCAGAAAACGTCCAGATAGAAATGGCACGTAACTATGAACGTTATCTGTTCTTGCGTTGGGGGCAGAAAGCTTTTAATCGTTTCCGTGTTGTCCCTCCTGGTACGGGGATTTGCCATCAGGTTAACCTGGAATATCTGGGTAAAACCGTCTGGTATGAAAATCAGAATGGTAAGGATTTTGCTTATCCTGATACGCTAGTCGGGACGGATTCTCACACGACCATGATTAATGGGTTGGGTGTTCTGGGATGGGGTGTAGGGGGAATTGAAGCCGAGGCGGCGATGCTGGGGCAGCCAGTTTCCATGCTGATCCCAGATGTTGTTGGCTTTAAACTGACCGGAAAATTGCAAGAAGGGATCACAGCAACTGATCTGGTCCTGACGGTGACACAAATGCTGCGTAAGCACGGTGTTGTAGGTAAATTTGTTGAATTTTATGGTGATGGATTATCTGATTTGCCGCTGGCAGATCGGGCAACTATTGCCAATATGTCCCCTGAATATGGTGCAACTTGTGGTTTCTTCCCTGTGGATGACATTACATTAGACTATATGCGCTTAACGGGGCGCCATGAAGAAGAAATTGCTTTGGTTGAAGCTTATTGCAAAACTCAGGGCCTATGGCGTCATACAGGGGATGAGCCTATCTTTACCAGCACCCTGGAATTGGACATGTCGACAGTTGAAGCCAGTTTAGCTGGACCGAAACGCCCTCAAGACAGGGTTGCATTGGGAAATGTCCCACAGGCTTTTCAGTCTGCCATGGAATTGGATATCCATAAAACGCAAGCGCACTCAGCAACGGTATCAGTGACTTTAGATAACCAAACTTTTTCATTGCAAGATGGTGCTGTGGTGATTGCTGCTATTACCTCTTGCACAAACACCTCTAACCCGAGCGTATTGATGACAGCGGGATTACTTGCCAAAAAAGCGATTGAGAAAGGCTTGCAGCGTCAACCGTGGGTTAAAACTTCACTGGCACCAGGTTCGAAAGTTGTGACAAATTATCTGGAACTGGCAGGTTTTATGCCATATCTGGAAAAATTGGGTTTTAACTTGGTGGGGTATGGTTGTACTACCTGTATTGGTAACTCTGGGCCATTGCCTGATCCTATAGAAGCTGCGATTAAGCAAGCTGATTTAACCGTTGGGGCAGTGCTTTCTGGTAACCGAAATTTTGAAGGACGTATTCATCCCTTAGTGAAAACCAACTGGTTGGCATCACCGCCGCTGGTGGTGGCATATGCGCTTTCTGGCAGTATGAAAACGGATCTGACGCAAGAACCTATCGGAAAAGATCAACAAGGCAATGATGTTTATTTGAAGGATATTTGGCCTGATAGTACAGAAGTTGCAGAAGCGATTGGAAAAGTCAGAACCGAAATGTTCCATAAAGAATACGATTCTGTGTTTGATGGTGATGAAAGCTGGCAGTCCCTGAGTGTGGAAAGTTCAGCAACTTATGCCTGGCAGCCGGATTCCACCTATATCCGACATCCACCGTTCTTTAGTGATATGACGGCTGAACCGAAACCCGTTACAGACATTCATCAGGCTCATATTTTGGCGATCTTGGGGGATTCAGTCACGACGGATCACATTTCCCCCGCAGGAAACATTAAGGCTGACAGCCCTGCCGGACGATATTTACAAGAACATGGTGTTGCGCCAAAAGATTTTAATTCGTATGGCTCAAGGCGTGGCAATCATGAAGTTATGATGCGAGGAACGTTTGCTAACATTCGTATTCGTAATGAGATGGTATCAGGAGTTGAAGGCGGTTATACCCGGCATATTCCTTCACAATCCCAACTGGCTATTTATGATGCGGCTATGCGTTATCAGGAGGAAAAAATACCATTAGCCGTTATTGCGGGGAAAGAATATGGTTCAGGATCAAGTCGGGACTGGGCTGCAAAAGGAACAAGATTGCTAGGCGTCAGGGTGGTGATTGCAGAATCTTTTGAACGCATCCACCGCTCTAACTTGATTGGTATGGGTGTCTTGCCATTGGAGTTTCCTCAAGGTGTGAACCGTAAGAGCTTAAACCTGACGGGAGAGGAACGAATTGATATTACAGGATTATCTAACATTCAACCTGGGCAGACAATTGCCGTGAAAGTTACCTATGCCAATGGACAGGAAATTGTGATTGATACTCGTTGCCGTATTGATACGGGAACAGAACTGGCTTATTTCTATCATGATGGTATTTTGCATTATGTGATTCGTAATATGCTGAAATGATAAAAATCACATTTAGAAATAAAAACTGCGCCCACACCGACGCAGTTTTTTCTATTTCATAGAAAATAATTTAGAGAACTTTTAGCTTGATTTAGGCAGCAAATGGCCCATTCGGTTAGCTTTGGTGTCTAAATAGTGAGTATTTTGGGGGTTGCGTCCTACGATCAATGGAACACGTTCGGTGACATTAATCCCCGCTTTTAGCATGATTTCAACTTTTTTAGGGTTGTTAGTAAGAAGGCGAATTGCATTAATATTCAATATCTTATATATATCTGAACACAGGGTGAAATCTCTTTCATCGGCAGCAAAACCTAATTGATGGTTGGCTTCAACAGTATCAATACCTTGATCCTGTAAAGCATAGGCTCGAATTTTATTCAGCAGGCCAATATTGCGGCCTTCCTGGCGGTGATAGAGCAAAACACCTCGGCCTTCCTGGCTAATTTGCGAAAGTGCGGCTTCTAATTGGAAACCACAATCGCATCTTAGGCTGAATAAAGCGTCTCCAGTGAGGCATTCTGAGTGGATGCGCGATAATATCGGCTCATCACCAGAGATATCGCCGAAAACAAGAGCGACATGATCGCGGCCTGTTTTGATTTCTTCAAATCCAATCATTAAAAACTCGCCCCATGGCGTAGGTAATTTTGCTTCAGCTACTCGTTTTAGCTGTATTTTTGTATTCATATGTTGATTTAACTCGTTATAAATATTGCGATATCAGAACAATACCGGTTGAGAAATCAGCTAAAACTACGCAAAAATTTTCTCTGATTACAACGCATGCACGCCGACGCATTGTAACAGAAATTATTAATACGCATGAATATAAAGCATCGAGTCCTTTAATGATAAATATATTAACATGCTAAACTATAGGCAGATTTTTGCAGATGCATTTATTACAAAAAGAGGGAAATCAGGGTTTATTGCAATAAATTGCTCCCTTTACGTAGACGTGTGTAGACGAGAAATGCTAATTTAACACGCCACTATGTCTGTTATTTGACATAACTAATCAGCAACGATAGATAACAGGAAGAAATGTGAAATATTTTCTGATCTTATTACTGGCACTGGTTGTTTTTGTTATCTCAGTGACACTGGGAGTAAATAATAATCAGGTAGTGACGTTTAATTATTTGATTGCTAAGGGCGATTACTCTGTATCCACATTGCTGGCTGCATTGTTTGCTGTTGGCTTTATCCTCGGTTGGGGAATTTGTGGTTTTTTTTACCTACGCGCCTGTGTTTCTTTGCGACATGCGAAACGCAAAATTAAGCGACTGGAAACTCAAGTGGAACAACCCTCTGAATCATCCAAAAAAGTCGTCTCTACCGTAGCATTAAACAAGGAATAATTCTCTATGTTAGAGCTGTTGTTTCTGTTGCTTCCTATCGCCGCCGTTTATGGCTGGTATATGGGGCGCAGAAGTGCTCAACAAGATAAACAACAATCGGCTGACCGCCTTTCGCGTGAATATGTTGATGGTGTTAACTTTTTGCTTTCCAATCAGCAAGATAAGGCAGTAGATTTATTTCTTGATATGCTGAAAGAGGATAGTCCGGCTTTTGAAGCTCACCTGACATTGGGAAATCTCTTCCGTTCCCGTGGTGAAGTTGAAAGAGCCATCCGTATTCACCAGTCCTTGATGGAAAGTGCTTCCCTGACATTTGAACAGCGTTTACTTGCGATCCAGCAGCTTGGGCAAGATTATATGGCTGCAGGAGTCTATGATCGCGCAGAGAACATGTTCGTTCAGTTAGTTGACGAAACTGACTTCCGTGAAAATGCTTTTAATTCCTTGCTAACCATCTACCAGTCAACCAGTGATTGGAATAAGGCCATTGATATCGCTGAAAAACTCGTAAAACTGGGTAGACACCATTTTCGGGAAGAAATTGCCCATTTCTACTGTGAGTTGGCTCTGCAATGTATGGGCAGTGATGATTTTACTACTGCGATCGGCTATTTAAATAAAGCGGCCCAAGCAGACAAAAATTGTGCCCGTACTTCTATTATGTTTGGTCGTATTTATATGGCTCAGGGGGAATATCTTAAAGCGACCAATGCGTTGAAACGCATTCTTGAGCAGGATAAACAATTGGTCAGTGAATCTTTGCCAATGCTGGAGGAATGTTATCAGCATTTGTCTCAACCGGATGAGTGGCAAGCTTTTGTGCAGCGTTGTGTAGAAGAAAATTGTGGTGCGATCGCTGAACTTCATATGGCCGATATTATTGAGAAAAAGGAAGGACGTGAAGTTGCTCAAAACTTCATTAACCGTCAGTTGGAACGCCATCCAACAATGAGATTATTTTACCGTCTGATGGATTACCATATGACGGAAGCGGAAGAAGGGCGGGCGAAAGAGAGTCTGATTCTTTTGCGCAATATGGTAGGTGAGCAAATCCGCACAAAACCTGGTTATCGATGCCATAAATGTGGCTTTACTTCTCGTTCGTTATATTGGCATTGCCCATCATGTCGTTCTTGGGACTCTATTAAGCCGATCCGAGGATTGGATGGTCAGTGACAATGTCACGATTATGCTGCTATTCATTAGTAATTTAAGTTAATTAGTAAATCAAAGGGCCTAAAAATGATCTCCCACACAGTTCAAACTTTAGATAAGCAGATTGACTCACCTGTTATTGTTGCACTGGATTATGACAATCAAGATGCAGCGCTGGCATTTGTCGACAAGATTGATCCACAATCCTGTCGTCTGAAAGTAGGCAAGGAGATGTTTACACTGTATGGCCCGCAATTTGTTCAGGCGCTGCATCAGCGTGGTTTTGATGTGTTTTTGGATCTTAAATTTCACGACATCCCCAATACAACGGCAAGAGCTGTTGCTGCTGCCGCAGAATTAGGTGTTTGGATGGTTAATATTCATGCAAGCGGTGGGGCGAGAATGATGACAGCAGCTAAAGAAGCGTTGCTGCCTTACGGTAAGAATGCACCTTTGTTGATTGCGGTGACAGTGCTGACCAGTATGGAACAATCTGATTTATCGGGCACAGGTATTGATATGACTCCAGCGCAACATGCGGAGCGTTTGGCATTTTTGACAAAACAGTGTGGTTTAGATGGCGTAGTTTGTTCAGCCCATGAAGCACAGCAATTGAAATCTGTATGTGGACAAGCCTTCCAACTTGTTACTCCAGGTATTCGCCCTGAAGGTACAGAAGCGGGAGATCAGCGCCGGATTATGACACCTCCTCAGGCGGTTCAGGCTGGGGTGGATTATATGGTGATCGGGCGTCCAATTACCCGCGCAGAAAATCCGGCATTAGCACTCCAACAGATTAATCAATCTATTGGAGTTGTTCATGGATAATAACTCTCGCCTGGTTTATTCGACAGATGGTGGCCGCATTCAGCAGGAGGAAAAAGTAAAGCCTTCTCGTCCGAAAGGTGATGGTATTGTACGGATCCAGCGCCAGAGTAGTGGCCGTAAAGGGAAAGGGGTTTGTGTGATTACGGGCATAGATGCCGATGACCAAACTTTGGCTAAGCTGGCAGCTGAATTGAAGAAAAAATGTGGCTGCGGGGGTTCTGTCAAAGAGGGTGAAATTGAAATTCAGGGCGATAAACGCGACTTGCTGAAGCAATTGCTGGAAGCAAAAGGCATGAAAGTAAAACTGGCTGGAGGCTAAGCTTCTACCAGCTATGCAGCCAATAAACTGCATAGCTGGTTAATTGAACTAATTAATACGTGTCACGATACGAGCAGCCGCTGCCAGTACATCAGGACGAGCACTGGCTTCTTTGTTATCTGGCTGAGTAAAATAAGTCACTAAAACTAATGGTGCACGGTTAGGTACTGGCCAAATAACCGCAATATCATTTGTTGTACCATAATCGCAGCGACCGGTTTTATCTCCTACAATCCAATCCTTGGGGACTCCCGCCTGAATGCTGGCACCACCCGTTGTATTGCCTTTTATCCACTCGGCTAATTGTTCACGTTGTGTTATAGCCAGGGCATCGCCTAAAACCAAATTATATAAACTTTTTGCCATAGATTGAGGGGTGGAAGTATCACGTTCATCACCTGGAATAGCGGCATTTAATTCGGGTTCATAGCGATCGAGACGAAAAGAATTGTCACCGATAGTACGGGCAAAGCGTGTCACTTCATTTGGGCCATTCAATTGGTTAAGAAGCAAATTCATAGCCGTATTATCGCTATATTGCAGTGTTGCTGCGCTCAACTCTCCTAAGGTCATACCCTCTTTGAGATGTTTTTCCGTAATTGGGCTATATTCAACAAGATCTGCTTGTTGATAGTAAACTTGTTGATTTAATAAGTGAGCATTTTTTTCGCTCTTTTGCAGAATAGCGGATACCGCCATCAATTTACTGGTGCTGCATAAAGGAAAACGCTCGTTTGCACGGTAGGTGATAGTGGAATGATCAGTCGTGTCTATCAATACCACACCAAGTCGGCCATTGGCATTTTTCTCCAATATGGAAAGCTGGTGGGTGATTTCATTTGTCTCACTTGGTTTTTTTGCAGATATTTCATGGTGAGAAATTTGATTGTTATGAATAGCTGCATTGGCTGGCAAAGTGAATAATACACCAAGTAAGGACGTGAAAGCCGTTGCGAAACCCGAAGAAAATAGCATGTGAAAGTCCTCATAGGGATTCTCTTATTGTCATTACAAAACTGCCGCCATAAATGGCGGCAGAATTTAATGGAAATTACTTGCAAGATGTGTCTATACAGGGCGTGCCACAATATTGCGGGTTTCCATTCTGACCTCTTCAATACGGACATTGATGATGTCGTTCAGGCGATGAACTGTTTCACCCTTGATCAATACGGAACCTGTTTCTTGACTGCATTGAAGTTCATCACGAACAGCATGCAAAAATGGTCCAGGGACGAAAGCAATGGCACCGTTATCAACCAATCGAACTCGCAGGCCACCACGGGTGATATCGATAATTTCTGCCGGGAAGGTTTTATCTGTACCAGCATGAGGTTGCAAGAAACGAGCATAGAGCCAATCACCAACATCACGCTCGGCCATGCGGTTAGCTCGGCGACGATCAGTCAATTGCAGGCAAAGATCTTCAGTCGGTTTTTCTATCTCCACTTGCTGGATAACGGCTTTCAACAAACGGTGATTGATAATATCGCTGTATTTACGGATAGGAGATGTCCAGGTCGCGTAAGCATCAAATCCTAAACCAAAGTGTGGGCCTGGTTCTGTTTTGATTTCAGCAAATGTTTGGAAACGGCGGATGCGACTGTCCAGGAATTGGGTTGATTGTTTATCCAGTTCACGGCGCAATTCGCAGAACCCTTCCAGATTCAGTAATGCTTCGGCATTCGCTTCAATGCCGTTTTCCTTGAGAACTTCAACGACCTGCTCAATCTGGGTAGGTTCAAAACCCGTGTGGACGTTATAAATACCAAAGCCTAACTTATCACGCAGAATTTTAGCGGCACATAAGTTTGCTGTGATCATGGCTTCTTCGACAATACGGTTAGCGGTACGACGCTGTTCAATAACGATATCAACAACATGGCCGTTTTCATCAAGGATAAATCGATAATCTGGACGTTCCTTGAAAACCAGAGCATTTTGCAGACGCCAGTTATTGCGACGTTCACACATCTCTTTGAGGAGAGTGATTTGATTAGTCACAGCGCCTGATTCTGGTTTCCAACCTTCCTGGCCTTCTAAATAGTCTGAGACTTGGTCATAAACCAGCTTAAATTTAGACTCAACCCAAGCAGAGAAGAATTGAATATCATCACCCAATTGACCATCTTCGAAAATTGAAACCTGACAAACCAGGGCAGGGCGGCGTACATTAGGGCGCAGGGAGCATAGGTCATCGGATAGCTCACGAGGGAGCATTGGGATATTGAAACCTGGCAGGTAGTTGGTGAAACTGCGCTGATAGGCAATTTTATCCAGTTCGCTACCCGCTTTGATATAAGCAGTGGGATCGGCAATTGCGATAGAAAGTTTTAGGCTGCCGTCATCATTTTTGGTGATGTGTAGGGCATCATCCATATCTTCGGTTGTTGCACTGTCAATAGTGACAAAATCCAGTGCAGTCAGATCGATGCGCTCGATGGAACTATCATCCAACGGGCAATCTGTCATTGCTGGCGCTTCGCGTTCCAGTTCGTGGCGAGTTAATGTTACCCACCATGGCGCGTAGTGGTCATCACCTTGGGTAATATAGCCAGTAATTTCGGCATGAAAACCGCGATCACCTTTCAGAGGATGGCGGCGCATTTCAGCTACGGCCCAATCGCCGTTTTCAAAGGTATGGTCAACGTGGTTTGCTGGGCGGCAAGGGATAGTGTCTTTTAATAATGGATGATCAGGAATAATCCATAGTCGGTTGTCATTTTCTTTCTTCTGGACCTTTCCTACAAAACGAGTCAGGAAGGGTTCAATCAGAGACTCAGGTTCAGCAATTTCTTTCTCTTTGTCTGTGTGGATAGCTGCAGTAATCCGATCTCCGTGCATGACTTTTTTCATGTGGGGAGGTGGAATGAAATAACTTTTTTGGCCGTCGACTTCTAAAAATCCAAAACCTTTCTCAGTTCCTTTGACTAAACCTTCTACACGCAGGGTCTGAGCGTGAAGTTGCTGTTTTAGCTGCGCAAGCAGCGGATTATTTTGAAACATAATATCTGGGGAATATAGAGTTATTATCGATAATTTTGGACAACAGTTTTACGCGAATCGAGAGTATGGAGCAAGTAACATCTTATCAAAACAGGAAAAACTGTGGCACAAGACCAAAAATTGACACCAAATAAGCACGATAACTATGGACAATAACTTATTTAGTTACAACATACTATTAACTTCCCAAAAAACCACCGCGCCTAACTTAACCTAAATAACACCCACCACATATTCAACCAACGATTGAAAAGAGAGGCGCGGTAGTAGAAAGTGGAAATATGAGGGGGCTATTACCACGCATTAGGACTTATAAAAAAATCTCTTACGGTTCCATCATCGGCACAAAATGCTCTAACTTTCATACCAGAAGCCAATGCAAACAGTGCCACTGATAACATGTTTTTTCCCCCTGATGTATTATTATAACTACTTAGATAATAGCCTGTTGAAGTGGCATCCTTAGAAATAAAAAAAACTGATGGGTATCCATCCTGACCTATTTCTACTCCCAGCATATATCCCCCAATATCATTTCCTGTGCATTCTAGTTGTCCTGCATGTGCCATTGTATTGCCTAAGAAGAAATATATGCTCGCAATAATGACTAAAAAAAGCTTAATTTTTTTCATGGTTTCACCTTTATTAATAGTTTATTAGTTCAATTTTACTAGTTAAAAAATAATATTAAAAGAAGGGAGGTGCATAATTATTGGTAACATAATAAAGATTATAATTATTATTAAGTTTTAATATGACGACATTGAATATGCTTTCATTATCATCAAAAGGAAATGCAATGAATATATTTAGAAAAAACTTCATGCTGCGTGTCCTCTTTTTTGATGCCAGTATTATTAGCGCATAACGCAATAAGTGGTTTATAACTATTCAATTATGTGGAGGTATAATGATTATTTATATTAACTTCGTGTGAGTTTATTACATCAGGTTAATAACGGTTTTTGATAAATAACCATTACAGGTATTGGTGCGTGTAATGGTATTATTTTTCTCATAATTAACTTTCTTAAATTAGGACGTGTTAACATTTGAGTGAGGGGATTTGAACGACATAATAATTTGGTATCACGCCTCAGCTTATGTTATCAGATCCTGTGTGAGATAGGCTATCTTTATAACTCTTCCTCAATAAGATTTTTCTATCTGGCTGATTTAATTAATCTTAGCTTGTTTATATTTATACGTTTTGATAGGGGAAGGAGCGAAATGGTTTATCCGGTCTGTCTCCTGCAAGAATTAACCAAGAGACAGACTAATAGAGATTTAAGAAAGTAAGGTTTTATTATTATTCGGTTTTATCCGTATATTCACAAAGATCCTCAATAATACAAGAGCCACAGCGCGGCTTGCGGGCAATGCAAGTATAGCGACCATGCAGAATCAGCCAATGATGACAATCAACCTTGAATTCGGCTGGCACAACTTTCAATAAGTTCTTCTCGACTTCATCAACATTCTTCCCTGGGGCAAATTGTGTTCGATTACTGACGCGAAAAATATGTGTATCAACCGCAATAGTTGGCCAACCAAAAGCAGTATTTAAAACAACGTTAGCCGTTTTTCGACCAACGCCTGGTAACGCTTCCAACGCTACGCGATCTTCCGGTACTTCTCCCTGGTGTTTTTCCAGCAATATCCGGCAAGTTTTAATCACGTTTTCAGCTTTAGTGTTATATAACCCAATAGTTTTTATATACTCTTTTAAACCATCAACGCCCAAATCAAGGATCGCCTGCGGTGTATTAGCAACGGGATACAGTTTTGCCGTTGCCTTATTCACGCTGACATCTGTAGCCTGTGCAGATAGCAATACAGAAATGAGTAACTCAAATGGAGAATTAAATACCAGCTCAGTCGTTGGGTGTGGATTGTTATCCCGTAAACGGGTAAGTATCTCAATCCGTTTTTGTTGATTCATATCTGGTTACTCTTTAGCTTCTTGTGATATGGCTTCCACAGCCTTTTTCTACGTTGTATTGGCGTTCTTTATGTTCTGCCCGATTTTTGATGCGTTCATCGATGATATATTTTCCTGCCAGCATCAGACCTAATCCGATAAAAGCACCTGGCGGCAGGATGGCAAGCAAGAAAGGGGAGTCCAGATGGATGATTTCAATACGTAGTGATTTAGCCCAGTTACCCAGCAATAGATCGGCGCCATCAAAAATAGTTCCGTTCCCCAAAATCTCTCGCATGGAACCCAATACAAATAAGGTGAAAGTTGCTCCCAGCCCCATTGCAAGACCATCAATTGTTGAATGGTAAAGAGAATTTTTTGATGCGTAGGCTTCAGCACGACCAATCACGATACAGTTAGTCACAATCAGGGGAATAAAAATACCCAATGATTCGTAGAGTCCGAAAGCAAAAGCATTGATTAACATTTGGACGGCACTGACGACAGACGCGATGATCATCACATAAATAGGGATACGAATTTCATGGGGTACCCAGCGACGTAATGCTGACACGGCCATATTGGTACTCACTAAAACCAGTGTCGTCGCTAATCCTAACCCCAGAGCATTGGTAGCCGTAGAGGAAACGGCCAATAAAGGACAAAGCCCTAAAAGCTGTACCAATGCAGAGTTATTTTTCCATAGCCCCTGAATAAATAGGTTCTTAGTTTCATTCATAATTATTTCTCTTCGCAAGTTGGCAGGGAAGAAAGTTGTGTCGGCACTGTTTCCAGATAAAGCGTAGTCCGTTTAACAGCATTGACAACGGCACGCGGTGTAATGGTTGCTCCGGTAAATTGGTCGAATTCTCCACCATCTTTCTTGACCGCCCAGTTGCGATCATCCTTTGACATGATTTTTTTGCCAGAGAAAGCATAAATCCAATTGGAAATTCTGGTTTCAATTTTGTCGCCCAAACCAGGAGTTTCATGGTGTTCAGTGACTCGAACACCCAGCACGCCGCCAGAAAAATCAGCACCAACCAGTAATTGAATTGCACCTGAATAGCCATCAGGTGCTGTACTTTCTAACGCAGCCGCAACCGGAACGCCTTTTTTGCGGGCGAGGTAAAGACGGTGAGGCTGTTCATTGCCTAATGCCTTGTTTGCCACTAGATAACATTCATTTTGCATGTCATTGTCGTATAAAGCAGGGGGGACAACTTGATCCAGCAATACCTTATGTTGCAAAGCAGCCTGTTCGTCTATCCGATCCTTTGTTAATGAATAAACAATTGCCGTTAACCCTGTCGTACAAGCCGCGAAAATTGCGAGGGTAATACCGTGACGACGCATAGTTTCTAACATAGTATCTCTTTTCCTATTTATGGCCGTAAGCACGAGGCTGGGTGTAATTGTCAATCAGTGGCACACATATGTTTGCCAGTAATACCGCAAATGCAACCGCATCAGGATAACCACCATAAACACGAATTATCCAAATAAGCCCGCCAATAATAGCTCCGTAAATCAAACGGCCTTTTGGTGTTGTTGATGCGCTAACCGGATCAGTTGCAATAAAAAATGCGCCTAACATGGTGGCACCGGAAAAGAGTTGCAATAAGGGCGGTGAATAACGGGTAGGATCAAAAAGCCAACTTATCAGTGCACAGATACCCAGTGACAAAATAAATGCAGTTGGAATTTGCCAGTTAATGATTTTTCGGTTGAGCATGATCAGGCCGCCAACCAAATAAGCAACGTTAACCCATTGCCAGCCAATGCCAGCTAAAACGCCTTGTAATATAGGTTGTTGCAATACTTCATCAATATTGTGAGTCAACCTGCCAGTTTTGAAACTGTCCAGCGGTGTTGCTTGACTCAATCCATCAATACCTTGTTGCAGTTGTAACAAAGTTGAGCCATCTGGCGTATGTCCTGTGAAAATGACCATAAGGCTATCCCATGGCGTTAAAGTGAATGTCTGTAAAGATTCAGGAGGCATCCAACTGGTCATTTGTACGGGGAAAGAGATCAATAGAACGACATAGCCGATCATGGCAGGGTTAAACGGATTTTGCCCAAGTCCGCCATACAAATGCTTAGCAATAATGACAGCAAAAAATGTGCCGAGTACGATTAGCCACCATGGCGCTAATGGTGGCAGGCTAATACCTAAAAGCAATCCTGTCACTAAAGCAGAGTTATCTTTGAGATAGGGAAGTATTAGCTGTTTTTTCAATGCTATAGCAGCAGATTCAGCTAACAATGCGGTAATGACAGCTAGCAAAATCTGGAATAATGTTCCAGAGCCAAAGAAATAGGTCTGGACAGCAATACTAGGTATGGCCGCTAAAACTACCCAAAGCATGATCTGACTAGTGCTTTTTTGGTTGTGTGTAAAAGGCGAACTTGCGACTTTTAGTTGGTTGTTGTCAGTTTTTACTGGCCTAAATTTCATCGATAAATTTCACTATTCGGTTGTAATTACTTGTTCTTCCTGAGCGGCTTTTTTAGCTTTGACACGGGCAATAGCCGCTGCGACAGCAGCTTTACGGGGATCGGTTTCTTCCGGTTTTGCAGAATCAGCGTGAGGGAGAGTTGATTCCGGTTGGCTTTGCGCGGCTTTCTTGGCTTTAGCACGGGCAATAGCCGCTGCGACAGCTGCCTTACGGGGATCGGTTTCTTCCGGTTTTGCAGAATCAGCGTGAGGAAGAGTTGATTCCGGTTGGCTCTGCGCAGCTTTCTTGGCTTTAGCTCGGGCAATAGCCGCTGCGACAGCAGCTTTACGGGGATCGGTTTCTTCCGGTTTTGCAGAATCAGCGTGAGGAAGAGTTGATTCCGGTTGGCTCTGCGCAGCTTTCTTGGCTTTAGCACGGGCAATAGCCGCTGCAACAGCTGCCTTGCGTGGATCTTGTGTATCATCCCCGCTATCTTGTTGAGATTGCTCTGGTGACGTTGTCACTTCACCGCTTTGTGCTGCCTTTTTCGCTTTTGCCCTGGCTATCGCAGCGGCGAGGGCGGCTTTACGCGGATCATTGTCTTCAACCGATGTTGATGTATTTTCCTTTATATCTAAGCTTGTAGTAATTTGTTTTTCTGCCTGACGAGCACGCAACTGTTCTTTTCTGGCCTTACGTGCTGCAATTGCTGCTGTATTGTCAGGTGATTGTCCTGCCTGCACAATAATAGATTCGCCAGTATTTCCCTGTTTTTCCTTCGCACGGGCAAGGGCAGCTTGTACAGCACTTTTATCACTGCTATTTACTTGAACAGCCGCTTTTTTGTGGCGTTCTTCACGTGCCAATTTTTCCCGTTCCATACGTGCTTGTTTGGCTTCAAAACGCACCTTAGCTTCAGCAGATCGGCGTGCTTCTGCTTCTATCGCCCATATTTCAGCTTTTTCCTGTCGGTAGTATTGAACCAGGGGAATGTTACTTGGGCATACATAAGCACAAGCGCCACATTCAATACAGTCGAATAAATGATGATCTTTGGCCTTTTCATGTTCTTGCCCACGACTGAACCAGTACAGTTGTTGCGGCAGCAATCCGGCGGGGCATGCTTCAACGCATAGGCCGCAGCGAATACACGCTTCTTCAATGACTTTGGGTTCCATCTCTTGTACCGAAGGTGCAAGAATACAGTTACTGATTTTGACGATGGGGACATTCAAATCAGGTAAAGTGAATCCCATTAATGGTCCACCCATAATGACCATTTGTTCTGATCCTGGGTTAAATCCGGCTTGTTGTAACAGGAAGTGAACAGGTGTGCCGAGGCGAGTCCAGAAATTACCAGGCGAAGTGACTGCTTCACCTGTTAGCGTAACTACACGTTCGATTAACGGCTCGCCGTCAATAATGGCACGTTTTATCGCCACAACTGTTCCCACGTTTTGCATAAGAACGCCGATGTCAGAAGAACGACCGCCAGAAGGTACTTCTTTTCCGGTCAGGATCTTGGTCAGTTGTTTGGCACCACCAGAAGGATATTTTGTTGGAATGACGCGCACAATGATGGAGTTATCACCACTAAGTGCTGCGTTTAAGGCATTAATTGCTTCGGGTTTGTTGTCTTCAATGCCGATCAATACCTGCTTTGGATTAAGCAAATGTATTAAGATGCGGATACCCGCAATAATTTCTTTCGCATGTTCTTGCATTAAACGATCATCAGCGGTGATATAGGGTTCACACTCAGCCGCATTGATGATCAATGTCTTGAGATTGTGTCGTCCACCTTTTAGTTTTGTTTCAGTAGGGAAGCCAGCACCACCTAAGCCAGCAATACCGGCTTGTTGAATGCGTTGTAATATTTCATTGACTTCCAATGTGGTGTAATCAGCGACTGGGTTGCGTTCTCCCCATTGATCTTTACCATCAGGACGCAACCGGACACATAATTCTTTCAGCCCGGAAGGGTGTGTTGTGACGCAAGGTTCAATTGCAATAATTGTCCCAGATGTGGAAGCATGAACAGGTACTGTTCTGCCCATTCCAAACGTTAGTGCCTGACCTTTCAGCACATTATCGCCCACTTTAACCAGCAGTTCGCCTTCTGGCCCCAAATGTTGCTGTAGGGGGATGATTAATTCATCCGGCAATGGTGCATGGCGTAATGGGGTGCGGCTAGATTGCAACTTCATTTCTGGTGGATGGATACCACCATTAAAATCCCAGATTTTATTTTTGTTAAGCAAGTTGAGCAAATTAAACATGGGTTTTAACCTCAACAGACTTAGCAGGAGAGAACAAAGTGGGATCTGGTGTTACGGGAATATTTTTCACTGGAATGGTGGTTAAATCCCATTTCCAATTTGAGGTAGTAGTAGCAACGGGGATCATTGTAATGCAATCTGTTGGGCAAGGTGCGACACATAGGTCACAACCTGTGCAGAGATCTTCAACAATGGTGTGCATGGCGCGGTTTGCACCAATAATAGCATCTACAGGGCAAGCCTGAATGCATTTTGTGCAACCTATGCAATTTTCTTCATCAATGAAAGCAACTTTCCTGTCTGGATTCTGAACACTATCGTCGCCATCTAACGGTTGTGGATCAACACCCAGCAATTCAGAGATTTTGAGCATAACCTGCTCTCCACCAGGGGCACATTTATTGATCATTTCGCCATTATTGGCAACTGCTTCCGCATAGGGGCGACAGCCAGGATAACCGCACTGTCCACATTGACTCTGGGGTAATAGATTATCGATATTTTCAACAATCGGATCTTCTTCTACTTTAAAACGACGCGCAGCAAAACCAAGGATTAAGCCAAAGGCTAATCCGAGTATGCTTAGTACGCCGATAGCAATCCATAATGACATCATTAGAATTTCACCAAACCACTAAATCCCATAAATGCGAGGGACATTAACCCTGCTGTAATAAGCCCTATTGATGAACCACGAAAAGGGACAGGAATGTTGGCAACGGCCAGGCGTTCCCGAATGCCGGCAAATAGCACCATGACAAGAGAAAAACCCGCGGCAGCACTGAAACCATATACAGCAGATTGTAAAAAATCGTGAGATTGATTGACATTCAGTAATGCAACACCAAGTACAGCACAGTTGGTGGTAATCAGTGGCAAGAAAATTCCTAACAGGCGATAAAGCGTCGGGCTGGTTTTGCGGACGACCAATTCCGTAAATTGAACGACAACCGCAATAACGAGAATAAAGCTTAAAGTGCGCAAATAAACCAAATCAAGCGGGACAAGAATAAATGTGTTTACCAGCCATGCGCAGATAGAAGCCAAGGTCAGAACAAAAGTTGTGGCCAGCCCCATGCCGATGGCAGTTTCGAGTTTTTTGGATACTCCCATAAATGGGCATAGACCCAAAAATTTCACTAAAACAAAGTTATTGACTAAGACTGTGCCAATAAATAACAAAAGGTATTCAGTCATTGCTATACCTGAAAATAAGATATTGGAAAATGGAACACTGCTTACATAGATTGAGTAGAAATTCCCCACCTGAATGTGGGGAAGCGGGGCAATGATAACAATCAATTGTGGGGTATGTTATCGATCTTGTGTGAAAGTCATTTTCACCCGATGGGAACGTTTAATATAAGGAGTAAAAACGGCAGCAGCCAGTAATGGCCATAATAGGGAACGCATTGCCATTTCATCAGAAATAGGAGAAAAGGCGAAAGTTTTTATCGCTATCAGCACGGAAACCATCAGCCAAATAATAAACATACGGGGGAATCGTTTCGAACGAATAAAAAGTAGCTTCAATACCCATACGGTGAAACACCACATTATTGTCGTGGTTAATACTGAGGTATACCACAAGGTGGTAAAACTACCACCTATTTGATGAATCGCTTCATTTTTATGGATAAACGTCATTATATATAACAGTAACATCAAACTGGCAGCAATTAATGTCATGATGAGATAGGCAGCAGGCGCTAATAACCAGCCATTAATACGATAATAATCATTGGACTGATACATAAGAAGTTTTCACTCCATCATGAGTGTTTTTGATATTGGGGAAATAATTATAGGAAAAAGAGAGTAATACTGGAATCAGGATTATTTGCTAACGTGTGAGAGGTGGTGATACTTTCTGATGCCTGGTTATGCGTTTACGACACTACGATCATTTTTTAGAGGCAGTTATGAGTGATTTTTTAAAAGTTGGTTTGGTAGGTTATGGCTATGCAAGTAAAACGTTCCATGCGCCATTGATTGCGGGAACGTCCAATATTGAATTGGTGGCTATTTCCAGCAGTGATGCAAATAAAGTTAAAAAAGACTGGTCAACGATATCAGTCGTTCCCTCACCGGAGGAACTTTTCCGTGATCCCAACATTGACCTTATTGTGATCCCAACCCCAAATGATACTCACTACCCATTGGCACAACAGGCATTAGCGGCAGGTAAACATGTCATCGTTGATAAGCCTTTTACCATTACGGTAGAACAGGCCCAATCGCTGAAAAAGCAAGCGGAGGAAGCTAATTTATTGCTGTCTGTATTCCATAATCGTCGCTGGGATTCTGGTTTTCTGACGGTGAAATCAATTATTAAAGAAAATAAATTGGGAACATTAAAATATTATGAATCCCATTTTGATCGTTACCGTCCCGCTGTTCGTCAGCGCTGGCGTGAAGCCGCCGGAGCCGGTAGTGGCATTTGGTATGATTTAGCGCCTCATTTACTGGATCAAGCCGTGCAACTTTTTGGCAAACCTCGAGCTATCACAACCGATTTGGGTATGATGCGCCCAAATGCAGAGACGGCGGATTATTTTCATGCCCAGCTCACCTATCCTGATTTGAAAGTGGTATTACATGCAACCATGCTTGCAGCGGCAGAATCGCCTATTTATACATTGCATGGTATGACTGGTAGTTATATCAAGTATGGGTTGGATACTCAGGAAGAGCGTTTAAAGGCAGGGGAAAGGCCGCCACGGGCTGACTGGGGATATGATGCACGGGATGGTTATGTGACGTTGTCACAAGATGAGAGCTTGGTTACGAAAGTTGTCCCTACTGTACCTGGCAATTATGGCGCTTATTATGCCGCTATTCGTGATGCGATTTTGTTTGGAAAACCGAACCCCGTGACGGCCAGTGAAGCTATTTTGATTATGAAGCTTATTGAAGCCGGTGAAAAATCGGCAAAAGAACAGCGTACAATCTTAATTGACTAATTTAATTGACTAATTAAACAGTGGCAGGTGGGTAAAGGGGGCTTATGTTGATGAACGTGTTGCAAAAATTAAGAATCGCTCCTTTTTTAGTGACATTAATTGCTGTGGTCATCATTGCATCGTTTTTTCCTTGCGAAGGTGAAGCTAAGAAGTGGTTTCAATACTTAACTACGGCCGCTATCGCGTTATTATTTTTTATGCATGGTGCGAAATTATCCCGTAATGCCATTTTGGCAGGGATAGGGCATTGGCGGTTGCACTTGGTGATTTTCACCAGCACGTTTATTCTGTTTCCCATACTGGGAATGGTATTACGTTTCATTGTGCCAGAGTGGATGTCACCAACAGTTTATATGGGCTTTCTTTATCTTTGTGCTTTGCCTGCCACGGTGCAATCAGCGATCGCTTTTACTTCCGTTGCCGGGGGAAATGTTGCCGCGGCGATATGCAGTGCTTCCGCCTCAAGCTTGTTAGGTGTATTCCTGTCTCCATTGTTGGTTGGTTTTTTGATCCAAACTCAAGAAGGAGGGGCTCAAACCGATACCTGGAAAGCGATAAGAGATATTATCTTGCAGTTAATGGTGCCTTTTATCGCCGGACATTTATCGCGTCCTTTGATTGCCAGTTGGGTAGAAAAACATAAGAAATTGGTCAACATGACAGATCGTTCTTCTATCTTGCTGGTGGTTTATGTTGCATTTAGTGAGGCGGTGGTGGAAGGTATTTGGCATAAAATCGATGCCTATTCATTGCTTATGATTGGGATCGTCTGCTGTGTTTTATTAGCTATCGTACTACTCATTAACGTATATAGCTCGCGTTTGCTGGGATTTGGCAAAGATGACGAAATCACTATTGTGTTTTGTGGTTCGAAGAAGAGCCTGGCGAATGGTGTACCAATGGCGAACGTATTATTTCCCGCGTCAATGGTTGGTGTGATGCTGTTACCGTTGATGATTTTCCATCAGATCCAGCTGATGGTTTGTGCTGTCCTTGCTCAACGTTATGCGCAGCGCCTAAAAACAGAAAAGGCAGAATAATTTCTGCCTTTGGAACAAATAATGTTTCTTAGCGGTTGGCGACTTTTGCTTTCAGTGCCTGTTTTTCTGCGTCACTAAGGAATGCAGTTGCCAAGCCATTAATCTGCGCCTGTCGGATTAGCGCTGGAGACAGTCCCGCTGCTGGCGCAGCAACGTGATACTCATGGCGAATTTCAATGCCTTCTACTGCCGGATCATCTGTATTGATTGATGCTAGGATCCCGTGTTCAAGGAACTGTTTCAGCGGGTGAGCTTGTAAGGAACTGACTGTGCTGGTTTGCAAGTTTGATGTCAGACAGGATTCAATCCCGATACCATGTTTAGCCAAATAATCCATTAGGGCTGGATCAGTGATTGCTTTGACTCCGTGGCCAATACGAGTTGCACCCAATTCCCGAATAGCGTGCCAGATGCTTTCCGCACCTGCGGCTTCACCTGCATGTACGCTAATATTCCAACCTGCGTCACGTGCTCGGATAAAATGTTGTTCAAAGAGATGACCGGGGAAGCCTAATTCATCACCAGCCAGATCTAATGCAGTGATATGTTGTTTATGAGCAAGAAGTCCAGCGAGTTCTTCGGTGCACGCTTTTTCCCCAAATGTTCTGCTCAGGATACCAATTAAACGGATCTGAATATCATGTTGCTGGCTTGCTGAGTGAATGCCATCGATTACTGCTTCCACGACGCCTTCAACGGGAAGTTGGTGTTTCATTGCCATGTAATAAGGAGAGAAACGCAGTTCAGCGTAATCAAGACCCGCATTGACCGCATCTTCAACGTTTTCAATGGCGACTCTGCGGCAAGCTTCTAAATCGGCAAGTACAGTCACACCCCAGTCTAATTTTTGCAGGAAGCTGACAAGGTTAGGCTCATTTTCAATGATTTGGACATGCGGACGTAATGCTTCCAGCTCATAAGCTGGGAGTGGGATATTATGTTGACGCGCAAGATCCAAAATAGTTTCAGGACGGATATTACCGTCAAGGTGACGGTGAAGATCGGTCAGTGGAAGCTGTATGTCAATCATTTTATTATCCTTTTTATTAAATTTTATGTACGCAAAAAGCCAGCCAACGTGTTGACTGGCAAGAAAGAGAAAACACTATTCTGCAAGGCCATTATCAAGCAGGAATTGATGTAAGTTGGACTCTTTGTCGTTTAATTTGACTTTATCATTGGCATAGAGGAAGTTAAGACCAATGATACCGTCTTTATCAGTCAGGATTTTGTATTCAATCCCTTTTTGGATGATCATCTCAACTTGCTGTTCTGCCTGAGCTTCTGCGGTATCTTTATCCTGACCATCTAGCATTGCTGACTGCGCAATAGATTCTATCAACATGGCTTTCGGTACATTAATGTGCAAAGACAACTCTTGAACCAGGGTATGAATCATTTCTTCTGGTCCCATCAGTTGCAATGCACTTTTATCCTCTGGAATATTTTGTAAGGAGAGGTTGAAATCCACTGAACTTTCACCTTTGCTGTTTTTCCAACTAAAAGGAGAAACACTGAATTGTGGATTGTTATTCAGGAGAAGATGTAAGTTACTGAGGATCGCCAGGGAAGTCGCATCATAAGATACGTGATCCGTAGTCAAGGCTGCTTCTGCCGCATCATTATAGGCTTGGGTAAATTTACGCACAGACGGGCCATCAAGTTTTTCCATCCCCAGAGCTAACTTACCAGAGCCAAACTCTATATCTTTAATCTTTACACCATCAATGCTATAAACGATTTTGATGTTCAGATTGTCTTTATCCTCACCTAAATTGGATGTCACTTTTATTCCTTTAAGAGCGATATCTGGCTCATTAGGAATTCCATTCATGCTGAATTCGCCAATACTGTAGCTTTGATCTCCGGTATAGATATCGAATTTTCCTTTTTTGTTATCCCCTTTAAAATCAATACCCTTCAGTGCAATTGACTCTTTTTTGGTCGGATCACTGAAAGACAGTTCATCACTTTTGACTGTGAAGGAAAATTCACTGAGATCACGATTGACGTCGGCACGGATTTTTGCACCTGAAAATGACAGAACCCGTTGGTCATTATTTTCAGTCGTTTCCGTATGATTAATAGGGATCAGATCAATGTTAGCAGAGAGCGCACGACTATAACTGACTTTAGCATCTAAGTTAAACAGCGATTTTTCGTTTGTGATATTAAATAGTTTTTTCAACGCATCACTTTTCTCCAGTTCTGCGTGGACAGAGGCCATTTGGGGGATCAGATTGAATCTCTTCAAGTTAGAGATCGGAAATGGCCCATGATCGATTGTCGATTTAAAAATGATTTCTTCATTTGGTGGGATATCGGCATTTTTTACACCATTCTTGATGTTTAGGATCAAACGGACATCGGAGCTGAAAATACCTCGTTTGACATCTTTTGCTTGCCATTCTATACCGCTTTCAGGAAACGATTTTGCCAGTTCTGTGTTTGCCTGTTTTATGAAGCCATCTAAATGATCTTCAAGTTTCTTACCTGTATACCATGATGCTCCTGTCCATACAGCACCCAGAGCAACAACAACGCTTACTGCAACTAACGATTTTTTCATGTGGAGATCCCATCCTTTTAACGCGTATACATAGACGTATTATGCGTTTTGTATTTATGTCAAAATATGATTAACTGCCAATAAAAGATTAATCATAACCATATGAATCTAATCAAATTAATTAGATACTCTGGCTATTCTTCCCCTACCATAAACAGTGACGGCTTTTTCAATAGCAGGCAAGAAAATTGATTCACCTGAAAGTAATTTCAACTGCTGTTTATCAGTGCTGATCACTGCTTGCCCTTCAATACAAAATAGAACCGATGCTGCATCATTTTCCAATGAGATTGGTTGTTCTGAAACAGAATAAACAGAAAAACAAAAATCATTAACAGGAACAGGGTAATTCAGCGCATCTTTTTCCTGCCTTGGCACGGTTAGCAAAGTATCGGCAGCTTTTGGAATAAAATCCAGATTAGCCATTAATTCAGGGACATCAATATGCTTGCTGGTTAAACCAGCACGCAACACATTGTCAGAATTGGCCATAACCTCTAAGGCAACGCCATCAAGATAGGCGTGGGGTGTGCGAGCATATAGAAACATCGCCTGACCGGGTTCAAGTTCAACGACATTGAGTAAGAGTGGTGCAAACAGCCCATTATCATCGGGATAGAATGAGGTCATGTTTTTGATGGTATCCCACGGCTCGCCCTGATGACAGTTTAATGCTGACTTTAAGACCGCCATCGCCAACTGTTTTTGTTCGCCTTGCATATTCAATAATTGTGAAAACAGAAACGCCAGATTTTGTTCAGTTGGTTGCTGGAGGAAGGTTTGAATATCTGGATGCGCGGCAGAAACATAATCCAATAATTGTGCGATCTCAGATAACGGTCTAAAAGCATTCATGGCCTTGAATGACGTCAGCGCATAGACCAATTCAGGTTTGTGATTATCATCTTTGTAGTTGCGTTGTGCTGAGTCTAACGGTATCCCTTGTGCATTTTCTTTGGCAAAACCTATTTCTGCTGATGTCTTATCAGGATGCACTTGAATAGACAGTGGTTGAGCTGCACATAATACTTTGAACAGGAAAGGCAAACGTTGGAATTGCTGGGCTACTTTTTCTCCAAGGTATTTCTCTGGTTCTTTATCGATCAAAATATTTAAGGCGATAGTTTCACCCGTTTGAGGATCTGTTACCTGTGAACTACATTTTGGATGTGCGCCCATCCATAGCTCTGCCATCGGCTGATTATCCGCGTTCTCGATACCATAAATATCCGTCAGAGCGGTTTTGCTTCCCCAGTCATAATGTTGGATTTTGTTGGTCATTTTCAGCATGGCGGAATTTCCTATAATAAAAAGTCACTTATTTATATGACAACAATACAATAAACACGGTTAGGTCGCATTATCGATAATAAATTTATGGCATGATATAAAAATGCCGACTAATTTATCTGCAAAGTTTGTTCCGGCGTATTCAATTATTCTGTGTGCTAAGGAGATAGTAATGGCAGCCACTCGCATTGAAAAAGACTCAATGGGACCTATCGAAGTACCTGCTGACCAATTATGGGGGGCGCAAACTCAGCGCTCACTGGAGCATTTCCGCATTTCTCAGGAAAAAATGCCTGTTGCCTTGATTCATGCCCTTGCATTGACTAAACAAGCAGCGGCCAGCGTTAATATGGATCTGGACCTTCTACCTAAAGAGCGTGGTGAAGCAATTATCGCTGCGGCGAAAGAGGTGTTAGAAGGCAAACATCCAACAGAATTCCCTCTTGCTATCTGGCAGACCGGTTCGGGAACTCAAAGCAACATGAACATGAATGAAGTGTTGGCGAACCGTGGTAGTGAGATCCTTGGTGGTAAAAGGGGCAATGAACGTCTGATTCATCCTAATGATGATGTTAACAAGAGCCAAAGCTCTAATGACGTTTTCCCAACGGCCATGCATGTTGCAGCAGTTACTGCATTACGTGAGCATCTGTTACCAGAGTTAAACGTACTCCAAAAAACGCTGGCAGATAAAGCGGAAGCATTTAAAGATATCGTAAAAATTGGTCGTACTCACTTACAAGATGCAACGCCATTGACTTTAGGCCAGGAAATTTCCGGCTGGGCAGCTATGTTAACGCATAACTTGAAACACATTGAAGAGAGTATTCCTCATGTGTGTGAGCTGGCCCTGGGAGGAACTGCGGTAGGAACTGGTCTGAATACTCACCCTGAATATGCCGTCAGGGTTGCGCAGAAAATTGCTGAATTATCTGGCCATCCTTTTGTTACTTCGCCAAATAAATTTGAATCCCTGGCAACTTGTGATGCTCTGGTCCATTCACACGGTGCATTGAAAGGTTTGGCTGCATCATTGATGAAGATTGCTAACGATGTTCGTTGGTTAGCTTCTGGCCCTCGTTGTGGTATTGGTGAAATTTCCATTCCTGAAAATGAACCAGGCAGCTCCATCATGCCAGGCAAAGTCAATCCAACTCAGTGTGAAGCGATGACCATGTTATGTGCCCAAGTGATGGGTAACGATGTGGCCATTAATATTGGCGGTTCGTCTGGTAACTTTGAACTGAACGTATTCCGCCCAATGGTTATCCATAACTTCCTGCAATCTGTTCGTTTGCTGGCGGATGGTATGCGTAGTTTCAATGAGCATTGTGCTATTGGTATTGAACCTAATCGTGATCGCATCACCCAATTGCTGAATGAATCACTGATGCTGGTAACGGCATTAAATACTCATATCGGTTACGATAAAGCGGCTGAAATTGCTAAAAAAGCACATAAAGAAGGTTTGACGTTGAAACAATCAGCACTTCAGTTAGGGTATTTAACTGAAGCTGAATTTGATGCATGGGTTCGTCCAGAAGATATGGTTGGCAGCATGAAGTAATGCTTGCTATACGCATGTAACATAAAAAAACCGGAGAGCATTTACTCCGGTTTTTTATTTCTTAGATTTCTTTGTAGAGATGTAAGCGGGGAATGACCAACTCAAGTGGCTGCGCTTTGGGTTTATACTTATGTTTAATTGCGTTGGCATTGTAATTGGACAAATTGCCGAGTTTGGGTTTGATTTCACTTTCTTCTGTGTAGAAAACAATCACAGGAACCGGACAAGCATATTGGACTTGCTTTTGTATTTCTGAATACCATACACGAGTAATAGGTTGTACTTTTACTGGCCGTTTAATTTTCAATACCACATCATCGGGTAATTTTTTTATATCTGTAATCTCCAATGCTACCAGTGCTGCCCATTGATCACTGGAGTAGGGAGGGACTGCTCTGCCCGCATTATAGCTTTTCTCCAGCCTTTCCAGAATTTGTTGCTTGGTGACTTTATTAATAATGTTTTTATTAGCCCAGCCAAAATTAATGGAGTCGGGATTTAATAGAGGAGTGATAGTGCGATAGGCATTCAGGGTAATAAGGCCACGCAAATGATCATGAACAAATTCAAAACGTTGTTCTTTGCTGATACCTGATTCTTTGGTAACGATATTTTCTAACTCTATTTTTAATTGGTTTACTTCATTAATGATTGCCATTGCTTCTCTATATTGCGGGTGGTTAACCGCAAAACACAAGGCACCAGGCAGGCGGCTAGCCGCTTTACTGCTGACATTCGGATTATTATGGTGTATGAATAGCTTCTGATAGAAGTGTAATCCTACATTGAGCGCTTCATTTCCCTGTAGCGGACTGACCATAATTTCGGTTATTTGTTCATGTTCTTCACCTTTTTCGATTTTCGGTAATTCAAATACCCGGGCATCAATAAGCCTGTAACTCATTAACAACTCAATCAGTTCAGATAGCTTTTCTTCTTGTTTTTTAAAGCAAGTTGTCAGTGATTCTATTGAAAAATACTTATTCATAATTGTTCTTAACCCAAATTTCCGGCGAGCATACGACGACTTATTTAGTTACAACATACTTGTAATATAAAACCAACTCCCCAAAAAATCCACCACACACTACCACAAAAGCTAACTAAAAAAGAAAATGCTTATTGCGAAATAATTTAACATTGTGATAAAAAACAGGTAACATATTAATTTGAAATTAGATGATTGATAGAGTGGGGCATACACCAAGGTCGTTACCTATGAAAAGATTAGTTAAGCCAGTGAATTCCTTTAAGAAAGTGATCGATGCATTGTTACCATACGCCGAATTGATTACAGCTGATTTATCACCTCAAGAAAAGGTGATTAAAATAGAAAGTGAATTTGCTAAGTTTTTTTTATTAGATCAAGGATATATCAATATGCGCAGAATCAACGACGATTTAATCATCGCGACACTTTTTTCTCCCTACATTATCGGATTATCTTTCTATTCTGGAGCAGAAATCTATTATTCCATTGAGCTGGGGGAAAGCTGTAAACTTTATCAAATTCCCAGGGTTAGTGCATTGAATACGATAAAGAAGCATGATCTCTATAGAGAGTGGATGAGAATAATTTCCTATAAAATAGCTTTCTTATATGCCAGAGATATTAGCCTCTTCCGTCATGCTAATAAGGAAATCGTGTGTAGTTTGTTATCTCGCCTGATGACCTTACCGACAGAATTCAGAGAAAATATTACGGTAATTAAATATATAGAACAAAGATGCACACTTTCACGCAGTTGTATACAACGCGTGTTACTTACTCTAAAAAAAGATGGATGCATTGAAATTATTGATGGATATTTAACAAAAGTTTTAGTGTTACCGATTGAATCCTATTATTAATAATAAGCCGACGTTTCTCATTTATGCCGGCAGCTATATTTTATTATTTTGGTAATTTATTGAGTTTTAAGCCTAAATAAATAGCAACTATCATTAATAATGAAATAAACGCAGCAACGCCATTCCATGCAAAATAGAACCAAAATATTCCACCTAATGTTCCTGCAATACTGGAACCGGAGTAATAACAGAATAAATAGAGTGATGAAGCTTGTGCTTTGGCGCGCTTGGCTCTCTGTCCTATCCATCCACTAGCAACAGCATGAGCGGCAAAGAAGCCTGTTGTCAATATCATCACTCCCAGTATTACCGCCCAGATAGGGAAAAATAGGGTGATTAAGCAACCTATTAACATCATACTAATAGCGGCTAACAATACTGTTCCTCTTCCATGCTTACTTATTAATCCGCCAGCTTTAGTTGCGCTGTAAGTTCCTGTTAAATAAACGATAGATAATAAACCAACTATAGTTTGGCTTAAATGATAAGGGGCTTCTAATAACCGATAACCAATATAGTTAAACATAGTGACAAAACTTCCCATAAGCAAAAAAGCTTCGGCAAAGAGCAGGGGAAGACCTTGATCACGCAGGTGTAGCTTCAAATTGATAAGTAATGATTTAGGTTTTAATGAGCTGGATTTAAAGTGCCTGGATTCCGGTAACATCTTCCAAAACGCAAGAGCGGAGATTAAAGCAAATGTACCAAGTAAGAGAACGGCAATCCGCCATGAATAGTGATCAGCGATCACACCAGCAATCAAACGTCCACTCATTCCCCCTATTGAATTACCACTGATATAGAGGCCGATAGATAAAGCTACATAACTGGGATGGATCTCTTCACTTAAATAAGTCATCGCGACAGCAGCAACACCACTTAATGATAACCCCACCAGTGCGCGCATAGCCAAAATCCCGTGCCAACTTGTTACAACAGAGCTTAGGAGAGTAAAAATGGCGGCAGCAATGAGTGATACTACCATGACATGTTTACGGCCAAGTGCATCGGATAAAGGGCCAGTTATTAATAGACCGAGGGATAACATCCCAGTGGACAGGGATAAAGCCAAACTACTATTGGCTGGCGAGATGTCAAATTCATCTGACAAAATTGGCAAAATGGGTTGAACAAAATAGAGTAATGCAAATGTTGCCAGTCCTACGGCAAAGAACGAGAGAGTGACTCGCAGGTATACAGCATCTTCACGTTGAATGTAAGGCTGTTTACCTTTGTATCCATGATTAACTGTGTTTTCAACATCTCTTTCGACGTCAGAGACTGCTGATTTTTCACTGACGCTTTGGATTGTATTCACGTTACTTCCTTATCTAGGTAAAACAAACGTTAATTACTTGATGTGGATCAAGGATAGAAATTCATGAATATTTTGTCTAATATATTAATCATTCAAAATGATATGTTAAAAATATCAATGAGGTCATAAACAATGACTGCTAATATTGAGCTCAGACACTTACGTTACTTCATTGCTGTGGCAGAAGAGTTGCATTTTGGACGTGCAGCAGAACGATTGAATATCTCACAACCCCCATTAAGCCAGCAGATCCAAGCGCTGGAAACAAATATAAATGCCAAGTTACTGGTGCGTAATAACAGGAATGTTAATCTAACACCTGCCGGACAGATGTTTCTTCAGGAAGCATATCAAATCATTTCCCAGGTTGATGCTGCAGCAACCAAAGCTGCCAGAATGCAGCAAGGGGAGTTGGGGGAGATATCGATTGGCTTTACATCTATCACACCTTTTATACAAAAAGTAACACTGAGTTTACGTCAATTTCGGGAACGTTATCCTGACGTCGCCATCCATATGCATCAAATGAATACCAAACAGCAAATAGCACCTTTGCAGACAGGCAGAATCGATATAGGAATTATGCGTAATACGTCATTGCCCGATAATTTGGAGCATCAGTTACTTTTCCGCGAGCGTTTTATGTTGGCCGTATATGATGATCATCCTCTGCTGAAGTACGCTAATGAAGGGGTGAATTTGGAAATGCTATCTGACTATCCACTGGTGTTTTTTGAGCACGATGTAGGAACGGCACTGTATGATGAAATTATTTCCTTATTGGCTAATGTAGGAGTGGTTCCAACGATTTCCCAAGAAGCGGGAGAGGCAATGACGATATTAGGATTAGTCGCTGCGGGATTAGGGGTAAGCATTATTACAGAATCGTTTACTCGAATGAAACTGGATGGAGTTCAATATTTGCCTTTAGCAAACAACCCTGCTTACTCCGAAGTTTGGCTGGTTAAACATAAAAATCACAATAACAGCGCTGCGGCGGATCGGTTAACTCATCTCCTGATTTCAAACATTGTGGATGAAGCTAGTAGATGAAATTGTTCATCAAAAGTAATAATCACGATAAGTTCGTGTGAAAGATCACATTTCTACCTTAAACGGATATCTTCTCATTTAAACAGAGACATAATCGTCATTATTAATTTTTTAGCAGCGTGAATTAAATGCAGGAGGCGAGGTGAGTGTTGATGTTCAACCAAGTCATATTGACCAGATCAGACAAACTAACATTGGGTTGGTTTATCGGTTAATTGATCAATATGGGCCTATCTCGCGTACCGCACTTTCCAAAAAAGCTCAATTAGCGCCGGCCAGTATTACTAAAATCACACGGGAACTCATTGATGCACATTTAGTGAAAGAAACTGAATTTCCTGATCTCGGTTTTAGAGGTCGTCCTGCTGTTGGGTTGAAGGTAGATAGTAAAGGGTGGCAATTTTTATGTATTCGTATTGATGAAGGACATATTGTCATTGGGCTTCGTGACTTGAGCGGTAATCTTGTCGTTGAAAAGCAATCAGTATTTTCTGTGTCTCAGCATTGTTCTTTTTTAGATTGCATCGTTAATGAGATTGATAACTTCTTTTTGTATCATCAATCTGCTCTGGAACGTTTAACAGCCATCAGTATTACTATCAATGCGATAGTTGATCCGGTAAATGGGATTATCCATAGTTCACCCTACTACGATATCCACGATCTTCCTCTGGGAAAATTTTTACATCAACGCACAGGACTACCAATTTTTCTGCAACATGGCATAGCCGCATGGACAATCGCAGAATCTTTATATGGAGCAGGGAAAAACTACCAGAATCTTATCCAGATTGTTATAGATGACAATGTTGGCGCAGGAGTTATGACAGCAGGACAAATGCTCCATGCAGGAAATCATAGTGTCGTAGAAATTGGGCATATTCAAATCGAACCTAATGGCGAACATTGTTACTGTGGCAATATCGGCTGTCTTGAAACTGTGGTGGGTATCAAAAAAATTTTGCAAAAATTTCACGCCCAGACAGAAAGCCAAGCTGACTCCGTGACAATTGATTCATTTTGTCAGGCCGTTATGGAGGGAGATCCACGGGTAACAGAATTGGTTCGTGATGCAGGAGAACGAATCGGGCGCATCATGGCGATTATGGTCAATATCTTTAACCCCGAAAGGATCCTGATTGGTTCGCCGCTGAACAACATTAAACATATTCTCTATCCTGCCATTCAACAACAGATAACACAACGTTCACTTCCTGGTTATAGCCAACAAGTTGATATTGTGGCTACTCAATTTAACAATACAGGCACACTACCTGCGGCAGCCTTAATTAAACAGGCATTGTATAACGGTGAATTACTGCTTGAGCTAATGCAAGGATAGCCCCCATCACGCAAAACATTGAGCTAACGCAACCCCTGCCTTAAACACATCTCCTACACTCTAGCCTTGCTCGCTAAAGAGAGTAAGTAACCGGTCAATCTATTCTGTTATTACGGAAAAATGAATTTATGTTAACGCGCTTATTTGTTACAGGCACGGATACCAACATCGGTAAAACAGTTGTTACCCGCGCATTATTGCAAGTCTTTAATCGTGATGGAACAACCGCTGTAGGATATAAACCTATTGCGACAGAAAAACATGAAACTCCGGAGGGAATACGTAATCGTGATGCCTTAGTCATACATAAATCTTCACCGGTACAAGTGGATTATGAAGAAATCAATCCTGTTGTTTGGGAAAACAGTTATGAAAAAGAAAATCGTGCTGATTTTACTCAAATGACGAAAGGGCTAAGAAATTTAGGCTATAAAGCAGATCGCGTCATCATTGAAGGTAACGGGGGGTGGCGTGTGTTACTGGAAGATGAAACGTTTTATTCTGATTGGGTAGTACAAGAAAAACTTCCTGTCATTTTGGTTGTTGGTATTCAGGCCGGCTGTGTCAACCATGCTATTCTAACGGCGCAATCCATCAGGAATGATGGTGTACCCCTGATTGGCTGGATTGCTAATCGCATCAATCCAGGATTAGCGCATTACGCCAAGGTATTGGAAAGGTTACAGCGTCACATACCAGCTCCGCAATTGGGAGAAATACCTTATCTTTTAAGGCCAGAAGAACGCGATTTATCTTGCTATCTGGATACGTCTGCGATACTGGCAATTGACGATTAAAACAAGAAGTAAAAAGGGAGCAAATTACGCTCCCTTTTTCGAAAATTAGCAAGAATATTGCTCTCAGCCTTTCTTATCATGAGAAAGACGGACATAGACTATTTTTTGTTTGCCATAATCACAATGACCAACAACTTTTCCACTTGCCGTATTGTTTTCAGTGACTTGATCACTAGGAACTAAGTCAAGTCTAAAATCCGTTGCTGAAACACCATTTTTAATGATTTTCTGCGCAATCTCTTCTTTCAAGTTTTCACATGTTATCTTTTGTGAAGCTTGCACTGTAAAGGAAGAAAGCGCAAAAAACAAAGCTCCGGTCAGTAGGATCTTGTTCACTATCATCTCCTTATTTTGATGTCGGCGTTGATTTTATCAAGGTTTAATCGGGCGGCCCGTATTGATATCCAGGCAACGTTTTGTGCTCGGTTCCCAATAAGCATTAATATCGACACTTTTTAAACAGGCTTCACGATTATCAGCTTCCGCTTCATACTTATCAAACTCTTTTTCTTTACGTTTGTCCGCTTTATGGCGCAATTTTCTCTGTTCATCCCATTCTTCTTTGCTTTGACGAGCCATTTCTTTGCTTAAGGAAGTTTCTCCACCATTGATGGTTACACACGTACTTTCTGACGCACACGGCGTAGAGAAGGCGGACGTCTGCCAAAAGAGGGAGGATACCAGAGCAACAGCAGAAACACTTTTAACAATCAAAGAACGAACGTTCATTTTTGAACCTCTTTATTACTTAAACTATAAGACTAAGCCATTTAGCGAATCTGCTAAAAAAGCATTAGTTTCTATGTATGCTTAAACCTGCGAATGACTGACAAACGGGCATCATTTCCAATGTATTAATATTGACGCGAGAAGGCAGGTTAGCAACCCAAAATACTGCTTCGGCAATATCATCCGCCGTTAATGCATCGGCGCCGACATAAGTTTTATCAACTTTTTCTTTATCGCCTTTAAAGCGAATATGAGAAAATTCGGTTCCTCCAACCAGACCAGGTTCAATATCGGTGACTCGGATATTCTTCCCATGTAAGTCAGCTCTCAGCCCTAAACTAAATTGTTTGACAAAGGCTTTAGTCGCACCGTATACGTTACCGCCTGCATAGGGCCAACTTGCTGCGGTGGAACCAATATTAATAATATGTCCATGATTGGCTTGTACCATATTAGGCAACAAAGCCCGCGTCATGTTCACTAATCCTTTCGTATTAGTATCAATCATTATTTCCCAGTCATCAGGGTTAGCTTGGTGAGCGGGTTCTAGCCCTAACGCAAGCCCTGCATTGTTCACAAGAACGTCTACATGACGTAGGTTATCTGGTAATTGTTGAACGGTTTGTTCGATTGCTGTGCGATCTCTCACGTCAAGTTGGATGGGGTGGAAGTTCTCACCCAATTCATTTTTCAACTGATCTAATTTCTCTTTACGGCGTCCTGTTGCAATGACGATGGAGCCATGTTTGATAAATTTTCTTGCAATTGCTTCACCAAAACCCGAAGTTGCACCTGTCACAAAAATAATCATAACTATCCTCTTATCTGTGAATTATTATCATAATATCCATATTATTAGAGAAATTTGTTTCTCATTAGTCAAGGTTAAATTGTTTCATTTGCATTTAATTTATTTTTTTAATATATACATGCAACTTCAAGTTGCAATTTACAGAACTATATGAAATCACACATATCTTGAAGAAGGAACCTCAACATCTGATACTCTCAGTATTATGAAAACCTATTTATAAACAATCACATTGATTTGCAAGCTGCAATTTGAAGTTGAATTAGTATATATAGTTACTTATTCATAGTATGCGAGTAATTAGCCCAAAAAGTTCTATAAGAAATTAGCAACACTATTCAATGCATTTATGTAAAATAATCTACACGGAAATAGAGAGCAGAGGGTAATATGCCTTTTTATCAACCATTTAAAACTTCTTTTGAATCAGGGGATCTTATCTTTGGATTATATGATAAGAGAAAACAACATGCTCAAAAACACCCAGGATTTCAGCTAGTTCTTGATCCTAACAACATATCAACTATTGATAGATATTCAATTACTCAAAATGAAATTAAGGTACGTAAGATGTATGGACAACAAATTCCTCATAATCAAGAAAGCTTTACAACGGCGGTAATGGAACACTGGAAATACAGAGATATACTCAATCAAGAAGATAACTATAAGATTGATATCAGAAATGGGAACGTTTACTACCCTAGAAAAATAACAAGCCGAAAATGTAAAACTGGGTTGTCTTGGTATTCTCACTCGTTAAGCCATGCAAATATCCATTTTATCTTAGATGGAATAGATATGGAGAATGTTATCAATAAAAAAAATAACCCAAAAATCGACAAAGGAAAAGACTCATATACCAACAAAGAACTGAGATGGATATACCGAAATAGGAAAGATCCAAGGGTTCAATCCTGCATACAATTCTGGCTAGATGGTTCGCCAGTATCTCCACCTTGGATAGAAGGAAGATATGTCGATTTATGGCAAAATTACCAGCCGAAATTTGAAAATTCTGAGATCGAACTAGGGGAATTTGCTGAAACCGTTTTGAATTTTGAATATAGAGACTATACGTAGGTTTATGTAATTATGGATGAAACGCAGATGGCCCGCCAAATGCGGGCCTGAAAAAGTGAGCAGATTAGCTTGCTCTTGCTTGCTCCATATATTCTTGTAGGGAACCATCGAATGCAATTTTCCCTTTGTCGATTCGGATTACTCGCTCAGCCAGTCTAAATACACGCGGATCATGGCTTATCATAAGCACAGTTTTACCGCGAACGATATTGTTCAATGATTCAGCAAAGCTATTTATTTTACTATTGTCCAGATAGGTCGTAGGTTCATCAAATAGCAGTATTTCTGGTGTCTTAAGGTACAAACGCGCTAACCCAATTACCTGCCTTTCACCGCCCGACAGGGAAGAGCCTTTTTCGTCAATGTATGAATCCAAGCCATCTTTCAATTTGTCCAACAGTTCATGGCCACCTGCTTTAATCAACGCAGAAATCATCTCTTCCCTGGTTGATGCTGTATTGGCAATGTGCAAATTATCGTATAACGTGCCCTTTATAATCTGAGTTTGTTGTGACATCACACCAAATTTTTGTAACCAGCGCTGAGAATCAGGATCATCCAGCACTTCACCAAAAATTGAAACGTAGCCTTCGTTTAGTGGTGTTAAACCCGTCACGATATCAAATATCGTACTTTTACCTTGACCATTATCACCGACGATAAGAACCCGTTCTCCTTTTTGTATAGAGATATTCATGTCTCTGAACAAAGTATCTCTGTCGTTATAGGAAAATTTCTTAACGTTGATATCAATAGCATTGGCACTACAATTTTCCACTGATTGGCTCTGTTTGCGATTGTTTGGCTGGTATGCTCCCAACAATTCGAAAACTCTATCCAACAACGACTTGAGTGAAGCAAATTTATTTAAATGATTACTGTATCTCTTAATGGAATCAGACATCAATTGTTCATAGGTAAATGCAGCAACAAAATTACCAGGGTTGATCGTTCCATCCATCAATAGCAAACCACCATACCAAAGCACAGCAATGGTCGATGCTAACTGTGCAAAAAAGCCAAGAGGAATAGATAGGGACATAAACAGTCCGGTGATCCTCTCAACATTTTTCACTTTAGTATTAGCATCATTAATTCTCTTTTTCTCCGACTCTTCAGAATTGAAAATCTTGACAGATTTGATCCAAGAAAGTGATTCTTGGATGACGCCGGTCAATCGTGAGTTATAAATTTGCAGAATTCTTTCATAAACAGCCACTCGGTTAGTGATTGGCTTGCTGATTAAAGTCGTCAGACAAACCATCATAAATGCCAAAATCGCCAATTTAATATCAATCAGTGCCATAGCAATAAATGGGCCGATTATTGACAACGTATCATAAAGAAATTCGCTATATAAATCTCTAACTCTATCTGATACAAGGTAAGTATCATTTTTTATTCTGAATGCCAGATTCGCTGAATGAAATTTTCTGGTGATATGATAAGGAAAAGAGAGGAAAGAATCGACTAGCGATTTCCTCATATTATAACTCAGTTCTGATGCATTAATTGTTTGCATCCAAATAATAATAGCATGACTGATGACAATCAATAATGATACTGCAATTAGAGAAGCAATTAATTCATTAAATGAGAAAGAAAGAATTAGCTTATCCTTTAATAAAGTATTGACTAATTCCTGAACCAGGAATGGAAATACAACCTCCGCTAAAGCAGCCACTACCGTAAAAACAATAGCCAGCACCAATGCTGTTTTTTGTTTACGTATAAAAGAATAAAGGAATATAATATATTTCATATACTGATCACTGTTAAGTTATCAATCTAACTAGTATAGACAACATGTTAAAACTTATCATCCTACCAAAAAGCGACTAACTCCATCCTTGGAATACATTTATCCTATGGCAATAAAATACAATTTATATTGCAACTAACTCAATAATTTTGAGTGAAATTATGTGATCAATGATTTATCGCAATTTTTAGATTACTTGTATTTTATAAGAATATCTATTTAAATGCATAACCATGCAGGAAAGCAGGGCGCCGCTCTTCATATATTCAGATAAATTGAAAAGTTTTGGTGTTAATGCCAATTTAGAGCAAACTTTTTCCAGCTCATGGTTTTTGTTCATTTCATAGATATACTCCTCCGTACCTGCTTTCAGATCATTAATATTGGATGAACAGAGAATATGCTGATTGACTCTGACAGAGTTACAAATCCCACTGTATGCAATATCTTTACTGATGCTAATAATGTTAGTGACTTTTTCCAATTCTTTCAGCTCGTCGCTGTTGAATCCGCCGGTATAAACGAGCGTATTTTCTTTATCCAGTGGGAAAATGCTGCAATCCAAATGGTAAAGATAAGGATCTCTTTCTTCCACTTTCACGATTTTGAGGTCGAATTTTTCTTCCATCCAGTCATAGGTCTTAATATCACTTCTTATTCCATAACCACCGACCAGGACATTATCATGCAAATGTTTTAATTCAGCTTCACCTTCAAAATAGTAGGGGGCAACTTCAGTTTTATAGCCCAATGATTCAAAGAAACTGACTCCAATAGGTGTTTCTGATCTTCTGATTTCTGATGCAAAATTGGCAACTATTGCTGTTGGATCTTCATCTCCAATAATAATGCCCAAGTTAGCAACATATACTTGATCTTGTAGCTCTTGGTGAGTATCGGATGGCAACAGATAGACCAACGATTGTGATGACATAAAGCTATATAGCTTATAGAACTGTCTTAAAGCCACTTTGCTGTTAACATTGATAGCAGATTCGTCCAGTTCCTCCATCCAAATGTTATTTCTTACATTGGTGTTTAATGAAAATGGAGGAGCTAATAAAAACACGGGCATTTTCAGATCAGAAATGATATTGGGAGAATTCTTTAACATCTTAAAACCTCAATTCTAGTTTATATTATTTGTTTATAGAGAGTTATCGTTGATTCTAACTAACTTCGTCATACCACCAGTGACATGTTCCTTTTCAGTAACTAATGAAGTTAATTCATCATCATCAGTAACAGGGATCACCAAGTCGACTTGTGAACCATATCGAATCATTGAAAATCTATCACCCTGATATACAGGCGTATTTTGTTGTATATGGAACGGTGTTATCGTATCAACATCATAATCACCGACTTGAACCATATAGTATTCTCGATTAATGCCAGGCGAATAGACCTTATTGACAACTCGTTGATTTAGATATAAATAGTCGTCATAAATTAATTCAATGTTCTCTTTATAAAAAATATTATTCTCTACATCAATCATTGGTAGATTATTGGTTTCCAGAGGCTCATGTTCCGCGTAACTAAGGATACCATCGTAAGGAATTCTATTAATATGAACATCATAGCATGTCATAAAGATACCAATGACCAGCGAACGCTTATCATAATGTTTATCTCTGATGATATCTTGAATGCTATATTTTTTTCCTTTTACTTCGGTGATCGCTTCATCTGGGTTTATTATCCCGCTATAGATGACAAACCCATCAGCAGGAGATAAAAAATACCTATCATCTGTATTGATTGTTCTCGCTGGGTCCCTGAAAAAACCTTCCTGGAAATAAGTTTCAGGCGGAAGATCAGTGAGTCCATTAAATATCGATTTAATGGCTTCGTTCATTTTGTTACTCATTATTACCTCTAAAAATGTTCATCAACTAGAACATGAAAAAGAGAAAAAACAACATCATACAAACAGTTACAGCGAGATATGTTACAGACTAATATTAATGATTCAATTTTATTTTTTTTATGGGTATGTTTATTTTTTGTTTGTCAATAAACAAAATTTCACCTAAGTTAACTATACTCATTAAACTTCAATTTGCAATTTACAACACGATATGAAACCTGATTTCTCCCCGCTTCGCGGGGAGAAATTACATGCATCTTGAAGTTGGATTGGTATAGATTGATATATATAGCCAACTAAATATAAATATATTGATGATACAAAATATGGGTAGTAAGGTAGTGTATTATATATATCTGTCAGTGACATTTATCACAAATGTGACAAAAAAATTAATTAAAATTTAAATAAATGACGTGTTCGGTTCAATTTTTAATCCACTTAAATACTTAAAGTGATATAACGCAAAAGTCAATTAAAATAAATATGGCGTTTGATATTTGAGCACTTTAAATTTAAATAATTTATTAAAAAATAACAACATCATTACATTTGCGTGACATATTTTATTTAATTTATTGCTCGCTATTACGCGATAAATTAGAAGAACAGGTTAAACAATTATGTAGAAATTATTTGCTTAAGAATTCAGATAATTCGCAAATATATGCATTAAACTTCAAGTTGCAATTTACAATACGATGTGAAACCTGATTTCTTGAAGTTATATTGGTATATATGCATAAGTTTTATAGTCAGTTGAAAATTGAAATTACATAAACCTGCTATCCGTTCATCTTTTCCAGCCCGCAAAATATGAAATCTTCGATCTTTCTCACATATCTGAAGATTTTTTTCTGCCGAGAGTCCTTAAAGTTACATATATGTATCTAACTTTCCTCTTGTTTTTACATTTTTTATACAAATTTGACTAAAATGCAACCGTTAAATATATTAAATCATAGGTTATATTTTATCCGTTTAATCCATAAGGAGAGGAAGTAACCATGTCGATACCAACGCTTAAGCATTTCATTAATGGTCAGTATGTTGAAACTAAAGGTTCCGAATATTTTGATCTGGTAAGCCCTGTCACTGGTGAATTTTATGCGCGTTCTCCTAACGCGACCGCGGCGGATGTTGATGATGCTTATGCATCGGCTAAAGAGGCATTTAAGATATGGGGCCGCAGCACCCCTTCAGCGCGCCAACGGGCGTTATTAGCACTGGCAGATACGATAGAAAAAAACGCTGAACGCCTGATTGAATTACAAAGCCGCAATACAGGGCAGCTCAAACACCTGATTGCCTCCGAGGAGGTTGCAACATCTGTGGATCATATCCGCTTTTTCGCTGGTGCTGCCCGTTTTTTGGAAGGCAAAGCTACAGCAGAATATCTCCCTGATATGACCACCAGCATTCGGCGTGAACCGCTGGGCGTGGTGGGGCAGGTTACTCCATGGAACTATCCGTTGATGATGGCGGTGTGGAAGATAGCACCTGCTCTGGCCGCAGGTAATACCGTGGTGCTTAAACCAAGTGACACCACACCGGAAAGCACTTTGCTACTGGCTGAACTGTCCGCGCCGTTTTTCCCTGCTGGCGCCTTCAACGTGGTATTGGGTAATGCGAATGCGGGCGCTCTGGTCGTTTCACACAAAACGCCTGCTATGGTTTCTATTACTGGTTCCACACGTGCAGGTTTTCAGGTTGCCTCTTCGGCGGCGGCTAATCTCACCAAAGCGCATCTTGAGCTGGGAGGTAAAGCGCCGGTAATCGTTTTTGCTGATGCGGATATCGATAAAGCAGTGGATACCATCGTTACCGCAGGGTACTTCAACGCAGGTCAGGATTGCACGGCAGCTTCACGTGTGTTGGTGCATGAATCTGTTCACGATACCTTCGTCGCTAAATTGGTGACGGCAGCTAAAGCCACCCGTTTTGGCGAGCCAGAAGATCAAGAGGCGCTGTATGGGCCGCTTAATAATGTTCGTCAGCTGGAACAGGTCAAAGGGTTTATTGCGCGCCTGCCCGCCCATGCCCGTATCGAAACAGGAGGGCGTCAGGCCAGTCGCTCGGGATATTATTTTGAACCTACAGTGATTACTGGCCTGGAGCAGTATGATGAAGTGATTCAGACTGAAATTTTTGGGCCTGTTATCACAGTGCAGAAATTCCTGACAGAACAGGAAGCTATCGAGAAAGCTAACGATGTGAAGTACGGATTAGCTTCCAGTGTCTGGACTCGCGATCATGGCCGTGCGTTACGCCTGTCTCGTGAGCTTGATTTTGGAACTGTCTGGATTAACACCCATATTCCTCTTACGGCAGAAGCACCACATGGTGGCTTTAAGCAATCTGGATACGGTAAAGATTTGTCGGCCTATGGTTTCGATGAATACACACGTATCAAACACGTGATGAGTTCCAATGATTGATACAAGGATATCCACATGAATCAAAAAATATCTTTGCGCGACCTGGTATCACGTGCGCACCATGAACTGTTTACTGACCGTGATGTGAGGGCGCTTGAGCGTTATTTCGCGCCGAATTTCATTGAACATTCTCCACTAATCAAAAATGGTCTTACCGGACTGCGTGAGTTGGTCCAGTCACATCCCGCACTGCATCATGAAACATTTCGCGTACTACAAGACGGTGATCTGGTTGCTATCCACGGCCGTTTCACGGGCTTAGACGATAAGCCGTTAGTTGGTTTCGATCTTTACCGGGTTACCGATGGCTTAATCGTGGAACACTGGGATGGTTTAGTACCGCAGTCCGCGCCGAATGCCAGTGGCCGAACTCAATTAGATGGCCCAACGGAAACAGGCCCTAGCCGTGACAAAGAGAAAAACCGTGAACTAGTGGTTGATTTTTTCACGCGGACCCTGATCGAAGGGCACTATGATGAGTTTGAACATTACACCAATGGTAAGGCGTTCCGCCAGCATAGCCCCGATATTTCCGATGGTACGGCTGCAGTCATTGCATTCCTTAAGCAACTGAAAAATGAAGGACAGGGCCTGCATTATACAAAAATCCACCATACAGTAGCCGACGGGCAGTTTGTTCTGACTCATTCAGAGGGAAGTATTGCCGGAGTGCGTCACAGTTATTTTGAGCTATGGCGCGTCGAGAATGGCAAAGTGGCTGAACTTTGGGATGCTATCACACCAGTACCAGAGGATGCGCAAGCGCTACACCGCCACGGTATTTTTTAGCGTTTGTTTGCAGACATGCTGAAATCCTGTGTCATTTCAATCAGGAGTTAGAAAATGACGGCATATTCCATCGTCTACGCACCACTCGATCAGGCCACCAGAACCGAACAGGTTGTGGAACGTTTAAGTAACGCGATCATCTCCGGAATATTACAAACTGATGAGCAGTTGCCTAACGAAAACGAGTTGTCGCGGCTGCTGGGTGTGTCACCGGTAACTGTTCGCGACGCTCTGAACACACTACGTGCCAGGCAGTTGATTGATACTCGGCGCGGACGTCATGGCGGTAGTTTTGTGTGCCAAGTTTCCGTTGAGACAATGCAGAAATATCACCCGTTGCGGCTGATGGCTTCAGGTGAACTGGCGGATTTCAGCGAGTTTCACTGTGCAGTTATTGGTCACAGTGCGAGGCTTGCGGCTCAACGTTCAACACTAGGTGAACTGAGAAAGCTTGGACAACTGATCGACAGCTTTGCAACCGCAACGCAACCAGATGCACGTATACAGGCAGATATGCGCTGTCTGTTAACTCTGGCATCCCAGGCCCAATCAGCCAGGCTCGCCAATCAAGAGCTGGAGATACAGGCTGAATGGGCGCCTTTGATGGTACTTCTATATCGAGAGGCAGTTATTCACAACGAGGTTGCTGCCGCCTGGCATACAATCTTGGCCGCTTTGTATAAAGGGGATGGTTTCGCCTGTTACCAATTGGCACAGAAGATGATTACCCGAATAACTGACCACTTACTTGAATGCAAATTGCGTATGGATACTGATGCATCATTCTTACAACGATTTGATCGCAAGTAATGTGGCGGCATTTATCCCTGGAAAGGGGGACATATGTACAACAACATATATGTAGAACGCGCTAAGCATATCCTGGACGGTATCCTGGTTGCGGCGCAGCGGGCCACTACAACTTTAGCGGATAAAACAGCACGTATTTTATTAGAACTGCCGTTATATCGTACGGAAGGTGTTCGTTTGCAGCAGGCGCAGCGCGACGTATTGCAAAAACATATCCAAGATGTACTGCGGTGTAACCACGTTTGGTGTAACGGGGCGGGATTTGCCAGTTATGCGATACCGAAGACGGTTAGGGAAGAGAGCGGTTACTGGACGCTGGAATGGTGGCGTCAGGAAGGGAATACCATTCAATATGCGCAGCTGGAACAAAATCAAGAGCAACGCAGACGTCTGGATTTCCGATCGTTTGAGTGGTTCCGGCAACCAGCCAGCTGTCATCTTCCCGTCATCGATGGCCCTTATGTGGATTATGTCTGTAATGGCGCCTACACGATTACGATAGCCCATCCGGTGCTTATCGGTGAAGAGTTTGCCGGTGTCGCAGCAGTGGATATTCTGGTTTCGACGCTGGATCGGTTACTTCTGCCGGTTCTTGGTGCTATCGGTAAGCCTGCATTAATTATTAATGACGATGGGCGTGTCGTGACTTCAACCGTGCCAGGAGTGCGGTCAGGTTCACTATTGAAGGGACAAGACGTTAACCGTTCGGCCAATCGAGAAGTTCCTTCATTGCACTTGGTGATCCTACCGCCATCACACAGGGCGTTTGTTAGCTGAACCCCACTAATTAAAATTACTCAGGAGTTTTTGCTTATGACTGAATCTATGTTAGCTAAAAGACGTAGGGCAGCTATCGCAAAAGGCGTAGGCGTGACCACACAAGTCTATGTTGAACGCGCAGAAAATGCTGAAATCTGGGATTCCCAAGGACAACGCTATATTGATTTTGCCGCCGGTATCGCTGTAGTGAATACCGGCCATCGCCACCCGCGCGTCATTGCCGCGGCCAGAGAGCAGTTGGAACAATTTACCCACACCTGTCATCAAGTAGTGCCTTATGAAAATTATGTAACGCTAGCCGAGCGATTGAACCATCTGGTGCCGGGTAATTTTGTGAAAAAGACCGTTTTTGTCACCACAGGGGCTGAGGCAGTAGAAAATGCCGTGAAGATCGCGCGTGCCGCTACCGGACGTAATGGTGTAGTCGCTTTCAGCGGCGCTTTTCATGGCCGTACTTTCCTTGGTATGGCATTAACCGGCAAAGTCGCACCGTACAAAATGGGGTTTGGCCCGCTAGTCGGCGACGTTTACCGTGTTCCATTTCCGGTAGAGTTACACGGTATCAGTGTAGAGCAGACACTGAACGCGCTGGAGAATCTCTTCAAAACTGATATTGAACCCACGCGCGTTGCTGCCATTATCATCGAGCCAGTACAGGGTGAGGGCGGATTTTATCCTGCACCTCCCAACTTACTCAAATCTCTACGCGAAATTGCCGATCGCTACGGTATTGTACTCATTGCTGATGAAATTCAGACGGGTTTCGCGCGTACAGGAAAACTGTTTGCTATGGAACACCATCAGATTGCAGCCGATCTGACCACGATGGCGAAAGGGCTGGCGGGAGGATTTCCGCTGGCAGCTGTAACGGGACGATCAGAGTTGATGGACGCTGTAGTGCCAGGGGGATTAGGGGGAACCTATGGAGGTAACCCGGTAGCGATTGCTGCTGGTCACGCGGTGCTGGATGTAATCGAAGAAGAAAAGCTGACTGAGCGTGCAATGCAGCTGGGAGAACGGCTAAGACAATATCTGCATAAACTGCGCCCGCATGTCCCACAGATTGCTGATGTGCGGGGACTTGGGCTGATGATTGCGGTGGAATTTAATCGTGCGGAGAGTCAAGAACCTGATGCCGATTTTACCAACGCAGTACGTCAGAAAGCGCTAGAACGTGGCCTAATTCTGTTGACGTGTGGTATACATGGCAACGTAATCCGTTTCCTTCCACCGCTGACCATACAAGATGATGTTTTTGACGAGGCACTTAATATCCTGAAATCTGTCTTGCTCGAACTGAACTGTACACCTGCCGTTTAACCGGAGATAACCAGGAGGGATATGTATGTGGCGGCAAGGAGTAACCTGAGCAGGTTCATAATAGAGGACAACAATGCACTGGTATCTAAACGTATTAAAGAATTATACCTGTTTCAGGGGGAGGGCTAAGCGTAAGGAGTTCTGGCATTTTTTTCTGTTTCAGATCCTTGCTGTTCTCATCATTTCCTTCCTGGAAAGGTTGTTTGCTATTGCCAACCCCGAAATTTATATGGGGTGGCTTAGTGCTATCTATTTACTGGTCACATTTTTGCCAGCATTGGCGGTAAATGCCCGCCGCCTACACGATATTAATTGTAGCGCCTGGTGGCTATTGTTACATCTGATCCCCTTTGTCGGCACGGTTATTTTACTGATACTCGCTGCTCTGAAAGGACAGATGGGTAGTAATAAATACGATTCAAAGAATCGGGTTCACTCCATTAAAGGAGAGCTGAAATGGCAATGAACAGAAGAGATTTTATCTCTACTGCCGCAATTTTTGCAGGGGCGGGAGTCCTTTCATCCATACTTCCCTCTGCATCTCTGCTTGCTCAGGCATTAGCTGCGGTTGATACTCCGGTCATCAATATTAACCCATTCCGGCCGACGTTGTTGCAGGATGCACAGTATAAAACCAGCCGGTTGGGTTTGGATCCGCGCATCTGGAATTGGCATAGAGACATGACTACCAACGCCATGCCTGCCAACTACTATGAGGCATCTCTGGCTGATTGGCCAGCTTTTGGAAGCTTCTCCAGAGATCAGAGCTGTGAGGTTGCAGTTATTGGTGGTGGGTTACTGGGAGCATCTACTGCGCTGCATCTTGCTGAAGAGGGCATCGATGTGATTCTGGTTGAAAAGGATAACATTGGTTCTGGAGCCTCTGGCCGTAATGGGGGACAGATGACACCTGGCATTGCCCGCTGGGAAGCTGAAACCATACTGGAAAAATTTTCCCTTGATGAGGCCAAACGTTTATGGCGTTTTGCATCGATTGAAGCAATGGAACTTGTGGATGAGCTCCGCGAACGTTACAGCTTTGAATGTGACCGCAAATATGGTCACATTACTGCGGCGATACATCCAGGTCACATGGGGCCATTGGTTGCTAATGTTGATGCCCGACGCCAGCTGGGGGATAGGGCAGTGAAAGTTATTGGGCCACACGAATTGCAGGAAGAGTATGTGTGTTCGAGTATCTATCATGGTGCTAATATCGACAGCATCGGTGGACAGGTTCAACCTCTGGCGCTGCTGCGGGGCTTGGTGTATGGCTTTGTCAGACTGGGGGGACGAGTCTATGACAGTACAAAGGTGCAGGGCATTAGACAGGATGTCAGCAGCACGGTTATAGAAACTGAGCGGGGACTTATCAGAGCGAGTAAAGCTGTGGTGCTGGGGGTACATGGCTCTACGGATGAGTTTATTTCCGGTCCTTCTACTACAGTGCCTTTTTTCACCTATGTAGCAGTAACCTCGCCGCTGTCGGTGGATATCAAAAAACTGATTCCGTCAGATCTGCCGGTCTACGATACACAGTTACAGATAGACTATTATCGCGCGGTGCGTGGCAATCGTCTGTTATTTGGTGGACAGGGCACGGGGAACTCCTGGTCGCCGCGCGATGTGAACAACTACTTGCTTGATCGTATCAGAACCGTATTCCCGTATTTGGAAAAACCTGAACTGGAATACTCTTGGGGTGGGATCAGCGATCTGACCCTGAACGGTGCGACCGATGCCCGCAAAAGTGGTGACAACATCCCTGTCTATATGGTGCATGGCTGGAGCGGACATGGAGTGGCACAAACGGTACGCGTTGGCAAAGCCATCAGCGACGATCTCATCGGACGTAACCGCGACTTTGCTATGCTTACCTGCATTGATCACACGAGGATCCCGCTAGGCTCCTATCTCTCTCCGGTGGCTATCCCATTAATTAAAGGCGCTCTGGGAGTAATAAGCACGATTAATCCGGCAGATATGGTTTCGTTCTGAATATTCGTAGCGATAGCCCCTGATGGTCACAGATTAAGAGTATGTGCAACTGACACGAGTAACATCACTTAAAGCATGATAGTCACCAACAACCAACATCTGAATGTTCTTATCGCGGCAAAAGGTTTTCTCCTTTATGCCGCAAAAAATGGCATTATTAACTGGTGTTATCTCTTGGTTCGCATAATCTATATTATGTTAAATAACATTTAATTTCATTCATTACCATCTTCGTATTTGATAAATCCGGTAATGCATTAATGATGAGTACGCCCTGCTCTCGGCCCCCAAACGTTGCAAAACTTTAGCGAGACTCTTTTCATAAAAGACAGGCAATTTTGACGCAAAAGTTACGCTGCCTTTAGCAATATATCAGCAATCTTATAACTTAATTCTTGAGTATCAATGGCCACTTGATTACTTAGTACAGCAATAGTTAAACATGAGTTTGGCAAACGTATAAAATGAGCTCTGTAACCGGCCCATTCACCGGAGTGTTCCAGACTAGGCTCAGCCAAGTGATTGTGATGTTCTAAGCCAAATGCATAAGTTTCATAGTTTTTAACCATATCTCCAGTAGATGTTATCTTGGGTAATGCTTGAGTCATGCGTTGGACTAATGATCTTCCACCAACCCTACCGTGAGATAAATTTTCACCCCATAACATGAGGTCTCCAACAGTTGAGTGTACCGCCCCATCACCTGTATGTGTCCATGGCGATTCAAAAAGTTGACCTTTTGGGTTATATGCTCGTGCAAATTCGACAGCGATTGGATATTCATCAACAATGAACGTATTTTTCATCCCGAGAGGTTTGAAAATACGTTCTTGACTGAATTCACTCAGTTTTATCCCACTGGCTTTTTCAGCCACTTGCGCTAATAAAAAATATCCAGTATTGCTGTACTCAAATGCTGTCCCTGGCGCAAATACAGATTGAGAGTGCGCATATAAGTGATGTAATGATTGTTCAATTGTCAACGGATCTTGTTCATTAATACCAATCGATTCAGCCAGTTCCATATAATCAACGAGTCCACCTGTATGATAGATTAAGTGACGCAGAGTAACAGGTTTTGCATAGCTGCCTAAATCAGGCAGGAACTTTGTGATTGAATCATCTAACGACAAATAACCGTCATTTTCTAACAATAAGAGCGTAAATGCAGTGAACTGTTTTGAAACTGAAGCTATATTAAATACGCTTTCTATTGAAAGCGGTTTATGTGATTCTAAACAAGCCAATCCTATAGAACCTTGATAGGTTAATCCGTTGTCATACTTGGCCATGTAGACAACACCTGGAGCATGTTTATCAAATGATGTTAAAAGTTCATTAAGTGCTTTAATGATCTCAGGATTTTTATTCATAATTACGTCCTTACATCTACTCTTCTCTGTCACACCACCTGGTTTCTCTGATAATCACAGGTCACCGTCGGTTTTACCTAAAAAAGCAGGTAACATAGAGCCGTTAATAGTGCTCTACAGTACCTGCCACTTTTTTTGCTCAAATCAATATCTGCATTTTGCTGAAAAAGACGCTTATAAAATTAATAATTCGCTTTCAACCAATCGGTATATCCTTTTTCTCCATTACCGTAATAAGCATCATTATTGAGATCAGTCAGTTCAATCCCGTAGCGTAAACGTTCTACCAAATCTGGATTAGAAATAAATGGACGACCGAATGCAACGGCATCCACCTTACCTTCCACACGACGAGAAATCGCCATTTCAAGGTCATAATTGTTGTTACCGATATAAGCACCATCGAACAACGATCTTAGTTCATCCAAATCAACTTCTGCGGGAATATCACGGCTTTTTCCTGTTGTTCCTTCAACAAAATGGAGATAAGCCAGTTTGAATTTATTGAGTTGCTGGATCAGATAGCCATAAGTTGCCATCACATTACTATCAAGCGGAGTATTTCCTACTTCTGTTGTCACTGGAGACAGCCTAATACCCACCCGCCCACCACCCCAAATATGGGTTACAGCGTCAATAACTTCGATAATCAATCTGGCACGGTTTTCAATTGAACCACCATACTGATCGGTGCGATGGTTAGTTGAATCACGCAAAAACTGTTCCAATAGATAATTGTTAGCAGCATGAATTTCTACACCATCAAACCCTGCACGTTTAGCACATTCTGCCGCATGTCTATATTGCCTAATAATGTCAGGGATCTCGTCGGTTCTAAGTGCACGTGGTATGGACGCTTTCTCTATACCACGACGGGTAAAAACATTACCATCTGTTTCAATAACGGATGGTGCTACTGGTGCTTCTTTATTTGGTTGAAGATCAACGTGTGAGAAACGACCGACATGCCACAATTGCATTACAATCTTACCACCAGCAGCATGAATAACATCTGTGACTTTTTTCCATCCTGCCACCTGATCTTCTGTCCAGATACCAGGAGTCATAGCATAACCGCATCCCTGTGCTGAAATATTAGTTGCTTCTGAAATGATTAAACCGGCGCTCACACGTTGAGCATAATATGTAACATTAAGTTCGTTTGGGACACCATCCTCATTCATACGAGCACGTGTTAAAGGAGCCATAACAATACGATTAGCAAGTTCAATATCCCCTAATTTGGTAGGCGAGAAAAGATCGGTTCTAGTGCTATTATCAGTCATAATATTTCCTATTTTTTATATTGATATAATGATTCGATCAACACATAAGATTATAACTTTATGAAAATATAATTTAAGTAATTGTCGGAAGAGTTAATTTATCTCAAACAACTTATTATGTCTTTATGTGATGTATTTCCTGAATAAAAATTCGTGGGTTAATGGTGTGAATCAGCTATATACCAATCTCACTGTTCCATACAATACTGCACGGTACAATGAATAAAAAAATAAAATACAGAAACAATTTCCAAATAGAATTATTGGTATTGCACATATAAAATGTGAGATAAAAAAGTGGATAAGTGCAAGCCTTATGAATATAGGGAGATATAAGACACATCTTGAAAGGCGATTGGTACAAAAACAGCTTTAAATGGCGTTATATGCTGGGTGGGTTTGAATGATTATGTCAGTTTTACCACCTTAAATTCGATCACAACAATTTCCATATTTGGTGAAAACTCACCGCTCTCTTCAAAAAAACGTTGATGTTCTAATTGCCAATGAGCCAAGCTCCTATCACCCTCACCTTCTTTCCTTGCCAGTTCCTCGGTCATTTCAGAAAATCGCATCAAGTGCATAGCTGTGGCTCTGACAATACAAGTTGGATTTCCTTTACTGCCGAAGACAATATAGTGATTACCAACTGTAATTTTGCTATCGTCCGACTCATAAGAGTGAAATGAGCAAGTTGTTGCTGTTTTTATACCCTTAGCAACTAACTTAGCCAACTCATCATGCATGGAAGGAGAATCACCAAATACCCAATGCCCTGCTTTTGGATATTTGTTTTCAATTAACTTTATGATTTCAATAGCTTTCATGTTATCTTACAGATTCCCCCTCATTAATGAAGATTTTATTTGATTTGGTATAGAACATCACCAACCGCATTGAACAGACGATCAAGATCATCAATTTTAGCATTGAACATGGGACCAAATTGTAACGTGTCACCACCAAAACGGACATAAAAACCCGCTTTCCATAATGCAATACCAGCATCAAAAGGCCGGACAACGGCATCTCCATCCCGTGGAGCAATTTGGATGGCCCCCACTAGCCCGCAGTTACGAATATCCACGACATTTGGGCAGTGACTTAGTGCATGTAATTTTTGTTCAAAATGTGATGCCAATTCCGCAGCTTGTTGAAGCAAATTTTCTTTTTCCAGCAGTTCCAATGAAGCCAATCCCGCGGCACAAGCAACCGGATGACCTGAATAGGTATAACCGTGGCTGAATTCAATCATATGTTCGGACAGAGATTGTGACATAAAGGCATCGTAGATCTTGCTGGACGCAATTACACCACCCAGAGGAATTGCACCGTTGGTAATTTGTTTAGCAAAGTTAAGGATATCTGGGGTTACACCGAAATATTCAGCACCACTCCAGCTTCCCAAACGCCCGAAACCGGTAATTACTTCATCAAAAATCAGCAAGATATCATATTGAGTACAAATTTCCCGTAAGCGTTGTAAGTAACCTTGTGGTGGGATAATAGCGCCGGCAGATCCAGAAAGTGGTTCGACAATAACAGCAGCGATATTACTGGCATCATGCAATTCAATGAGTTTTAGTAATTCATCTGCCAGTTCGGGGCCACCAGCCGCTGGCATCCCTTTAGTAAAAGCCATATTAGGTTGTAATGTATGCGAAAGATGGTCAACATCCATAAACTGACCAAACATTTTGCGATTACCCCCAATACCGCCAAGGCTGGTTCCTGCGATATTGACACCATGGTAACCCCGTGCCCGACCGATAAATTTAGTTTTTGCAGGTTGTCCTTGAATCCGCCAGTAAGCACGAGCCATTTTTACTGCGGTATCGGTAGCTTCTGAACCTGAACTGGTAAAAAATACATGATTTAAATCACCAGGCATAAGGCTGGCAATTTTATCTGCTAATTTAAATGACAAAGGGTGTCCATATTGGAAACCTGGGGAATAATCCAATGTCCCCAGTTGATCTGAAACAGCCTGACGAATTTCAGCGCGTGAATGGCCTGCTCCACACGTCCATAATCCTGATAAACTGTCATAAATTCGACGGCCTTGATCATCAAATAGCCAACTTCCTTCTGCTGAAACAATCAAACGTGGATCTTGTTGAAAATGACGATTAGCGCTGAACGGCATCCAGTGGGCTTTAAAGTTCAATTTTTGGAAATAATTTCTATCTGGCATTTTATAGTCCCTCGCACAAGGTTGTAGCCAAGAGTTTGCAATGAAACTCTACTCAAGTTAAACCTCAATTATCTAATCATTAGTGATGAGTTTACTCACGCAAATGAAATTCACAAATTTAAAAATAGATATAATCATAAATATATGATGTTTTCCATCCGCTGATTGATTTTATTATGAGGGCTGATAAACTAATTAATTATCAACCGATAACATTTGGTTATTAATTGATAATTGTTTTTAATTATGCACATCCGGAGCGATTCAATTTAATGAATGAGAGTAAGATCACACAGTGAGTTAAATATATCAAACATTATTCATTCTATATCAAATTATATACATCCATTAACCTTAATTATTAAAAATAGGATAATGTTATGAATGATAGAACACGTTTTAGATTTATATTATTAATGTTTGCAAGGGTGATTTGTTTTTTATTTCTTTTAAATTCAATGGGGGTTAACGCTAATGTGACAATAAAATATAGAGCCAGTATAACACAACCTGATCGAGATGGAGTTCATTATAACCCAGTGGAAGCTTATGGAGGAGAGATTCGCTATACTATACCGCCTAATGGAGCTGTAATTCATGCTGAAATTTATGGTGCTACGAGAAGAATTGATTACTCCGCAGAAATTGAGGCTGCTGTAGATTTTTGGCGAAATGTCGCTCGTGATGCATATCCACAATTAACTATTAGGCGCGCAAATAGTTCTCAGGAAGCAAACTTCAGGATTGGTTATTCTTCGGCATTAAATATGTTAGCAGGAAGACCTGGTCTTGAACCTGCTATCGCTTACATACCACAAACTGGATATATAAATACATTAGCATTAGGGAATACTAATCTTGCAGGACAATATGGTATATATGTTGATAATTTCCTTGCAGGAATGAGTGATGAAAGAATAACAACGATAATGAGAACATTTGGTGATATTCATAATCCATATGAAGCAGTAAAAAGATATATGTATATATTATTAGTACGTCATTTTGGTTATGCGCTCGGTTTCGTTCCTGATAATCCAATGGTTAATTTATTTGGTAATAATGTACCTTGGTATTCTCCAGAAATTTATTATATATCATTATATGATGGGGTAACGCCTAGGCTTATGTATAGAAATAACACATTTGAATATATCAACGACTTGATTAGGACTAACGGCGAGGAAGATGCTTTTACCATTAACGATATACATCTTTCACCTCAAGAAGAATTTGTCATAAGAATGTGTTCAAATACTGAGTCATAATATGAATAATCAATCGTATAGTTTAAGATTGATAAAAATACGCCAGATAAATCAATAATCAAAAATTATGATTATGGCGATATTAAAGGACAAAATGGAAATACAATGTAATGGCGAATGGGTTACAGTGATATGGGTAGGAGAAGGTGCAGGCCATAAGCGGGTCTTCTTGGAAGAAAACAGATAAATCCAGAGTTCCAGTGAAATTATGATGTGCTGGAACGCTGGTGACTGATACACAATCCCAAAATATTTTAACAACCTCAGCCTAAATGCAGTAAGATTAGCCCTCAATCGTAGAAATTGATCCGGATCATTAGCTTGTTATCGCTTTTTCGCCTCTCACAAAGCCGAACACCCGCTATCATCGCCTTACTGGCGATTTTGATGTTGTTCATTGCACCGGTGGTATCAAAAACACTGGAGCACCACCGTGAAGAAATAAAAAGTGAAATAAATCACTGTATGCCTGCGACACACACGATGAATCATCATGGTGTCGATCATATTCATATGGGCTTAATGGACGATATCGCTTGTGGTTACTGTCAACTTCTGATTAATCTGCCATTATTAGCAGGTGGTTTTGTTCCTTTCATTCTATTGACACTCATTGTGTTCAGGGCACTACCAATATCGCGTTTCTTTGGCCCTGTTATTCGGCTGTTTTATGGCGAATCACAACCACGCGCCCCACCCCTTATTTAGTCGGTCTGCTTAAAATAAACCATTTTATTTTCCTTGCCTTACGCAATTTGTATGGCAACGTTGCTAATTAAGGGATTTTTTATGTTTACTACACAACTATTTCGTATATCACCTCTGACAGCAGCTTTGACTATCGCACTCATCATGCCAAGCAGTGGCTGGGCTGCCAATACCAAAGAAACAAAAGAAAAACACATTGCTCATGATCACGATAATGAAACTGTGATCACGGTAACTGCACCGGCAGTTTCACCTCTTGAAGTAGTTTCTTCATTAAAAACACCTCGTCAACCAATACCTGCTAGTGATGGTTCTGATTACCTGAAAACCATTCCAGGGTTTTCACAGATCCGTAACGGCGGCACTAACGGTGATCCTGTATTCCGTGGCATGTTTGGTTCTCGTCTGAGAATGTTAATTGATGACAGTGAAATACTGGGCTCTTGTGGCGGACGTATGGATGCGCCAAGCTCTTATATTTCACCAGAAAGTTATGATGTTTTGAGTTTAGTCAAAGGCCCACAAACCGTACTTTGGGGGCCAGGTAATTCAGCGGGAACTATTCGTTTCGAACGTATTCGCCCTCAGTTTGAGCAAGCTGGCGCTCAAGGCAATATCAGCACAGTGATGGGTTCTCATGGTCGTTGGGATGGTAATGCCGATCTCAGTATTGGCAATGAATTGGGCTATATCCGTTTGATCGGCAATAAATCCCATTCTAATGATTATAAAGATGGTGATGGCAAACGCGTTCCTTCCCGCTGGGATAAATGGAATACCGATATCGCCTTGGGTTGGACACCAGATGAAAATACGTTACTGGAGTTAAGCGCTGGACAAGGTGATGGTGAAGCACGTTATGCCACGCGAGGTATGGACGGCACACAATTTAAGCGCAAAAGTTTTGGTGTGCGTTTTGAGAAATCCAACATTGGCGAAGTGTTTGACAAATTCGAATCCAATTTTTATTACAACTACACCGACCATGTAATGGATAACTATTCCATGCGACGTTCAAAAATGAAAATGGCCTCAGAACCTGACCGCCTGACAATGGGTGGCCGTATGATGGGAACTTGGTTGTGGGAAGATTTCAAGTTACAGAGCGGAGTGGATATGCAAACTAATATTCACCGTACCAATACCGATCGCAGGATGGCTGAAGCTGAAAGAAATGGCTGGGTAAAAAATGTCCGCTTCCGTGATTACGGTATTTTTGGTGAATTAACCTGGGATGCAACTACACAGAATAAAGTGATCGGTGGTGTACGATTAGATCGTGCAACAGCGTATAAATATGCTACTCAACAAGAACGTAAAGAAACCCTGCCCGCTGGCTTTATTCGGCTTGAACATGACCTGAAAGAATCTCCGGTAATGCTCTATGCCGGCATTGGTTATACCGAGCGTTTTCCTGATTACTGGGAGCTGGTTTCGGGTAAAGCGGGCAGTAATGCTTTCACTAATATCAAGCCCGAAAAAACAACCCAATTGGATATCGGCGCACAATATAATGATAACCGCCTGAAAGGTTGGATATCAGCGTATGTGGGTAAAGTGAATGACTTTATCTTGTTCGATTATCGTAGCAAGAATGCGGTGGCTGGTAACGTGGATGCCACCATTATGGGCGGAGAAACAGGAGTCGCTTATAAGTTTAACGAAAACTGGAAAACTGATGCCAGCCTGGCGTATTCCTGGGCGCAAAATACCACTCATCATCGCCCATTGCCGCAGATCCCACCTTTGGAAGCGCGTTTCGGCTTGACCTGGGAGCATGGCGATTGGACTAGCAGTGGTTTGCTGCGTCTGGTAAGTAGCCAGCACCGAGTGGCAATCAATGAAGGTAACGTTGTAGGTAAAGACTTTGATCGTAGCAAAGACTTCGCCACCCTATCTGCTAATACAGCCTATCAGGTGACCAAAAACGTTCAAATCAGTGCTGGGGTTGACAATATTTTTGATAAAACCTATAGCGAACACCTTAACTTAGCGGGGAATCAAGGCTTTGGTTATTCCGGTAATACGGCAGTCAATGAACCTGGACGTACTTATTGGGCAAGAGTTAATATTAAGTTCTAATATCTTCTCCTAGATCTATCTCGCCCTGATTTATATCAGGGCGAATCACTACTCGTTGACTCATTATCCAGCAACCAATGCCGCAGCAGTGTTGCAAGTTGCTCTTGCTGAGTTGTCGTTAGTGGTTCGAGAATGGCTTTTTGGTTCTCTAAATGACTTTCCACTGCTTTGTCTATCAAGGTCCTTCCTTCTGGTGTCAGAAAAACCTTACAGCTACGTCGGTCTTCTTCGTTAGCAATACGCCCAATCAACCCTCGCTGTACCATATGTTCAATACGAGTGCTCATTGCTCCAGAAGTTAGCATAACGGATTGATATAGCTCAGTAGGTGTAATTGGTCTGTTATTACGTCGTAGTGTCGCAAGGATATCAAACTCGATACCACTTAGGTCATGTTCTTTGAAAGCATGTTGCAAGCGTTGTTCAATAATTTTGTGAATGCGACATAACCGCCCAATGACGCCTATTGACGACGGATCAAGATCTGGACGCTGTTGTTCCCACTGTCTCAGTAATCGGTCAACGTGATCGTATTTCATGTTTTTCCCCCTATTCATTTATTTTGATGGAAAGATACTTGATAAAAATCAATTAGGCTATTATTTTAATTTATCTTTACATAAAGATACTTTTGTTGGTGATTTTTTTAGGTAGTAAGCACTAAAAAGGAGTACTAAAAAAAGTGATGTTAAGAACAAAAAACGAACAAATCAGAAGGGCAGAAACATGCTAGAAATTAGATCTATCCATAATATGTTATTGACTGCATTAGCCCCAATTGTTTGGGGAAGTACTTACATTATTACGACAGAAGTATTACCACCCAATGTGCCTTTGCTAGCTTCTACTATTAGAGCATTACCTGCTGGTATATTATTACTGTTGATTTGTCGTACTATGCCCAAAGGAATTTGGTGGTTACGTATTATGGTATTGAGCTTGCTCAATATCAGTGCCTTCTTCTATTTTCTCTTTGTTACGGCAGGATATCTACCTGGTGGTACGGCATCATTAATTATGGCTTGCCAACCCATAATTGTTATCTTGTTAAGTACTTACATATTGAAAACTTCTCTCACAATCAAACATATTATTTCGGCAATATTGGGCGTTGTCGGGATTGGCTTATTAGTATTAAACTCAGCCAGTAGTTTAAATTGGCAAGGCGTTATTACGGGGTTCGCGGGGTGCAGTTGTATGGCTTTAGGGGTTGTGCTTACTAAATATTGGAACCGCCCCACCAATTTATCATTACTCAGTTTTACCGGCTGGCAATTAACTCTTGGAGGGTTAATGTTATTGCCTGTTGCCATTTCTATAGAAGGTTTACCACAACACCTTACTGTAACCAATATTTTCGGCTATAGCTATTTATGTATAATTGGTGCGGTGTTTTCTTATATTATTTGGTTTCGAGGAATTGAAAAGTTACCCGTTGTGACAATCTCGTTTTTGGGATTCCTTAGTGCACTATCTGCTTGTATTTTAGGATATTTGTTTCTAAAACAAACATTTTCCTTGCCACAAATGCTTGGGGTATGCACCATCATTATTGCTGTTTGGCTTTCGATTCCGCGGGAATCAGACAAAAAAATCCGATAATTCTTCAACCTAATGAATAACAGGAAAATCAATGAAACTTACTATAATTTCAGGTAGCCAACGTCCAGATTCTCGCAGCCAACGTGTAGCTCGTTATTTACAAAAATTAAGTAGCGAATATGGATTTGCTGAGATAGAGCTTTTGGAACTCTCCAATGTAGAATTGCCATTACATGATGGTTATACAACAGATATATCAGCGGAATCTCATCCCTGGCAGCCAATTGCACAACATTTAAGAGAGAGTGAAGCATTTATCTTCGTGACTCCAGAATGGCATGGAATGTCAACTCCGGCATTGAAGAATTTTCTATTGTATTGTTCTATAGCAGAATTAGGCCATAAACCAGCATTATTGGCGAGTGTATCAAGTGGAATTAACGGTGTTTATCCTCTTTGCGAATTACGCATGACAGGTTTTAAAAATAACCATGTCTGTTTCTTGCCTGACCATTTAGTTTTCCGTCAAAGTGAAAGTTTGATTTCAAAGGATCTGATTTGTAACGATGAGAAATTTGAAAGCCGTGTTCACTATACGCTGAATTTGCTGAAATCTTATGCCAAAGCACTGGAACAAGTTCGTGATGACGTTGGCGAAGAAAGTGAAAATTATCTGTATGGTATGTGAATAAACAATATCCACTTCTTTATACATAAACCTCGGCTCCACTAGTGGAGCCGAGAGCATTTCCCTTCTTTGTTTCTATTGAGTAGTTTCATCGAGAAAGTTACTCATTATTAGTTGTACTGTATAAAAATACAGGGCATCGTATTTTTGGCATTTTTGTTTAATAAAGAAACACAGGTTGATACTTTTGCGCTCAATTTGATTGAAAAGAATCCTTTGGTTAACGTGCATCACGCAACTCAACCAAACCCTTAGATTATGATACCGGTATCTAAGCACATAAAATACTCTTGGCATCCAGTGTGTTCATCGACTTCTTCGCTGACAACATAAAAACCTTGTGATAAGTAAAACTCATAACTTGCCTGATTTTGCTGATAAACAGATAACGTGAGTTCAGTCCTTCTATTTTTGGCATCACTCACTAATGCCTTGCCAATTCCCTGCCCTTGTTTATCGGGTGATACAAAAATCGCAGCCAAACTATTTTCGTGAAGCGCATAAAAGCCAACAACGTTAGCACCTTGTACATAGACATAAACTTCTGAAGCCGGAATATAGATGCTTCTCATGTTTTCTCGTTGTGATTGCCAAAATTCAGCTGCCACAAAATTGTGAGCTTTGATAGAAGCTTCCAACCAAATAGATAGCACCGCATCCATATCTGCTTTTGTAAATGGTCTGATCACTTTTGATATCCTCGTGATTTACTCTACTTTCGATGTAATCTTTTCAAGAAGTAAAATGCAATAAAAGCAGCCATAACATTGTAAAGCATACTGTGAACAAAGGCCTTTTGGTATGTAACAAAAAGCAATGTCTCTATTTCATTAAAGTGCCATTGAACTAATATGCTAACCACGGCCACACCAAAAGCGGCTCCAATTTGTTGCAAAGTTGCAATCACCCCTGATGCCATACCTGCGAATCTCACGTTCACAAAAGCCAAAACAATATTAAGCAATGGTGTCATGACAAAACCTTGACCATATCCAAGGAGTATTAGAATTGGCACTATCACAAATATGGGTGAATTGGCTGGTGATAATGTGCTAATGGCAACAATCAAAGTAATGAAAGAAAGCATATAAAGTAAGCTTCCGGCAATGATAGCTTTGCTGCCAAAACGTTTCACCCAATAAGGGGCATTAAGTGAAGACAAAACAAATCCTATGCTTGCTGGAGCAAAAATCAATCCAGCATCGAATGGATTGAAACCCAAACCATTTTGTAAAAGTAAGGCGAAAACAAGGAAAAATGAACTGGAGGTGGAATAGATAAATAGAACCAATAAACAACCTAAACTAAAGGGCTTTATTTTCAATAAATCAAAATTGAATAATGGTGTTTTTCCTTTAGCAACATAACATTTTTCATGATGGAAAAATTGCAGCAGTGTCAGGCTGGCTAAAAAGAGAGATACCCAGCACCACATTGGCCAATTCAATGTTGGCCCAACCAAAAGTGGTAGCAACAAAGCAGAAATACCAATACTGGAAAGTACCACCCCAGTTAAATCTAATTCCGTTTTTTCTTGAGCGATGCTCTCGTTGAGATAACCTGAGAAAATTAAAGCTAATAAACCGATTGGAACATTAACTAAGAAAATTGAGCGCCATTGTAAATCCAATAAATTGGCGAAAATCATCCATCCTCCCAGCGTTTGACCTGCAATGGCAGCTAAGCCTAAGGTCATCCCTAATAAACCAAATGCCCGACGGCTATTTTCTTCGTCAAATCTGACACGGATACTGGCATAAACTTGCGGAAATAGCAGAGCTGCTGATAATCCTTGTAAAAACCGGGCAAAAACCAAAAAAGTTGCTGTAGGTGCAAAACCGCAAAGCAATGATGTTAAAGTAAAAGCGAGCATACCTAACTGAAACAATCGCCTCCGTCCAAATAGATCCCCTAAGCGTCCTCCTGTAATCAGTAACAAACCAAACCCAATTTCATAGGTTACGATAATCAGTGTAATTTGGAACAAACTGGCTTGTAAGTGTAATTGAATATTGGCGATAGCAACGTTGACAACAAAAAGATCAAAAATAGTCACAAATCCAGCTGATAACAAAACCGACAAGGCTAAATAGTCCCTTTTAGTCATGATAAAAATCCTCACCATGTTTGAGATAAACAGATTTTAATCACCCCATTAGCCTGTTACAATTTAACCATTTTTACTATTACTAAAAGTAATGGGTTGAAATAAATGACAAAAATGAAAAGATCCCGTACTGAGTTAGCCAACTTTTTACGCACCAAGAGAGAAAGTATCAGCCCTGAATCCGTTGGATTGCCCCATATTGGACGTCGTCGTACTCCTGGATTAAGGCGCGAAGAAATAGCTGCTTTGGCGGGTGTTGGCTTGACCTGGTATACATGGCTTGAACAGGGTCGGGAAATTGGCGTATCCGTTGTTTTTTTAGACAATCTCGCCAAAATATTAAAACTGACTACCGCTGAACGCAGGCATTTATACCTACTGGCACACATGCGCGAGCCTGTTGAAACGGGACAAACCCAGTGTGTTGTTTCTCCATTGATCAAAAAGATTATGGATGATTTATCGCCTCATTTAACTTATGTGCTGAACTTGCATTGGGATGTTTTAGCTTTTAATCAACCAGCAGATGAATGCTTTCGTTTCAGTCAATTTGCAGGAGAACAACGTAATTTTTTGTGGTTATTATTTACCAATGAGTATTATCGTGAACTCTTGTGTCATTGGGAACGAGATGCTTATCGTTTACTTGCTAGCTTTAGACGTGATTATGCTCTTGCCGCTAAAGACAGTTATATTCAAGAAATTGTGAATAAATTGATTAAGATATCACCTGACTTTTGTGAAATGTGGCATCGACATGAAATCTATGAACCTTGTAATGGAATACGGGAATTAAATGTGAATGGACAGGAAACTATTTTCGATTACACATCAATGGTCACTGATTTAGAAAGGCATTTGCGTTTGATTGTTTATGTAAAAAGATAATATACCCAATCCAATTTCAAGTTACAACTTGAAAATCAATGTAATTTTTTATATCTCCCCGTGAAGAGTGGAGATATAAAACGCATCTTGAATCACAAAAAAACCTCTAATAATAATGTTTATATTAACATTTAATAAAGCACCACAAAAAATAACATATAAATAACAATTGATATGTAATTAATTCAAATCATGCCAGAATCATGCCACTTAAACGGGATGTTAAACAAAAGTGTGTTATTTATATGATCTCTCCATTGTTATAAAATGGTTATAAAAAAGTTAATTATTATTCTTGCATTTTGGGTTTAATTATTATGCTATAGCACCTTGTGAGCAGAAAATAATATGGTCTGCATTGTTCTATAGCTGTTCTAAAAATATAGATCGATCCCACCATGGCCTACTTATTTAAGTTCAATAATTGGTTTTATTAATAAAGACTTTTCAATGAGCGATGTACCAAATAGCGAATTGAAAATTGCCACTTTTTTGGAAAATGGAACCTCTTTTATGAAAAAAAACAATTCGGCACGACCGATATTTTTGTGGATGACATTATTTTGGGGATTATTACCTGTCAGTGCTTCAATGGCGACTGAATATCAGGAACAGGGTAAAAAAAACTCACCAGATAGTTGGTTATCAGATGAATTTAATCATCAGTGGGGGTTAGCTGCTATTGGTGCTCATTATGCCTATGCTCGTGGTTACACGGGAAAAGGCATTAATGTTGGTGTATTGGATGAAGCCGTTACCAACCATCCTGAATTTGCAGGCAAGCTGAAAATTCTAAGCCCAGATGACCCCTGGAATTACGATGAAAACCTCTACACTGGGATTATCAGTTTTGGGGCTCACGGTAACCATGTTTCTGGGATCATTGCAGCAAATCGGGATGGCAAGGAAATGCATGGTGTAGCATTTGATGCAGGTTTGATTACAGGGAAATATTTACAGACTCCCTATAACCGCACAGAAGCCCTGATCCAAAGCAATGCACGTGTCATCAATAACAGTTGGGGTGTGCGCCCTTCTTATGAAACCGATGAATATGGCCGGCCAAAACGATGGGAAAACGGTACGATCAAGTATGACAAAGTGACGTTGCAAGAGCTTATTAACTATGTCACACCGATTAAGGATGATTTGGATCGGTTAAGCCGCTCCCCAATTCCAGAACTCGATGACTATACAACGAGAACCGCGGGCCTATTGCGTGCAGCGCGTCATGGAAAATTAGTTGTTTTTGCTGCGGGGAATGCAAATAACTATAACATCACCTGGTTACATGCGGGTATGCCCTATTTCTTCCCTGATACCTTGAAAAATTACCTCAGCGTTGCCAATCTGACCAGGGAAAACGAAATTAACGTTTCATCAACGAGTTGTGGTTATACAGCCAGTTACTGTTTGTCGGCACCAGGTACAAAAATTTACAGTAGTACGGGGGAATTCGTTTCTAAAGTTAACGGAGAGATCGACGAAGATGCTTTCGAAAATGGTGAGTTGACGATTGATCCCACCTATGATGCCTACACAGGGACATCAATGGCATCACCACATGTGGCTGGCGCCGCTGCCGTCTTGATGCAACGCTTCCCTTATATGACTGCCGGACAAATCGCAGATGTCCTTAAAACCACAGCAACCGATTTAGGTAAACCTGGTTTGGATGATATGTATGGTTGGGGAATGCTGAACCTGAAAGATGCTATTGATGGTCCTAAGATGTTCATCACTGAAAAGGATATTCCGAAGAAATACTATATTCCAGGTTCTTATTCTGAAACTCAGTTTATCGCCAATATTCCAGGTATTGGTGGCATCGTTGAGAAAGGTACTACTGTAGAACGGGTCTGTAATAGTATTGAATGTGCTTATGACAGTTGGGCCAATGATATCTCCGGTCATGGTGGATTGACGAAAATTGGTAACGGTATACTTGAACTGGCCGGTAAAAATAGTACCTATAAAGGCCCAACGTTGGTCGAACAAGGTCACTTATTGGTTAGTGGTTCCATAACTTCGGATGTTACTGTGCAAGATAATGCCATTCTTGGCGGGAATGGTACTGTCGGTTCAATCATGGCCAACGCTGGAGCCAGTATTGCCCCAGGCAACTTAAGTTCTGACTCCGTCAGTTCTAGCGGCACGCTGAACGTTACTCATGATGTGACCTTTCAAGCAGGTTCACGTTATCGGGTAAAAGTTGCACCAAATAGCCAAGGGTATAGTGATCGCATTATCAGTAATGGCTTGGTTACGCTGAAAGGCGGTGAAGTACAAGTCACTCTGGAAAATAGTAGTAACCTGTTATCGAAGCAAGAAGTCCGTAGTTTGCTTGGGCAACAATATAATATTCTGCAAGCAAATCGGGGTATCAACGGCCAATTTACTACCGTAGTGCCAAACTATCTGTTTATTGGTACTGAGCTTAGTTACCAACCTCATACTCAATCTAGTTCTCGCCCTAATCAGGTAATGTTGGATATAAAACGTAATTCCACCACATTTGCCAGTTTAGGAATGACCGCTAATGAACGTGCTGTGGCTGATGCTGCTGATAAGCTAAGTTTGGGACATCCGGTTTATGAGAGTATCTTGATGTTTGATACAGCAGCGCAAGCCAGTCAGGCATTCCAGCAACTCTCTTCCGGCCAGATCCATGCTGATATTGCTGCGGCACAAATCAATAATAGCCACCATCTGCGCGATACGCTGAATACCCGTTTGCGTCAGGCTAATGGTGGAAGCATTGAACAGGATATCAAAGTTGATAGAAATGGTGCCTGGGGACAAATCATAGGTAACTGGCAACGTGCTAATGGTAACAGTGAAGTCAACGGTTATCGTGTATCCAACTATGGCGTGTTATTAGGGGCAGATAAAGAGTTAGGTGATGATTGGCGGCTTGGTGTCGCTACCGGATATACCCGCTCTTCTTTGAATGGTGGATATAACACTTCAGCCCGCAGTAACAATTTCCATTTGGCGCTATACGGTAGTAAACAGATTGATGCTTTGGCATTACGTGCCGGCGCTACTTACAGTTGGCATCGTTTTGATACCAAACGTTCGGTGGCTTTTGGCCGTCAATCCGACAACCTGAAAGCGAAATATGGTGCTCAAACTGGTCAACTGTTTACAGAAGCCGCTTACGGAATAAATACTTCCTGGCTGAACCTGGAACCATTCGCCAACCTGTCTTATGTTAATTTCCGTAATGAAGGTATCAATGAACATGGCGGTGCTGCTGCATTGAACGGCAAGAAACAATCGAAAAATGCCACCTTCTCTACATTAGGTTTACGTGTCGATCAAAAATGGCAGACTGAAAATGACATCACTGTAGGGGCATATGGTGAATTGGGTTGGCAACATCAGTTTGGCAATGTAGATCGGGGTACTAAATTAAGTTTTAACAATAGCGATGCCACGTTTACTGTCAATAGTGTTGCAGCCGCACGTGATGCTGCTGTAGTTAAGGCAGGCACGGAATTGGAAATTAATAAAAATACTAAACTATCACTGGGGTATAATGGTGTTTTATCAGGCAGCCATAAGGATAATGGTGTATTCCTGAATGCCAATTGGAAGTTCTAGTTAATCAATTTTTGATAACAGAAACTCACTGCTGGCAATGGTTGGCAGTGAGTTTTTTATCTCGTAAGATTTTTAGGTTTTTGTATCCGTTTTGGCACAAGCCACCTTGGTAGTACTGGGTAATGATTAAAGTAGATAATGAATTTAAGTCATTAAACCAATCCAAAGGAGGAAAATTGTGGCTTATCGTAAAATCCTATTAATCAGTTTATTTTCTGTTTCAACAGGTTCTTTAGCAGCAAGTAATAATGGTGCTCCGTTGATGAAATCAACCGATCCTGGCGCTGAAAAATTTAGAACTGTTGGTAAATTAAATGGAATCTCACACTGTACTGCAACCCTGATTTCTGGTGAAAATACACCGAATAAGGATACTCCAGCATTGATACTTACCGCAGGACATTGTGTAGATAGCAATGTAGGCACAAATGATGTCATTGTTGATCAACTGGCGCCTGAATTTTGGCGATATACCCCGGATTATTTCATTGATAAAAAAGAGACGCTATCACCAATAAAAGTCAACCGTATTTTATATTCAACGATGAAATACGAAGATATTGCGGTATTACAATTGGATGCAACTTATGGTGATTTAGCAAAAAAAGGCTATCATCCTTTGAAGTTGAAAAAAAACCTTAATATGAAACATCAACCTATTGTGTTGACTCATATTCCTGTCGATAACGTTGATTACAATTACGCTTATCTCAGAAAATCTGAGTGTAATATCACCGGAAAATCACCCGTTTTATATGAAGGCGGCTCACCATGGATTTGGACTCCAGTTTTCTCCGTAAATTGTGATGGTGTCGCTGGTGGAACGTCTGGTTCCCCTGTTTTTGAAAAAGACAAAACAGACGTGATTGGTGTGCTAAATACAACAGTAACACCAGGAATGACCGGCTGTGGACTTGGCAGACCTTGTACTATCGAAAACAATAAAGGCCTTCCAACAGAAGGCGCCAGCTATTTTATCCCTGTCGATAGTATTGCCAATGCGTTGACAAAGGATAGCAAATTAGATCTATCTAAACTGGAAAATAACCGCGGTAATATTCTGGAAAGAAGTCCTCTTTGGTCACGCTGGATAACTCAGAGCGTTAATCCTGTGGACGGCAAGAAAGCAAAATGGGACATTGTTATCAAGGAAAATGCTAACGTTAAGAATATTCGATATAAAACAGGATTAATCAGTGATGTCGATTGCTCTGCTGAAGCAGGATACAGTGTTTCTATTCCTGCAAGCCAAAGCCCGCTGCAAAACATGCTACTTCCTAATAAAGAAGGCATCTATAAACTCTGTGTTATTCACCAGAATAATGATGGCCAATGGCAAAAGACAAAAGATGCTTCTGTCATGTTGCGAGAAATTGATAATACTCCTCCATCAATTAAGCCCGCGTTAAATAAGGATGATTATGGGGATGTTTGGCGTATAACCGCTCACACTCGTCCGTATGACATCTCAAGTGTACAAATTAAATATGGACCTAAAGCAACAACAAATTGTGACGATAAAACAGGTTATAGCTATCCCTGGAGGCTAACAATGTTGGCAAAATCTGAAGCACCATGGCGTGTTTGCGCATATGGTGAAGATATGGCAGGAAATGCTGGCCCGATTAATGTCCTTGATATTGAAGCAACGACTACTAAGTAAAATGTAAATAAACTCACTGTTGGCAAAAGCTAGCAGTGGGTTTTCCTTTATATACCAATCTAACTTTAAGATGCGTGTGATTTTTTCCCGCGAAGCGGGAAGAAATCAAGTTTCAGGATCAGAAATTGCAACCTGAAGTTTAATGCGTATAGTCTCATTTATTCTTTCGTACGATAAAAATCATTTCTTCTGACTGATCATGATAAGTTTCTCCTTGCCAGTTACCGAATACATTTGTCGCAATTAAATTCGCGTCAGCTAGTGCTTGCTGGATCTCAGCAAAACTGGCAAATGTAATTGCTGAAAATGCCTGGTATTCCTGCTTGTTGTTTAGAATTTGATAGTAAGTGCCGTAAGTAATCGTCGTATTGTGAACTCGAAAATCATTCCATGCCAAGACAGAGCCAAATGTTGGATGAATAAACTCACGTTTAGAATCAGCTTTTGTCCAAGTCAACCACTCTTTTGCTAAAGGATTACGGCTGTCAAAGATACATTGTCCCCCTTCTGCCAAGTGTTCATAAATCCGTTTAAGCACGGTAACGCGATCTTGATGGGTTAAGAACACTTGAAAAACGTGGCCGGATAAAATGATTAAGTCGAATTTCTGAAATAACGCCAACTGTTTAGCATCAGATTGTATCCAAGTAACTCGTGATCCTGCTGATTTTGATTTCGCGATATCCAACATGGCGCTGGCAATATCACAACCAAATACCACTTTATCGGGATAAGTGAAGGCAATTTTATTCGTGAGCGTTCCAGTGCCACAACCCAGATCTAAAATAGCATGTGCATCTTTAGCAAGTCCGACATAATAGTCATAACCTGATACCAATTCGTTATCGAAATCATAAAATTGAGCTAAGTGACTGTCTTGGTAGAGTCGATCAATTGCCATATTTAATAATCCTTAGTATCTTACTTAATATCATCGTACTGATTCCCCCTTTATTTTTCTTACTTCAAATTGTAGCTTACAAATCAATGTCTTGTTTATATCTCCCCGCGAAGCGGGGAGATATAAAACGCATCTTGAAAAGCGATTGGTATATATCTAAGGAGACTTAAATATGCCGCCACGTGCTGTTTTATCTACGATACTACTGATATTTTCACTTATTTTATTTTTCATTGGTGCGATGGAATTCATGTTATCACCTATGCTCAATCCCTTGGCTGATGCATTCAGGACAACAATAGACAAGGTCACTTGGCTGGTATCTGGTTATGCCCTCGCCTACGCACTTGCAGCACCAATTTTCGGTTGGTTATCTGATCGGATCAATCGACACAAATTATTGCGGATATCTTTGCTGTTTCTGTTCCTTGATGGATTAGCATTAACGATAGCTCCCAACTTGGAGATTGCAATGGGGTTACGTATTTTGGGTGGCATTGCTTCTGCCGCTTTAATTCCGACCATATTTGCGCTGGTCGCAGAACTTTTTCCATCTCATAAACAGGCATCGGCAATGGGCATTGTTATGCTTGGTATGACAGCAGGAATTGCGGGAGGTCCTATTGTTGCCGGTGTTTTGACAGAATTATTTTACTGGCAAGTACCATTTTTAGTGAGTGTAGCAGGATGCCTTTTGCTCTATTTTTTAAGTAAAAAATACATTCCAAACCAGATTAATATTCTGAAAACAGTTCACCAAACAGTGAAGTTTCAATTTGGATGGCAAAGCAACCTAATACGCCCCCTTATTGCGAAAGGATTTTGGAACGGTACAGCAGTATCTGCTTTTATATTAACCGGAGAGGTTTTAAGACATCATTACGCGATGGGAACAGGAGCTGTTGGTATTTCTGTTTCTGTATTTGGGATCGGGCTTGGGTTGGGTAACTTATCTGTAAGTATCGTGAAGCACCTGAATATCAGAGATGAATGTGTGCTTTTGTTAGCAATAATTTTACTTTTCATCACCAGTTCTGCATTTATGTTATTGCCCCTGTCTTTACTTTTTAGTTTGGCTTGTCTGATGTTATGGGGATGTACACTCGGCCTTGCTGCGCCGATAAGCACTTCGCTTCTGGCAAAGCGGGCAAAACAGGATAAAGGGAAAATATTGGCTATCTCAGAGAGTTTGAATAATCTAACCATTCTGTTTTTACTTCCAATAGCGACTATGCTGTTGTCACAATACGGCACTGTGGTAACGGTGATGATACTGGGAAGCGGTTTTATCGTGGCAATTGTGCTAACACTGAAAGATTTATTGGTGACAACGTCACTTAGTTGAGGCCACTAACTGCGCCTTTGAACTTTACCTCTTCTTTAGCCCTGTTTCACCGGAGTAATAATATATAACCACTATTTCAAACTCCGGTTATGGGAGATTTTCTTATACAGTGTATTTAGCTAAGTCGTTAGGTGTTATTTTCTTAGATACATTGTCTTTATTAATAGATAAAACTATCTTTCCGTGTAATCCATCCAAAGGATTATCGCCTATTTTATTTATTGTCAAAATAGCAGCCCTATTTTTAACTCCAGAAAAGATGGAATCATCTTCATTTTTAAGTCTATTGACCTCCCTTGGAGAATACATATCATTACTCATCACTTCTTTAGAGATATCCTCAGGGAAATATAGTTGGCCGACAAAATAGAATTTATCTTCCTGTCTTTTTTGTACATTCGCATTCCTTGCTGATAAATGAATATGTATCGCTCTTCCAGCATAAAAACCGGGGAAAATGGTGGTGAATCTGACGATGCCTTCTTTGTCTGTCCTTTGTGCTCCACGAAGAAATGTGCTTTCATCAGTTCTCGAAATCGTTCCTATATGATCGGATGGAGCCTCAAGGTCTGGGTTTATGTATTTCCAACCTGAATACTTTCCCATTGCATTGCAATGCCATATATCAATAAGGATATCATTCAGCGGCTTACAGGTTACCGAATCAATGACTTTCATTGTCAATAACAGAGGGATCCCTGGTTCATCTTCTGTTATATTCCTTCTTAGCAATTTGTTATTTATAAAATATGGACCTGACATTTCCTCTGGTGTCATCTCGCAAACGCCTATATCAATACCATTCTCTTTCTTTGATTGATTATGTGAAGAGGCAAAAGCTGCTGTTGGAACCAGCGGTAATAATGAAAATACTGCACCAGTAATACTCGCCTGTTTCAGGAAAAGTCTTCTTTCATTTTTCATAAGGTGGCTCCTTATATGCCATTTAATTATTACCTGGTAAATCGGTAAGCGATAGATTCAGATAGTAAGACGATATCTATACCAATCTAACTTCAAGATGCGTGTGACGTCCCTCTGCGCAGCGGGGAGATATCAGATTTCATATCGTGTTGAAAATGGCAACTTGAAGTTTAATGCGTATAAATATAAATAATTTCCTCTTTTTTTAATAGAGTTAAATTATGTATCATATTGATATTAAATGATAATGACGACAAATATCAGTAAGGCGCATCTGAGTCTCATGGAATCATGTAACAGCAGGTACATCTGCCTATAGTATATGGGAAGACAGAATGTACTAAATAAATCATAATCACCCGCTATGCGGGTGGTTATGATTTAAGCAGATGACGCTACTTAAACTGGCTAAAGTCATAGTAAAAACTAAGCATATATTTAATATATGCTTAGTGACATAAATTTATATTTCTAACATATTCATTTGGTGCAATTAAAGATTTTTTGCTACACGTTACATAACCAAAATGTTTCAATTTATTATCAACATATAAAGACACAGGAATACTAAAAATAAACGCCAAGAAAAATAACCACACTAAGAAATTAACCATACGACCTTGATATGGTCGAGGTTTATCTAAGAAACAAGCAATCATAAGAGAATACAACATATGAATACTTATTGGAAATCCAAAGGAAATAAAAAACACCCTCCAAGAAAAATAAACTCTATCATTTAAATTAATTAATTAATTAATTAATGAAATGAAATCACGCCATGAAAAAAAACTACCGAACACATTGATAACATAATCAGCATCAATATTGATATGTAAAAAATCCTACGCCATAAAGAAAAAATTACCGGTTTCTCGTTTTTGTTTTCAATTTTATTTGACATAAGGCTCTCTCATTTAATAATCATAAAATAAAAACACATTTCCATATTTAATTCCAAGGCCAAATAACTGGCGTACTTACGCCCATGGCTTGGCGATTAATCTCATAATGATCACCTGGTATTTTTTATCTACTTCTTTAATTGCTTCAATAACGCTATTTGTTATCCCTAATTCATTATCAAGATAATATAAAAGTGCCGCTATACCAACACCAATAAAAAACAATCCAACAGAAAGCCCTATTACACTCACCCCCGCTGCTAAAAAATACCCAGACGCTATTTCACCAACAGCGGCAATAGCTAACACAGTAACCAATGTCTTGGCCGCATCAACTGTTATATTACCCAGAAAATCGGCAAGCGCATATTCATCTTTTGTCATAAATTCGATAGTTCTATAAGCAAGAGAGAAAACTATACTAACCTTAACTCCAGTAACTATACCATTTACTAGGCTTTTTGAACCACTTCCTATGTTTAGCTCCTCCTCTCCCTTTATATTCTTTAGCTTTAATACCAAAACTTTACGCTTTCATATGGCTAAGAGGTTTTAATCTTCCATTATCAAATACTAACTGTCCATCCATAAACTCATCTGAAATGCTTCTGCCCATTTGACACCTCCAAAACTACATAACCTGATAATTTATTGACATTTTGTCTCATATCTTATCGGACTCAACTATTTTTTCTTTAAATTTCCTGAATTATTGGGAAGTGGATCAAATTTCCTTGTCGGGATATAAGGCAATAATCTCGGTCATATCTTGTACCATTATTAGGTATTGAAGTGATTGATGGCTTACAATCCATTGGTTTTAAACAAGTTAAGGCATTTTCTCTTCTGGAAAAGAAGACTGTCTATAAAAATTTTTCACAATTAGCCGTAGAGTTTCAGGCGCGTAAAGGGCGCTCTATATTGCATGAATTAAGTGATGAAGAGATAGCTTATCTAATCAAGCATATTGAAAAATCGCTGGGTAATGATACGGATATCGTTGAGAAAGATTTTTGGACTGTATGGATGGGAATAAAATAAAAAAATATCTGCGATGGATGTCTTGTGGAGCATCCATCGCACGAGCCAAATGATGACGTAATAGTGACATATTACATAATTCGATACTTACTGCGAATATCCCTGACTTGAGATTTTAATTGTCCACAACCTCCCCAAATTTCTGTTCCATCACTTTTATCTGATATACACCGAAAACCGGCTTCGGTAAGTGATCGGGCAAAAAACGGCATATTTTCTGAAGGATTCAATGTTATGCCATTGATATCACTTACTTCATTCAAGTACTTTAACTTGATAATGAATGTGTCTTTATCCACCAGATCTTTTAACCGTGCCAAATCCTCTTGGGAATCATTGATTCCCTCTATCATCAGATAATTGACGATAACAGGTACACCTGTATGGTGATGATATGTTGAAAAATGGTCAAGAAGGTCTTTGATACCAAATTTTGCTTTTGATGGAATGAGCATGTCACGCTGTTCGTCTGTGGTGGCATGAAGAGAAATGGAAATCATATCAAGCGGAAGCTCATAAATTTTATCTCCAGCGTGGCGAATACCCACTGTTGTCAGGGTAACCCTATTTGCTAATGTTTGTTTTTTGAACTCAGTTATTGCCCCGCTGATCTCTTTCAGATTCAACATTGGCTCACCCATTCCTGCAAACAATATCGTATTAAGCCTTTGGCTGTCACCCAATGCTCCTGAATGCAATAAATGTTCATGACATAACAAGACTTGCTGTACTATTTGTTCTGTTGTCATATTTCCCAATGGTTGTTGCCTGCCTGTTTCACAAAACACGCAACCAACCGCACAACCGTATTGGCTGGATATGCAGAGATAAGGCAAATGTTGATCTGTATGCATAAAGAAAGTCGATTCAACGCTTTTTCTTAAATCTGAGTCACTTGCTGATAGCAAATATTTCTTGGAGCCATTTTCTGACTCTACTATTTCGCTGATTTTCATTTTTACACCTTCTCAATATTCTTGGGCACGGCGATGCATATCAGAGACTCCGCACATTTTTGGACTGGACAACGGCAAGTTAGATTGCATGACTTCTTGATGTGTTTTAACGGGATCGAGGAATAATTGATGGATTTCATCCATATCCAGTTCGGAAAGATAACCACTATTAATCCCTTGATAATTTTCTGGAACAGTGGTTGTGGTAGGAAATACGAGCTGATCAGGGTATAGCCGACCACTCCAAAATTCGTCGCCTTTATCCAATGGCTTAACCATATCAGGATCAACAATTTCAGAAATTTTAGCATTGTTAGGGAATCGCAGGCTGTTTTCGGCTGCCGGATAGTCATGAATAACCATCCAATCGACAATATTTTGTTGTCGTTCCATCAATCCAATATCTTTAAAAAATGTTGTTAACACAATGGGGATCACGATCCCTCCTGCGTTGCGATAATACTCAATAAAAGCGAGCCGTTTCTTTAATTGCTCATTGGTATCTAATGCACTAACCGAAACTCTCATCTCAGCCTTTACCGTGATTAAACGCTGCGCAATATCATCAGTCATCTTTTTAAAGAATTTGGTGATGAAAATCATTAAGATCCCAGTTTCTCGTGCCAATTCAGCCATTCGCGTAGATACGGCCCAATTCCATGAAGGATCACTATTCCACCCGCATCTGACGTATTTTTGTGAATCAGGTAATGCTTGTAGATCGCCGGAAAAAATATCTTCATCCAAGTGATTATCGATACGTTTACCAAAGTCGATCCCATTTTCCCAACTAGAGATAGCGGAAAAACACATACCATAACAAGCCATACTTTCAGGTAAACAACCAGTTACGACATCTGTGGTTAAGCTATTAAATGGCAAATCACCCGCTATTCCTGCCCTGATTAACATAGGTTCGGCAGGACTAAGATTACGCCCATGAATATATTTTTTATTACTATCTCTAATCAATTGAGTAATGGATTTCTCTTTTTCTCTTGATAGGTTCATATCAAATTCCCCCAACAGTCCAACCAGGTATTTCCGGTTGGTAGGATGTATCAGGATATATTTTCAATCCTTTGATAAATCTATTTCCGGTAAAACATTCGCGGCGATGTAAAAGTTGGCTATTGTCATATAGCAACAAATCGCCTTCTTCCCATTGATGGGAATAAATATTTTTTGGTGACAAGATCTTATCTAAAATGGCGTTTTTGAGTATGTCTGAGTTTGGTAATATTTTCTTATCGAGAAAAAATGCGATAGTATTTTCACTAACATAAACAAACCGTCGTTTCGTTTGTATATTTTCGAGCATGACCGGATGAGCAACGGTAATATGAGGCACATTGTCATGTGAAGCTGCTGGCTGGCGGGTGGAATACAAATCATTCATCATCGATATTTCATCATGGGTTAAACCAAGGTGGTTTACCGCTGTTGAAGCAAAGGATGTATTGCCACCACTAAACTGCACAACTTCACCATATAAGATGCTAACGGAGGCGGGATTAATCCTAAACTCCTGATCAGAATGCCAAAAATCGGTATCATTTCCGGCAAAACCTAATTGTTCACCATGACTATCACGAATATTTGTCAAATAAGCGATGTATTTTCGATTGTCTGATAATGAAATTTTTCTGGCTGGTTCTTCGAGTCTTCCGCTTCCTATATGCTGTGCAAAATTCACTAGTGCCTCATCATCCATCTTTTGGTTTTTGAAAATCAATAAAGCGTATTCTGATAAGTATACCTTTATTTTTTTATATTCTTCTGATGATAGCTCTGAAAGACTTTGGCAGGTTATATAAGCACCAAAATTTCCCTTGACAGGCTCGATTGTAATCGACATATATTAATTCCTTCTTTAGTTAAAGATTATTGGTGATTCTATATTTTCTAATAAATCAATATAAAAATGATAAAAAGCTTTAAACTTTAATTTAATTTTCTTTAATCACATTAATCTTTATTCTTTCATGGTTTGGTTAATTTATTTTATGTGTAATAAAATCACCTTTAAATAATAGAAGGCGTGAATTTATATTTAATTTCTATTTTTTAATTAATAAATATTATGCTTTTATTTAGGATAAAAATAATCGCGATGATTTATGATTTAAACATCAATAACTTCAGTTCGCATTGAGAATATCTTTATTTTGTGATAACAATCACATTATTATGTTGATAGATTGTTGTTTTTATGTATTGTTTTATTTTTCAATTGGTTACGTATTTATTGTGGGTTTTTGAAATAAAAAAGAGCTTATCTTTATCTAAGCTCTTTTTTAATTAATAGGCAGTTTTTCAATTAGTTATACTCGATAAACTGCAAGTTGCAATTTCTGAATCTGAAACTTGATTTCTCCCCGCTTGCGGGGAGAAATCACACGCATTTTGAAGTTAGGTTGGTATAAACATTTAGATTTAGATTGATATTTATTAACCAATAAATGGTATGTCTAGTTCTAATTTTAACCGATATTTTTTCTCTTCTTCATCAACAATCTGGTTCAATTTCTTCACAAAGATAGCTTGAAGTTGCTGCCAAAACTCTTCAAAGTGCTCTTCATTGCGTAAGCAATAAGTCATTACCGCTGCGCGTAGTACATAGATATTGCGTACTTTTTCCCATTCATTACGGCTAAAACCACATTTCTCTGCATAATGCCACGGCGTATCACCATATTCTTTATAATCTAATATGGTTGAGGAGGTGAGAAAATCATTGGCATAAGCACGTCCTGTGGAGTATGAGCAAAGCTCGTATAGACGCTTGTTAAGCGCATTATGATTGCTCAGGCTTTCGCTGCCAATTTCTTTGAACGTAAAGTTGATCATATGGAAATCAGGGGATGGAAAGATATGTACTTCAAATTGATGTTTACCGATTTCTATTGGCGGTAAGTTCGCCAATTTATTCAACAATCTTTGTGCTGTGACGATACCCGCCGCAATTATTTTACCATATCCATTAATATTCAAAGGTAACAGACGATGAGCAGCCCAAAGTGCCGCAGCTGTTGCTCCCGATTTTGAACCTTCCATGATGGATGAACCAAGAATTCCCCGACTGACGCTATTTGTTTTTTCATCGTGGTCTTCAAACACATAGGCTGCATGTGAAGAGATCAATTCGAGAATGCGCTTGTCTTTCATGCAGACAGCACCCGCTGCATATTGAATGAAACCAACTTTATGCGGATCGACAGTAATCGAGTCGACTTCTTTCAATGCCTTGAAGCTTTGGTAAACTTCCGGTTTTGGCCAACTGATATTTTCCGGCATGATCCCCACCGAACGGTGGTAACTGGCCAACTCATCATATTCTACAAATTCACCCTGCTCATTCAGGAGCATGGAACACGCATATCCTGCATAAGCAGCATCAACGTGAATGTAGAATGATTCGCCATAACGTTCCTCACACTCTTTCCTCAATGCAATGATTTCATCAATCCGATCAATCGCTCCTACTTCAGTTGTGCCCACTACGGCAATCATTGCCAGAATGGGTTCACCTTGTTCAATTAATTCCAAGGTGATTTTCCGCATTTGAGCAATGTCAGTTTGATAGTTATCATTTACAGGTAATGGAATAATGTTTTCTTGACCAATACCAAAAATATCGGCGGCTTTCATCCAAGAATAGTGTTTGGATTGTGGAACCAGTAATTTGCCTAGAACTTCCCCTTTCACTCCCATACCACGGCATGTCATATCGCGAATTTCTTCAAACAGCCCACGTTCTTGTAGTGCGGTAATAAGATCCAAAAGTTCAGCGGTTGGCATATTTTTCAATTGCCGGGATGTTTTATGTTCGATGAGATCTTTTGCTTTAGGATGCTGAGATATAGCAAAAGGCAATGTTTTTAAATTCCTGGCTACCCATAGACCTTCATAATTAGCAACTGTGCCACCAGAAGTAATATGCCCCCAGGATTTCTGTGGGTCATAGCCAAACATGCGGCAGAGATCTAATCCTGATTCAAGCTCTAGTTCTGTTGTTGTCGGGGATGCTTCATAACTACAGTTATTTGGGTTATACATCATGGCCATAACGTAGGCAAGATTAGAAACCATTAAGGTATCACTACTGATATGACCAAGGTAACGAGGAGAAAAGAAAGGAATAGACGTGTTTTTCAGTTTTGCTGACAGCTGATTTAAGATCCCTTCTGTACGATAAAGCGTTTCTCTATAGTTATGCTCATAGCGAGCAACGGATGTGACTAAAGTTGAATCTTCGGGATGAAAACCTGAACGCCAATGTAAATGTTCGCTCACTGCATAATCCATCATCTCTCTAAAAAAAACAGCGTTTTCTGATTTTGGTCCCAAAAACAATGCATCTACATTTAAATTAGGATGAAATGGTTTAGTCATGATCATGTAACCTTTTAATTGATTCTTTTTGTCTTGTCTTAAATTAAATATTTATAAAATTATTAATAGATTTGTTTTTATTTTCTGCTTTAACGGCAAATGTCTTGCGGAGGTGATAAAACCCCCACAATAACGCACTGAAAATAATTGTTTGATTTTCGATCACTACAATTGCATAAAAATCATTCTGCAATATTATGCCGAATAAATCTATTTTATAGATACGCATTAAACTTCATGTTGCAATTTACAGCACGATATGAAACCTAACTTCTCCCCGCGACGCGGGGAGAAGTTAGGTTGGTATAGATATAAAACATAATCCTTAGAATATTAATAATAAGTTAATAATTAACTTTAATTTTGTGCGCTACCACAAAAAAATGAAAATAATACCCCATAGTATTACAATGAAAATATATCCATTGAAATTATAAAGTAAGTTACTTTCAAGTATAACGTGAACCGTGACGTTGTCACAGCTTGCGTTATGTCGAGAGAAGAGTGTCAGGATAATTAGCTGGAACAGTATGAATTATCTACTATACGCATTAAACTTTAAGTCTATATGAAACGTAATTTCTCCCCGCAAAGCGGGGAAAAATCACATGCATCTTGAAGTTAGATTGGTATATACGTTTCACATAATAAAAAATGTATATTGATTGATCACTTCAGCGAAAAACATGATGGTTGCACCGATGAGAATAGGATAGTTGTTATTAATAAATTGGTTAACTCTTGTTCTCCAGAGAGAGTAAGTCCAGATGACCATGGCAATAATATACAAACACCATGAAATCATTCTTAATCCAAAGGCGCTGTTGATATTGAATTCAGCTCGATGTGGAAAAATAACATTATCATTAACGATTGTGATTTCCGATAGCCACTCCATATAAGCAGGTTGTTCAACCAATCGCATGGTGACGCTAATGAAAACAACCAGCAAAGCAGCCATCACTAATTTGATAGGCAATATTCCGCTAAGATATTTTCCTAATGGATAGGAAATAAGTGACAGTGCCAATGCAGGCCCTAACGTAAATACTGCACTATAAAATAAAAAATAGGTATTAATATTTGCCCAAGTAATCATGGCGCTATTAACATAAATAATTGCCATATAATAAAGATCAATTAAACCAATAACCCCAATTACTAGAATAATATAAACATGCGCGCGTTTTGTGATCATAAAAAAAAGTGTGTATAAGACCAGCAAAGCGAAATAGATAACAGCAAAAATTGTTTCTATGTTTACCCATTCATGTATTATGTTCTGCAATGTGTGATAAACACTAAATGGGTATTCTATGATGTTCAAAGAAGCAGCCAACCCTATCCCTGCCAATGCACTGCTGACTATTAATGTTCTTAGTAATATTTTTTGCACAAACATGGTCACTGAATGTTGCCAGGTGTTTAACTCATGCTTAATCCAGTAAGTATAAAGCCCGCTCATCAATACAAGCCCCACCGAGCTCTGTACTATCATCGTAAATGCAATTAATAACCATTCACTCATGTCATAACCCTATTCCATCTATATGTAACCAAATAACATCATCGATGCGTATTACATCCATATATTATTCACTCAATTTCAGTTTGATTGAGATATTATATTGAATGGCTAAAATTTTACGCAAGTTCAACGTTAATACAAAAAAATTTTATTTTTTCTACTCGTGATGATAAATACCGCGATTGATGGCAGTATCTTGCTCTTATCAGAGCAACCTAAATGTGTTAAGTTTACACATATCAATCACTTCTAATGAGCATTCCCTATGATCCCGGAAAAACGTATTATTCGTCGGATTCAATCTGGTGGTTGTGCAATCCACTGTCAGGATTGTAGCATTAGCCAGCTTTGCATTCCTTTCACCTTAAATGAGCACGAACTTGATCAGCTTGATAACATCATTGAGCGTAAGAAACCTATCCAGAAAGGACAAACGTTATTTAAGGCCGGTGATGCACTTAAATCACTCTACGCCATCCGCTCTGGGACCATCAAAAGCTATACGATTACTGAAGAAGGTGATGAACAAATTACAGGTTTCCACCTTGCTGGTGATTTAGTCGGATTTGACGCCATCATTAATACTGAGCATCCAAGCTTTGCCCAGGCTTTGGAAACGTCAATGGTCTGTGAAATCCCATTTGAAACGCTGGATGACCTTTCTGGAAAAATGCCTAATCTCCGTCAGCAAATGATGCGTTTGATGAGTGGAGAAATCAAAGGTGACCAGGAGATGATCTTGCTGCTTTCCAAAAAGAACGCAGAAGAGAGATTAGCTGCTTTTATTTACAACCTGTCACGCCGCTTTTCACAGCGCGGCTTTTCACCTCGTGAATTCCGCCTTACCATGACACGCGGCGACATTGGTAATTACTTGGGCCTGACTGTTGAAACAATTAGCCGTCTGCTTGGCCGCTTCCAGAAAAGTGGAATTTTAGCTGTCAAAGGTAAGTATATTGCAATCGAAGATATGAATAAATTGACAGAGTTGGTTGGCAAGTCTCCTGCTAATGCGTCCTAACGTTAGTTAAATTTTAGGCCAGATCACTATATTTTGCTGATCTGGCTGACTCTTATCCTGTTATAGTTGTTTATACCAATCTAACTTCAAGATGCGTGTGATATTTCCCCGAGAAGCGGGGAGATATCAGGTTTCATATCGTGTTGTAAATTGCAGCTTGCGTATATATTTATCTTCTGTACGAAAGAGGCATTCAGACTCTGTGAGGAACTCAATATGGCAAACTACCAAAACCTCTTGGTTGCAATTGACCCTAATCAGGATGATCAGCCCGCATTAAGACGCGCAGTCTATATCGTGCAACGCAGTGGTGGGCAGATTAAAGCATTTTTACCTATTTATGACTTTTCATACGAAATGACCACCTTACTTTCTCCAGAAGAAAGAAATGCGATGCGAAAAGGTGTCATAGGCCAACGAATCGCTTGGATAAAACAGCAAGCTCATTACTACCTTGAATCAGGCATCAATATTGAAATCAAAGTGGTTTGGCATAATCGCCCTTATGAAGCCATCATTCAAGAAGTTATTACCGGAAATCACGACTTATTATTGAAAATGGCACATCAACATTCCCGATTGGAATCGATGATTTTTACCCCACTTGACTGGCATCTGTTACGTAAATGCCCCTGCCCAGTCTGGATGGTAAAAGATCAAATATGGCCAGAAAATGGTTCTGCGGTTGTTGCTGTCAATTTATCCAATGAAGAACCTTACCATAATGAATTGAATCTGAAATTGGTGCGTGAAACACAAGAGCTTGCCAATCGAATTGTGAAAGACCCTCTGATCCATCTTGTTAGTGCTTATCCAGTTGCGCCTTTAAATATTGCCACTGAATTACCTGACTTTGATCCTAATGTGTATAACCAGGCGTTGCGTGGCCAACATCTGATCGCCATGAAAGAGTTGAGGCAGAAATTCTATATTGATGAACAGCAAACTCACGTTCATGAAGGTATACCGGAAAAAGTCATCCCTGAAATATGCGATGAACTCAATGCGGGTGTGGTTGTTTTAGGTATTCTTGGTCGAACTGGGTTATCAGCTGCGTTTCTTGGCAATACCGCCGAACATGTCATCGATCGCCTAAGATGTGATTTGCTGGCTATAAAGCCTGATGGTTTTGTTTGCCCAATCAAGATCGATGTAGAGTGATGTGCTTATACCAATCCAACTTTGCCGATTGTTTATATCTCCCCGCGTCGCGGGGAGATATAAGACGCATCTTGAAAGGCGATTGGTATAGATTGCCCGAATTTCATCGGATAGTCTCATGTCATATCGTCATATTTTTCAGAAATTATGTCCACCAAATGAGATCACCATCTTTGTGACGTCCCATAAAGCATGTAATGAGTAGCCGTTTTTCCTGCAATTGATTGGCATTTCCAGTTAACACAGCATGTATCAAGTTGCCATTTAGTAGGATTAAATCCCCTGGAGCAATATCAATGATCATACTCTCATGTTCTTTGAGTCGATCTGTAGGATAAGGAAAACCACTATGGGTGAGTCCAAGAGCAGAACGAGATTCCATATCAGGGGCAATATTCCACACTTTTAATTGTCCTCCCCCTTGTGGAACTTCCGCATAAAAATTGACTGCCATGACTCGCTTGACACTCTGAATCTCAAAGTCATTTTGTCGAGGATCGCTTAGTTGGGCTAAATCATCATGGGGTAATAACAAAAATTCTCCTGAATTATTCCAATAGACAGCTTTGGCATCACCAGCAGGCGCTCCTTGATACATGGCTGGCCGCACCTTTGACTGTGAACCATTTAATTGCGCTATAAAATGTGTCAAAGGATTAACCGTCCCCTGAAAGAGTTGAGAAATGGCTGGCCGAAAATATTCAACCTCGTTGAAATACTCAGGCGTTGTTTTTTCTATGTGAGAAGCCCCAAGGAAATATCCCTCTACGCCATCTATCCCGTCACCATATCGGGGTTTTCTGGCTGTAGAACGCCAAAAATTATCAATGATTTTTTTTCGTTGTTCCCACGGTAAAAAATGACGGATTCGGTATGCGGCAAGATGACCATCTAGCAGAGTATCAACAGCACTTTTTTCTATGCGGCCTTCAGTTTCATGTATAACAAATTCTGATTCTTCTAGCTTCACTCCTGTGAGCGATAATTTTTTTTGCATCATGATTATTCCTTCAATATATTAAATAGGTTTTCATGTTCCTTACCCCGCGCGCCGCGCGGGGTAAGGAATACTCCTATCATTTTGAAACGCTATTTATACGCATTAAACTTCAAGTTGCCATTGACAACACGATATGAAACCTGATTTCTCTCTAAATCATATTTCGTTTAATTTATTTTGGGGTTCTTATTTTTATCTCTTGATCTTTATGTAACATTTTCCGTTTGTTATGCAAAAAACCTACAATTGCAGGCACGGGACTTACTATTCTCTCCTGCTCTTTAAACTTAGAAGCATATCTTTCCCGCAATTTAGGCAGAAGACTCCAGTGTGTGTTACCTGAAATATGGTGTTCTTGGTGGTAACCATCATTAAAAGTTAATAAATTGTACAGTTTTCCGTAATAACTGACTGAATTGGAAAATTGATTTTCTGGATTTGCACCATAATGTTCATAATAGTTTTGAACATTCACCAGAATAAAAGCAACTAATAACGATGGTAAATAACAGAGTAATGTCCATTGCCAAGATAAGATAAAGAAAAAAACGAGTCCAACAAACATAGCAAGCCGATCCAAACGTAATTGGATAAGTTCTTTCTTCTTATTAACCTCAATTTTTGAAATTAATTTTTCAAAACCATGATCATATTGGCTGAAAGGTTTCCCCCATAAAAATACTGCCCATAACATGTGAGGGATCATTTTATAAAGGGTATTGAGTCCGCCTAAGATAGCATAATTCAATAATGTATTATGTTTCCCATCTTTACCACCCAAAAAGGTTGACGAACTATCCTTAATAGGATTGCCGTTATCATTATGATATTTATGATGGTTTCTGACATGTGTAAATTGATAAGCTTGGATTGATTGCCCTATATTGATAGAGTTGAGCATAGAAACGAAACCATTCATAGTTGGCGATATAAACCATGGAGTATGACTAAAGAAATGTGAAATGACTATAATATTGTATGTGGCTAGAAATGAGAGAATAGCTATATTAAATAGCCAATTTGAAATTGAAAAATCATGCCAATATGATGCCATCATTATACTTATAATGATATTTAACAAGCTAAAAATAAACATGATGGAATCTTTAGTGGAATATTTCCATATCTTCATATTTACCTCATTGTTAAAATTTCAACAGTGAATATAATTTGAAGTTAATGTTTTTATACCAATCGCCTTTCAAGGTGCGTCTTATATCTCCCCCGTGTAGCGGGGAGATATAAACAACTACATTGATTTGCAATCTGCAACTTGAAGTGGAATTGGTATAGTATGTGAAATATGATAACTAACTTTCCAGATATTCACTGTTAATGATTTTTTATTAGACTTTTATTGATTATTAAAAATAAGATTGCAAGCTGCCTCGGCGTCTGACATCTAATGTTGCACAATGGAAAGAACCGCCAAAGCTGTTGAAATTCCTAAAATTACATGGGATAGGCGTGAATCCCCAACGCTTCATGGCGGCTATCATGGGCTCATCTTGTTTTTCTACAATTACTCTATTTTCATCCAGCATTAAGATATTCATATTAATCCATTTACTGGTCATATATAAAGGATGAGAATCTGGAATAATCGGTTTTGGTGCATGTAATACATCCCAGCCTTTAAATAACTTTGGAATTTTCGATACCTTTTCAGGGTTAATCAGTAACTTCCCTGGCGCAATAGGAACAAAAGTGGCGTCAATATGCATTGGGTTTGGATCATCAAATTCAAAAACATGTATACGATATTCATCTCCAATATGTCTTCTTAACCATTCAATGCCAAAATCATTTGTTACATGACTTTTCTGAGCAATGATATCTCTGCCACAACGATAAAAATCAGCCGCGTCAAAAGTGGGTTCAAACTCTGTTACTGCAAGAACAACTTTCTGTTGTTCTATACTTTCTTTCTCCCAATTAAAATTATATTGTTCATCAGTCAATTGCGGTTTAGGCGCGGCGCTCCATTTAGCGCCAGCCTTAAAATATTCTTTCAGTAAAGACTTATAGGCTGACGTTTCAAAATAACGAGAGCGCCATGCCAACGGGCATTCGATAATATTATCACCAATAACAAAAAGTATATCCCTGGGCATGGCACAATATAATCCTGTACTTGCCCATCCTGGTGCACCAAATATTTGTGATTGATCTTGAGCGTCAGGGCGACGAACTTTGACGCCTTCACTTGCAAGAATATGCACAAATTCTTCTAACTCTCTCGACGCTGCTTCAATACGTTCTTTAGGAAAAGAACGTCCCGCATTCCTTTGGAAATTAATGACTTGATCATCTGGTAATACAGGTTCCAGTGCCATATGCCATGCAGGAAACCTGGCACCATCGACAATACCAACAATCACTTCTTCAAGTGGATCCCATTCAGTAAATGCATTAACGGGTGACTTAGGTGATTCTAAATGAGATGATTTTTTCATGTTGCCTCCCATTTTTTATTCAATGTTATTCATTATTCCCGCCTGTTGAGATTAATCAGATTTTAAAAATTAGCAACTCCGGTGATCCTTGGTTATTTTATTATTGTAAACCTGAAACATTATAATCCATATAAATCACAATGATTTTAGCCAATTGAATTTATTTGAGATTATTAATTTCCTTTGTCTTTTTTTTACGAAAAACCAGAGCCAAACCGGTTATTATCGCGAACATTCCAATGATACTTAAAATAGATAATGCATTACCTAAAAATAAGTAATCCATTATTGCTGTTACTCCTGGAACAAGGTAAAACAAACTAGTGACATTAACTAAATTACCTGCTCTGATGAGTCTATAAAGTAATAATTGCGCAACTACAGAAATCACTAAACCAAGCCATAAGGCAGGTACAATAAAACCGATGACAGGTTCAATATGGAAAGGTTTGAAAGGTATAAATAACAGGCAAAGCAATAAGCTGACACCATATTGTAATGGTAATACTTCGGAGGGAGCTTGCTGGATTTGCTTCTGAAAGATGGCTCCGATGCTCATACAAGCCAGAGCAGCTAAAGCAAAAAGAGTGCCTGAGAAGGAAAACTTTGTCAAAACCAACCCTTGAAATACAACAAGCATTAATCCGATGAACGACAGAAACAAACCTATTAAACGACGAGCTGTGAAATTTCTTTCCATCACCCAAAGTGTAATAATTGGCTGAATTCCCATCACTGTAGCCAAGATACCGGGGGTGATTCCACTTTCTAACGCCAGAAAATAAAAAATCGAATACCCGCCAATGATCAGTAATCCAACTGCAGCAATTTTATTCCTACTTTCAGACGCCGGCAGGAAATGTTTTTTGAACATGCAGAGTGCTAACAAAAATAGAAATGCAATCGCAAAACGCACCGTCAAAATAGCAAAAGAAGAACTATGATCCAGTCCCCAACGAGAAAAGATTGCGCCGCTACTCCATAATAAAACGAAAAGGGAAGTTGAACCGTAAGTGCTCCAATGTGTTGTTTTTGAGGTCATACAAATACACCTGTCATAGTTATTTATGAGAGGTTCATAATTAACACTGAATGAAGCAATCTGTCGAATAATATTTGATTGCAAAAATAGCGCAGGATAACAGCGCTATTTCCTGTTAAAAATTCAGATTTCTGGCAGCATTTCTTAGACGTTCATCTCCACGTCGATCGTACTTTTGAGTTGTCGTGATGCTTGAATGCCCCATCGCATCTTTGACAGTCACGATATCTTCACCATTGTCCAGCATGGCTGACGCAAAAGTCCTGCGCAGATCATGTGGGGCAAATTTTTCCAATCCGCTTTCTATTCTGCGTATTTCAAGAATGTGATAGATAGCTTGATCTGATAAACGGTTATCAGTGACATCATCATGGCGGCGAATTCGGGTAAAAAGTGGGCCGGGGTGATCACCGCGCACTTCATCTACCCAACGATTTAAACGTTCCCAGGTTCCTTCCGGCATATAGGACAACCGCTCTTTATTACCCTTTCCCATCACTCTTAATGCTTGCTCGCGACGAATGATGTGCTTCATATCGAGTGAAACAATTTCTGAACGACGAAGCCCGCACCCCACAAGCACACCAATGATAGCTGCATCACGTAACCCTTTTGTGCTGATATCATTTTCGCAGGTAAAGAATAAAGTTTTTATTTCATAACGCTCAAGCGCCCTGCCTTTTGGTAATCGATTTCCTCTGACAGATCGCACCTGTTTTATATGCTGAAAATTGTCGGTATCGAGCTGTTTCATTGTCCATGCTTCCAATGCCACCCCTTTCAAGGCAGAAAGATAGGTATTGATTGTTGCCGGAGCTTTACCCGAATCTGAAAGCATTTCCATAATGGCTTGAACATGGTGACGACGAAGTGCATGCCAGGTACAGTCCTGTACATTTTGATATCCCAACATTTTTGCCACGATATCCAGAAATGATTTCATAGTTTGGCGACTGCGTTTTGAACTAAGACTGACAAGATAGGCAATGGCGGGATTGTTATGGATCTGTTTTCCCGCTGCTGATAGCGACATCAGCATCCCTGTTTCTTGTTGGGAATCGATCGGTACAATCAGTGATTTTTCATCATTGCTATTTTCGTGGTTGAACGGAATAGGCATTTCCATTTTCCTTATGGTTTATTTTTGTTCAATTTGGTGAGGGTTTGATGGTTGCGCTCTGTAAAAATCACGGTATTTCCCCTTGCTCATCTTATGCAATAAATCTTACTTTTTCAAATGGCTATTTTAATAAGTAGAAACATTTTGAAGAAAAAACGTTAAATATGATCCATGATAACGAATTGAATTTAATGAAAATTTATTAAAGTAGATTAAATATCAATCTGGTGATTATTTTGTTGATTTACTTTGTGATATTGTCACTAAACTACATGCAGCCTACCCTCTATAAAGATTTTCGGTCATCTGATTAATGCGAGAAACTCACCAGTTAACTGTTTTCCCGTTGGTTATGGGGAAATGGGATTAAATTAATAATATTAATGTATTTAAGGTGTGTTGAGGGTGCTTCATGAAACAGAGTGATACAATGCCGTCACCTTAGCTAGCCTTACGGGACGGGTCCATCAATGAACATTTCGACAATAAAAAAACCAGCCTATCAGATTTTATTATCACTTTTGTTCCGTTCACGCTGGGCATTAATCATTGCTATCTTTGCCAGTATTGCCAATGGTATTTCCAGTGTCTCATTGGTTACATTAATTAATAGAGCAGTGACGATTCCTAAAGAAAATTACGCTTTGCTCGCTTGGTATTTCGGTGCCCTGGCTGTGCTGGCTATTACTTGTCGCATATTAAGTGGTGTGATTTTCGCCAAATTAAGTCAGAACACAATAGCGAAGATGCGCCAACTTATTTCAGAGCGCATTGTTCGTGCACCTTTTCGCCAGATTGAGCTACTTAGCTCCTCTCAAGGTCAATCCATTATTACTGATGATACCAATAATGTATCAATCTTATTCTTCGCCTTACCCAATATCATCATGCAGGGATCTATTGTACTAGGCTGCCTCGGTTATCTGGCTTGGTTGTCCTGGCCTATATTCTCCTTAGCATTGATTGTCGTGATCATTGGCTCACTTGGTTATAGCTTAGGGGGAACTCAGGCAATCTCTGCGTTCAAAGCAGCTGGCAAGGCGCAAGATCGTCTCTTCAATCACTTCAACGCCTTATTTTCTGGTGCAAAAGAGTTAAAGTTACATTTCGCACGCGCTCAGTCTTTTTTTACCAACTCGCTTAATAGTGAGATTGATGCGGTACGCCAACATCGTACTCGTGCTTTCAGTGTTTATGCCTTCGGCACTGGTTGGATCCTCTTCTTATTTTATGTGTTCCTGGGTGTGGTGATATTCTCCCCGATAGTGATACCTTCTCTTGCAACAGCGACTTTGTCTGGTTATTTGATTATCTTTCTGTTTATGTTGATGCCTCTGGATGGGTTACTAAACAACATTCCAGCATTGAATGCTGCCCGTGTGTCGCTGGACCGCATTGGAAATGTACTTTCTGAATTGAATGAACAAGATAACTTTGATCAACAAATATCTGCTAACGAATTCGGGAAAGTTCATTCACTACGTCTGTCTGGTATCACCCACAGTTATTATCGAGAAAGAGAGGATGAAGTATTCCAACTTGGCCCCATTGATATGGAACTCAAAAGAGGAGAAATTACTTTCCTGATCGGTGGTAATGGCAGTGGTAAAACGACTCTCGCCAAGCTGTTAACCGGTCTTTATACACCAGAAAGTGGAGTCATGACCGTTGATGAACATGTCATCACTGACCACAACAGAACAAACTACCGACAATTATTTTCAGCGATTTTTGCTGATTTCCACCTTTTCGAAACTTTGGTCGGTTTGGGTGACTCGGATTCAACATTGGATGCACGTGCTAATGAGTTACTTGCTAAACTACATTTAGATCACAAGGTAAAGATTGAAAACGGTTGTTTTTCAACCCGTGATTTATCATTAGGACAACGGAAACGTCTTGCCTTGGTGGTTGCTTATTTGGAAGACCGGCCATTTTATCTGTTTGATGAGTGGGCGGCAGATCAAGATCCGCAGTTTAAAACGGTATTCTATCGGGAATTATTGCCCGAATTAGCAGCACGCGGTAAAGCGGTATTGGCTATTACACACGACGATCGTTTTTTCCACCTGGCTGATCATTGCATCAAGCTGGAAAATGGCCAACTTCTTAGCAAAGATGACGCGCAGTGATATGCTTATCCCTTACCAGATAGAAAGTTGAGTGATTATTTTTAACGTGGCAGTGCGATAAATCCCTCTTCCAGACCATGAACCTCTATCCCTTCCGGCATAGCTTCGCCAACAGTGACCTGACGAGTTATGGCCTGCTGTTTTAAATCCGGGCGCCAGTTTACGGTTAATTGTCCATTGTTAGCGCGAGTTAGCGCTGCTTCGGGTACAACAATTCCCTGTTCATTGCGATAAATAACAATGTTGACTTTGGCGCTCATTCCAGGTCTGATGGGATAACTTTGATTCATAGATGAAATCACTTTAATCACAATATCATAATAAATTGCTGATCCTGGTTTATCCGTACTCACACTTTGCATCGCAATAGTCTCAATTTCTCCATCCAGAGGATGTTGAGAAAATCCCTCTCCAGTAATTTTTACTGCCTGCCCTTCTTTAAGTTTGGCGAGATCGGTTTCTTCTACCTGTGCCAATACCTGATATTGGGTTGTGTCCATAATTTCCAGTAATGGCATACCTTCGGTCACTCTAACGCCTGTTTGAATCGTTAATAGCTTCTTACTTTCTCCCTGTGTTGCCCTAAGTACGACACCCGAAAATGGCGCTTTGATTTCTTTATGTAAATATTGTTCTTGTAATGTCTGATAGCGGCTTGTTGCATTCTGAAGCTCCATCTCTGCAACACGCACGTTATTCATGCTTCCTTTTTGTCGGATGGATGCAAGATCGTCCTGTACTGAAGCAAGTTCCGTTAATTGTCGGCGAAGTTGTTGCTGGAGGTTTTCCACTTCCATTTTTGGCACGATGCCCCGTGAAAACAGAGCCTGAGTTTTGGCGAGATTATTTTTCAGCTCCATAACCATATGGTTGGCACTTTCAACGTTTCTTCTGGCGCGGATAACTTCCTGGCTGTTTTCCCAGTCATGCAATTGGTCAACGACTGATGAGGCTTTGATCATCTCAACTTGCGCTTGCCGAAGATCAATATCAATCTTTCGGGTATCAAGCGTCACTAATGTTTGGCCAGCTTTCACCCACTGCCCTTCTTTGGCCGAAACTTGTTTGATAATCGCATCAAATGGAGCAGGTATAGTTTCAAGACGTGCAGATTGTAGATTGCCGACCAAACCAAGTTGTTTTTCTATAACGGTTTGTTTTACTTTAATCCATTGTACTGACTCCTGAGCTGGTGATTGCTTTAAGGATAAAAAGACTAAAAAACAAGCCGCCACAATAAATATGCCAGCAATGGCCCATCGATAACGTTTAATCATTGAGTGTTATCTCCCAGCTTTCCAGTGTAGTACCCAGAATTTGATCGAGTTCAGCCTGAGCATTGAGATACTGAATAAGTGTGTTCAGGCGTGCATTTTCAGCATTTCTTAGGTCAGTTTCAAAACTCAGAACCTGAAAGTTGCTGGATAGGCCAGCCTGTAATTTTTCCTGTTCAATTTCGAGTTTCTTTTGAGAAAGTGAACTGGCTTTTATCGCTAATTGATATTCCTGCCAGCGTGATTCTGTATCGCGGATTGCATTGATTATCTTTTGCTCCAGATTCGTTTTTGCCTCTTCCAAGCGTAAGGCTTGCTTCTGGACATTGACTTTCGCCTGAACTTCTGCTTGTTTCTGAGTCATATCTCCGATTGGAATATCTAATCGTATACCCACAAAATTTTCCCAGTTTCGGGTTTCAGAAGAGGATGAACGATTCTGCGATGTGCCACCAACCAATGATAAATCCCAAAGCCGGTCATTTCGGGCCTGCAATAATTGAATATCGGCTGTTTTTGCAGAAAGTAATTGAATAAGGTAATCAGGTTGCTGGGCCTGTGCCTTGGCAATTGATTGTTCAATATTCAGATTAACATGCGTTCCTTTTAGCGTATCTGTAGCATAGATGGGAGTTTTATGGTTTAGGGCAAGTAACTTGAGTAATGCCAGCCTGGTGGAATGCACATTGTTTTCCGCTTCTTTGGCCGAAAGTTCCTGCATCGCTAAATCAGCCTGTGTTTGTATGATATCTGTCTGGGCCATTCTGCCTGCATCAATCAACTCTTTGTTAATCTCGACTAATTTCCGCATCCGCTTAAGGGAAGCGATAGATAATGATTGTTGTTCCTGAGCACGAAGTAATGCATGGTATGCAAAAATAATTTGCGTGATGGAATCGGAAATAGTCGCTTTTAAATTCAACCTATTGGTTTGTTCCTGGAGTTTAGCCAATAAGATCGGAGCATTGTTAACATCGGTTCCTGCTCCTCGTAAGAGAGGCTGTACTACAGTAATACTTGCGCCATCATTATGAAAATTGTTAATCCCAGATCTCGTGTTTTCACGCGTCCAGGAAAGAGTAAAACGTGTTCCCAACGGAGTGAATAGTGTGGCATTCGGTGAAAGGTTAGTTTTCCTGAAATTTGCATCCTGATTTTTACCCGCAATGTAACGCCCACTTAGCTGTAGCTTTGGTGTAAATCGATCTTCTGCTACCCGTAAATCAAATTTTTGGGCGATACGATCCAGATAAACACTACGTATTGCGTAGTTGTTTCTTAAACCCAGTGATATTGCATCACTCAACGATAAGCCTATAGCCTTTTCTGAGGCTTTCCGATGCAAACTGTAATCAGGTTCTCGTTCCTGTTCAGATGCAGAGAGCACTGTTTGAGGAAAAAAGAAAAACAAGGTCAGAGCGCCATAAAGAAAATATTTTTTAATCATCACGTAATGCCTGTACGGGTTCCATTTGAGAGGCTTTATGTGCGGGATAAAAACCGGAGATAAGTCCCGCCATGATTGAACTACCTATCCCTAAAGGAATAGATAAAGGGGCTAAAGAAAATGACCAGCCAGAATAAAGGACAAAAAGAAAAGCGACGATAATACCTGCCAGTGTCCCAAGAATGGCGCCGGCTAAAGTCAAGGCTGCTGCTTCATACAAAAAAAGCCGCCGGATATCCTGAGTTCTTGCTCCCAAAGCCATACGTAACCCGATCTCTTTTCGTCGGGCGGAAACGTTCATCAGCATCACATTGGAAATTGCAATACCGCCGGTGAGCAGCGAAATACCCGCTAGCCCGATCAACATAAAAGAAAAGGTTTTGCTTTGTTCTGTCTGCCCTTTTAGTAATTGTTGGGCTACCCGAACATTAATATCAACTGCCGGAAACTTGCGCTTGAGCAAGGCCAATAAATCCTTCGCATCACTTTCTGTGGTTGCGGTCGTTATCGTGCGAGCAATGATGCCATTTAAATCGGTATTGGGTGAGATTTTACGCATGGCATTGATGGGCGCAATCACCACTGAATCTAGCGAAAAAGGAAAGATAGGGTTTTGCCCTTTTATAGCGAAAATACCAATGACGGTATATAAATAGTTGCCAAGCTGAATCTGTTTGCCAAGTATACGGGATGGCTCCCCTTCACCCAGGGTAACCGCGACTTCATTACCAATGACCACATAAGGAGAATGCTGATCATAATCTGTGATAAATCGGCCATAACGAAGTCGCAATTGCATAACCTCCTCAAGTTCCGCAGAGGAGCCTATCATGGTAAAGGTTTCTGTTTTCCCGTTATAGCGACCGGGCGAAGGATAATAAATCCAGGGGGCTGCAGAAGATAACCCCGGAATAGCAGTTGTCAGATCGGCCATTGTAATTGACTCACTACCAATCCCATGATTATAGGAATTCAGATCTGCTGTAATGACATTGATATCCAGCCCGCTGAACATTTTCAACGCAGCCAGTGTCGCGTTATGTCCGGTATTCACAAATGCCACAACAGAAGCGCAACCAATAGCAATACCCGATAAAGCCAGCAGAGTGCTTCTCCCTGTTGCCATTAAGTTACGCCAGGCTTCTCTCCAGATCATTAATATCGACATGCCATAGTTGCTATCATGCATGTATTGTTATCCCTCTGGTTTCATGTAATTGGCCGTCAATGATGCGTAATTCACGCTGCATATGGTTCGCAACCATAGCATCATGGGTTATTACGACCAGCGTCATCGCCTTATCTGTATGAAGAGAAGAAAGTAGCAATAAAATTTCTTCTGCGGTTTGGCGATCCAGATTGCCGGTAGGTTCATCAGCCAGTAATAACGAGGGGTCTCCGGCCAATGCTCTGGCGAGCGCAACGCGTTGTCGCTGTCCGCCAGATAAGTCTGCCGGATAGTGAGTAGCACGATGTGAGAGACCAACCAAATGCAGTTTTTCTTTGGCAATTTTATGAGCTTGTGAGGCAGGAATACCGCGGTAAAGAAGCGGCAAAGCGACATTCTCTGTAGCTGTCATTCCGGCTAATAAATGGAAGCTTTGAAAAACAAAACCAATTTCTTTATTGCGCATTCTGGCTCTGAGATCAGTATCAGCTGTTGACATATCAACACCGCAAAGAAAATACTCACCGGTGGTGGGTTTATCCAGCAAACCAAGGATGTTTAGTAAGGTGCTTTTACCTGAACCTGATGTTCCGACAATAGCGCAACTCTGACCAGCATAAATTTGTGTCGTTATATTTTTTAGAACGGGTATTGGGTTCTCTCCACCCTGTTGATAAACACGGGTTAACCGCTGCATATTAATAACAGGTGATATCGGTATTGTGGGATGAATCGAATTTATAGTATCCATTATTTTTATAATATCCCCTTTTTTAATATCTATCTTTATCAAATATTTCCAACTTAATTAATAAGTGGATAATTAGATTGCATTAAATCAATATTGTTATTATGCATGATATTGCAATTTCCAATAATTTACTTCCACCTTGAAAATAATAGAAAAATAATTATTGATCACAAATGATGATAATGGAGATTATATTTCTAATCCAGAATATAAAAATATAATAAGTTTCCAAATTTTGAAATTGCAATGTCGTTAGGTGGTGGTTTAGATTTATCGTGCGTTATCAAATAAGACTTTATAAGCAATATATTTAAATAGCAAATTCTGAAATATTACAGGAGAATGTTTATGTTTAAGAAATTATTGACAGTTGGGGCATTAGCCGCAGGTATTGCATTAACTGGAGGAATTGGGAGTGCATCGGCAGGAACTACGGCACTTGCTAAATGCCCATCTCAAGATAAATCACATAATGGACGAGTATATTTGAGATATGTAGTTAATCCTTATAATTCTTTTGCTAATACATTTACAAGTGATGGAATTAAATGGTATTTTCAAGGTCCTTCATTCCAATGCTCATATAATGGAACTGCAGCTTGGGCTGCTCAATATAAAGGTAACTAAAAGTAACAAGCATTAAAATCCAACTAAAGACCATCTTATTTATAAGGCTTTCAGAGCATTGACAAACCTCGTTATTTTAACGGGGTTTGTGCTTTTTTTGATCTATTTCTTGGCATAGAAGTAGTTGTCCATTGTGAAAATAGATGAGCAGGATTGCACATGAAGTAAAAGAATTACCCTAAAATTCAAATTATAGTCATGACCATATAAGTTCTCTTCATCTTGTTGATAACTACATGTTAACCTTTCATAAAATATATTCAAACTTAATTAATAAGTGGATAATTAGATTGCATTAAATCAATATTGTTATTATGCATTATATTGCAATTTACAATAATTTATTTCCATCTTGAAAATAATAGATAAATAATTATTGATTACAAATGATGATAATGGAGGTTGTATTTCTAATCCAGGATATAAAAATATAATAAGTTTTTAAATTTTGAAATTGCAACTTCATCAGATGGTGATTTAGATTTAGCGTGCGTTATCAAATAAGACTTTATAAGCAATATATTTAAATAGCAAATTTTGAAATATTACAGGAGAATGTTTATGTTTAAGAAATTATTGGCGGTTGGGGCATTAGCCGCAGGTGCTTTGTTGAGTAGTAATGCTATGGCATTAAGTAAATGTGAGAATGCAGAAAGACCAGTAAATATTGGTGGTAACCTGTATCAAATGTATGTTGTTAATCCTACAAGTAATTTTGCAAATTACTTTGAAAAGTATGGTATTAAATGGTATTTTAAAGGAAAAGTCGGACAAAATGGGGCGTGTGAATATAATGGAAAGAAAGCCTATCAAGCTTATTATGAAGGAAGAAAATAAGTTAATTATCTAGAAAAAATCATACAATGGCTTGGTATATTTGAGGTATGTAGTTAATCCTCAAGATGCTTTTGTTAATATATGTAATATGCGCTGCATTCAATATATGAATGCAGCGCATTACGTTTCAACTCTTATAAAAAAAACTCCATTCACAGAGTAACACTAGATACCCAAACGATTTTGATGGCTGAACAGAGCTAATATTTTTTGGTCACACCAATTTTTTTGAACTGGGTCTAAGTAAAAGTTACACACCTATGACATTCTAGCTAGTATTTCTGACCATTTTATAACAAAAAACTTAAATATCAAACAAATAAAAGAAAATTTCGATCCACCCCAAATTGGGGTTAGTTAAGGAGACACATATGCTACGTCCTACTGTTTTGACATTATCATTGCAACCGCACAAGAATGAAATTCATTATCAAGAAAACTTCAGGATGAAGTGGTTTTATAATAATCAAGGTGTTTCTTTTGTTAGCTATAATAGTGAACAAATGAAGTGGCTTAATGAGGCAATGGAAGAAATAAAATCATCGTTAACAGGCCGTCAGTTGCTTCAGCGTATCGACGCAGCATTAAGAAGTAAACAACTTAAGTTATCTATTCATCTCAATACCCAATATACAGGCGTTAAAGCACAAGAAGATCATTACGCTGGCAGTTATCTGGGAACGAAATCTGATTTTTATTGCAATCTTAGACAAAATAATCAAATGCGCAAGGACGAAAGGGTAAAAGAAAATGCATGTATTGTATTTCATGAGCTGCTCCATGTCCTTCATAATCTAGAAGGAAAACGTCTCGTGAACAGCGAGTTAAACCAAGGTTTCCACCCTCTTCTGCTTGAAGAAGCAAAAACTGTTGGCTTAGGGAAATACTCTGCTGGAAGCCTTTCAGAAAACGCATTCAGATATGAAAAGGGATATCCCCGCAGAACCTTTTATCAACATTATAATGATATTACTGTAAATGACGATGGTACTGTAAGAAAAGGACCAGACAATCATATATCCAAATTCCCACCTCTTTACTTTACATAGCAGATATTTAATCTTTGAAAGGACTCATCAATGTTAGTAGACAAAAGAATCTATCTATCTTTTTTAAAGAAAAGAGCTTCGGATTTATAACCCGAAGCTCTTTGGAAACTGGTCCCCGTTCAGTTATAAAGCCCGAAGGATGGCTTCTACACTTTCTTTCGCATCGCCAAACAGCATTTGTGTATTGTCTTTAAAGAATAATGGATTTTGTACTCCGGCATATCCCGTATTCATCGAACGTTTAAATACAATAACGTTTTGTGCTTTCCAGACTTCCAAAACTGGCATTCCGGCAATAGGGCTTGAAGGATCTTCCTGAGCGGCTGGGTTTACGGTGTCATTGGCTCCTATAACTAAAACCGTGTCCGTTTCAGCAAAATCGTCATTAATTTCATCCATTTCCAAGACAATATCATAAGGAACTTTAGCTTCGGCAAGTAATACGTTCATATGACCTGGCAACCGTCCCGCAACGGGGTGAATGCCAAAGCGAACATTTATACCCTTCTCTCGTAATTTGGCGGTAATGTCATGAACAGGATACTGAGCTTGCGCAACTGCCATACCGTAGCCTGGGGTAATGATGACTGAGGTGGAGTTTTTTAACAGTTCAGCGACGTCTTCCGCAGTTGTTTCTCTGTACTCGCCTAGCTCTTGATCATCACCTGAAGAATTGCCATCTGTACCGAAACCACCCGCGATGACACTGATAAAGGAACGGTTCATCGCCTTACACATAATATAAGAAAGGATTGCCCCCGAAGAACCCACTAAGGCACCCGTGACGATCAGCAAATCATTACTTAACATAAAACCGGCTGCCGCAGCCGCCCAGCCTGAATATGAGTTCAGCATGGAAATAACGACTGGCATATCTGCCCCGCCAATTGAGGCCACTAAATGCCAGCCAAAAGCGAGCGCGATAACTGTCATCACCAGCAAGGTGAAAACTTGTAAGCCAACAGTTTCTGTTTTGATAAAGGTGAACATTAAGAGCAAGGAGACGATCAATGCTGCCAAATTAAGTTTGTGACGATGTGGCAACATCAATGGCTTGGAAGAAATTTTCCCACGTAATTTACCAAATGCGACAACTGAGCCAGTAAAGGTTACAGCACCAATAAATACCCCAAGGAAAACTTCTGTCAGATGAATGTTTTCCATAATAGCGCTGGCAAAATTATCATGAGTGATAAAACTATTGAACCCAACCAGAACCGCCGCTAAACCGACAAAACTGTGCAGGATAGCCACCAATTCTGGCATTTCAGTCATCTCCACTTTTTTGGCAAGACGAATACCAATAACCGCACCGATGACCATCGCTAAAATAATCCAGCCAATTTTGCCAGTATCAGGCCCTAATATCGTGGCAATCAGGGCAATCGCCATACCCACGATACCCAAAATGTTACCGCGTCTGGAACTTTCGTGACGGGAAAGTCCAGCAAGACTGAAAATAAACAAAATGGCAGCAACAATATAGGCAGCTGTAACTATTCCGTTCGACATAAGTTACCCCCTATCCTTTACGAAACATTTTCAGCATACGTTGAGTGACTGTAAAGCCACCGAAAATATTGATGCTGGCAATTAACACGGCAATGAATGAGAAGAAACTTACCCATCCCCCTTCCCCAATTTGCAGTACGGCGCCAACCACAATGATCCCGGAAATCGCGTTGGTGACGGACATTAATGGTGTATGCAATGAGTGACTGACATTCCAGACAACGTAATAACCCACCACACAGGACAAGGCAAAAACCGTAAAATGAGATAAAAATTCTTTTGGCGCAATATGTGCTAACCAACCATATAAAATTATCGCCAGTGCGAGTGCTCCATATTTCAGCCACGGAGATTTAGGCTTTTCTGCTGGTTTCTCTTCTTTTTTTACTGACGTCGGTTTGGTCGTTGCTGGTTGGGCTGAAACTTGGATAGGTGGAGCTGGCCAGGTGATTTCACCTTCTTTAATGACAGTAACACCACGAACAACAACATCATCAAAATCAATGGTGATTTCGCCATTTTTTTCTTTGCACAGTAGTTTCAGCAAATTGACCAGGTTTGATCCATAAAGTTGTGATGATTGAGTCGGCAATCGGCTGGGTAAATCTGTGTAACCGATAATTTTTACTCCATTTTCTGTCACAACCAATTGATTGGCTTGCGTGTATTCACAGTTGCCGCCATTTTGAGCAGCCAGATCGACAATCACGCTACCAGGTTTCATGGAATCAACCATTTCTTTTGTGATAAGCCGTGGTGCCGGTTTCCCCGGAATTAATGCAGTTGTCACGATAATATCAACTTCTTTTGCTTGTGCAGCAAATAGTTCCATTTCTGCTTTGATAAAAGCTTCTGACATCACTTTTGCATAACCATCACCACTGCCCGCTTCTTCTTTGAAATTTAATTCCAGGAATTCAGCCCCCATGCTTTGTACTTGTTCCTTCACTTCCGGTCGTGTATCAAAAGCACGGACAATCGCACCAAGACTACCCGCTGCACCAATTGCCGCTAATCCGGCAACCCCTGCGCCAATAATCATAACCTTAGCTGGTGGTATTTTGCCTGCTGCTGTAATTTGTCCCGTGAAAAAACGACCAAATTCGTGGGCGGATTCAACAATGGCACGATAACCCGCAATGTTGGCCATTGAACTGAGGGCATCTAAAGATTGTGCGCGGGAAATTCGTGGAACGGCGTCCATAGCAAAAACAGTGACCTTACGTTCGGCTAATTTTGCCATTAATGCTGGATTTTGCGCTGGCCAAATAAAACTAATCAGCGCAGCACCTTCTTTCATTAAGGCAATTTCATCATCTTCAGGGGCGTTTACTTTCAAAATGATATCTGATTGCCAAACCTGGTGGATTTCTGCTACATCAGCGCCTGCTTTTTGATAAGCAATATCACCAAAACTTGCAAGTTGCCCTGCGCCTGTCTCAACTGTGACGTCAAACCCCAATTTCTGCAATTGCTCCACGGTTGATGGTGTGGCAGCAACGCGTGCTTCATTGGAAAGTCGCTCTTTTGGTACACCAATACGCATAATGTTTCCTTCTTTAAGAATGAAATATGGCTGATTATTACCTTGTTGATGCCTATTTAACGATTAGATTGACTTTATCGCTGCTATCAGCAAAACCTATCAATAGAATACCAAATAGTAACTTAATGAAAATAATGTCAACGAATTATCATAAAATCAGAAAAACAAAATGACCTGTTAATGTAAACAATTATTTAGCTCGTATAACTTACTATATTTATTAAAATTCTTAGTGTCATATACTAAAAGCTAGCAATCGTTTCTTTAGAGGGCATAATTTCTTGCGACAATTGGCATTATTACATGTAATAATTGCGTTCTATGTGATGCATAACAATGTTCAGCACGTTATAAATATTTTAATGCGCAAGGCGAAAGGATTTTTTATGAAGCTGAAGACAACGATCATCGCGACTGCGGTGTTCGCACTAACCACGATGACCGCTGCACATGCAGCTAAAGAATTAACTCCAGAACAAGCGGCAGAGCTTAAACCTTTTGAGCGGATCTCAGTTACTGGTCGTTTTAATGCAATTTATGAAGCTGCGGATGCGGTTTCCCGTCAGGCCGATAAAAAAGGCGCTGACAGTTTTTATATTCAAAGTCTTGATGATCTTAATGGACGAGGTAATTTGCGTGTTGTCGCCGATTTGTACCACAAAGATGCGGAAAAAGCAGATAAAACACCTAACTATCGTATCTATCGTGGCATCAAAGAGTTACCTAAAGCTGAGGCTATCACTTTAGAGCCTTTCGATACTGTGACAGTAAATGGTTATTTCCCGACTGATCCTGATCTGAAAGAAGCTCTCGCTAAGGCAGCTAAAAAGAAAGATGCAGCCTCTTTCTTTATCGTCCGTGATATTGCACCGAATAATGGCGGAAACCAAGTCGTCACAGCCTATGTTTATAAAGAAGACGCACCAAAACGTAAGGTTCAGTCTAGTGAAGCGGTGATCCCAGCCGATTCTGATGCAGGACGCCAAGCTCTGGCTCAAGGCGGAGAGGAAGCCAAGAAAGTTGAGATTCCAGGCGTTGCTTCTTCAACGTCAACAAGCAATGTAGTTGGTCGCTTTTTTGAAACCCAGTCATCAAAAGGTGGTCGTTACACTGTAACTTTACCTGATGGTACAAAAATTCAAGAGTTGAATAAAGCCTCCGCCGCTTTGATGGCACCATTCGATTCCGTTACTTTTTCTGGTTATTACACTACCGCACCAGAGGTTTCTTACCAGGTTGCTAAACGTGCAGCAGAGAAAGGCGCAAAATACTACCATATCACACGAGAGTGGCAGTCTAATGGTGGTAACGTTACCATCAGTGCAGATTTATTCAAATAATCATATAGATAGTTCTGTCATTTTTGGAAAAGGCACAAAGAACATTTGTGCCTTTTTTATCGAATTTTTTTGCTAGTTCATAATTTATTTACTTTTTTAACTTCTTAAAAATTAACAACTCAATAACGTTATATTGCGGCTTGATTTGCAAATTATCCTGTTTATCCTTCCTTTTCATTAATACTGTTTATACGCATGTAACTTCAAGTTGCAATTTACAACACTATATAAAACCTGATGTCTCTCCCGCTTTGCGGGGGGACATCGCACGCATTTTGAGGTTGGATTGGTATACATAATTGTTTGTTATTTGTTTCAATAGAGTAAAATATATGACTAATATTATCTAAGGTGCTTATCTTGTGATCATCTCTATGTTTATTCAGGCAATAACACACATTAGAAAAATTATCCGTAATTTGTTTTCTTACTCCTCTACAGAATTTTATGCATAAAATTTATATTTTTTTGCATAGTCAACCATTGCATACAATCCTTTCACTCCGTAGAATCGCCCTGTTTTTAGCTTTATCGACTAAATCCGTTCGCAATCCATCGCATGGATGCAATAAATGTCCAATATGTGTTCGATATTCAGAACAAATGTTCTGGCTAATCGTGTCGATTATATTTTTTTAGGAACGTATCTTTGGAAAAGAAATTAGGCCTTACGTCTTTGACCGCACTGGTATTCAGTTCTATGGTCGGTGCCGGCGTATTCAGTTTACCGCAAAATATGGCGCAAGCAGGTAGCCCTGCTGCATTAATGATTGGTTGGGGAATAACGGGTATAGGTATTCTCTTTTTGGCCACTTCCTTACTTTTACTCTCACGACTGCGCCCTGATTTGGATAGCGGGATTTTTACTTATGCAAGAGAAGGTTTCGGTGAGTTAGTTGGATTCTGTTCTGCATGGGGATATTGGTTCTGTGCCATTATTGCCAATGTTTCTTATTTAGTTATTGTCTTTGCCGCGTTAAGTTTTTTCACCGATACCGAACACGCAGTAATTTTTGGTGATGGCAATACCTGGCAATCGTTAATCGGTGAGTCTATTTTACTTTGGTTCGTGCATTGGCTGGTATTGCGTGGTGTACAAACAGCTGCGGGGGTTAACCTGCTGGCGACAATGGCAAAATTATTACCATTAACCCTATTTATTATCTTAGCTGTCATCGCGTTCAAAATGGATGTATTTTCTTTTGATTTCAGCGGCATTGAAATGGGCGTTCCTGTTTGGCAGCAAGTGAAAGATACGATGCTAATTACACTGTGGGTTTTCATCGGCGTAGAAGGCGCAGTTGTTGTTTCAGCCAGAGCCAGAAGACGCCAGGATATTGGTATCGCAACTGTGCTGGCTGTTATTTCAGCATTAGGGGTGTATGTGCTGGTTACCCTGCTTTCACTAGGATTAGTCACCAGACCTGAGTTAGCGGCTATGCGTAACCCTTCTATGGCAACTTTAATGGTTGGGTTAATGGGTTCGGCGGGTGAAATTGTGATTGTAGCTGGCTTGATTGTTTCTGTTTGTGGTGCTTACCTAAGCTGGACAATCATGGCAGCAGAAGTCCCCTTTATCGCTTCCTTACACGGTTCATTCCCTAAGGTATTCAAAAAACAAAATTGTAAGAAAGCACCTGAATCATCACTTTGGATCACAAATGGCGCGGTTCAACTCTCTTTGATTTTAATTTGGTTAAGTGGCAGTAATTACAATACATTACTCTCTATTGCTTCTGAGATGATCCTTGTCCCCTACTTTCTTGTCGGTGCATTTTTAGTGAAAGTTTCCTTTCAACGTGGTAGCCGTGCTTTACTCTTTATTGCGTTGGGTTCTTGTACTTATGGGTTATGGCTACTCTATGCTTCGGGGCTAATGAACCTCTTACTTTCGGTAGTGTTATATGTTCCTGGATTGCTGGTTTTTCTGTACGCACGCAGACAAAATCAGGAAAAAGTACCATTAACTGTTATAGAAAAATCGATAATTGTGGTTTTATTCTTGATAGCGCTCCCGTCTACATGGCAATTAATGCACTAATATCAATCACTCCAAAGAATCCGGCCTTTGTGCCGGTTTTTATTTGCGACAGACTATTATCCGTTACTGATTTATAAAAACAGGTAATTTGAGAGAGAATTTGTATTTCTTTGATGTTTTCATCGTTTATAAAAATTGTGCTGTTTAGTTTTCTTTTTGATATTGATGATGTTGTAGAGAGTTTATTTTTTTGTGCTTACTAGAAGTATGTTGTAACTAAAAATTAAAATATAGATCATTTTTCAATCAAATCATAAGAATTAATTTTGTTTTTATGCTGACACATTCTTCAAATATATAGAACTTAAACTATGTCTGGGTATTTATCACAAAGACTTTATTAACAAAAAATTAACTTAAAGCAAATGCAATTCATTTTCATTTGCCTTATGAATAGGTTTAACCTCTTACATAATTAAAATAATTAGATACAAAATTTGAAAAATAAAACACACGTTACAAACAAATAATAAATACATAATATTTAGTTAAAACTTTAACAAAAAAGCAAAATTCGAACATATTATATGTATTGCATAACTTTTATTTTTACAGAATGTCAGCAATTAATAATTAATCTTATAAAACAGAACAAAAACTCATTGATGTTTAGAAAAAAATCTATGTTATGCATAACAATGCTATTATTTTTTTCTTAATAGCTTAAAACTTCAAATTATGAGATTAGTCAAGTTATTATTTTGAACTTTGTTAATTATTCGCTACTATATTTTTATCTCATCTGTTGATGAGAAAGCCCTTTGCTATTTTCAGAAGTAAACTAAGTAATCCGTTGTTGTATTCATATACGCAACAAACATTAACTCAATAATCGGTTTCTCTGTCGAATACGTTCTTCAGAGGTGGGATATATTAAAAAATGAAAATCAAGCTAATTATTTCATCTTTATTTGTTTCATCTGTATTTATGTCCGCAGCTCATGCTGCTGATGGTCAAATTAAATTTACGGGCAAAATTACCGCCACTGCGTGTAAAGTTGATTCAAATTCGGCTAATCAAACCGTAAATATGGGAACTATCAGCTCAAGTTCATTTGCTGGGGCTTATAGCACTTCTGCCGCTACTCGCTTTAGTATCAAATTGACTGATTGCCCGAAAGATTATCAACAAGCACAGGTCAAATTTGACGGCCAACCAGACAGAGCCAGTAACCGACTTTTGGCGTTAAACAGTAATGGTGGAGATAATCCAGCTCAAGGTGTCGCAATTGCCCTTTATGAAGATGACAGTAATACCTTGATCAATTTGGCAAAAAATTCACGCCCTCAATATTTCTCAAATGGAAAGACAGAAGAGTTGAAATTTGTTGCCAAATACATAGCAACAGCTGAAACCGTAACTCCAGGTGCGGGTGACGCCGTCGCTAACTTCACTATTGTCTATAACTAACTACCTATAACCAAAGGAAGTTATGGCAGGGAAGCCAAAACAATATCACTCTGGTCTAAATATTGTTTGGAGCGACCGCTTTGAAATACTTTCGCATTTTAATTTTTATCTTTATCTGCATTTTCAATACGAATATCTCTTTTGCTGGCGTCGTTATTGGCGGCACACGTGTTGTTTATATTAGTGACCAGAAAGAAGCCTCTATTTCTATTAACAATCCAGAAGCTGGCATCTCTTACCTCATTCAATCATGGGTTGAAGGTGAAGGTGATGAAACTAAAACCCCTTTTATTATCACTCCCCCACTTTTTAAATTAACAGCAGAGAATGAGAATATTTTACGAATAGTTAAAATTGGCAATGGATTACCTGATGACAAAGAATCTTTGTTTTGGCTCAATATTAAGTCTATTCCTGCCACAACTAAATCAGAACAGAATCAATTGCAAATCACGGTAAAATCTCGATTTAAGTTATTCTATCGCCCTGCCAACCTCGCCGGTAATGCCGGTATTGCTTATAAGGCTCTAAAGTTCAAAACCGATGGACACAAACTCATGGCAGAAAACCCAACGCCTTACTATATCTCTTTTTCTGAGCTAACCACCGGCAATAATGTAGAAAGTTACGAGATTAAATCTGCGGGAATGATCCCACCGTTTCAACAAGAGAGTTGGGATATCCCTATTAAAAATATCAATCGAGTAACCTGGAAAACGATTAATGATTTTGGTGGCGTAACACCAGAAGAAAGACGTGAGTTGTAGGATAGTAGGTATATCAAAATTAAAAATTTATTATGAATAGCTATCGTCATTATCTTCAACAAAATAGTTCTGGTAATTGGGCGTTACTTATCAAGCTACGCTTGCGTTGTCTATATTGTAAGGTGCCGATTTGTGCATTGTTAACCACTTCTCTTTGGATGTATAACAATAAGGCTTACGCAGAAGAGTATTTCAATATCAATGCACTGGAAAACCATTCAGGTTTTGAAGATATTGATCTCTCTATCTTTACTCAAGATGATCAGCAACCTCCCGGACGTTATTGGGTAGATATTTATCTTAATCGAGAAAAAGTAGATACGGGAAATGTCGATTTTATTATCGTTAATAACAAGCTATTTCCCAAAATTAAGATACAACAACTCAGAGAAATGGGGGTGAATATTGAGTCATCCCCTACGCTACTTACTTTGCCGCCAGAAACGGAGCTTGTTGATCTCAGTCAATATATTCCATCTGCATCGACGTCTTTCGATTTCAAACATCAACGGCTGGATATCAGTATTCCCCAAGCAGCCTTAAAGAGTCAGGCAAGAGACTACGTGCCACCTCATTTGTGGGATCAGGGATTAACGTCTCTGTTAGTCAACTATAGCTATAGTGGCTCCATGACTTGGCAGGATGATCAAGTAGGTTCGACAAAAAACCATTTTCTCAACCTTAGAACGGGCGTTAATTGGGATGCGTGGCGTTTGCGCAACTATTCCACTTACAGTAGTCAAAATAAAAAATGGCAGAATATTAATATATATCTGCAACGAGATATTCATGCATTGAAAAGCCAATTAATATTTGGAGACAGTTACACACCTTCACTTATATTTGATAGCTTTCAGTTTCGCGGAATGCAATTGTCTTCCGATGACAATATGTTGCCCGATAGTCTAAAAGGTTTTGCACCAATAATTAGAGGGATTGCCCAAAGCAATGCTCAAGTCACCATCAAACAAAATGGTTACATTATCTATGAATCCTACGTTTCACCCGGCCCTTTTGTTATCAATGACCTCTATCCAACAACCTCAACCGGAGATATAGAGGTTATTGTCAAAGAAGCTAATGGGAAAGAACATCGTTCTGTGCAAAATTTTTCCACTGTGCCGATTATGTTACGGGAAAATAGCCTGCGACATTCACTGACTTTGGGGAAATACCAGTCTAATTCTCACCGCGGAAAAACCCCCTATTTCATGCAAGGTACGGTGATTTATGGTATCTCCAATCGTGTCACTGCCTATGGGGGAAGCACAATTGCAAAAGATTATCAATCCGTTGCTTTGGGGACAGGCTATAGTCTGTCTGACTGGGGTTCCCTTTCTTTTGATGTGACTTACGCCAAAACCAATTTAATGTCGAACTCCAACAATTATGGCCAATCTTACCGTTTCCAATATGCCAAAGATCTCTCTCAGACAGGCACTAACCTCACTCTCGCAGGCTATCGTTACTCGACACAAAATTTTTACGATTTTAAAGAAGCGAATGAGTTAAATCCTGCAATCGATGGAAGGAGCAGCAATAAGCGCAGTAAATTGCAATTACATATCAATCAATCCCTTGGGGATTGGGGAACCATTTATTTATCGGCTTTTCAACAAGATTATTGGCATCAAAAAGGCTACGAAAAAAATGTCAGTGCGGGTTATAACACAAGTTACAATTCGTTTAATTATAGCTTGAATTATTCTCACAGCGCTTTCCCTGGATCAAATCGTAGTGAGCAAATCGTTTCATTCAGTGTGCAGGTTCCCTTTGATCGTTGGCTGAAAAATAGTTGGGTAAGCTATAGCATGACCAGCAACAAAAGCAGTGACACGTCTCATCAAGTCAGCTTAAATGGTACAGCTTTTGAAGATAACAATCTGATTTATAGCATTCAGCAAAGTTATACTGACCGTAATCAAAGCGTTGGCGGAAATATCAACGCTGAATATAAAGGAACATATGGCCAGGTCAGCGCTGGTTACAATTATGACAAATATACCAGGCAACTTACTTATGGTTTAAATGGCGGGATTGTTGCCCATCCTTATGGTATCACCCTTTCCCAACCTTTAGGGGATACATCGGTATTAGTACGCGCCAATGGTGCTTCAGAAGTCAAAGTGCAAAACCATATCGGTATCAAAACTGACTGGAAAGGCTATGCCATTGTGCCTTATGCCAGTAGTTATCGGAAAAACCGTATTGCCCTAGATACGCATTCAATGGGTAACAATGTTGATATTGATATCAATACGCAAACTATTATTCCAACCCAAGGCTCATTGACACTGGCCAATTTCCAGACTCGTATTGGTTATCGTGCTTTACTGATACTTTCTCATCAAGGTAAAGCGATCCCATTTGGTGCAACTGCGACACTGGAAAAACAGCATGATATTGATGCTTCCAACAGCGCAATTGTCAGTAATGATGGGCAAGTTTATCTCAGTGGTATACCTAAATCTGGCCGGATATGGGTTAAATGGGGATATAAAGAAATACAAGAGTGTTATGCCAACTATCAACTCTCTGATGACGAACCTGCTTCAGGTTTGTATATGGTTGAAGCTTCTTGCGAATAATCTCTTGCAAATGGCATATACCAATCTAACTTCAAGATGCGTGTGATGTCTTCCCGCTTCGCGGGAAGACATCAAGCTTCACATAGTGTTGTAAATAGCAACTTGAAGTTTAATGCATATATATAAAAATAGTGGAAATTATTCTATGGCCAACAAATTAAAATTATTATTGGCAAGTACATTTCTCATCGGCACGATGAGTAGTTTTTCTAGCTTAGCTAAATACCATTGCCAATATTCTGCGGGTTTTGTACCTGGTATGACTCCAGTTTCTTTTGGTTCGATTACAATTCCCAGAAACCATCCTATCGGAACAACTATCAAAGAAATACGTCTGGAGCAGGTGAATGAAAAAGGTAATATCGCCCTCTGCGACACTTCCTTGCCTACAATATGGGAACAACCTGACCTTAAACCTGCAAACTATAATCAGGATGCCATTTATGAATCCGGTGTTCCGGGAGTTGGCATCCGCATTAATACCTGGGGATACGGTTATGGTATTGATTGGCTACCCAGAACAGCGACCTATCCATTCACTTGCCCTTCATCGCCGCAATCTCGATGGAAAAAACAATATTGCGGTGAGTCATGGGGTTATTTGACGGTACAGCTAATCAAGATTGCATCAACAACGGGTTCTGGAGCCGTTAACTCGGCGAAACTGACTCGTGCTACATTAGGTCACAACATTCCTGTTCACACTTTCAATTTATCGAATACCTATATCGTGACTAAAGGTTGTTCTCTCAATCAAGAAATGATTTTAGTCAATATGGGAGATATTAAAAAAAGTGATTTTCGGGGTATTCATAGTACAGCGGGAATGCAACGTTTTGATATCAATATAAATTGCGATGCTAATGTCGATGTTGGGTTGATGCTGGATGGCAGTTCGGTAAGCTGGAATGCCCAAGATATCTGGGCCTTGGACAATATTGACAACGTCGCAAAAGGAGTTGGTTTACAAATTTTGTATCAAAACCGCCCCGTAACGATGCGTACTCCCGTTGTATTTGGCTCCACACAGTCTGGTGGAAATATAACCATTCCATTAATTGCCCGTTATATCCAAACGGAAGCAGAAATTAAGCCGGGCAAAGCAGATGCAACAGCAACAATCACTTTTACATATCAGTAAATGATAGTTATCCCCTATTTGATAGTAATGTTGTTAAGTGGGGGATGTTAGTGAGTTAAATTAGTATGTTGTAACTAAAACAGTAATGGATCCTTTTAAGCGTATTTTGGGCAGTTGTAAGCCACAACTGCCCCTATTTATCACGACGCGATATTTTCCATCGCCTGTAAAATACGTTTATCCGATATTGGATACGCAGTACCCAATTGTTGGGCAAACAGACTGATCCGAAGTTCTTCAATCATCCAACGAATTTCTTTTACTTCCGTTAACTGCTTCTGCTGCACAGACAGTTTTGCCAACCATTGTTGCCATTGACGCTGGATATGTTCAACTCTGCTCATATGCGCCCTATCCTTATTAGGATCTACCGCCAATTTTTCCAATCGACGTTCGATACCATTCAAATAGCGCAAGACATCTGCCAGACGTTTCCAACCGTGGGAAGTCACAAATCCATTAAATACCAGACCAGAAATTTGTTCTTTAATATCAGATAACGCCAGTGCGAGAGAGATATCCACCCGCCCTTTCAGGCGCTTGTTGATATTAAAGACCGCAGTCAGGATTTGCTCAACTTGTTTGGCAATATCAACCACGGCGTCATTCAAATTAGCACGAACTTTATCATGCAAACTGGAAAATGCCTGTTCATCCCAAGCTGGTCCACCATTTTCTGCGATCAATCTATCAACACCACAGGAAATACAATCATCAATCAAATCCAATACTTTTCCATATGGATTGAAATACAGCCCCAGTTTAGATTTGTTTGGTAATTTTTCATGCAAGTATTTAATCGGCGATGGAATATTCAGCAATAACAGGCGGCGCGTTCCTTCCCACATAGCATTCTGTTGTTCGGACTCGGTTTCGAATAGTTTAATACCGATACTGTCTTTCTCATCCACCAATGCCGGAAATGCCTTAACAGAATAGCCCCCACGCTTCTGCTCATAACATTCAGGCAATGTTCCAAAACTCCAGATATGCAATCCATTTTGCTCTATACCATCATCTGCAACTGCGGAAAGCGTTTCCTGAACTTTTTCTTTCAATTTCAGTTTCAATGCAGACAGATCTTTGCCTTCCGCTAACGATTTATTTTTTTCACCCGTTTTCTTCTCTCCAATAATGCGGAATGTGATCTTTAAATGATCAGGTACTTGTTCTAGCTGCCAGTCATCGCGTGACACTGTCACCCCCGTCATGCGACGCAACTCTTTCTCAAGGCTATCCAGTAAAGGGGCCTGAGGTTGTGTCACACGCTCCAGAAATGCCTGCGCATAGTTAGGTGCCGGAACAAAATTACGACGTATTGGTTTTGGCAATGACTTAATCAACGCAACAACCAATTCATGGCGAATGCCCGGAATTTGCCAATCAAATCCTTCATCTTTGACCTGGTTCAATACCGGTAAAGGAATATGCACTGTTACGCCATCAGCATCGGTTCCCGGTTCAAATTGGTAACTCAAACGGAATTTCAAGTTATCTTGGTGCCAGTAATTTGGATAATCCAACGCACTGACTTTGTTTGCATCTCCCTTGATTAACATACTCTTTTCAAAGTTGAGCAATTCAGGCTGATCCTGGCTGGCAACTTTCCACCAACGATCAAAATGGCGCGATGAAACAACGTCTTTGCCAATGCGCTGATCATAGAAACTGAACAAGGTTTCATCATCCACCAGAATATCTCGTCGGCGAGATTTATGTTCCAGCTCTTCTACTTCTTCACGTAATTTCAAATTAGCGCGGAAAAATGAATGACGAGTTTGCCAATCGCCTTCTACCAGTGCATGGCGGATAAATAATTCGCGGCATAACATGGGATCGATTCGGCTGTAATTGACCAGACGCCCCGTCACAATTGGCAAACCATATAAGGTAACTTTTTCCATTGCCATTACCGCCCCCTGGGATTTCTGCCAGTGCGGTTCACTATAGTGTTTTTTGATTAAATGAGCCGCCAATGGCTCTACCCATTCAGGCTCGATGCGCGCGGCAATACGTCCCCACAAGCGGCTGGTTTCCACCAATTCAGCCACCATCGCCCATTTTGGTGGTTTTTTAAATAACCCAGAGCCAGGAAAAACGGAAAAACGGGCATTGCGTGCACCGGTATATTCCTGTTTATCCGTATCTTTCTGCCCAATATGGGATAACAACCCTGTCAGCAAGGCAACATGGATACTGCGATAATCAGCTTCTTGGCTATTAATCGGCAACCCGATTTCTTTCACAACCTGCCGTAGCTGAGTATAAATATCCTGCCATTCCCTCACACGAAGATAATTCAGATAATCCTGCCGACAAAGTTTACGGAACTGGGAACTGGAAAGCGCGTTCTGCTGTTCCACCAGAAAATCCCATAACTTCAGGAAGGCGATGAAATCTGAATCTTTATCCGCAAAACGGCGGTGTTTTTCATCAGAAGCCTGCTGTTTTTCTAACGGTCGTTCCCGTGGATCTTGAATTGACAATGCAGAAGCAATCACCATCACTTCACGAACGCAACCATGTACCTTAGCTTCCAGTACCATACGTGCCAAGCGGGGATCGATAGGCAACTGAGCCAATTGTCGCCCCATTGAAGTCAGTCGATAACCCCCTTCTGACAATGACTCCGGATCAATAGCCCCCAACTCCTCCAACAGACGAACTCCATCCTGGATATTACGTTTATCCGGCGCTTCAACAAACGGGAAGGCGCTGACATCCCCCAACCCAATGGAGGTCATTTGCAAAATAACGGAGGCCAGATTAGTGCGCAAGATTTCCGGATCGGTGAATTCTGGACGTGATAAAAAATCCTCTTCCGAATAAAGGCGAATACAAACCCCATCCGAAACACGGCCACAACGCCCTTTCCGCTGATTGGCAGAAGCCTGCGATATCGGTTCTATCGGCAAGCGCTGCACTTTGGTGCGATAACTGTATCGGCTAATACGTGCAAAACCGGTATCAATCACGTACTTGATGCCAGGTACAGTCAAGGATGTTTCCGCCACGTTGGTGGCCAGAATAATACGGCGGCCAACATGGGGTTGAAAGATTCTGTTCTGCTCGCTGTTAGATAACCGTGCAAAAAGTGGCAAGATTTCGGTATGTGGGAAATTTTGCTTATTGAGGGCATCCGCCGTGTCACGAATTTCTCGTTCACCGCTCATAAATACCAGTATGTCACCTGAGCTTTCACGCCCTAATTCATCCACTGCATCAATAATAGCGTCAAGCTGGTCGCGATCACTGTCATGCTCATCACCCGCTACGGGGCGATAACGCACTTCTACCGGATAAGTACGTCCAGATACTTCAATAATCGGGGCATTATTAAAGTGACGGGAAAAGCGTTCAGGATCGATAGTTGCAGAAGTAATGATGACTTTTAGATCTGGGCGTTTTGGCAGTAATTGGCGCAGATAACCGAGGATAAAATCGATATTTAAGCTGCGTTCATGGGCTTCATCGATAATTAACGTATCATATTGCAATAACAAGCGATCTTGCTGTAATTCCGCCAGTAGAATACCGTCAGTCATCAATTTGACCAGCGTATTTTCACTGACCTGATCGTTAAAACGAACTTTATAACCAACCGTCGAGCCAAGCGGTGTTTCCAGTTCATCCGCAATACGATTAGCAACCGAACGTGCTGCCAAACGACGGGGTTGGGTATGGCCGATCAACCCCTTAACTCCCCTTCCCAATTCAAGGCAGATTTTGGGGATCTGAGTTGTTTTACCTGAACCGGTTTCCCCGGCAATGATAACAACCTGATTATCCCGAATAGCCTTATAGATATCGTCTTTCTTCTGGCTAACCGGCAGGTTTTCAGGGTATTGAATCGAAGGACACGCAGCCTGGCGATTCATAATTTTCTGTTTTGCCGTCGCTATATCCGCAGCGATGGATTGTGCTACAGCCTGCAAGGAGACTTGATTCTTAATTTTTGCTGCTCCATGCAGACGTTTTTTTAAACGGAACTGATCGCGCAGCGGTGTGTGATCAAGTTCAGCGAATAATTCAGCAAATGGTGCTGTCAAAGGTGATTTCACGTGATAAATCCTTGTGACGTTTTTTAACTGAGTAGCGCTGTCTTTGCAGGCTCAGAGGATTGTTTTTTTATGGCATAACGATATTAGAAGTGTAACATATCTTGAGTGATCTCACGTACTCCCCTCACCAATTCATCGCTTGATTCAATAAATTTGAATGAATATCTCAAAATATTGAGCTATTGACTGAACAATTCTCTATATAAAATATGATTCACAAGCAATATTATCAATGAAGTTATTAGTATCTTAGGTAACTTGGGTTGTAGATAACTGAGGAAGTAGAGAATGAGTAACGTACTGGTTCTGAAATCCAGCATCCTGGCACAATATTCCCAAAGCAATAAACTGGCTAACTACTTTGTTGAAAAATGGTTAGCTGATCATTCAGAGAGCAACATTACCACACGTGATCTGGCTGAAAACCCAGTTCCAGTACTAGACGGAGAGTTAGTCAGTGCCTTGCGTCCAAGCGATGCAGAATTGACAGAACGCCAAAAAACAGTATTGGCCCTGTCAGATCAGTTAATTGCAGAGTTAAAAGAACATGATGTTATTGTCATCACCGCACCAATGTATAACTTCACAATCCCTGTTCAACTAAAAGCCTATTTTGATCTGATCGCCCGTGCTGGTGTAACTTTCCAGTACACTGAAAAAGGCCCACAAGGGTTAATACAAGGCAAGCGCGCTGTTATTTTGACCAGCAGGGGCGGCATTCACAAAAACAGTCCAACAGATTTGGTGACACCCTACTTACGCACTTTCTTTGGATTTATCGGCATTACAGATGTGGAATTTATATTTGCTGAAGGCTTAGCTAAGGGAGCCGAATCCGCTAACCAGACACATCAAGATGCCCGTGACGCGATAGATGATATCATAGCGAAAATGGGACAGAAGCAATCTGAAAAAATCGTTGCTTAACATTGTTCGATAACATATCACGAAATTAAGATCAGTTGGCGCGCCCAATGGCGCGCTCAAATCTACGGTCACCCCCTGAAGTAATAAAAACTTATCCATATCTTCAATAATTGACAATGGCAGCAATCATGTTATAGATATGTAGCTTTGCTTAAAACCCTATTCGAAAAAGTCAAGTACTACATTTTACTGCTTTATTTCCACTGTACCAGCAATATGCGCTCCTATCAGACAGACATAAAGGTTACAGTATTCGAGTATTCCACCATTATCCTCAAAGGCTGCAAAATAACTCCTTCCCAGCGTTTTTTCTCCCGAACTTGGTGTTATTATGCTTTCAGACCAGGTATTATCAAGTCGATGACTTTCCGGACTATCAATAGTGCATATAAGCTTCCCATCTGATCCTGTATATAGAAATGAATTGGAATATCGGATAGCAGGATCAGCTCCATCATTCGGTTTTTTCCAGATATCGTAATTATGCCCAGTGTCATTCTCTTGTAGTGTCACGATATAACTATATCCAGCTATCGTCTGAAAAAAATATGAAACATACCAACCATTTTTTATATCCGGAAAATAAAGTGTTTTACTTGCCATTATTAATATCCCCTCAATATTATTTCATAGTTCATTTTATGCTCCTGACAAAATTATTGGCTGTAGCCCTTATAAAACTAAATAGGTTTTCATAATACTGAGAATATCAGATGTTGGAGTTTCTCACCCCGCGTGGCACGCAGGGTAAGGAATACTCCTATCATTTTGAAACGCTATTTAGCAGGAATATTTATACCAATCTAGCTTCAAGATGCGTGTGATTTCTCCCCGCGAAGCGGGGGAGAAATCAGGTTTCATAGCGTATTGTAAATTGCAACTTGAAGTTTAATGCGTATAGATCGGATAGGCTTCACACAACGGTTCAAGTCTTTCTAGAAATAATTTTTAATTACAAAATGGATAATTTATTCGTTGGGATCGTCCTGATAATGAGACCATCCGACCAGACATAGAAATAAGTTATTGTATTCGATTCTGTAGTCTGTGCCATTATGCTTAATGCCATTATCCTCAAAAGCTACACAATAGGTTCTTCCCAAAGTTGGTTCCCCCGAATCTGGAGTTATAATACTTTCAGCCCAGGTATTATCAAGGCGAATGCTTTCTGGGCAATCAACATTGCATATAAGCTTTCCATCTGGTCCTGTGTACCAAAATGAATGGGTATTACTATAGGGAGAATCATCTCCATTGTTCGGTTTTTCCCAAGTAGCGTAAGTACTCCCGGTGACACTATCTTGTATTGTCACTGTATAGCCATATCCAGCTAACACTTGAAAGAAATACGAAACATACCAACCATTTTTTATATCCGGAAAAGAAAGTGTTTTCGTTGCCATTGCTAATATCTCCTTAATATTGTCCCATAGTATGTTTTATTCTGCCAACAAGATTATTGGCTGTAACCGTTATAGTGCCATATCCTCCCTTTTTCCCTTGAAGATTTATTTTAAATTGCCCGTATTCATTTGTAGTCATTGATTGTATCGTATCGGAGTTTGAAGCAATTTCAGACACGTTATTCATGTTTACGGCTGAATCTATTTTATAAGAGATGGGCGTATTTTTAATTTGTTCAGATGTCTGTTTATCATTAATTTGAATTGTAAGTATTTCATATTCGTCACCGATTGGCTGATATCCAGTTACTATTGGAATTATTTCATCAGGAGGAGCGACATTGATTTGTCCTTTCCATATCTGACTAATAACTTTCGTATTATCTATATTCACAGTATAAGAGAAATAAATTTTTCCTTGATTATAAATATCAAATTCATCATTTCCTTCAAGATAGATTTGTGGTATACCAAAGATGACATAATTAGTGACGCCATCATCACCAGCTGTCATTGGCATCCTCTTTTGCCCGAAAGATTTATCTAACTTTGTGAGCTTTGAATGAATATGTAAATTCAAAGTCACTTCACTACCTAAAGGTATTCTAGTCTTATCATTTAGATCATTTGTTCCTATAATCTTAACAAATAAAGCCTCATGATTGGCATTCTCTTTATAATGAGAGATAGTCTTGTAATTTATAATATCACTTTCCGTAATTAAATTATCCTTCCCTACTCCTAAACTCGAATAAACCAAACATTTTTCATAAACATTATCTGCTGGAGGAATATACTTTGTGTATGTAAACTCTAGAGAATCCGAAACTAATCTATCCGCACTTTCCTTAATAACACTATAGTAAAAATTAACCTTTTCTTTATTTTCATTGAAAACACCATAAGGTAACCTTATAAAAGGTGTTCCAAGATAGTCTGGATCTAACAAACGGTGAGGATTATCAATCATTTTTCCATTAATAAAGAAAAATATCGTATCTCCCCCCGACGCATTATCATATGGTGGTATGTTAACAGAAAAGTCCAAAGAGCTACCATCATTGTGTAAAACTCCATTATTAACTTTGGCAATAACTGGAGCCGATAACGAATCCATTGAATTGACATCCGTTTGATCACTATCCAAAATGTATAGCGTCTTATCAGCTGAAATTTCTCCTGTTGCACCAAATATTTGTGAATAAAGAGTCAGAACAACAGAACTTTCCTGTCTGGCATAAATATAAAAATTTAATTTACCATGAGGATCTGTGTTAATGATGAAACCTCTTTTACTACCAATCTTCCTGATAGGAATTTTCGTTTTTTTATCATCCTGATAAAAATCCACTTTATCAAAATTCCTGTCAGGCGTATCAAGTATATTCACAGGTGTACCAGATAATTTGACTGTATTATCCTTATTTGTTATTGCGGTTTTTACTGTTCCCACCTTCACAAAATATCGTCCACCAGGTGGGTCATTAACTTCTGTCGGCATATCTAAATAATCAGCACCGATAGCCAGTTGAACTGATGAAAAATCAAGCGTTTTGGCATAATAGAATACACTGATTTTTTCAAACCCTATTGCTGCTGAATTTGGCTGAATATCTAATGTAATTTCATTGTTTTCAACAATATTATTATCAACACGTAATTCAACAGAAATCGTTCCCTTTCTATTATTATCAGATAATACGATTGGAGGTACATGTCTACGCAACCCGATACCACCATAAGGTGTCAATTCGACACTTGCATCACTAGAAATAGGTGTATCAGATGTTAAAAAGATGTCGAGAATAAATTCTTCCCCTATGACTAAATCTGAACCTAGTTTTATAGAAGTCGTAATTTTCTTAGATGACATTATTATTCACTCCATAAAATTCCGTAATTATAAATATATAAAAGATGAACTGAATTCACTTCTGCCACTCTTATTATTCGCCGACAGTTTCTATTTGGCTATAATAATAATGACTGTATTGCCTCACACCTTCATTATCAATGTAATATTCAAAGTAAATCACTGGCATTCCATAAGTTGAACTGCTCGCAAAGTTAACCAACAAATCGTATTTAATCTTAATAACCGTTGTGGATGTTTTACCGCCATCATAATCAGGAACATGGTTAATAACCGTGGAGAAGGGTTCATTGATCTGTTTATATTGGTCATCATTACTCAAATCATCACTTGAATCACCATTAAGGTACATTGTGAAATGAATGGTATCGCCAAATTTTGGTTTGCTTGTATCCGTAAAATCATTTGTTCCTATTATTTTTACAAATAGCCCATAACCTTCATTTCCTTCTTCCTGATAGCCAGCGATTGAAGAACTATTAATAGTTGAACCATATTCCAGTATAAAATTGTCATCATCCTGATTTAACGGTGGTTGACTATTAGGATCTGCCCAACTAGCATAGACAACAGGCATGTCAAAAACACGTTCAATGTTATTTGACGGTTTATTTTCACCACCACCTATATAGGTGATCGGTAATTTTTTTGAATATCTATTATTCCCGCTTACAGGGGCGATTACGTAATTAAGATGTACTATATTATTTTTTGGAAACAGATCATAATACAGTTTAAAACTGTGATCAGGGATATCTGAGTGCGCTATCATCTTAATGGGTAAAACAGGTTTGTCATCAATAAAAAATATAATACTATCATCATCATGCAAATTAGTATAAGGCTCAACGGTTACATCAAATGTATAATCTGAGCCAAATGCTTGCAATTGACCATGACTCAAGTTATTTATTATCGGGACGGGAAGCAATTCACGCGGATCGGCAGGCTTAGGGTTCAGCATATAGACAGAAGGTGCTGCATAATAGACTTCAAGCCCAGGCAATTCGCTTTCTAACCGCAGTGTAATGGGTTGATTCTTTTTTGGATAAACACGAAAACTGATTTTACCGTGGTGATTACTATTGATAGGAATAACAACCTGTTCATATTCCTCAATGGGATAAAGAGTCACAGGAGTGGATTGCCCATCATCCGGATCCGTAGTAATAATCACCTTATTATTTAGGCTATCTTTAATAACTGAGGAAATCTGGATCGGTGTATTTATCATTTCCTTACCATTACTATTTTTCAATTTCGCAGTATAAAGAATAAAATTCTTATTTTGATTATCAATATGAGTCTCTGTGTATGGTACTTCACAAATATATTGATCGACTGACAGCCTAAGAGAATCTGCATCAATCAAATTAGCAGTATAATGTATGTCTTGCGTATGCAAATTAGATATCTCTAATTTATACGCAATGGTGTCTCCGGACTTTAAAGTACTGTCATCATCAATAGTTAAATAAGCAATTGAGCGTAGAGCATTTTCTATACCAGTAACAGGAGTGGCTTTAGTCAAACTGTCTACAGTTATTCCGTTAATCGCTGTTAAATTAACATTTAATTCCGAAGGTAATTTCCCATTGAACATCATGGTAATATAAAGATAAAAACTTTGCCCAATAACCACATCTGAACGATGAGGCACGGACAGAACAACTGACGATAGGACAGCATTTTGTAATATATTTTCTTTATCAATCATAATCAGTACCTTTTTAATTTTTCAACCAATGTCTCGACGAAATATGTCTATTCTCACTGCCTTCCAAACTTCAATTATTCTGGTTATGCGGCGGGGTATTCACTCTATTTCCGGCGCACTATTTTTTGAAATACGCTAAATATAAAATAACAGACTTTATATTAGTTTAACCACAAGAACCATTACTCTATTGAACTTTATTATAAGTTCTTTCTATTCCATCTGACGGTATAAGGCTTGTTCTACCACCTGAAACTTTAAACATCTCTCCCATTGAGTAACGAGTATTTCCTTTTTTAGCAATAACATAAAAAAGCCCTTCCCATTCATCAGGTTTAAAGCTGGCAAAAGGAATGGGAAAAGAATATTTAACCTCGTTAGCATCATTCATATTATAAATGGGTAATATTAAGCTATTAATATCAGGGACCTTATCTTTTTCTTTAGTGAAAAATAAAATATGATCATCTGAGCTAGGGTTATCATAAGGTTGAATAGTAACTTCAAATGTAGGATCTTCTGGTCCACCCTTTATTACACTGTCGTCAGCATCAGGCATCAGCAATGGTTCTAGGAGATCTGTGTCAAACAACGGCCTAGGAGTAATAAAACATACATTGTCTGCCATATGCGTATACCTTTCCTGACCAAAAATACACCCCCAAAGAAAGCAAGATCGGCTTATAATTAGCCTTACTATTGCCATCTTTGGGTTTATTATTTGGATAGACACGGAATTTTATTGTTCCATCATGACTATCACTCATCAATCTAATAAATGTTTTACCATTTTCAATGGTGGGAGAGTAAATTGTTGGTTGTAATCCTAATTTTGGATGAGACGTAATAATAATATTCTTGCTGAAATCATCCCCATGTTTAGATGTAATATGAACCAGCACATTTGTTATTGGTGTTTTTTTTCCAGAACTTTCTGTATCTTCTAATAATTGAGTTTTGTAAAGAACATACCTATCCTTTGGATCCTGTTGTGTTGGTGCAGAATATTTTTTAGGAATAACACAGACTGGTTTGTCAGGCAGTAACTGCAAAGTATAAGGAAGTATTTTTTTTACATTGTAGCTACAATTCTTATTGTATATATTATTACTACCATTATTTAAAGCTATAGTAAAAGATACTTGACTATTTTTTATGGTATTATCATCATAACCATCAATTACTATACTATATAGTCCAGAATTTATACTGTTTTCATGACCTGATGTTACAGCCCTAGATGTCGGTGGAGCTATTGTTATACCACTATCGACTTTTGCAGTGATATTAATATACCCTACTGGTAGATTACCAGTATTAGCTTTTAATATCACATTAAGATAAAATTGCTGACCATAAATTAAAGTAGTATCAGGTGTTACTGATAGCTCCGCGTCTATTGAGGAAGTACCACTACCCTGTAAATGACTTTTTTTTGTTTCTGACATAGTTCATCTATATGAACGCATCCCGTTTGCAAGACAAAAACCACGCTGACATCGACGGTAGGTTGCAGCTCTATATCCGGCCTTATTGCAGCCAAAACTGCGGGCCTCGATGTAATCCGCTGGCTTGCTCCTCATTCTCCTGACGAGCTTTATGCTCAAGGAACTATTCAGGTTTAGCAAGTCACGGTCTTACCTGTCTTTGTCATCGTTACCCTTGCCTCAGCAATCTTTCTGCATTCATCCTTGTTGTGTTACAAGTTAAAGTTGACCAGTGAAGCGCCTTAGTAAGGCCTCACACTGACGTAATCTTTTTGGTAGTCCCGTTGATGGGCAACCAGTGCCCAAACGGTACGAGCCAGCTTATTAGCCATGCCTACTATCGCTACACAGGTTGGGCGTCGTTCTTTCAGTTCTGTCACCCACGGCGACGGGGTTTTCGTGAGTAAGGTGGCCGCTCTAGCACCGTGAATAAACAGGGTTCTCAAGTAGGTATCTCCCCGTTTGCTGATGCCCAGTAATTTGACCCTGCCTCCCGTTCCCGTTTGTTTCGGCACCAGGCCCAAATAGGCCGAAAATTCCCTGCCCGACCGAAACCCGCTGGGCTCGCCCATCGTCGCGATGGCGGCTGTGGCAATTAAGACACCGACTCCGGGAATTTTCATAATTCGCTGACAATCAGCATTCTGCTTTGCCCACGCCGTCAGTTGTTTTTCCACCAGGTCAATTTGTTCATCGATTTCGTCCAAACGACGGTATTGTTCTTCAAGGAGTCCAAGCAGGAATGGGGCGAGTTTTTCCCTTAGCCGCTCAAGCACCTCCGGCATCGCTTTATCCAGTGAGGCTCTTCCCTTATGCACGGTTTCACCAAATTCCAGCAGTAAGCCATGCAACGCATTGATTTGCGAGGTTCTGAATTTCACTAGCTGGTAGCGCATCCGGTGTAACGACAAAATGGCCTGTTGTTCTTCGTTTTTGACAGCGACCGATTTACCGGGTTGCTGAACGGCCAGCCAAATAGCCCGGGCATCCTGAACATCGTTTTTGTTTCCCATCCGAAACGCTTTGACAAATTTAGCCTGAAGCAAACGGACTTCATGCCCCAGCTTTCTTAGCTCCCGTGCCCAATAATGCGCACCGCCACAGGCTTCCATGCCAATCAGGCAAGGCTCACGGTTACTGAAGAACGTTAAAAAGTCATTTCGCCTCAGTTGCTTATCAATGAGTTCACCGGTGTATTCATCAACAAAATGAATCTGCATCAAATGTTTTGCAATATCGACGCCAAAAGGTGTATGTTTCATGAGTGGATCCTCCAGTCATCAGGGAGCAACAGGCTCCCGCTTTAGGCACTATAAGGCCGGAAATCTGTGAGGATCCACGCCTCATCTCTCAATTCCAGCACGGTACCAAAGGCCAAGTGGTTGGGATGCGTTCATTACATTCTCACAATATTAATATATAAATGTCATCTATGAACGCTATATATTAGTAAAAATCCGCCTTCATAGAAGGCGGCATTGATTTCGCCCCAGAGGGGCGTACTAAAATCCCTAAAAATAAACCCCTACCACTTCTGCTACTTTAAAATCCAAAAGCCAATAAGGCAGAGCTAAAACCTGTTGCTGACTACCACCACAGAAGGTGGTTTTCAGTTAAGAATAAAAATATATTATAGGTTAAATATGGTTCGTTGATTTTAATACTATAAAAAACATGAATTTATTTACTGTGAAAATTAAAATCAATCATCGTCCAATCCAGGCAGTGAGGTGTCCGTCATTCCGCGCCAATAATGACTAAACGTTGCCTTGTTATTTTTATCCATCGTATAATACTCAAAATAAACGAATGCGGGTGAACCGTCAGTATAAGATCTTATCCCATAATATAACGGGTGCTTAATTGGGATCACTGTAGAGCATAATGTTTTATTATCTGCCGGAACAGTATCTAGAGTCGCTGAAAGTTTTGTGTCAGGTAACTTGTGGAAAAAATTCTTATTACCCGACTTGACGTACATATTTACATATACAGTATCTCCCACTTTTGGCCGTTTATCATCTGTTGGATCGTTAGTTGCTGTTATTTTTACATAGGCATCATTACCGCCATTGTTAATATAATTTGACAACTCCACTCTGGTGGTATAACTATTCTCCCAGAATAATGTGTTTTCTTCCCCTGCCTGCTCTAACTGTGGGTCATTTTTATAATCAGCCAAACTGGAATAAACCTGAACTTTATTATAGGTTCTTTTTACTCCATCAGATGGTACAAAGTCTGCATCTTCACCTGAGTATTTAATCTGCTGTCCACCTGAATAACGCGTATTTCCTGTGTTAGTAATCACATAAAAAATCTCCGTCCATTCATCAGGTTTAAAGTTGGCAAAAGGAATAGAAAAAGAATAATTAGCTTCTTCTCCTGTCTGCATACTGTAAATGGGTAATATTAAGCTATTAATATCAGGAATATGGTCTTTTTCTTTGGTGAAAAATAAAATTTTATCATCTGAGCTAGGGTTATCATAAGATTGGATCATAACTTCAAAAGTAATCTCATCTGATGACCTACGATTTATTACACCACCATTGGCGCTAGGGATCAATAATAGATCTAAATCATCGAAGTTAAAAATCGGTCTGGGAGTAATAAAACATACACTTTCTGCCATATGCGTATACCTTTCCAGTCCTGAAATCACACACCCCAAAGAAAGCAAAGTCGGCTTATAATTAGCCTTACTATTGTTGTCCTTTGGTTTATTATTTGGATAGACACGGAAGCTTATTTTTCCATTTTTCTCATTACTTGTAATATTAATAAATGTTACACCATCTACAGTTTCAGGCGTATAAATTATTAGCGGTGTATTTGGACCGTTCGAATCTGGATCAGATGTAATAATAATATCCTTACTGAAATCACCTCCAGGTATAGATGTAATATAAACCAGCACTTTTTTCATTGGAATATTTGATGATAAACTCCCTGTATCTTCTAATAACTGTGTTTCATACCGAATATATTTATCATTAGGATCATTGAATTTTGGATCAGAATATTTTTTAGGAATAACGCAAACCGGTTTGTCAGGCAATAATTGCAAAGAATAGAAAAGTATTTTTTTTACGTTATAGCTAAATGTGGTGTTATAAATAGAATTATTGTTCATTCTACTCTTTAGATCAACAGTAAAAGATACTTTACCGTTTTTTATGGTATTATCATCATAATCATCAATTACTATGCTATATAGTCCGGAATTTATACTATTTTCATGACCCGATGTTACAACTTTAAACATCGGTAGAGCTATTGTTATACCACTATCGACTTTTGCGGTGACATTAATAAAATACCCCTGTGGTAAATTACCAGTGCTGGCTGTTAATGTCACATCAAGGTAAAATTGCTGACCGTAAATTAAAGTGGTATCAGGTGTTACTGATAATTTTGTATCTATTGTGGGAGTACTACTACCCTGTAAATGACTTTTTTTTTCTTCTGACATAATACACCTCATTGCGTGAATGAAAAATATATAACTATTATCTATGAACTCTACTATATTAAGCTAAATTCCAAGTTAAATGTATAATGAAAAATAATTATCAGGTGATAATTAAAAGTTATCACCTGAATTTATTTTTACCACACAGTATTTTTGAGGATGGTTTCTGATCTAATTTATTTAATAATATTAGTGAAATCATATCGAGGAGTAGATGAACCATTAATAAATGTAAATACAGTATGGGTAAATCTACATGGCTTGATGTGAAACATTGCCCTTTGTTATATTATATTCTTGATTAATTGTAATACAGTGCACATAAAATATATGCAACTATTGATTTTCTAGGATCATCATTCGGTATTTCCTTACCAGTAGCTGTGTCATATGCTAAATAACCCCCATTATTTTGACGAGATTTTAGCATTTTAATATAAGTCGTTTTATCTATATGATTTAAATCATCCAAAATACCAAATTTATAGGCGTCCGGAAATTCATCAGATAATGCCGTTCCTGTTCCTGTTGAAATCAGTTCTGAATAAAGAGGTGATAGGTTATGTTGATCACTCTTTATTGGACGTTCACAATTATTATTGTCATTCAATGGGTAGGTGTTATTGTAAGCTCCCGGTATAGATATAAGCCACATTTTTGGAAAAAATGTATAAGTATATTGACGCTTTGTTCCATTTTTTTTCGTAATATCAAGAATAACTTTCCCGTGCCCTGTATTGTTAAATGTAACCAATCCGGTTTGAGAGTTTACATTTATTGCAGGCCACCCTCCGTCTTGTTGCAGGCTATAGTCGGCAGTATCCCCAGGCTCAACGAGTTCTTCACCTTTCACTGATTTTAATTCAGCGGCCAATTGGTTAAAGATATTATATGGCCTTTCCTGCTCAGTAAAAAGTTTGCTAACGGATTTATCCACTGTTCCTATTTTATAATTATACTTATAGACCTTTATCGCTGCTAGCACTGGCACAACCTTAAAACTTACTTTGTCATTGGCAGGCTGGGATAACGTATTTCCATCTGACCCATCCATACTTAATGTTACTGCAACGTCATCAATCCCCACTCCCACTACTCTACTCTTCAATGTTGCATGTAAATACCCGTCTCCATCCGTCTTATCTGCCTTATCCCATTCAGGCTGAGGTAATTCTAGATCCGTAACTTCTGAATGATCCCTAACCCACGTAACATCACTGAATGAATAATTAGAAATTGGCTTTTTATTACCTTTTTTCTCAACGATCAGCGCCCTGTATTGATATTCTGACTTTCCATCACCAAGTAATGGTTTATTGGGATCAAATCCTTCTTCTTTCCCTGCCCGATTAACACGCCAAACTTCAACATGGCTAATTTCAAATTCTATTTGAAAATCGACAGGATCGGCACATTTCGGAAGTTCAGAGGCAGGTGCGCCTACAATTGTCAAACAGACAACAGCGCCTTTAACAGCAGGCTGATTCTTCTGGCTTATTAATTTCGCTGTTAATGTCCCGCTATTCGGTGAAATACTGATTTCTCCCTGCGGTGAAAGAGAGAGTCCTTTATCTGTTGGAGTCTTGAGTATCCATTCAAATTTACCCTTATATTTGTCAATATCATCAGCCTCAGTACCTGATATTGTTGCTGTGAAATCATATTCCCCACCTGGAAGAATGCTCCCATTTTTTTGTTTTAACTTTATTTTCTGAATTGTTGGCCATTTGAACGTCAAATCCACAGACTTCTTGATTTCAGAACCTTCTACAGAAGTCTCTACCGTCACTGTTTGAGCCTGCGTACTGGTCAACGTTGTACTGGCATTACCATTACCATCAGTCGTGCTGGTTGTTGAGGTAAGCGTGACCGCTGTCTGGTCAGGCGCCTTTATAGTCCAATTAACTGTCTTACCAGCCTCTGAATTTTTACCTGTAGTATCCTTAACACTCACTGTCAGAGTATAACTATTACCTACTAATCTTGGGCTTGATGGTGTCACTGTTACTGACATTTGTTCCGGTTTAAAATCTACCGCCCGTTTTGCCTGTACCGGATTGTGGTTTCCAACCGTGAGTGAAACGACAACCCCCTGAACTGCCTTAGTACTGGCTAAGTGTGCCGTTAATTGTCCTTTGTCATCGGTTGTCTTATCTGATTGATCTAGCGTAAGTTCAGGCATGTTAGCGGGATGCTCTATCTTCCATATCGCATTCGGAATGTTTTTCTTGAAAACGTTTTTTTTATCAATACCTATGATTGTCGCCATATAGGTATATTTCTGGACACCGTCTGCCGTTAACGTCCCTGACGGGCTGACCTGCATATCCCCTTTAACCTGATAATCTTGGGTATCCTCAGTAAAGGTCACCGGAAATTGTGCAGAAACAGGCTGTTGGCCTTCAATGGACAGCGAAACCGTGACATCTTTTATTGCCTCTGTGCTGGCCAGGGTTGCCGTTAATCTCCCGTTTTCATCCGTTGTGACATCACCATTTTGTGGGTTCCAAATAAGCCCATCGTGGTTCTTATCTTTACTCCAATTCACATTAGCGATTTTCTGTTTTATTACAGGATTGTTATTAGCATCTAATATCACAGCATTGTAAGTGTAAGTCTGGGAACCATTGGCTATCTGCGACGGTATAGGTGGTGAAACCTCAACTTTATCAATGTGGAAACTGGTTGATTTCTTATCAAAGCTGACCTCCCCCACGGATTGTGGCGGCTGGTTATTCAGTTGCAGGTACACTTTGACATCTTTATGTGGTCGGGTACTCACTAATATTGGTTTTCGTTTGAAATGCCCATACTCATCAAGTGTAATAGAGTCTGATGTTTCCCAATCAATCCATTTCAATCCAGAATCCGGTCCGATTTTAGGATCGGTGATCCACTGAACATGGTTAATGGTAGCATTTTTTATTGGGGCACCATTGACCGTATCAAAGGTAATCACGGGGTTAAACATATATCCATCCTTTTTATCCCCCGTTGCCGGCAGTGGCCCCGCAGGGGTAAAGTAAGTCCCTTCCTGTTTTTTCAGCATAAATGGCCTGACAATTACACGCATTTCGACAGGTGCTGATTTTTGGTTATCTTCTAATTCAGCGAGAGCATAGATGGGGTAATTGTTATTTTGGTTATCGCCGGATAAATAGGTTGGCAGAGTGATTTTTATGGTGTGGCCGACGCGGGAAGAAAGTTTTCCACCACGCAACTCAAAATCTTTATTGGTTGTCCAATGAATCTGCTTAACAAAAGCATTAGATGATAATTTGACGGTAATTTCGTGCTGTTCCTGGCTGTATCCAACGATAGTTTCCGGTAACGACAATTGCGCAATCGGTTTTTTCTGGTGCTCAAGTACAATATGATTATTCCTTTCTACAAGGTCATAACGGCTGCCCGCTAATGTCCTTGCCGCTGCCACATTTTCTGGTGATAACTGCCCGCTCAAGGAAACTCCTAGTTTATAGTTGAAATTCGCCAAAAACTGCGTTTCACTGTGCCCGCTTTCTCCCTGTTTATAATCCACACCCAGAGTAAGTAGCGGAACTGGCGTGTATGTCAGCCCCAATTTAGCCAGGTTAGGATTTTTCTGTTTCGTGTCACGATTGAATAAAGTCACATTATCGCCAAAATACTGCTCATAGGTCAGTTTGGCGCCCAGATGAGGATAAACGGGTAAGAAAAACTCCCCATTAATATCATAACCGTTGGCAGGGCGTTCATAATAACCGACAAAATTCCGTGAGTCTTTCCAATTACTTAATCTATAATAGGTATTAGCAGAAAGTTTAATGTAATTTCCCCAAATCTCTCCACCCAACCCAAGGCGCTGATTTTTGCCCGTTAGATCGTAGTCATAAAAGGTATTCAGGCCATACATCCAGTTCTGATAAAAATAACGCCCACCTAAACCGACGTTAATGGTATTACGACTATCTTTATTACGATAACCTAATTGTGAGAAAAATAACCTATCTGTTTTATTATCATAAAGTGGTAGTAATAGGTCGAGTGAATTATTCTCTAATCTTCCTTTTTTATCTAATCCAAAGTTGATTCTGACAGTCCCAAACTGGGATAGCCATTTTTGAGATTCTGAAGATACGGTACTGTTAAATTTACCCAAAGCATAGGTTTTTACTTTTTCCGCTAATTTTGAAGGTGAAGATGATAGAATGTTCCCTGCAATTTGGATATTTTGGTTAATAGAGTTTAGATCATGATTTATTGAAGCATCATTATTTTCATTTGAATTGCTTTTTTTCTTATTATTTGAATTCGCTAAGTTTCCACTTGATTCTTCAATTTTAAAATCTATGTTGTTTCTCTGTTCTGTGCTTTGTAAGTATTTTTCTTCCATTTTCATATTATAAACAGAACCAGCACTCATCAAAGATGATGGCAGTAATAAAAAACACAGAAAAACAAAGAAACGAAAAGTGTTGACTATATGCTGTAACATATGCTGTTCCTAAGATATTATTCTCTTTCATTTGAAAAGCACAATAAATGTCAACTAATTATATAGCACATAAATTGAAGATTTTAACAGGCGATTGATAAAAATTTTTAATGCTATGGTCAAACCAAGTCGAATCATTCCCCCTATTTCTGCACCCAATTACCATTGATACCAAGGACATATTCGCCTGAAGCTGCGCGGTTTACCAACTTCTCTCCTGCCATCCTGGCAACTTGCTCTGTCGTCATGTTATTTTGAGCCGCGATCTCTGCATATTTCTTTTGCCGCTCATTGTTAATTTTTTTCACTACTGTTTGGGCTTCTTGGCCATTTTTTACTGGTGCTAAATAGCCACTGAATGTTTCTCCCACCAGCCCTTGTTGTTTTGCTTCATTTAACGTCATGCCATTAGCAAAAGAACTGAATAACAGGCTTAACAGAAATATTATTCCTACTTTTTTCATGTGTTAGCCCTTAGAATAAGTTAGAGTTATTTTTAAGCATATCTTCAATTTGTCTGTCAACTTTAATATGAATTTCATGCTCAATTTTCACGTTCATATTGATGTTGATAGGCTTATCCGGTGTCGCCACTTCCAGCCTGAGACAGCCCATCAATGCCATACTGAACAAAGCTACGCTGATCCACATTACACTCATTCTTGCTGTTGGCAACTTGAATCCAATATTTGTTATCATTTATCACTCCCACCTATCACAGATATATTTTTCTGCAACCATTCTTCCAGATTGCTGCCAAAACGCAGACTACGCCATAATTGAAAAATATTCTCCTCATGATGATAGTTAAGCCTGACTTCACGTTTTCTATCCACCACGGGATTTACTCCACTAATCTCTGAATGCAATGTTAAGATCCCCAAGTTATCGAGCGTAACGTAAGCTTTTGACCGATCGATTTCTAAATAACGCAACCAATCCATTGCCATACCTGCCGATAAGTCATTTTTTCCTATAGAATCAACTGTGTCCTTATCCAACCTTAATGTCAGATAATCTTCATTGGATACCCATCCTCGTTGAATAATCCAACGTTTATCGTTTAATAATACGGGTAATTCACCATAAATCTTTCCTGACATCGCCATTTGTTTGACTTTCAATACGCCAAATAATTTGCTCAAATTCAGTTTGTTAAACCGCAATACCGCAGCTTCTTTTTGTGGGATCTGTAATTGGTCCATCGCCAATTTTCCATCCAGCATATCTACATTCACATTGGTCAACGTCAATGGCTGTTTGTCTGTTGCGGGATAGTATCCTAGCAGATCGGCTGTTACATTTTGCATATCAAACAGACCCTTAATTGCCTTGATCCGCAACTGGACGGGCGATCCCAACCCTAATTGCCACGTGTCCTCCTGTAAACGCCATGGCAAAACAAAATCCAGGTCATTAACTTCCCCATTTTTCAGCCACATACCCGCATTTTTGACCACCCAATGACCACCAGCCAGCAATCCTTGCCCCTTTGCTGCGGAAAAAGCAGCCTGAGCATAGAGAGTTCCACCAAGCACGGTAATCCCCAAATCTGGCGGAATTAAAGATTGAAAGGCTAATAAAGATTGCCTCGGCCAGCGGGCTTCTCCCCTTAATCGCTTTCCATCCCAACGACTATAAAAGGGAATGGGACCAATACCGTTAGAATATAGCTTACCATTCAACATAAAGTTATCAGGAGATTCTCCTGCAAGCGTGGCTTTGAAATCAAAAGCAGGCAAAAAACCACCAGAACGAAATTCTGTTTTCTGGGCAGATAATTGTAAATCTCCCGTTAAATTGGGACGATCTGCTGCTCGCTCCCAAATTAACGCATTTGTCAGTTTTAAGCGCGGTGCTTGCATCTTCACAAGACCATATTGGATAAGATCAAAACCGGTATTTAATGTATCTACTGTTATCTTTGATTGATTCCAACTTCCCCTGCCCGCGATATCCCATTTGGCTTGTAGCGGTGGTAAATGCCCATTTCCCCAATAACGCCAATTCCAACTTCCCTGATCGGGTATAAAATCCTTTGCAGAACCATCCAGATGTAGCTTAAATCTCCCCCAATAGCTGTCTTGTGCCGTCACAATAGCTTGAAGACGGCCGGTAAAGCCATCACGAGTCAAATAAATGCCTGCTAAAGGTAATCTGGCTTCCTTGACAGTCAATGTTTCACTGACTCTCCCCCATGCCCGAAACAGGGCACCTGGACGAAAAATAATTTTAGGATCAACCAACGGCCCTGTTATAACGGCAGGCAATGACATCGTCATAACCATCCTGCCGCTATTCATTTGCCCGGTAACCTGAAACGGAATATGAGCATTGGTTATATTGATTGGGGTTGGTTTCACGGAAAGAACAACATTGCCTTTACCCTGCTTATTTTGAGTAACCAGACTTATCCGCCCACTGGCAGACATGCCTGACAGACCTTTTTTCCATTGTTCAAGTGTAATATTTACTCGTCCAGACAACGCTTGATGACTCTCCAACCATTGCCATTTTCCATTAACAATCTGGAACTGCGATTCGTCGAATGACCAAGGTAATTCTGCCAATAGCTGCTGATTTTTTTCTTTAATAACGGTGAACAACCCGCGCTGTTCCTGCCAACTCAATGCCATTTGCAACGGTTCGGGATATTGGCTCAAAGATACGTGCGCTATGATTTGGCCATGTCTTGGTAGCGTTGCAGTATTTAAGGGCAATGCAATATCTCCATTCAGGGAAATCACCTGTTCAGGTAGCTTCATAAAAAAACTCTGCACAATGAGATCTTGTTTATCTGCAATATGTGCATTGAGTTTTAATTTTTCCCCTTGATAAGAGAACATTTGCCCTTGGGATGATGAACTCAATTGAAGTTTGCCAGCAAATTCGGGCCAAGGCATAAGAGCCAGCCGATCAACAGTAAGACTAAGCGAAGGTATTGCGGATAATATCTCTTGCACAGATAGCGGGGCTGATTGCTCTTCTGCTACAGGAAGTTGAGCCAGGCATTGGTTCTGGCTGTCAATATTGGTGGCATGAATATTCCAATGGCGATTCCCAGATAAGTATTCCACAGATAACCCGGAGATTTTGATCCATTCACACTCTTTTGCCTGTAATGACAGTTCATCTAACCACAATCCGCTGTTCTTCCATCGAGGTTGGCTTAAAGAAAACGTGACTCCTTGTGGCAACCAATAACTGGCAATCAATGGTAACCAGCGTGGAAGTGTATACCATCCCATCGACACCAATAACGCCAGCATTACCATTATCACTGCAAACACTTTGAGTATTTTTGCCATTAAATCCTTATCTCTTCTTGTCAACCTGAGAACAACTTCCTGTTATGATAATCTCATATCAGGCTCTAAGCCGATTTATTATACAAGCTATCCCTATGAATAGCTTATCCGGCGATTTATTCGAGTATAGCGAAAGATAACGCTTAGAACCTTCAGGAGACGTCATGATTGCAGGCAGTTTTTGCAGCAAAGTAAATTTTATGAATGGCTCGAATGATTCTATAGTTACTGTATAGTGGAGATGTTGTTATGAAACTGGTTGTTTACAGTACAAAGCAGTATGACCGTAAGCATTTTGAAATACTCAACCAAAAGCTTGGCTTTGATTATCATATCGAGTTTTTTGATTTTCCTTTAAGTCCACAAACTGCCAAAAATGCCGTTGGTGCAGATGCCGTCTGCATTTTCGTCAATGATGATGGTGGACGGGAAGTGCTGCAAGAACTGGCAGAGATGAATATCAAAATCCTGGCACTACGCTGTGCCGGATTCAACAATGTCGATCTGGATGCAGCAAAAGAATTAGGCATCCAGGTTGTTCGAGTTCCTGCTTATTCCCCTGAATCCGTTGCTGAACATACTGTTGGGTTGATGCTATGTCTTAATCGACGTATCCACCGCGCCTACCAGCGCACCCGCGATGCTAATTTTTCCCTGGAAGGATTAACTGGTTTTAATATGTATAAACGCACTGCGGGTATTATCGGAACAGGAAAAATCGGTATTGCTACTTTGCGGATTTTGAAAGGCTTTGGTATGCGTTTACTGGCATATGATCCCTACCCTAATCCTGAAGCCTTGAATATGGGGGTGGAATATGTAGATCTGGATACTTTATATGCTGAATCGGATGTGATCTCCCTGCATTGCCCCATGACACCGGAAAACCACCATTTATTGGATGAAACCGCATTCAACAAAATGAAAGATGGCGTGATGATCATTAATACCAGCCGAGGCGCCCTGATTGATTCCGTGGCTGCTATTAATGCACTGAAACAACAAAAAATTGGTGCGTTGGGCATGGATGTTTATGAAAACGAAAGAGATTTATTCTTTGAAGATAAATCAAATGACGTTATTCAAGACGATATCTTCCGCCGTTTATCTTCTTGCCATAATGTGCTGTTCACCGGCCACCAGGCATTCTTAACCGAAGAAGCCTTAACCAGTATTAGTGAAACAACTTTGCAAAATATTCAGCAATTAGTCTCTGGAAAGGTTTGTCCAAATCTTGTTGAATAATTTTCAATAATTACTCACAACCGTTCCTATGATTGTGATTACCCAGTATCAACTGGGTAATCGGGCATCAAATAATAAATAAAACCCCGCCAAAGCGAGGCGAGGTTTATAGTTAATTTCGTTTATGTTCTTATGACAAGATAATGCCAATTGTCAATGTTACGGTAATCCAAACCCCTACAAACGTTACATAGCTCACCAATCTGTTCTTCATTTTACTTTCCCTCATTATCAAACAAACATCCATAGCTGCACGGTAGTGGCCCTAACGATCTGACATAAAAAATATAAACAGCATTTAATATATATTTGGTATGCGGCATAAGTGCCATATTAATATTTATTACAAAGGGTATTAAATTAGCCAGGTTGTTATATACCAATCTAATTTCAAGATGCGTGTGATGTCTCCCCCGCTTTGCGGGGAGACATCAGGTTTCATCGCGTGTTGTAAAGTGAAACTTGACGTTTAATGCGTATATTAGTAAGACAATGCTCAGGTAATAAAACTAACCAGAATAAGAGAGTTAGATCATAAAAAACCACAACACGTGGTTTCTTAACGAATTATTCACCAAAACCGGATTCAGTATGTGGTTTTTCGGGATATAGCGACGCACTCCAATTACTGTAAGTGCAAACAAATATCGCAGGATCTTTGTTTGAAAATGGTGTAGCCATAGATTTGATTTTCTCCGCCAACTGCACGGATTCCATCGTCGAATGACCAATATAAGTGCCACCAGGCAGGCGATGCCATTTCCCATTAGGAAAGCGGATAGATTGGCTGAATTGATTCGCCGTCATTCTTTTATGTAATTTTTCATAACCCTCAATACCCGTGCCATAAAGCTCCACACGAATCAAATAACTTGCCATTTCTCTTTCCTTGTTTTTGATTTTTGACCAAACAAGTTATCAGTTTTTCTTTACTGTTTAAAGTCAGAAAAACGGGAGAAAAATCCGATATTAATGCCAATTCCGAATTCTCCCCGCATCGCGGGGAGGCATCAGGTTTCATAAAGTGTTTAAAGCGCAACTTGAAGTTTAATGCGTATCATTACATTGGTGTATTTAAAATATGCTCTTCCCAATCCACCACATCCACTTCACGCACAGCAATATGCCTGACAGAAATACGCTCCGCATGCATGGCCGATTTTGAACCACTGACCAATGGATGCCAAGGGAGGAGTCTTTGCCCCTCGCCAATCAGACGATAAGCACACGTCTTTGGCAGCCATTCAAAGGTGTTCATATTCTCACGGGTCAATTTGATGCAGTCAGGCTCGTATCTGAAACGATCTTCATAATTCTTGCACTGGCAGGTTTTAATATTCAGTTGATTGCAAGCAACATTGGTAAAATAAATTTCATCCGTATCCTCATCCATCAACTTATGCAGGCAGCACTGACCGCAGCCATCACATAGTGCTTCCCATTCTTGATCTGTCATTTGTTCTAAGGTTTTCACCTGCCAGAAAGGTTGAGACATAATTTCTGTCATTCCTCGTAGTTAAATCACCCTGGTTGTCAAAACGTGCTCATTAAGAGAAACATCTAACACATCACCAGATTGCAATGGCCCTACGCCTTCAGGCGTTCCCGTTAAGATAATATCGCCCGGACGTAAGGTAAAAAAACGCGACATGTAGCTAATCAACGGGATGATAGGCATTCGCATGTCACTCGTATTGCCGTTTTGACGTAATTCACCATTGACTGTCAAAGAAAGTTCGGCATTTTGTGGATCACCAAAGGCATTGACAGGAATAAAGCCTGATATCGGGCATGATCGATCAAATGCCTTACTTTTTTCCCACGGTTGCCCCGATTGTTTAAATTCACGCTGCAAATCACGTAATGTCAAATCCAGTGCAACTGCGAAACCTGCAATCGCCTGACTGACTCGCTCTTCATTGGCATTCTTAAGTGCTGAACCAATCAAAACAGCCAATTCTATTTCATGGTGCACAGCACCTAATTCTTGTGGGATGAAAACAGGCTGGCGCAGATCACACAGCGCTGTTTCAGGTTTGATGAATATCACTGGCTCTTCAGTGGATTGGGAGCCCATCTCTTTCATATGCTTGTCATAATTACTGCCGACACAAACAACCTTATTAGCAGGAAAATCTAACAATACTCCCTGCCAATCCCGATGCTGGTACATAACATGGTTCCTTTATTTTGTTTTCAGGATTTGATTTTCAGCGAGTGAGAAAATGAGTACGTTGCATAATACCGTCTGCCATCATACCAACACTGAGGGCAAAATAGTAAGAGCGATTCCAGTGCATAATAGTGCGGAAATTTTGAGTCACCCAAAATGCCCGTTGAGCCGAATCATCAGGTATGACTATCCAACCTTTCGTATTTGCAGGTAATTTAGCAAAATGCGGAGATGAAATTCCCAATGCCTGCCATTGAGCAATGGTTTTTCCCTGTTCGGGTTTAACGCCTTCTAAAGCGATATCAAAGCCTGTAGGTAACGAAATGGCATATCCCCAAGGTAAGCTCGGTTTCCATCCTTCCTTATGTAAGTAATTGGCAGTCGAAGCAAAAACATCTGCTTTATTACGCCAAATATCAATTTGACCATCACCATCGCCATCGGCACCATACGTTAAGTAAGAGGTTGGCATAAATTGGTTTTGTCCCATTGCGCCCGCCCAAGAACCTTTTAGCGCCTGATCTTTATCAATATATTGATTTTCAATTATTTCTAACGCTGCCAGTAACTGTCTGATAAAAAACACTTCTCGGCGTCCCTCAAAAGCCAGCGTAGATAAAGCCGAAATGACATCTTCTTTTCCCTGAAATTTGCCAAAACCACTTTCTAATCCCCACAAAGCAACAATATAAGCTTCGGGTACACCGTATTGATGGCTGATCCTTGCTAACAGGGGCTTATTATCCTCATATTCCCTGGCACCCTGCTCAATCTTCCAGGCTGGCAAGACACGCGTCAGATAATCATCCAGAGTCACTTTCTTTTCTGGCTGGTTACGATCGGCTTTAATAACGCGCGGGATAAAATGGATATTGGTAAATGCTCGATCTAATGTTTTTTCACTGATCCCTTGCTCTCTGGCTTGCTGTTTTAACAAGACCACATAGGCGGGGAACTGTGATGGTTCACGGGCACTCAATGGAAAATCTTGCTCCAATGCCCTGACTTCGGCGTGGGATCGTGAAGCCAACACGGATGGATGGTACAATTGTTTGCCACTTAATGTACTGCACCCTGCCAGCAAAGTTGCTGTCAATAAAGTCAGCCCAGTGATTAATTTCATAAATCGGCTCCTCCTCAATAATTCAGGCTCAGACAGTTACCCGCAATTTTTATTGTTTAGGCGGCTTATTTGGTGCCAGGTGCGTATTGAGCAAACTTTCCACTGGCGGTGGTACTTGCAGGTAAAAACCTTGCTCACTTAACGCGGTTTTTACTTTTTCAATATCAGCATTAGCCAGTTTTTTTCTTTCAGATAATGAAATCATCATTGAATATTGAGGTTCACCAAACGCTTTTAACAACTCGTCAGGAACGCGCGAAAAATCGCCTCTTTTTTCAATATACAGATATGTTTGGTCACGTTTTGGGCTTCTGTAGATTACACAAATCATTGTTATAAACTCTTTTAAATTAACGCTGTGACTTGCTTGAATAATTCACTAACTATAACATGCTTATTATATCTAAGAATATCGTCTCCCAGAGGCTTAGGAAAATGTTTGTGTAAACTACCTTGGGAAACTTAACCTTGCTGAGTCAGAATATCGATGTCACAATCGCCAATTGAGCTAAAAGGCAGTAATTTTACGCTTTCGGTCGTTCATTTATATGATGACCAGCCGGAAGTTATTCATAAAGCTATGCAGGAAAAAATGGAGCAAGCGCCCGAATTCCTGAAAAATGCGCCCGTTGTTATCAATATATCCGCTCTCCCTGTCGATGCAGATCTCTTCGCACTCCACCGAGCCATTGAGTCAGTAGGGTTGCGCATCGTTGGCATCAGCGGTTGCCAAAACGAAGAGCAACGAGAAGTTGTTCTAAAATCTGAGCTTCCTTTATTGAAAGAAGGTAAAAGTCAGAAAGTTCTTACTCAAGAAAATAAACCGGCTGAACCTATTTTCAAAAAAACTCGTATAATTAATACACCTGTTCGTTCAGGACAAAGAATTTATGCACCAAACAGTGATCTTATTGTGACAAATAATGTGAGCGCTGGTGCAGAATTAATCGCTGATGGAAATATTCATATATATGGTGTGCTGCGTGGACGAGTATTAGCAGGCGCATCTGGTGATCAAGAAAGCCAGATTTTCTGCACCCATTTAAACGCTGAACTCACCTCTATAGCAGGTCAATATTGGCTCAGCGAGAAAATTCCAGAAAATTTTGTTGGCAAGGCAGCAAAATTACGTCTGGTGAACAATGAATTAACTATTGAAACTTTAGTCTAGCCCTTATAACAAGGAATCGCTTCATGGCACGCATTATTGTTGTTACATCTGGTAAAGGTGGCGTTGGCAAAACCACTTCAAGCGCGGCCATTGCTACCGGCCTCGCCCAAAAAGGAAAAAAAACCGTCGTTATTGATTTTGATATCGGTTTACGAAACCTCGACCTCATTATGGGATGTGAACGCCGTGTGGTTTTTGACTTCGTGAACGTCATTCAAGGTGACGCCAGCCTGAATCAGGCCATTATCAAAGATAAACGCACAGACAATCTCTATATTCTGCCCGCTTCCCAGACTCGCGATAAAGAAGCACTCACCCGAGACGGCGTTGAAAAAATTCTGAATGAATTGGACCAACAGGGATTTGAGTTCATTATCTGTGATTCACCTGCTGGTATTGAAAGCGGCGCATTGATGGCGCTTTACTTTGCCGATGAAGCAATTATTACGACAAACCCGGAAGTCTCTTCTGTTCGTGACTCTGATCGTATTTTAGGTATCCTGGCATCCAAATCACGCCGAGCAGAACAAGGTGACGAGCCTATCAAAGAGCATCTTCTGCTGACACGCTATAATCCAGGGCGTGTGAACCGCGGCGATATGTTGAGTATGGAAGATGTACTGGAAATTCTGTGTATTCCTTTGCTTGGTGTTATCCCTGAAGATCAATCTGTTCTCCGTTCATCCAACCAAGGGGAACCGGTCATTTTGGACAAAGACTCTGACGCAGGTAAAGCATACGAAGATACTGTTTTACGTTTACTCGGTGAAGAGCGGCCTTTCCGTTTCATCGAAGAAGAAAAAAAAGGCTTTTTAAAACGCCTGTTTGGGGGGTAACGCATGGCTTTGTTAGATTTCTTCCTGTCGAGAAAAAAACCGACGGCCAATATCGCCAAGGAGCGGCTACAAATCATCGTAGCAGAGCGGCGCCGTGGTGACTCTGAGCCTGCCTATTTGCCCGACATGAAACGGGATATTCTGGCTGTAATTTGTAAGTATGTACAAATCGATCCAGATATGCTTTCTGTGCAGTTTGAGCAAAAAAATGATGATATTTCTGTACTAGAACTAAATGTAACATTACCCGAGGTTGAAGAATCACCAAAATAGCAGTATCAAACAACGCTATTTAATTTGAGGTGGTGATTTTTAAAACAATTTGTTATTTAAATAATAGTGTAAGAAGTAAAAGCAATTTTCCCTGCCTATATATCAGGCAGGGAATCAAATTTATATCCTGCTATGTGATTGTTTATATCTCGCAAATAAGACCATAATAGTGATTGAATTAATCCTATTCCTGCGAATAATTTGCCAATATTTCAGCAATAGATTCAGCCAGCAACTTGCCTCGCCAGCCTCTGATTAACTCAGGTTGATACTCCGGCGCTTTCAATTTCCAATGCCAACAAAGTAACTGATTAATTTGGCGGCGAGAAGCCAGCAGTTCAGCACTGAAATGATGAGATTCCCCCACCTGAGTGACCAACGATTTAATTTCTTTAAACGCCTTACGATAACCAGGATAATCAACTAAATTCACAATTTGAGCTGGACATTCTTCTTCTGGAATATCTCTGCTCTCCGCAACTATTGCCAATAATCGGCGACCATGGCAACGAATTTCTTGTCCACTCAATCCCAGCGCATTCAATTCTGCCAAAGAAGTTGGCATATAACGGGCAACCTGCCATAAATTTTCTTCGCGGATCACGAAATTGACTGCCAGATCGCGCTCACGAGCCTGATTTAAACGCCATGCAGCCAGTTTTTTCAAACAAGCCAATTGCCTTGGGCGCAATTGCCATGCGTTACCAATATCCTTATAAGCGTATTCCGGCATCAATACTTCTTTACGGCGTTGTGCTATCAAGTTACTTTCATCTCTTGCCGCATCCAAGTACCCCACTTGCCTTGTTTTTTCCATCAAGATATCGGCCAGCGGTAATAAATAGTAGACATCTGCCGCAGCATATTGACATTGCTTTTCGCTCAACGGCCGAGCCAACCAATCAGTGCGGGATTCACTTTTATCCAATTCAGTATGTAAATACTCAGCAACCAATGTCGCAAAGCCACATGACATAGGATGACCAATAAATGCAGCCAGTACCTGAGTATCAATCATGGGTTCTGGCAAGCACTGAAAACTATTACTAAAAACCTCTAAATCTTCACTGCCAGCATGGATAAACTTTAATACATTCGGATCAGTCAATAGCTCCCTAAAGGGCTGCCATTGCGAAATTTCGAGGGGATCAATCAGAGAAAGTTGTTCACCATCAAATAGTTGCATCAAACCTAATTGGGGATAATACGTCCGTGTACGTATAAATTCAGTATCCAGTGCAATTCTTGCATGTTTTTTTGCCTGTTCACAGGCTGACTGCAATTGGGCATCGGTAGTAATCAACTGATAATCACAATTAAACAATAAAATATCCTTTAAATACATTATGTTACACAACCATAAATACTAAAAAAATATAACAATGTACACAGTTATGTACACACAATAAAAATCTCTAGACGTCCTTCACTCAAATAGCTGTTTCTATAGTATTAGACATGCTTTTCTCTTACCACAACTTTGACAAATTTACTCCAAGGGATATCAGACGAACCTGTAAGACACTTGCGGAGGAATGAGGGTTAGTTCTGATATGAAAGGTATTCACAACTCCACAAAAACTTGGCGTCTCGACCAAGCATTATGACTGTTATGACTATCTGAAAGAAAACGGGAAATCGTGGTTCAATGAGAAAGGAAGCTACTATCACTATAGGGCAGCAATCTGCTTTTTTAACATACGAGGATTATTTCGAACCCAAAATCTGGCGATACAGAAAATTAGGCATAACAATAGAAATCGCAAATTTCTGCGGATTTATTTTACTCTTTAACTTTCCCTTGCCTCAAATTCCATCCCGAATCTTCCGGCATCTTCAAGCGGGCCTCTAAAGACAACCTTCGGGGATGAAATACCGCCAGCCCCGCAGCATTATAGCCCAATATACCAGATATCTGATAATGACCGGTGCCAAGTTTGTAACACAACAACGCCGGTAAAACCGGCGTTGTTGATGTACAAATATACTCAATTTGTTGCAGCGTTATCCACTTTTGCCAATTCTTCATTGCGAAGTTCTCTGCGAAGAATTTTACCGACATTCGATTTCGGCAATTCATCGCGGAACTCAATAAGCTTCGGCACCTTATACCCAGTCAGGTAACGACGGCAATGCGTTTTCAGTTCATCCTCAGTCAAACTGGGATCTTTGCGTACCACAAATACTTTGACAGTTTCTCCTGAGTTTTCACTCGGAACACCGACTACAGCAGACTCTAACACTTTAGGATGGGAAGAAATAATATCTTCTATTTCATTTGGATAGACATTAAATCCAGAAACTAGGATCATGTCTTTTTTCCGATCAACAATACTGATAAAGCCTTTTTCATCCACGCTGGCAATATCCCCAGTTGCCAACCAACCATCTTTCAATACCTCATCCGTTGCATCAGGGTGATTCCAGTAACCTTTCATCACCTGTGGCCCACGCACCCACATTTCACCTACCTCGCCCAGTGAAACTTCATTGCCATCATCCCCTACCAACTTGATTTCTGTTGAAGCAATGGGAAAGCCAATGCTACCACTGTAATAGGTCAAGTTATGCGGGTTAGCTGAAACTAGAGGGGAACACTCCGTCAATCCATATCCTTCCAGTAGACGACGACCTGTCAGGTTTTGCCATTTTTCAGCCACTACTCGTTGTACGGCCATGCCGCCACCAACAGATAAACGTAGTGAGGAAAAATTCAGCTTCTGGAATTCCGCATTATTCAGCCAAGCGTTGAATAATGTGTTAACACCTGATAGTGCGGTAAAGCGATAACGCGATAGTTCCTTGACCGTGCCGTTTACATCACGAGGGTTGGTAATCAACAAATTTTGCCCACCCAATTCAATAAAGAACAGACAATTTATCGTCAAAGCAAAGATATGGTACAACGGCAATGCAGTGACCACTAACTCTTGCCCAAGCTTTAATAACGGAGAATAACAGGCTTTGGCTTGCTCGAGGTTTGCCAGCATATTACGATGAGTCAGCATTGCACCTTTTGCCACCCCTGTGGTTCCCCCCGTATATTGCAGAAAAGCCAAATCCTCGTTTTTCACATCCGGTTTGACATACTGCATACGGTAGCCTTTATGAATCGCACTACGGAACGAAATGGCATCCGGTAAGTGATATTTAGGCACAAGCCGTTTGACATATTTAACGACAAAATCAACAAGGGTTCCTTTAGGACGAGAAAGTTGGTCACCCATGCGCGTCAAAATAACGTTCTTGACTTGCGTATTAAAGACAATCTTTTCTAAGGTATGTGCAAAGTTAGAAACGATAACAATAGCAGATGCGCCACTATCATTAAGCTGATGCTCCAATTCACGCGGGGTATAGAGTGGATTCACATTTACAACAACCATACCCGCACGCAAAATACCAAATAATGCCACGGGGTATTGCAGTAAATTGGGCATCATCAATGCTACCCGATCTCCTTGTTTCAACCCCAAGCCATTTTGTAAGTAGGCAGCAAAGGCACGGCTACGCTCTTCCAATTTACGGAAAGTCATTACCTCGCCCATATTGATAAATGCGACTTGATCGGCATAACGCGCTACAGCATTTTCAAACATTTCAATCAACGATGAATAACGATCGGGATCGATTTCTGCCGGAACATCTGCCGGATAATGTTTTAGCCAAACTTTTTCCAAGTTGAATACTCCTGAAATCTAATTGCGATGTAACCACTAACCATAAAACAAACCTGACTAGTACATTTAACAAATTATTAACTCAGCGTACCAGTTTGCAAAGCAACAATGTTCAGGTTGGCGATACACATCACTAATTTAATACTATCAATGACTGCAAAAAAATAAGGCAGCTTTTGCCGCCTGAGTATTTTTTATTATTTATCAAACAATTAGCTAAATTGTTATCACTTGGATTTATAGTTAGCCAATTATACACTTATTTCCTAATTTTTGGCTTGAAGTCTTCCTATTATTCTAAATAGTTATAAATAAGACATATCAGTCAAAGGATAATTATTAAGAGTTTATGTCACGACATGACGGGAAATTGATTCTTTTACAGACGGATAACCCTGGGTATCACCCGTGGCAGGTTTGTTTTGGTTGGGGGACAAATGCCTGCCACCAGATACCCCTTGATTGGCAAGAGGTTTATTCGGTTAAAATTGTCTCAACTGATACAGGCTGGAGTGGTGAATAACCGCGCCAAAACGGATCATAAGGGTTGCCATAATAGCCCCATGGTTCCATTCCGACAGCAGGAGGAAGAATCATTCTCTGAGATTCATACCAACGTTTCACTCCCGTTGCATTCATCACAACGTAATTATACGGGCTATTGCCTACTCTTCCTTTTTCAAGACCCGTAATCAAACCTACAACGGTCACATAGTGATCTTTAAAATCACTGGGTTCTAAAAAAGTATTAACGTAGGCATACACTCGTCCCAAAGAAGGTGCATCCAAACGGGGGGAAGCATTGCCCGCTAGTGGCATAGCAGATATTTCCAATCGAGTCTGGCTTTTTTCATTCAAGACACTCAGTACTTTGCCACCAAATCTTCCTTCATGCCCAATGTATAACTCAGGCATGTTCTTGACAGAAAGCAGGTTTTCCACCGGTGTTTTAGTCGTTCCTTTAATAACATCAGGAACTGACACACAGCCCGCAAGTACCAGGGTTCCCAATAATGTTACCGTTTGCAGTATGCTTCGATAGTGTGTTCCATTGAGCATAACGCCTCCAAATCTTATTAGACTAACCATCCATCTGGTTAGCCATACTGTAAGCCCTTTATACTCATGGACACCGCTTTCTGCCACAAGTTGCATGAATTTTATGGCGCCAGACAGAAGTTCCTTAACGGCCGGGCAATTTTTTCCATGTCACTTCATTACGCAAGTAAACAGGTTCAGCATGTTCAACCGCTGTCGCTTCCCCCGCGTCCCACATCTGAATGGCCAGTGGCAGCATATCTTCTGCATGGGGTAAAGTAACATCGCTTGCTGTCAGCACTAAATGGCTGTCTAATAATTGAGGATAGGCTTCCCATCCCGTTCCAGCAATTCCCCATTCTCCTGACAAGGAACTCATAATCTCTTGCACTTGTTCAGGTTTCAAAACTGCTTCCGTTTCATCACCCTGCCATTCACCTTGTGAATTACGCGTGTATTGTCCCCAGTAAACTTCTCCCATCCGCGCATCAATAGCAACCAAAACGTTTGTTGCTCCTTTTAAGCGAAAAGCCCCTTGTGCCATTGTTTTCAGCGAGGAAACACCAATCATCGGTAATTCAGCGCCCAATGCCAACCCTTGAGCGATGCCAATACCAATCCGTACACCGGTAAAACTGCCCGGTCCACGGCCAAACGCTAACGCATCCAATTGTTGCAGGTTCACACCACCTTTTGATAAAACCGCTTGAACCATTGGTAAAATACGTTGAGTGTGTTCCCGTGGGGAAATTTCAAACTGTGCCTCGATAGCACCTTCATTCCAAAGCGCAACAGAACAGGCTTCAGTTGCAGTATCAATAGCTAAAATTCGCGTGGACATGCCTTAACTCCGGCAAGATATAGGATTCAAAACAAGGGGCTATACTACCATAGCCCCAACATCATCGCCCTGACATTTTATTACCCAGACCGCGGTGGGCGTGAGTTCAGAAACGCAATTGCTTTTGATAAATCACGGGTACGGGAAGCGGGAGGCAGGCTGTTTAGAAAAACCTCACCGTATGGACGCATCACCAGCCGATTATCACAAATAACCACAACGCCATAATCATCAATATCGCGGATCAGGCGCCCAACGCCCTGCTTCAAATCAATCACGGCATCGGGAAGCTGGACCTCGTGAAAAGCATCTCCGCCCTTAAGTTGGCAATCCTCAATACGGGCCTTAAGCAAAGGATCATCCGGCGCAGTGAACGGCAATTTATCAATAATAACACAGGACAATGCATCACCGCGGACATCCACCCCTTCCCAAAAGCTGCTGGTCGCTACCAGTAATGCATTGCCCGCAGAGATAAATTGTGTCAGAAGTTGTGTCTTGCTCGTTTCACCCTGAACCAATACTGGCAATGTCATACTGGCACGAAACTCTTCCGCCAAGCTGCGCATCATTTGGTGAGAAGTACAGAGGAAAAAACAGCGTCCTTTATTGCTTTCAATTAATGGCTTTAGCATACGAGCCAGCCATTTTGCCCCACCATTTTGGTTAGGTGATGGTAAGTGACGCGGAACACACAATAACATTTGACGTTGATAGTCAAAGGGACTAGACAAGAGTAATGTTTGGGCCTGTTTTAGCCCTAAACGTTCAGTGAAATGATTTAGCTGTTCATTGACCGACAAGGTTGCCGATGTAAAAATCCAACTACCTGATTTTTCAAGGATCATCTCACTAAATTTGTCAGCAACAGATAACGGTGTTAGTGCCAGCAAAAAATGCCGCCCATAACTTTCAAACCAATAGCTGTAATTGGGTATGCTAACATCAATCAGACGCTTAAGACGATTACGGTAAACCGTTGCCCGTTCAAAAGCCGCATCTAACATGGCTGAACGCCCCAAAGAGAGTTTCATCACGTCATAACAAAGCTCAAGCGCATCGTCCATCCGCACTAATGCGCGCTGAACCTGCTGCTGTTGCAAGGCCCCACGAAGATTACCCCGATAACTGTTTTCACCCAATGACAAACGGAAATCTTGTGCACTTTGGCTGAGACGATCTGCACTTTTTTGCAATTGTGCCTGATCTCGCACTTCAGTACGGTAAGCCATGATGATATCGCGCGATAAGTCCATCAATTGGCGGCTACTTAATTGCTGACCAAAATATTGGCTGGCAATATCAGGGATCTGATGCGCCTCATCGAAAATCACCACATCAGCCTGCGGGATTAATTCACCAAATCCGCTATCCTTAACCACCATATCTGCCATAAATAAGTGATGGTTAACAATCACCACATCGGCTTCCATCGCTTTTCGACGGGCTTTCAGAACGAAACATTCCTGATAGGATGGGCAATCACTGCCAAGACAATTATCATTAGTGCTCGTGACCAATGGCCAAACCGTACTATCTTCCGCCACTTGATGACAGGTACTGATATCACCATCTGTTGTATCACCTGACCAATGCTTCAATTTGATGACTTCCGCCAGGACTTCAGCTTCTAACTGGGAATTGCCGATTGACTGTTGTTCAAGGCGTTCAAGGCATAAATAATTTGAGCGCCCTTTTAATAGCGCCAGATTGCCAGTAAAACCTAACGCATCAACGATAGTGGGTAGATCTCGACTGTAAAGCTGATCCTGCAATGCCTTAGAACCAGTAGAAATAATCACTTTTTTACCGGAACGCAAAGCAGGGACCAGATAAGCAAATGTTTTACCGGTTCCCGTTCCTGCTTCTACGACCAATTGTTGCTGTTTTTTAATCGCAACTGTAATAGCCGAAGACATTTCCCGCTGGGCATCGCGTGGCTTGAAACCTGGTATGGCTTTGGCTAGTATGCCATTTTTCGCAAAATCGTCTGACACAAACAGCCTCTTTCAATAAAATGTAGCAGAATTATGCCAATACTAAGTTGTAATAACTACTCAATTCAGCAAAAAACTGGATAAATTAACAGGAGATTTAATGACTATTAAACGCATTGATCCAGATACCCGTTGGTCAGAAGCGGTCGTTCACAATGACACTATCTATTATACCAGCGTGCCAGAACAACTGGACGGTGATATTACAGAGCAAACCGCCGATACTCTGGCAGCCATTGATACCCTGTTACACCGCCTTGGTTCAGATAAAAGCAAGATATTGGATGCAACGATTTTTCTGGCGGATAAGGCTGATTTTGCAGGTATGAACGCCGCCTGGGATGCATGGGTGGTTGCCGGAAGTGCTCCAGTCCGCTGTACTGTTCAGGCTGCATTGATGGATCCTAAGTATAAAGTCGAAATCAAAATTATCGCCGCTTTATAATCCACACCGGCCAAACAAATATGGCATTGAATGAGTTATTGCTCATTCAATGCCATGCTTAGAAATAAAATTTAAGGAATGGAGAGTAGAAATCAAGCCATCTTAATAATAATCATGCCTATCAATAGCAGCACAATACCACTCCATCCCTTAAAATTCAGTCGTTGATTAAACATTATCCAACCCGCTGCCACTGTGGCAATGATGCCGAATGCTCCCCATAAGGCATAAGCAATGGAAAGTTCTATCCCTTTCACTGCCTGGGCCAACGCACTAAATGCGCCCAAAACAGCAACCAGAGACAAAATACCCATCCAGAAACGCTGAAATCCATTGGATAATTTCAATAAAATATTCGCCACAATTTCCAAAACAACAGCCAGAATCAGGAATGCACCATGCCACCATTCAAATTGCGTCAGCATATCATGCCTCCCTGATTTGCTTGTTCGAAACATTATTTAATGCTGTTGATGGATTATTTTGGGATGCATTGTTTGAAGCCTGGCCTTTGCTTTTTTTCTCTCCCATCTTGATCAAGGCAATTCCAGCCATCAACAAGACCAATCCGCTCATTTTCATCAATGACAGTGATTCGTTGAACCACATCACACTAAAAGTGGTAATAAACAGGATCCCAATACCTTCCCACAGTGCATAAGCTACGCCCAATGCGACTTTTTTTACAGCAACGGCCAGCAAAATATAAGAAGTTGTGATCATGGTATACATCACGATCATGCCTGTAAAATCACCCGATACGCTGGCATGTTTCATTGACAGAGTACCAATCACTTCTGTCATAATCGCCAGTACAAGAAATACCCAATAAATCATTTTTTTTCTCCTGAACATACTGATAAGCATGCCAAGATATCAAGCTATAGATGCCAACAAAGTCGGTGGCAAATGTAATGACGCAATATCAGAATCAAACTGACTTTTTAGCAAAATATTTTGGCAAACGAAAATTGCCGGTGAAGAACCGGTTAGTAGGAGAAGGCCCTAAAGGGCGCCGCACCAGTAGTGCTCACTGGATAAAATAGTTGAGAGGAAGAAAACATGGGTACAACGTTGAATTTTGTTACTATGTTGAATGTTGACGCTTTTGGCGCTATTCATGATATTTTATTCTTTCATCACACGACAATCGTATAACTATCGCACGATATACTACGAACCCTCATATTAGTAAACGAATGATGTATTTCTATCATAGCCCAAAATAAAAAGCAATGGTTTGTATTTAGTTAATCAAACTCTACTTTTAGTAAGAAAAATTGAATAACCGTTTATTTATACTGAATTTTATTTATTCAGATAACAAATTTAGTCTCTTGCTTCGGCAAAAATGAAAATCATTTTCTGCCCCTAAAATTTCGCAAATACAAAGCATAACTATTTATATTTACTAATCTAACTTCAAGATGCGTGTGATTTCTCCCCGCGAAGCAGGGAGAAATCAGGTTTCATCGCATGCTGGTAAATTGCAACTTGAAGTTTAATGCGTATAAACATCAAGTCCAGCTGTTATTTTATTAATAACTAAGTTAATGCGAATTAAAAACGCGCAAATTACTCAAATTCATTCCATGAACGACCATCACGCGTAATCATAGCGATAGAAGCCACTGGCCCCCACGTGCCTGCTTGATAAGGTTTCGGTGGTTCATTATCCGCCGCCCACGCATCCATAATGGAATCCACCCATTTCCAGGCTTCTTCCACTTCATCACGCCGGACAAACAATGCCTGAATGCCGCGCATTGCTTCCAACAATAACCTTTCATAAGCATCCGCAAGATGCGTCTGGTTAAATGTTTCAGAGAAACTCAGATCCAGTTTGGTTGTTTGCAAACGGTGTTTATGTTCCAGTCCTGGGGCTTTATTCAGCACTTCAATATCAATACCTTCATCTGGCTGCAAGCGGATTGTCAATTTATTTTGCGGTAATTGCTGGTAAGATTCAGCAAATAGATTCAGAGGAGGCTCTTTGAAATAAACGACAACTTCAGAACATTTAGCTGGCAACCGCTTTCCGGTCCTCAGATAAAAAGGCACACCAGACCAGCGCCAGTCATCAATATCGACACGAATCGATACAAAAGTTTCCGTTTTACTGGCTTTATTCGCCCCCTCTTCTTCCAGATAACCGGGAACTTTCTTACCATGAACAAAACCTGCGGTATATTGCCCGCGAACCGTTTTTTCCCTGACATTGGTCTGATTAATCCGACGCAATGAACGCAGCACTTTCACTTTTTCATCACGAATGCGATCTGCTGTCAGGTCAGCCGGTGGTGACATGGCAATCATAGTCAGAATTTGCAGAAGATGATTTTGGATCATATCGCGCATCTGCCCTGCCTGATCGAAATATCCCCAACGCCCTTCGATACCAACTTCCTCAGCAACGGTAATTTGCACATGATCAATCGTGCGATGATCCCAATTATTGACGAAAAGCGAGTTGGCAAAACGCAACGCTAACAAATTCAATACCGTTTCTTTTCCCAAGTAATGGTCAATACGGTAAATTTGGTTTTCATTGAAATATTTTGCCACTTCATCATTAATCGCTCTGGACGAAGCAAGATCTGTTCCCAGTGGTTTTTCCATCACCACACGGTTGGGTTCCGTATTCAACCCCGCAGCGCCTAATCCATGACATACTGCCCCAAATGTACTTGGAGGCATGGCAAAATAGTGAATAGCGGGTAAGTCATCTTTATTAATTATTTTTGCCAATTCGGTAAAATGTCCCGTCTCATTTACGTCCAAATTACAAAATTCCAGACGTGAACTCAGCTTCTTCCACAGTTCTGGATCTGGTTTCTCGGACATAAATGTCACCAATGCTTCTTCAACAACTTTGGTGTAGGCTTTTTTATCCCAATCAGCTCGACCGACGCCGATAATTCGGGTATCAGGATGGATATAACCCGCTTTTTCCAACTGGTAAAGGGAAGGCATTAATTTCCGGCGTGCTAAGTCTCCTTTCGCCCCAAAAATTACCAAATTACAAGCCTGAGCTGTAGACGTCACCGCCATGTTGCATCTCCTCAATTACGGGATATTGTAATTTTTTTACAGAATCTGTGGGTAATGTACTCTTTTGGCTATATGCAGTAAACACTGATTATTCATGTAATTCTCTGTATTTCATGTTGCTGCTGGATTAACGACAAAATGAAATCCATACACAGGTTATTAAACAACCACGTCTATTTTCTGTACACTGCTGTCACATCCATGATAATTTTGTATTCACTTGCAATGTGGTCGTCATTCATACCGATTAGTGATTATAAGTTGAAAATTTACAACGCTTAAGAAGTAATCTTACCAAGTTGAAAGTTAGACACTTGTCATATTTTCATGAAAAATCCCATATTATCCGATTATTGCCACTGCCAGCTTTCAATAACAAGTAGTATATTTTCATGAAAATGAAATAGATTTCTCCTGTTAATGAAATCGTTAAAACCGAGGTTGAACTTCGTTTTATGAACACACTGGAACGGCTCCAAAATAGTCTTGATGTTTTGAGTAAGTCAGAGAAAAAGGTTGCGCAGGTCATCCTTGATTCACCACAAACTGCCATCCATTCAAGCATTGCTACTCTGGCTAAAATGGCCAATGTGAGTGAACCAACGGTGAATCGTTTTTGTCGTCGTCTCAACACCAAAGGGTTTCCTGACTTTAAATTGCATCTGGCACAGAGCCTTGCCAATGGTACACCTTATGTAAACCGCAACGTGGAAGAAAGTGACAGTGTCACCGCTTATACAAACAAAATTTTCGAATCAGTAATGGCAAATCTGGAAACGGTCAAAAGTAATCTGGATATTGCAGCAATTAACCGAGCTGTCGATCTTTTGACTCAAGCCAGAAAACTCTCTTTTTTTGGTTTGGGGGCATCAGCCGCTGTAGCCCATGATGCCATGAACAAATTTTTTCGCTTCAATATTCCAGTGACCTATTTTGACGATATTGTGATGCAACGGATGAGTTGCATTAGCAGTACCGAAGGCGATGTTGTCGTATTAATTTCTCATACCGGAAGAACAAAAAGCCTGGTAGAAATGGCTAAACTGGCCCGCGAGAACGATGCAGCAGTGATCGCCATTACTTCGACAGGCTCCCCCTTAGCACACGAAGCCACCCTCCCCATTCTATTGGATGTACCCGAAGATACAGATATCTATATGCCGATGGTTTCAAGGATTGCTCAATTAACCATCATTGATGTACTGGCAACGGGTTTTACACTTCGCCGCGGCTCAAAATTCAGAGATAATTTGAAGAGAGTCAAAGAAGCGTTGCGTAATTCACGGTTTGATAAGTCTGAATAAACCAGAAAATAGACTGTGTTTTTGTTCACTATTTATCAACTCTCCAGACTGATAGCATATGTAGACTTTTCCCCACTGCCTATTTGCAGTGCGGAGTTAATAATCAATAAATTAATAGTTACCCTACAGTAATCGAAAACTCATATACCCAATGGATTTCAAGTTCCCCTCACCGATGCGGTAACTTGAAAAACAAAAGGTATACTTCACAGGTCAACGGAGTAATACATGTCCAGACGGCTCAGAAGAACAAAAATCGTCACTACACTTGGCCCAGCTACAGATCGTGACGACAATCTAGAAAAAGTTATCCAAGCGGGGGCCAACGTCGTCCGCCTTAATTTCTCTCATGGCACTGCGGAAGATCATATCCAACGTGCTAATAAAGTGCGCGAAATTGCTGCCCGTTTAGGTTGTCATGTTGCCATCCTCGGTGATCTTCAAGGACCCAAAATACGCATATCCACCTTTAAGGAAGGAAAAATTTTCCTGAATGTTGGGGATAAATTCCTGTTGGATGCCAATCTAAGTAAGGGAGAAGGAGATAAAGAAAAAGTCGGTATTGACTATAAAGGTTTACCATCTGATGTGACGGCGGGAGATATCCTGCTATTGGATGATGGACGCGTTCAATTGAAAGTTCTGGACGTTCAGGGGATGAAAGTCTTCACGGAAGTGACTGTAGGAGGCCCGCTTTCCAACAATAAAGGCATCAATAAATTGGGCGGCGGGTTATCAGCCGAAGCACTGACAGCAAAAGATAAGGAAGATATCATCACAGCAGCCAAAATTGGTGTTGATTATCTTGCTGTTTCTTTCCCTCGTTCAGGTGAAGATTTGAATTATGCGCGCCGTCTCGCACGAGATGCAGGCTGTGAACCCCAAATCGTTGCAAAAGTTGAGCGAGCGGAAGCTGTTAGCAGTGACGAAATCATTGATGAAATTATTCTGGCATCGGATGTTGTCATGGTCGCTCGTGGTGATCTCGGTGTTGAAATTGGTGACCCTGAACTGGTTGGTGTACAGAAGAAACTGATCCGCCGCGCCCGCCAACTTAATCGTGTCGTGATTACAGCCACGCAAATGATGGAATCCATGATCACCAATCCAATGCCGACGCGTGCTGAAGTCATGGATGTCGCCAATGCGGTACTGGATGGTACTGATGCGGTTATGCTCTCCGCTGAAACAGCGGCAGGCCAGTATCCTGCGGAAACTGTTGCCGCTATGGCTCAAGTCTGTCTTGGCGCAGAAAAAATGCCCAGTGTCAATGTTTCCAAACATCGCTTGGATATAACATTTGATAGTATTGAAGAAGCGATTTCAATGTCCACTATGTATGCAGCCAACCACCTGAAAGGCGTCAAGGCAATTATCGCCATGACTGAATCTGGCCGCACAGCCCGCATGATGTCCCGCATCAGTTCTGGCCTGCCTATCTTCTCTATGTCTCGCCATGAATCAACCTTAAACCGTACCGCTCTTTATCGTGGTGTGACGCCTGTTTATTGTAGCTCACATACTGACGGGATCGCTGCGGCAAATGAAGCAGTAAATCGCCTGCGCGATAAAGGTTATCTCATCTCAGGGGATTTGGTACTCGTAACCCAAGGTGATCAGATGGGAACTATTGGCAGTACCAATACCTGTCGCGTACTTGAAGTAGAATAATCTCAATATAAATCATAAAATAGAGGGCACTATCACGGCCCTCTTCTCATCCTAATAACGACTATTTATACGCATTAAATTTCAAGTTGCAATTTACGATACGATATGAAACCTGATTTCTTCCCGCTTCGCGGGAAGAAATCACACGCATCTTGAAGTTGTAGAGTAGGCCTCAAGTTTGATGTCATCTCCCCAGCGGCCCCTCGTCAAACCGTGCGTGCGGTTTTCCCGCACACGGCTTTCCGACTGTCTTCTTCCTGCTGCATTACGACGTTACAAGGCGAGCATACCGACTGACTTCGTTTCCGTTTATCGACAGACTATACAACTTAAATAACCCGTGATACTTGTAGAACCAGCTCGGCGGATGGTCCCTCCATCCTTTAGTTCGCTTCTTGTGCTTCTTCCTCAACATAATACAGAGTGTCCATATCGTGTAATTTGCGATGCTTTTGAAATGCATCCGGGAGTTGCACGTCTTGAAATAATTACCCCACCCTCTAAGGATTGGGTTTATTTCTGTTCTGATTAGCTCCGGAAGATCCCGATGCTGACCTTTTCGTGTCACTTCACGAATCTTTCGCTTTACTCTTTTCATCGCTTCTGGTGAGGGGTAGTAATAGGTTCTCAATTTTCCATCCCTTTTGGACGGCTGCACTGCAAACCTGTGCCCCAGAAAGTCAAACGGTGACTTTATTGCATGAACGACTTTCGTCTTTTCGGTATTTAGCGTCAATCCAAGCCGATCAAGTACCTTACAGGCTTGAGCCAGATAAAACCTCGGTGCTTTCTTACACAAAATGACAAAGTCATCGGCATAACGAACAAGATGAGCGTCATGCTCACGCTGATTGAATCCCTCTTTTTCCCAGATATGATCCAGCCAGTGCAGGTAAAGATTAGCCAGTAGTGGAGATATCACGCCTCCTTGTGGAGTTCCTGCTATCCCCGCTTTCAGGTTTCCCTCTTCCATTACTCCAGCTTTCAGCCACATTTCAATCAGTTTCACAACTGAGCGATCTATGACTCTGGTTCTCACCGATAACAACAATTTATCATGGGGGATAGTGTCAAAATAAGACTTCAAATCAGCATCTACCACCCAGTAACATTTAAAATTTAGCCACTTATAGATTTCTCTCAGCGCCTGCTGCGCATTTCTGCGAGGCCGAAAGCCATATGAAAAATCTTTAAAACTCGCTTCGAAAAGCGGTTCTATGACTATCTTTACTGCTGCCTGAACTACACGATCTTCAATAACAGGTATGCCCAGTGGTCTTTCCTTTCCATCCGGTTTAGGAATGTAAACCCTACGCACCGGTTGAGGAGAGTACTTCTTTTGAACTAGCTTCTTCTGGATGTCTTGCAGAAAGTTACCTACACCAATTTCAGTTTCAATCTTATCGATTGTTAACCTGTCAATTCCTGAAGAACCTTTATTGGCTTTAACCTGCGTCCATGCCATAACAAGCACACGACCACTACATACCTTGTCATACAGAACACCAAATTTACGTTTTGGATCCGCCTTGGCTGCCAGGTATAGCTTGCGTTGCAGTACTCGTACCTTTTCAAATGCCGTGTTTAGAGCTTTCGCAATCACGTAGTACCTCCTGTAACAACAGGCATGACAGAAGTAGAGGTCCTTCCCTACGGTCAGGTTATGTTGTCCCTACCATCAACAGTACTATGACCTCCTCCGACTCCTCTATCCTGCATCTCTCAGAATTTCAGCGGTTACCTTATATCTTTGATTACGCAGTGGGTTAGACTACGACAGGGAGAGGTCTCGTTCGTTCCACTCAGTGCTATACATGCATCCCATCCTCAATACCCCGGATCCCTGTCATGACTTCATATGGTTGTTAATCCATCATGATTCACTGGCCTTCGCCCCCATTCTAAAGGCTCGGCAGGATCACCCTACACCACACTCTCCCAGCATAACGGTATGGCTGAAATTTACGAGGCTTGTTCAGGTTCACTTGCGTTACGGGCTGCATACTTGCGCGCACCCACAGTCTGGGTCAGGGGTCACGTTTATCCGGCGTTGCTCCCGTGTTTCAGTCACCATCCACACGTACGCCATAGCTACGCAGTCAAATCAACCAACTACTGCGGCAGGACTTTCACCTGCAAGACACTGAGCAGCTTAGCGAACCGCTCAGATTGGTATATCATCCCTCTAATTATATTAAATAAAACCTACAATAACGATTAGAAAAAATTTATTTAATGAAACAAGCGTCCAAAATTAATTTCACAATAAACGACTTATACTATACGCATTAAACTTCAAGTTGCAATTTACGATACGATATGAAACCTGATTTCTCCCCGCTTCGCGGGGAGAAATCACACGCATCTTGAAGTTAGGCTGGTATATATCACCCCAATACCAACTTTATTTTTATGATAAAATTCGACAAATAACAATAAATAAAATTAGTATTGACAGGGGGGGGGAATAAAACATTATTAATTAGTCGTTGATATCAACACTATCCATATGGAATAAATTTTTTCCATGAGTATTAAGATATATAAACCCTCTCTAATCCCAAAATGGAGATTATTATGATTAATACATCAAATGAAATGAACAGAAATCAAGAAGCATTAAGTTTTCTGGCTACATCATTTAAAGGAACAGATCTATCTATCAGCCAAAAATCTTTGGATGATCTCAAAGAAAATCCAACAATCCCAGAAATTAGCGCCTGGAATTGGTCTAAAGGATTTCAGGAACTATAAATAAAAAAACCAGGGTAATCACAAATGATTACCCTATTGATATCACCTAAAACAACTCAAAAATCAATAATAACGAATTGTTATTATTGATTTTTTAAAACACCAGATTTAAAAGTTTGAATAAGTAAAACAATCAATAAAACCGGAAATTTGCCATAATAAAAATAATGTGCTATACAAATAGGAAAGTAAGTTATTTCCATCAGGTAATGATGTTACTTAAATAGAAAAATAACACAAATAGGAAAAATAGAAAAACATGAATGTAGATAATAAATCAAACGCAATGAAGTATGCCAGCATGGTTTTATTAATACTTTCAACATCCGTTATGATGTTAGCGGTTTATTTATTCTCTACTTTTTTTTATTCCGATTACCATATCGATAATAATAACGATAATCTTTACCGTGTTGAAACAACTTTTAACTTACCTAATGGGGAGAAAGTGAGATCTGCAAAGTCTCCTTTGCCATTGATTGAAGAAATCCAAAAAGATTCCCAAGTTAAGAAAATTGATTATTTTTTCAAAATTAATATGACATTAGAAAAAGATGAAAAGAGAATACCAAAAGTACCAATAATTGCTGTCAGTAGTGATTTTTTACATACTTTGTCACCTTTTAAAAAGGAAGGCGTTTTCTTAAAAGAAAATGAAATATTCATAACCAAAAAATTTAATGACCAGTATCTTCATTTACAAAAACCAGAAGGAAAGTCAATCATATTAAACAATCAAACCTATATCATTAAAGATTTATTAGAAAAACGCAATAACAATAGCTTAGATATAAATGCTATTATTTTGTTTAATCCAAATTTAATGCAAAATTATAATATTGAAAAATTCAATTGGTATGATACTCACGCCTATTTATTTATTAAGCTAACGAATAAAATTCAAAAAGAAAACCAGGATAATTCCCTTAATAATATCATTGCAACTAAAGCCACTAATCTCCCAGGAGCACCATTCACGGCGACCGATTTTATACATCTTACTCTAAAAAAAATGAAAGATATTCATTATCAAGATGGCTTGCCTGATGAAATATCCACGGGGTTATCAAAAGAAGTTATCTATAGTTCATATGCTGCCCTTGCATTTATATTATTCGCGGCAATTACCAATTACTATAGCTTAATTTCTTCTTACTCATCTGAGAAAAGAGATATTTACCAATTAAAAAAGGCATTAGGTGCATCAACATTAAACATCATTTATGACACTTTTCCAAAAATCCTGATAAAATCCATATGTTCTATCATAATATTTTTGTTTTTAAGTATATGTATAATCCATTATTCTGCATACATTAGGAATGTACTCAATATACTCGATATACTCGATATACTCGATATACTCGATATACTCGATATACTCGATATACTCGATATACTCGATACACACCAATTGATTTTTCTGGCAATTTTTTCTATTTTTCTTTCATTTATAATAACTTCATTAATAAACCTTTCATTTTTACTAAGATTTTATTTTTATCAAAGAAACAGAAAAATGGATATGAGATATGAATCCATATTCTTCTCTTGGTTCAAAAAAACCTCCCTAGCTATTCAATTATTTGTTGCCGGCATCTCAATTTACCTGGTTACAGGATTAGTCAGTCAATACATCCAATTAATGGAATTACACATTCCGTACGATAACACGAATACACTATCAATAGATATAAACAATGATAATAACAAAAAATTGACCATTAATAAACTGGGTGATGAACTTACCAAAAATAAAATTATATCATCATCAACATTTAGCAGTTGGCGTCCATTTGATATGTCAAGAGAAAACATTACCATTTACCATTCAGGGCAAAAAATCAGCAATAAATATATTTACTCAAATGTGATCACTGCGGATGAAAATTTTACTAATGTCTGGAAAATAAGGACAATTGCAGGAGAGAATAATCATATATATCAGAGCAATGATAAAAATACAGTCAATGCTATTGTTACAAAAGAATTTTTGACACAAAACGGCATTACTAAATTTGACGACATATTTAATAACTATTATTGGTATATGCAAGGGAATAATAAAATACAGATCAGGTTTATTCAGGTTATAGAAAACTTTAACTTAGCTGCCATTGATGAACCATTTAGACCCATAGTGATTTTCATTAAAAAAGGTGACAACAAATACATTTCATTTAATGTTAACAATATAAAAAACACACCTGTTATATTTGATAATTTGTTAAAACATGGTTTTAGCAAGAATGATATTGATTTAACCAGCCAATTATTTGACGCTTATTATAATAACTATTGGAAATTAATTAAACTTACTTCCACTACAGCTATTTTTTCTATTGTCCTGTTAATGCTCTCTTGTTTCACTACCAGCATGACTGACTTTAATGGTATGAAAAAAGAATTTAGCATTATGGAATCTATTGGAGGATCTATTTACACTAACTTAATCCATTTTTTATCAAAGAGTATTCTTCCTATCATTGCATCAATATTTATAGCATACTTATCAGGAAAGCCCCTGTTAAATTACTTAATCAAAGAATATAACATTTCTTATGCAAATACTTTTGTTTATAGCACATTAGCTTTGTCAGCAACCATGATATTTACTATTATTATTCTTATTGCAGTATATTTAATAAACTATAAGAAATTATCTTCTGCTAAATTCTTGTGAGATGAATAATGGATATAAAGATTGAAAAAAAAGCATACATAATAAAGAAAAATCAATAATTCTTTTGTTTCTGATACTTTTTATTTTATTTATCATTTTCATTTTATATTATACCTTTTCTGCAAAAGAAGTGACTGTAGGAAAGAGAGAGATAACACAATTTGAAGTACTCAGGAAAACAAGCAATGATTCCTTGAAGATAAGAGCTGTTGTCGTTCCTGATAATAGCGTATCTATTTCAACAGAAATAGGTGGAATTGTTAGCGAAATTATAAAAAAACCCTCACAAAATATATTAAAAAATGAAGAAATAGTAAAGCTATCTAACTTTAATTTCACCTTGAATAACTCAGTTATGTTAGCTGACGTTACAGATAAATTGAATAACTTGATAAATATAAAAACTAATTTACAATCAGATTACAGAGATATAAATGATAAATTTTTAGACGCCACTAAGGAATTAAAAACCATTAAGAATAAACTCGAAAGATACAATAACATTACAAACAGAGATTATGTTTCTAAAGAAGTTTTGCGTGATTTAAAAATTAAGATGGATCACTGGAGTAATGTTTATCAATTTTATAAAAAATTAAAATACGAACAGGATAAAAACATAAAACAGCAACTAAAAGAAATTAATGATGCTGTAAAAAAACAAAAAAAGCTTTCTGAAATCATTGAAAACGGCTTTGAACAACTTTCAATAAAATCAACAATCTCTGGTAACATCAGCTCATTAAATTTAATTTTAGGCCAGAGACTAAAACCAGGGGAGCAAATAGCTGTCATTGACGATTTATCCAGTTTCTATTTCGAATCAGAAATTAATGAATATTACCTGGATAAAATAACCTATACCTCTCCTGCAAACTTAATTTATAACAATAATAAAATACCTTTATCGGTAAAGCTAATTTCATCTGAAGTTAATAACGGCACTTTCAAGGTCAGGTTTGTATTTAAAACCCAAAAAAACTTTAATTTCAAACGAGGACAATCTGTTGATATCGCGGTAAATCTGTCCGAAAACAGATCGATATTTTCTGTCCCTTCATCTATGATATTTTATCTAGACAATAAATACTATGTTTTCATTCTGGATAAAAACCAAAAATCAGCCCAACGCACATTAGTTTCTATCGGTTCTGATGATGGGATTAATACAGAAATCAAAGATGGTATCTCTGAAAATCAGGTAATAGTCAGTTTTGGCAAAAGCAATTTTGTTAAGAACAATACAGTAAGGATTGAATAATATGATTAACATCGTAAATGTCTGCAAAACATATAAGACAAAATTTATCCAAACTAATGTTTTGAGTGACATAAATCTGAATATAGATAAAGGTGAATTTGTTTCTATTATGGGATCATCAGGTTCTGGTAAATCAACCTTACTGAATGTTATAGGCATGTTTGAAACCTTCGAACATGGGCAAATAACAATTAACGATAAAAACATTTCCAATATGAAATATTCCCATAAAATTTCATTACGCCGTGAACTTATTGGGTATATTTTTCAATCATTCAACCTGTTACCAAATCTAACTGTATTTGAGAATATCGAGCTACCACTAAAATATAGGGGATACAAAAAATCACAAAGAAAAGAAAAAGTTTTTGATTCAATACATAAATTTGGCCTGAAAAATAGAGAAAATCATAAACCAATACAATTATCAGGAGGTCAACAACAACGTGTTGCAATTGCCAGGGCAATGATATCCAACCCTGCTATATTATTAGCCGATGAACCAACGGGTAATTTGGACAGTGCTAATGGGGAAATTATATTATCCTCACTGAAAGAGTTAAATAAAAATGGCACCACAATTTTAATGGTTACCCATTCTTCAGAAGCAGCTAAATTCTCTGACAGAATACTAATTATGAAGGACGGTCATTTAATGACTTGATATTAATAACTAAAGAGAAATTATATATGGATACAATAATTCCTATAAAATTTTTGGATCTGACCTCCCCCCCTTCTTCCGCAGGGACTCAAAAAGTTAATTACAAGCAATTAGCTGCCAGAATTATTGGTGAAATTCCTGCAGAAAATATACTAAATAACGAAGAATTTGATTTATATAAAAAGGAAAAAAGCATACATTTTAGTCCAGAAAAAATTAGCGCAACTAAGCTAGTTGTCGTTATAAAAGCAACCAGGCTCTGCAACTTAAGGTGTACTTACTGTCACTCATGGGCTGAAGGAAAAGGGAATACATTAACTTTTTTTAACTTAATGAGATCTCTCCATCGCTTTCTCTCTATTCCAAATATAAAAAGATTCGAGTTCGTTTGGCACGGTGGTGAGGTAACATTGCTAAATGTGAGTTACTTCAAGAAGCTGATATGGTTGCAACAACAATTTAAGAAGCCAGGCCAGATTATAACAAATACTGTGCAAACTAATGCGGTAAACATTCCTGAAGATTGGCTGTTATTCCTAAAAGGCATTGGCATGAGTGTGGGCATTAGTGTTGATGGTATCCCTGAAATACATGACAGTAGAAGATTAGATTACAGGGGAAGGCCAACCTCTCAGAGAGTTGCAGCCGGAATGAAAAAGCTACGCCAATATGGAATACCATATGGCGCACTTATCGTTGTTGATAGGGATGTTTACGAATCAAATATAGAAAAAATGCTCTCTTATTTTCATGAAATAGATTTAACTGATATTGAATTCCTAAATATTGTCCCGGATAACAGGCTTAAACCTGGTGATGATCCGGGAGGAAGTTATATCAATTACCATGATTATATTAATTTCCTTTCTAAAGTTTTCCGTATTTGGTGGGGTAATTATAGAGACAAAATAAATATTCGTTTATTTGACGGCTTTATTAATAGCATAAAATATTCCCAGAAAAAGATCTCCGATTGCTATTGGGCTGGAAATTGTTCCCAAGAAATTATTACCCTAGAACCCAATGGTACCATATCTGCATGTGACAAATATGTTGGCGCAAAAGGGAATAATTACGGTTCAATAATAGATAATGATTTAGGATATCTCCTAAAAAACTCCAATACTAATAAAAACCACCTTATAGAAGAAAAAGAATCATATGAAAAAATGCATCAATGTAAATGGTTCTTCATATGTAATGGTGGCTGTCCTCATGATAGGGTCATTAATAGAAAACATAACCCAAATTATAATAATTCATGCTGTGGAACCGGTAACTTGTTGAAAACGATAGAACAGGTTATGGCAGGATAATTTAGTGTTACCTTAGCACCTCCCCCTAATTAAAAGGTAATTATTGATTAGGGGGATAAGCTAATTCATAAGGTAAAATCAATGTTTACATGTCGTTTTTCCAATCACAAGTCCTCCCTTTTATAAGGCTCAATATCCCCTGCTTTGCGCGTCTTAAGCAATTTTAAGATCCAAGTGTATTGTTCAGGATTCGGCTTCACCAACTCTTCCAATTCCTCATTCATCCGACGAGCAATATAAGCATCATCCTGTCCTGCAATATCTTCCATGGGTGGACGGATATAAATGTCCAGCTGATGAGTTTGGTAATTATAAACCGGAAATAACGGAACAATGGCCGCGCGACAAACTTTCATTAAGCGTCCAAGTGCAGGCAAAGTCGCCTTATAAGTGGCAAAAAAATCGACAAATTCGCTGTGCTCTTCGCCATGATCCTGATCAGGTAAATAATATCCCCAAAAACCTTCACGCACTGTAGAGATAAAGGGTTTAATCCCTGCATCACGGGAATGCAAACGACCACTAAAGTGACAACGCGCCTTGTTCCATAAGTAATCAGCCACGGGATTGCTTTGGTGGTGAAACATAGCTGACATTTTTTGTCCACGTGCAGCCAACAACATCGCGGGAATATCAACAGACCAACCATGTGGAACCATAAAAATCACATTCTTACCTTGTGCTTTTAAGGCTTGAATAGTGTCTTCGCCATGCCATTGGGTTCGTTCAAGGGTTGATTTTGCTCCCCTGAGACAAAGCTCCGCCAGCATAACAAACGATTGAGGGGCGGTAGCAAACATGCGATCAATCAGCTCTTCGTGCTGTTGTTCCGTTAACTCAGGAAAGCAGTAAATTAAATTGATTTTTGCCCTGCGGCGAGCACTTTTCGCTTTTCTTCCCGCCAAAACACCTATCTTGGCCAAGAGTGGATCACGCCATTTTACAGGGACATAAGACAATCCTGCCAATATACCCACGCCAGCCCAAAGCCCCCAATAACGAGGATGTAAATAAGCTCGATGAAACCGAGGGACATATCCCAATTTACTATCTGTATCTTTTTCTTTATTCATGAGCTAACAACTCTGATGATCCCAATATTTACTCTTAAGGCGCAAGTTTACAACAAAAAATAAGATAAAAGCGGATGATAGTAATCATCCGCTTTTATCTCTGTCAATAATAGGAAGTTGATACACTTAATCTAGCAACAATTGAGGCTTAGTCTCTTGAACCATTGCTACATACTCTGTACGCTCTTTACCACTCAGCCCACCAGCGCGCGGTAATTTTGCCGTGAGCGGGTTAACCGGCCTCTGGTTATTCCAGAATTCAAAGTGCAAGTGTGGACCTGTTGAGCGTCCCGTATTCCCTGATAGCGCAATACGTTCTCCCCGTTTCACTTTCTGACCCGGTTTTACCAGTATTTTCCTCAAATGCATGTATCGAGTTGTATATTGACGACCGTGCCGAATAGCAATGAAATTACCGGCTGCCCCATCAAATTTGGCGACAACGACTTCACCATCACCTACCGCCAGAACCGGAGTTCCTACTGGCATAGCAAAATCAACCCCTTTATGCGCTGTAATTCTGCCAGTTACCGGATTTAAGCGATGTGGATTGAAAGAAGAAGATACTCTGAACTGTTTAGTTGTGGGGAAGCGCAAGAAGCCACGCTCAAGCCCGGAAGCATTGCTGTCGTAAAAACGACCATCATCGGCCCGGAAGGCATAATAATCGTTGCCACCACTTTGTAAGCGAACACCTAACAATTGGCTTTGTTCACTTTTCCCATCAAGCATTTCACGGGACATCAACACAGAAAAACGATCACCTTTACGCAATTTGCGGAAATCTATCTGCCATTGCAACGCTTTTGTCACTTCTCTAGCTTCACTGCTTGTTAATCCAGCCACCAGAGCACTACTATTGAAACTGCCATCAACTGTACCTTTGATGACACTGTTTTTCCATTCTCCCTTCTGGAACTCTTGCGTTTGGTTAAAAGTATCTCCTTCGCGAGTATAAACGCGAGTTTCGCGCCGTGATATATTCCAAGTCAGCGTTTTTAAACTCCCATTATCATCAGTAGTCCACGATAATGACTGACCAATACCTAAATTACGCAATGACTTATATTGATTTGCTAACAAAGCAACATCAGAGGAATCAATTCCGAACTGAGTTAAAATCGAACTCAGGGTATCACCACTGGAGACAACATATTGGTGCGGAACATTTACTGCCGTATCAACAGAACTGCCATCATCATCCCCAATGCCCTCATTGGGGAGTTGTTCATTAGCATCCCCAGCGACATCATCATCCGTTGCTTCTGGAATGCGATTGGGGGTACTGAGAATAATACTACCTGTCTGTTCTTCTCGTTCATGGTAAACAACAGGCCGCCATATCGCGATAGCCAGAGTGACCAGCGTGAGAGATCCAAGCATGATCTTGTGTGGTTTGGGCAGGTTGTTGTATACCAGAACGATAGTTTTAGCTATCTGCTGCACTAATAAAATTCCTTACTATACTAATTCAGGCAGCTCGCGTATTGTTTTGATAGCTGAGTTATAAATTTCATATAGCTATCTTTATCCAATACGATACCACTCCCTAAAGGATCAAGTATTCCAATACGTACATCAGTACCTTTTGCTACGGCATGAATAACGGCTGGCTTGAATTGAGGTTCAGCAAAAATACACCTTGCTTTCTGCTCAACCAATTGTGTTCGTATTTTGTGTAACCTTTGCGCACCAGGTTGTATTTCAGGATTGACCGTAAAAACACCTAGCGGAGCCAATTGGTAGTGTTTTTCAAAATAACCATACGCGTCATGAAAAACAAAATAACCCTGTTTTTGTACGGACTTTAAAACATGAGTAATATTCTTATCAGTTTGTGCAAGCTGTCCATTGAATTTACGTAGGTTTACTTCTAATTGCTGTTTTTGTTGAGGATATTGCTCAATAAGCTGATCATATATTGCCTGAGCGGCTTTTTCCGCAATCTCTGGAGAAAGCCAAATATGCATATTATATTCACCGTGATGATGATGTTCGTGATCTTCCTCATGTTTATGCTGATATGATTCAGCATCCGGTTCATGACTATCTTCACTATTTTTCAATAATAGTGGCTTAATCGTCGATAATTCAGCCAGTGACAGTTGTTTATTCCGTTCAATTTTAGCTATGGGTTTCGCCAAAAAGGTTTCCATATCTGGACCAATCCAAACAACCAAATCGGCTTGATTAATTTTCTGTACATCCCGAGGCCGTAACGCATAATCATGTGGAGAAGCGCCATCGGGCAGAAGCACTTGAGTCTTTGTTACACCATCAGCAATGGCAGCTGCAATAAAACCCAATGGCCGAATGGATGCAACAACATCGGCTTGCGCAGAGCCATTCATTCCTGCCACTAACGTAGTCGCTAATGCGATGTTATGAAAAAACTTATGCGCGTATTTCTGTGAGTTGTGTAACATAATATGAATATTCCATGCAGAAAATTGAATTTTGTTATATTATAACATTCCAATAATTCCGCAAGACACTTTTGACTCGCCAACTATGATTACCCTAAAAAATATTACGGTTGAATTTGGTAACCGCAAGGTATTAAATAATATTTCATTCAATCTCAAGCAAGGGAAAATTCTGACCCTGATCGGCCCAAACGGTGCAGGAAAATCAACTCTGGTTCGCGTCGTTCTTGGTTTAGTCCAACCCACTTCGGGCACGATTGAACAGAACCCCACATTAAGAATTGGTTATGTTCCGCAAAAACTTAACCTTGATCCCACTCTGCCCCTGACTGTAAAGCGTTTTATGCTGTTAAGGCCCAATGTGAAACCCGCAGATATCATGCCGGTATTAAATCGGGTCAAGGCTGCTCACTTATTGGAGCAACCCATGCAAAAGCTGTCTGGTGGAGAAACTCAGCGGGTATTACTCGCCAGGGCTTTGCTGAACCATCCCCAGCTTTTAGTTCTTGATGAACCAACACAAGGCGTGGATGTCAATGGCCAACTGGCGCTTTATGACTTAATCAACCAAATCAGAACAGAGCTTAATTGCGCTGTACTGATGGTATCCCATGACCTGCACTTAGTCATGGCGAAAACAGACGAGGTTTTATGCCTCAATCAGCACATTTGTTGTTCTGGCACACCAGAAGTGGTGTCAATGCACCCAGAGTTTATTGCAATGTTTGGACATCATGGTGCAGAACAACTGGCAGTTTACCGCCATCACCACAATCATCATCATGATCTTAGAGGGAAAGTTATTTTGAAAAATGTAGGGGAATCACGCCGATGATTGAATTATTACTTCCCGGCTGGCTCGCCGGTATTTTTTTGGCAATTGCCGCGGGGCCTCTTGGTTCTTTTGTCGTTTGGCGCAGAATGTCCTATTTTGGTGATACACTGGCACACGCATCACTGCTTGGTGTTGCATTTGGTTTCTTACTGAATGTGAACCCATTTTATGCGGTGATTGCAGTAACACTTATCTTAGCCACTATTTTGGTTTGGCTGGAAAAGCGCCCGCAATTGGCAGTTGATACCTTATTAGGCATTCTGGCTCACAGTGCCTTATCGCTGGGCTTAGTCGTCGTGAGTTTTATGACCAGTGTCAGGGTCGATCTAATGGCTTATTTGTTTGGCGATTTATTGTCCGTAACTTACGAAGATCTCTGGCTCATTGCGGCCGGTGTCGCGATTGTTACTGGATTACTGACATGGCAATGGCGCGCCCTGCTATCAATAACAGTTAGCCAAGATTTGGCCTTTGTTGATGGCATTAAAATTCAACGTCTGCGTATTTTACTCATGTTAGTGACAGCATTAACTATTGGGCTGGCAATGAAATTCGTTGGGGCATTAATTATCACCTCCCTGCTGATTATCCCTGCCGCTACCTCCCGTCGTTTCTCCCGCACACCTGAACAAATGGCCGTTTTTGCAATTATTGTCGGTATGCTTTCTGTTACGGGAGGGTTAACATTATCGGCATTTTATAACACACCGGCAGGACCTTCCGTTGTACTTTGTTCGGCAGTGTTATTTGCCTTGAGCTTAACGTTCAAGGCAAGAAACTGATTTTTAGCGACAATTCAAATACAACTATACCAATCTCACTTCAAGATGCATATGATATCTCCCCGCGAAGCGGGGAGATATCGAGCTTCATAGCGTGTTGTAAATTGCAACTTGAAGTTTGATGCGTATAACAAGGGTTATATTTAGGTAAGTTATAACCCTTTCCGATAGGCAAGGTGTCACATTGGTGATAATGCAGACAACATAACCTCTATAACCCGCCTTCTATTTTGATCAATAAAAAAATGATCTCCCTGAATATATTGTATCGTTAAATCTTCGCTGGATAATTCTGACCAGGCATAAAGTTCAATTGGTTTAACGTCAGGATCGGAATCACCACTTAAAACAGTTACTGGGCTTTTTAGGACGAATCGTGCTGGCTGATAGGTTTCAGCCATCTTGAAATCAGCCCTTAAAACCGGCAGCAATATATCCATAAGTTCATCATTTAACAATATCTCATCAGTGGCGCCATTCATTTTTTGTAGCTCACGGATAAATTGGTCACGAGGCAAGTTATGAGTATAAGGATTATTATCCTTCAAATGTGGAGCTGGACACCCTGACGCAAAGAAGTGGACAGGAATGGGATAAGCACGGGATTGCAATTGACAAGCAAGTTCAAATGCCACACGGCATCCCAGGCTATGTCCAATAAATACATAAGGGATCTGCGTAATAAATGCAGCATGAGCGATTAACTCATCGACCAGAGAAGGCAAATCTTCATACAAGGTTTCACCAATTCGAGTTGCCCGCCCTGGCGGTTGAACTGCCACTATCTCAATATCATCATTAAAATACGCTGCCCAATCAAGATAAGTTCTCGCAGATCCCCCCGCATATGGAAAGCAAAAGAGTCTCAACCTCGGACTACTGATCGGTTTTGGTATAATAAACAACTTATTATTTTCCAAACTACACTCCTCAAATCACTTGCCAATATGTCTATTACCATGACGGATCCTTTCTTCTACCAACGTAATCAAATTTTTCAGGGATGCCTGTTGATAGAACGTCTTGAGTTTTACCTCAATAGCGAAATGTACGTTGATTTTTGCCAGCAGGTGTACTGCCATCAGAGAATCTCCCCCTAGTTGAAAGAAATTATCCTCTAGCGAAACAATATGGCGATTTAGCGCCTCGCTAAAATGGCTCAAGACTTGTTTTGCTATATCAGAATCCAAGTCATGTTCCAGATGCTCCTCTGCATCAGAAGAGATTTGGTTCCCCCCTAATGCCAATAATGCAGCAGTATCGATCTTATTGTTAATTGTATAAGGAATGGCTTCAATTACCCGCCATTGTGTTGGGATCATGTAATCCGGCAATTGGCCTTGCAGATACTGTTTGACCTTATCAATAAGTTCTTGCGCACTTCCCGTAAACCGTGAAGATGCAACCAGGTAGCCACAAAGCCGTTCATGGAGCTGTTTTTCAATCACGACCACAGCCTTATCAATATCCGGCACCTGCTTAATCCACGACTCAATTTCTTCCGGTTCAATCCTGTAACCACGAAGCTTGATCTGATTATCCTTTCGCCCCAGACATAAGAGTTTATTATCCATGGTAAAACAAGCCAGATCGCCAGTTCGGTAAAGCCATTTCCCATTAACTTTTGAGAATGGATCGGCAATGAATGCAGCGGCTGTTAAATCCGGGCGTTGCCAATATCCTTTAGCTACTCCCTCCCCACCAATACATAATTCACCAATCACGCCAGAGGGTTGATGGCAACCTCTTTCATTCAACACATACATCTGTGTATTAGCTATGGGAGAACCTATCGGTAACACGCCATGATAATGTTGGTTCGATTCAGCAGCGATATTCAACCGTTCTACGCAACAACCAACGACAGTCTCTGTCGGTCCATATTCATTAAAACACCTACTTTCTGGCGCGATTGTTTTGAGATAGCCCAAATGAGCACGACTCATTTGCTCACCCCCGATCACTATGACCTTAACATCCAGCGGAGTCTGCTTCTGCCCCATGCTTAATGCTAAATGCTCCAATTGTGAAGGCGTCGTTTTCATCAATCCTAAAGGCTGATTTAGCTCAAATAAGCGCAATAATGCCGCATTTTGGCTGGCCTGCGCAGAAAAAAGGATGACGTATCCTCGCGCAATTAATGGCAGAAGCAAACTCGTAATAGTGGCATCAAACCCGAAGGAAGTGGTCACTGGCACACCTAATCCCCCCAAATCAGATGTACCTGGCGGCATATAAGCCTGTGTTGTCCAATTGAGATAGTTGTTAAGGCCCTTGCGATAAATTTCGACACCTTTTGGCTTCCCTGTCGTACCGGAGGTATAAATCATGTAGCAAAGGCAATCATTTTCTGCAATGAGTTTCCAACGAGGAATCAAAGGGATGCAGCCTATATGATTATTATCATCTCTTATTTCCCATTCGCTGTTTAACTCAATAACGGGTATATCGAAACGCTCCATTGCCGCCAATAAAGATGCATTTTTGCCCGCGATCTTATCTTCTATCACTATGGCATCGGGGATGGCATCTTGAACAATCAGCAACAGACGGTTGAGGGGTAATTGGCTATCTACCGGTATCCATACAATACCTTCAATCAAGCAAGCAACAATCGTGGCTAGGGACAAGGGGGTGGCGCCAGAGAAAATAACCACCTTAGCCTGCCGTGATGAACCTGAAATAATATGACTGCGTAATTCGTCAGCTACCCATTGGCTTAAGTGGTACAGTTTTTTATAACTGAGTCGTCCAGTTCGCGATTCGTCCCAATATTCAACCGCCGTTAGCTCAGGTTCAGCGTCCAATTGACGGAAAAAATGATGACAAAAATCATCTTGGAAGACAGTGTCAGTCTGGTTGAATGCCAGGACTTGACGTTGATAATCAGTTTCATTCAACAAAGGTTGCGCCAACACTTCCTGATCAACATCAAAAACCATCGCCGTACACAATTGCTGATAACTGTCGCTTAATACTTCAGCATAATCTGCGGCAACATGTGCGTATTGATATTCAAAACTTAACTCTACGGTATCAGCGTGATTAACCACAAACAACGTCAATGGGAATTTTCCCCCAACGGGTATCAACTCATGTTGATGAGATCGGGTTCCGGGCAATACCCAATCTCCCTGACCAACAAAATAGTTGTACATCACATTGAATAAGGGGGACTGCGGGATTTGCTGGGCATGGCTGACACAACGTACAATATGGCTGTAAGGCAATTGCTGGTGTTCAATGCCATTGTAGAGCTGGCGACTAAGCTGGGCTGCAATATCAGCAAAACTGATTTGCGGATGGAATATCACTTTAATCGGCAACACATTAATAAAATAACCTATCGTTTTCTCCAAACGCTGATCATCTCGCAAAGAAGCCGGTACCCCAAACACTATGGCTTGCTGTCCCGTCAGCCGATACAAAAGAGAAGCGTATAGGGTAAAATAACCCAGTGCTGGTGAAATACCCAAAGTAGCGGCACAATCATTGAAGGAGGTAACTAAAGAAGGGGCTAGCTGGCACCGGATCATACCACCTTGCTCACTTTTCGATGGAACAGGATTACCAATAGCCAGTTCCAAGCGCCCATCTACTCCTTCAAGTTCTGTCAACCAATATTCTTCATCATTAGCCAGATAATCACCGCGCAGCAATTCATCCTGCCAGCTGGCAAATTCAGCGTATTCAAGGCGATCAGTATCACCGCTCGGTAACGAACCTCCCGCATACACTGTCGCAATATTATTAAGAATCAATGCCACTGAATCATTGTCGCAAATCAGGTGATGGAGGCAAAAATGCAAAATGTGGCTTTGCTCTCCTAACTTGATCAATAAAAAACGTGCCAAGCCGGGTTTTTCCAAAGTAAATGGGGTTTCCAAATTATGCTGACAGTGCATTAATGCCTGTTGCAGGCGCTCATCATTATCTGATGCTATGCCTTGCCTAGATAGATCTATCACAGTAACGGGTAATTCAATCTCAGGGTAGATATGCTGAACCAATCCCTGATCGCTTTCGACAAATGCGGTACGGAAAGCTTCACTGTTTTGTACCGTCTGGGCAATCGCATCCAGCAATTTATCCTGATCTAATGAGCCAACTAATTCGTAGGTTACGGGTACGATGTAAAGCTGTTTTGCAGTTAATTGTTCTGCCAACCACAAATCTTGCTGACCAGCAGAGACCGGCACTTCATCAATCTCAAAATCAGCACGATCCAGATCTCTTATCTCACTCATACCTTGTTTGCTCCCTTACCACTTTGGTTCAAAATGGCTGCCAAATTGCGATGCAACTGCACAATAAGGGATTCCGCTTCGCCATACAGCAGACTCGGCGCGGTGCATACTTCCAGATTTCTTTGGACTTGCTCAATCGCCTCGTAATCTTCTTCAAGGGCTTCTGCCAGATATTCCACATCCAGTTGGCATACCTCGCTTATCGCCTCATCTGCTTTATGGATAAAGTTGAACGTCTTCGACCAGGTTTGGTTTACCGACACAGGATGATAAAAAGAGACAAAAACATGATAAGGCTGTACCCCGATAATCACATTGGGGAACAGCAAATAAGTGGCTACCATCTCCCGACGTGTCTTATGTGGTGTTTGTCGACGAACCTGAGCCAAATTTTTCAGTGGGGTCAAAATCCGTCCATGCTGGGCAAAAGAATCCAATGAATAAAGCTGGCCATTTAATGTGGGAGCTAGGCTGTTTCGGTGCAGAGACTGGACATGATAATATTCAATAAAATTTTCAATCAGTAATTTCCAGTTAGCTTTAATCATCCTTTCACGGGAATTCAACAATTGGTGCTGTTCAAAGCCGATAGCGGAAATTTGATCATCAATGGCAGAAAACCAATGTTCCAGCGAAAAGTCAGGCATAGATTCACCTGGCATTTGCCACAACATACTAAACTTTTGTAGCGTATCAATTGCATTAAGTGAACGATATTGATCGGGTATTTCAGGGAAAGCTTCTCGCCAACGAGCAGCTATCAGATGGCCTTGATGACTGAATGACCAACTATGATAAGGGCAAACAAAAGCTTTTTTGCACCCTTCCTTATGATGTTCAAGTCTGGCTCCCCGATGAGGACAGACATTTTCAAATACAGCACAACGATTATCATCGACTTTACTCACGATCATCGGAACACGCCCCTGATAATCGACTGTAATAAAATCCCCTACTTTTTCCAATGATTGAATGGGCGCTATAAACTGGGGAATACTTTTCCACAGTTCTTTTTGTTCGTAATTGAAATAATCCTGGCAAACATAATGTTTAATTTGGCTCTCATATATTCCAACCGGTTCAATCGCAATATGAGAGTGACGCTGGTCGATCATGTCGATAAAATAATCAGCATAAGGAGAAAATACGTTATTCAGAACACCTTCACCACCTTCAGGTAACATGACTGTAGTATCGATTGTAGTATTATTACTCATTAGGCATCTCCTTCGACCAGGATCGTTTTCGTGAATGTCTGGGATTGGGTTATATATGTGTTATAAAAATCGAAATAACGATAAACAAAATTCAGATTTGGCGTGGCAATGTCTATTCGTTGGCTAAGTTTGACCAAGGAAGCCAGTAAGGTATCTGCCTCTGTTTCCCGGCCATTGATCACATCCAATACCAAAGAAGAATTAAAATCGGGAATTGACATTAAATACCCCACGGACTGACGCCGGAAACTTTCGCTATCTTTGACATATCCGGTTTTTTCGCCAATGGCAGCACACTCGTCAATAATCGACTGAATAACAGATCGGGAAGCATAATTACGCATCGCTGTATATACGCCGATACGGACTAATCCGCACACAGAGGCCGCCGCATTGAGCGTGTTTTTGGCAAACGCTTTATGTCCGATATCTTCACAACCTTCGAAGGGAATGCCGACTCGGTTGAGTAAATCCAAAACCGCCAAAATATCCGCTTCTGCCTGTTCAGTGAGTTCAATGCATCCAAGATAGCTGGTTTTAAGAAACATCAATCTCAGGTTTTGTTTGCTATGCAAAGTCACCGAAAAGTTGAGTACACCACGGATGACCGTGACACCTAATGCCTCATCAATAAAGGTTTGTTCTGTGGTAAAACCATTTTGGAATATGACCACAGGGCTACGGAGCCGATGTTTATTGCGCGATAATTGCTGGCAAATATGTTGATTGGATACCGTCTTGCTGCACACATACAATTGATCAAAATCTTTAGACAGAAAATCTGCATAATCAGTGAAATGACCATCAATAACGATACTGCCGAGATCCTTGCTGATTGCCTGCTTATGATTTGTATCATCACTGAGTTGTATGTGACTGATAGGTAATGTCTGGTTCCTTATTCCTCGTGAAGATAATAAAAAAACCTGACATCCTTGTTTCTTGCATTGATGAGCCAAATAACATGCAACCGCGCCTGTACCGATAATGCCTATCTTCAGCATATTATTTCCCCCCTATCGCTAATAACAGTTTTTGTGTCGTGATAAGCAAGGGAGGTAATATCAGAAGGGTGATCCCAATAAAATAAAGATCCATCGGGTTACTTTGCCCCCAAATCGCCCACCCTCCCTCTTGAGCCAGTAATATTTCCAAGACAATCCCAGTGATAAGATAAATAATGAAGCTACTGAATGTCTTAACCAGATTACGTAAGGCAAAAACACGACCGTGATAGATTTTCGGCACAATGGTTTGCCATAACGTTTGCATTTTAATAATGCTTATTCGCATCGTGATAAAGCTGATAGCAATACAAGCCCCTAAGACGTAAACATTTTTTATCTGCGTCAATATCAAAAAACCAATCGCAAATAAAAACTCCAATAACAGCAATGGCATATATCGCAATATAGAGGGCTTCCATGCCGACATCAGGCTGACTATCACCATAGAAACTCCGCCGACAGACATCATGTAGCCTGCATCTGCGACAGAAAAATAGGTGGTAAAATAAGGAACAATCGTGATTAGCGTTCCACCAACCAAAATTGACTTAAAAAAGGTATACCCGATCATATAAGTCATTTCTGGCGATGCCTTAACCAAACGAACACATTCCATATCAGGAAAAATGGCTTTCCAGTTCAACTTAGATAATGTGCCATCATCGTGCGGCAGAAACTGTACAGACTTCACCCTGAACAATAACCCTGCGGCGAACGCACTTACCATAAAGGTTAGAAGATCAACCGTCAGCACCATACCCAGGCCATAGTGAGAAAACAGAAACGCACCAACAACCGGAGCAAGCATTTGTGGCAATGAATCGCTAAGACTGCCCAATGCATTTGCCCGATTTAATGAAGATTGTGGAACCAGCCGAAAAACCAGAGTGCTGTAACAGTCAATCTGCAACGCGGTCAGCACGCTGGTCAGGGCGATATACAGATAGACTACGATGGAATTGATATAGCCAAAATGATTGCACAAGAGCACAATTGCCAAGGCCAAACCCGCAATCCCTTCAGTGAGTAGCAGCACCTTGCGTTTATCGTAGTGATCAATCACATAGCCCACTAACGGCATCAGTAAAAAGGCCGGAAGCACTAATACTAAATACATATTCGTATAAGCCATGACTGACATTTGTTTCTGAAGCAGCCATAACCCGAAAGCAAATTCCGTCAATTCACTACCAAATATCGACACCGCGATGCCAATCCAGAGCGGATAAAATCCATGTATGCCCTTCATCCAACAATTCCCTTTTTGTTACGACGACGAGCCTGTAATACAGGTTTTTCTTTTCGCCCTGCTATCTGCTTATGGCTATCCGGCACGAATGTTTGTGATACAACCTCTTCTTTGTTCACAACCAATGCTGAATCTATCCATTCGATCAGGCTAGCCAATGTTGGACAAGCCATAAACTCCGGCAACTTAAGAGTGACTCCATGCTCTTTTTGCAATGCAGATAAGATCTTGATCGCGGTTAACGAATCCCCGCCCGACGCCACGAAACTTTCGCCCATATCCAGTTCACGTTGCCTAAGATGAGTCATCAGCAAACGCCCCGCCGCACTGTTAAGATACTGTAAAGGGTCATTGGGTACAGTTCGTTCCGGCAAAGGGAACTGCTTTATCGAAACTTTGCCGTTAGCGGTTTTAGGGAATTCAGCCAGATAGATAATGCGATGTGGTTGCATATAATGAGCAAAATTACAGTTGATGAACTGCCGGATCCGTTCACTTAATTCTCTTTGTACCGCTTTGTCGGCTTGGGTTTTCACATAACAAAGCAATTTTGTTTCTGCCACAGGAATAGTCGGATCAATCACGCTGTTTGTCGTCAGTACAACTTGTTCGATTTCTTCCCACTGACCAATGGTACTTTCCAGCTGGGTTGGCTCAATGCGATAACCTCGTACCTTGATCTGAAAATCTGTTCGACCAAGAAAAGACAGACATCCCTGTTCATCCATGCTGACCAAATCACCGGTTTTGTACATAAGTGGTGCTGTCTGGTTGCAAATTTCAGCAGGGATATAAGGATCAACTACATATCTGGTGGCTGTCAGAGTGTCATTGCCATAGTATCCCTTAGATACCAGCGGACCACCGATATACAATTCACCAGGCTCACCGCGTGGCACTGGTTTGCCTGACTCATCCAGCACATAAAATCCGGTATTGGCGAGCGGCCTCCCAAGCGGCACAGTTTCTCCCACCGGTGTATCCCTAGTAATCACTGAATCCGTAGCGGTAATAGTGGTTTCAGTTTGGGCGTAAGCATTGGAGAAAATTACCCCTTCAGGTACAAATTTCTGCCACTTTTTCAACGTCTGTGGATCAACTTTTTCAGTTCCCACTAAAATACGCCGTAAGTGGGATGGGTAATTTATGGCAGGATCTTCCAAACTATCCACCCATCCTTGCCAATAGGTAGACGGTAAATCGGCCAACGTAATCTGTTGTTCAATCAGCAATTGGTTGAAATCAGCAAACGTATTTGGCGGGGTATCACCGAAAAATACAACCCTGCCTCCTGCGCTCCAAACAGGAAAAAGTTCCTCAAGAACAATATCCCAGCACAAATCGGTAAATTGAAGCATCCGATCTTCCGAACAAATCGCTAGATATTCCTTCATCATCAAACAGTGATGGGCGATAGCCCCATGGGAGTTCATCACGTTGTTAGCATTTTGGGTACTTCCTGATGTACAGGTAATATAGGCTGTTTGCCCCGCAGGTATTACTTTTCCCGGATTTTGCAGTAACGCGGTATCCCCCGAGGCAACCCCACATTGACGCAGCAACATCCCTTCATCGTAAAAGTTGAAATACCGGACATGAGATAGCGTTTTCAGCAACGAAATATGGTCAGAGTTTCTTACCTCATTACCATCATTTAAGCCTCCATAATCCCCATCGAGCAGGGCAAATCGCGGAGTAAGTTCTGAGAGCAAGAATTCGACTTGGGTAAGAGGTAGCTTCTTATCAATAGGAACGTACACGCCCCCCGCTTTCAGTACTGCTAATACCGAGACGGCTAAGGGTATCCCACGACGTACACTGATAAAAACAGGCTCTTCTGGCTGTAAACCTTGTTGCAGCAAATGATGTGCCAATGCATTTGCCTGTCGGTTCAATTCGGCAAATGAAAGCTGACGCTGTCCTTCTTTCAAACTGGCATCGATTAATGCACATGCCTGTGGATCATCGGCGGCTTGCCGTTCAAACAAGGCATGGATTGGTGCCTTGTACAGAAAATCCTTCCGCAACGGCCCAATGGCAATAGAGGGTGTATCCAGCGAGTTCAGATAAGTGACAATATCAGCCAGGGTCAGTGTATCCCTCTCCGGAGAGTTAATGAGATAATCCAGTAACTGTACCAGTTTACCTGACAGCGTTTTGATTTGCGCCTTGTTGTAGGCTTGTGCTGCATATTCCCAATGTAAATACAGATCGTGCTCGCTCTGAAATACATCCAAAGACAATTGACCAACAATGTAGCGTTTGGGGTTATCCAGTAACAAAGACCAACTACCACTTTCATTAAGCTTAAGTTTACGGGGACTGAAATTGAAGTCGTAATTAAGATAACGGTTTACCATTTCCGAATGATGCCCCAGGCTACAATTCTGCACCGTCAAATCTTCAATCGTGACATCCTGGTTAGAAAAAATATCCAACAATTGTTCACAAGTAAGGTCAAGATACTCACTGAAACGTTGTTCACCATTGCAAGTATTTACCCGAACGGGCAACATTGCCGTCGTCAAGCCCACCAGATTGTCGAAATTGTCAAAGTTACGCCCGGATACTGAAGTAGACATAACAAATTGGGATTGTTTGAGTACCGTACCCAAAAAAATAGAGTAGACGGTATACATCAGCATGTAAGGAGTCGCACGCTGTGCAGCCGCATAAGCCAAAATCTTAGCCGTCAAGTCAGCCGATAATTTCTCAAGATAAAATCCCCCCGTCGCAAGTACATTCCCCTCTTCTGTCAGCACGACAGGAGCCGGTTCGGGTAAATTTGCCAAATCCCTCTGCCAGCCAGACAGGTACTTGTGCCAAAATGATTTCTGGTGAATAAAATCCGGGGTCTTTTTGAATGCAGCCAGACGCTCCAAATAATCATGATACTGACAGGCTGGTGGCAAATCGCCGGTGCCATGATAAACAGCCACCAGCTCATCAATTAATACATCCAAAGAGACACCATCAACAATAGCATGGTGGGCGACCAAAAAAATCATATCCACACGGCTATAGTTAAGTGCATGTTGTGCTAAAGGTGTTTCACTCCATAATGGCAGAGCTAAATCAATCTGTGCTACATGCACTCTAAACATCGGTCCACGATCAAGCGCAAACTCTTCATCCAGACAACTTTGCCGCCATTGTAAAAACTGTTCTGGTGAATCCATGATCGCCGGTTCAGTCCGTATTGCGGCATGATGATCAAATTGGCCGGTCACCGTTTTAAAGGTTTCAGGACAAAAAACCTGGCGCAATTGTTGGTGACGATTGAACAAATACTCAATAGTGCTGTTTAAACGATGCAGCTGCAATCCATCAGTGATCACATACTGAACGAATTCATTGTAAGATTTTGATGCCGCCGGATCGTACCAACTGGACATCGCCAAATTCTTCTGCATCTTAAATTCGGGTACGACAACGTTCACTGGCGCTTTTGATTCTACAGGTACGTTCAGCAAGCGGGGTTTGGCAGAAATCTTCTCGATGGTTTTTTCAAAAGCATCGAAACATTCATTTAACACGTTATCATCATGAGCTGTAGAGAGGAAACAGGTACGCCCTTCCCAAGTATAAACCCCATTCATTAACAAGTTATGGAAAAATAATTCGTGTGTGTTTTTCTGACTGAACTTGAATAATGAGCCAAAGTTCGCAACTTCTATACCGCAATTTGCTGTAGTGAACAACGCATTGAGCCGCTCAACAAAGCCTGAGGTTCTGTCATTCAAATCAGTTTGTAATGCAGACCCCATCGTTTTCATATGTAATAACGTTGCCTCAGCTGCGGCCATCGCCAGCGGATGTTTACAAAACGTTCCGGCAAAAAAAGTGGTCTCATTGGGTGGATAAGACGCGTCACCAAATTGCCAGAAACCACCATCAAGGTAATCCATTATTGCCGCATCGCCAGCCAAAACACCGATAGGCATACCACCCCCGATGACTTTGCCATATGTCACCAAATCAGCCTTGACCTGATAGTAATGTTGCGCCCCTTTTGGGTGATAACGAAAACCAGTAATGATTTCATCGAATAGCAATACCACATTCTGCTGTGCCGTGATTTTTCGTAACGTCTGAATAAAAGATTTAGGCCGTAGGTTGATATTGCGCGATTGGACGGGTTCAACCATGACCATAGCAATTTCATTTCCGTGAGCGGTAATATAGTCCAGGCTTTGTTGTTCGCCATAATTGAGTATCACTATATCCCGCCCCAAATCTTCAGGAATGCCGCTAGATTGAGGGAATATCTCTCCCTCTCTCATTCCTCCCATAAAGAGGATTTCCGTATAGTGACCATGGTAGGCATTATTGAAGATAACGATCTTCCTTTTCCCGCTAGCAGCCCTGGCTACGCGACAGGCAAGCATAATGGCCTCGGTGCCTGAATTAGTGAAAGCCACTCGCTCAACACCCGTGATTTCAGCGATTAAATCCGCAACAACCATACCAGACTCATCAAGCGGCCCGAGATGAAAACCACGTTGAAGCCTTTTTTGTAAAGCCTGTTGGATAAAATCAGGATTATGCCCAAAAAAGTTGACGCCAAACCCCATCGCAATGTCAATAAAGACATTGCCGTTCAGATCAGTAAAATGTGCTCCTTTTGCGGTTTTTCCCACAATCGGATAACACAATTCTTTGAGCTTACTGTTGAACTGAATCGAGTTGCGGTTATCACAGAGCACCCTCCGATATTTCTGGATAGCCGCTTTTGATGCACTGGTTTTCGCGTTGTAATGCTGAATAAATGCCGTCGTTTCAGCATCACACTGTACAGGCTCGGCAATATCAACGGGTTTGTAGGTAAATTTGGCTTTTTCACCAGATGTCACTAATGGCTCGCTAACAACACTCTCTTTAGATGAAAGGTTGCTTGATGCTGAAATTAAAGTGGGATCTGGTCGCTGAACGGCGGCGGGTGGCTGGTCACCAGTCGTCGGAACAGCGCTTCCTCCCCCAAGATATTGCAACACTGCCAACTGCTGTTGGAATAATTGCTGCATGGCGTTTAATTGGGCAGCCATAATGCCGTGTTTGATCTCCATGCCTGGGTTATTGCTAATAACAGTCTGGTTTTCGCGGCTAGTAACAATCTGTTTGTTAGACATCATCGCCGAAGGAGATACAGAGGGTGATAACGATATTGTTGGAGGCGTTAGAACATGCGCTTGTACCTCCGGCTCTGCTATTGGCGGTATCGGCACAGATACTGTCTGTGGTTGATTGCTCAAGTTATCAACCGAGGCAGGTTGTGCCTGCTTGCTAACAAAATTAGCGACCTTATCAATAGTCGATAATCCTTTAAAAAACTTTCCAATACCGATATCAACACCATATTGAGATTTAATATTGTTTTTCAGTCTAATCAATGTGAGAGATTCAATACCCAGTGCCAAAAAGTCAGTATCGGTAGGCACATGTTCACTTGCTAATTCTGACTGTAACCAACTTTGCAGAGAGTGTTTAATTTCATTTGGCAATTGAGTCATTATGTTACATTCCCTTCATAATTTCTGATTGGGCCTGGAAGATAGCGTTCATACAGTCAATTTGTTGTTGCATGATGGCGAGAGGCTCACGCTCAGTCAGGTTGAAATGTTCGTCAGGTTTTTGTTGCCTTGCCCCATTCAATGAAGGCGCAATGGCAGTTCCCGTAAACCAGTAATCTTCTGTCAATAATTTTCTTGCTGGTAATAAGGCAGGTTTCGGCGTGAATGGCGCATACATTGCCAGCCAATCTCTTGGTGAACCAGATAAATGCTCACTGGCTAACACTGCTACTAAATCACCATAATTGAGCTGCTGGTTTTTCTGGGCAGGACAATACGCTAAAGCCAGATGATGTTGCGGAGCTTCATCGAGCAACGCGCCGATCATACTTTTGGGGCCAATCTCAATGATCTTCAGCCCAACCATGGCAGTTAATTTATTCAGGTTATGACGGAACAGTACACGACCTAACATATGCTGTTGCCAATATTCTGCCGTAGCGAAACAATCTGTTTCCGGTTGCCCCGTCAGATTAGACAAAATGGGTATATCTGCTGCCTTAAGGGGGATATTGGCGAGAAATACTCCAAATTCGTGGGCTGCATTTGCCATCATCGGAGAATGGAATGCCCTATTGGTACTGATAAAGCGAGAATGGAAACCATGCCGCTCTAATTGCGACTGGAAATGATCAAGTACACTACGTGAGCCACTGATAATTGTATTGGTTTCACTATTTTCAACAGCAATAGTCAGGCCAGCGCCCCCCTCCACGCCATTGTCGGTTTTAACCACCACCATGAAGGTGCCAAGTTGCTCTGCTGAACAGTTCACCATCATCATGGCACCATTGGGATCACTCGCCTCCATCAATTGGGCGCGTTTAATGATGATCCTAAGCCCCTCTTTCAATGAAAATACATTGGCTATACAGGCCGCGACATATTCGCCAAGACTATGGCCAAGCAGAATATCGACATGCCCGATAGCAGGGCGCAGGCATTGGTACAGTGCATACTCGAAAGCAAATAAAATCACCTGTGCAAATTCGGTACGATGGATCGTCTGTTCATCCACCTGCTCAGTCAGCAGATGTTTTACCTCCACCTTTGGCTGCCCGCTTTCATGCGCTATTTCAGAACACAATTGATCGATGTGATCGAGCCACTGTGCAAATTGCACATTATGACGATACAACTGTTCCGCCATTGCCACCGATTGGGTTCCCTGTCCGGCAAAAACCAATGCCAGGGTTGTCGTATTATCCTGGCTATTGGCTGCACTGGCACGATAACCAACAAGCTCCCCGCTGGCTATTGCAGATAACTGTTCAATCAATTGTTCAGCACTATTTACCCCCAAAGTACAAACAACCGGTAGCACCGTGCGTTGAGCCAACGCCTGACAGAAATGCATTAGGACAAATTTTTGTTGCATCACTTGCTGTTGCACATAAGTTAATAAACTGGTGGCAACAGCCTGGAGATGAGCTTGATCACATCCACTCAACACACAAGGCAACGTTTCGCTTATTTGTTCCGCATCAGAAAAAGGGGGTTTGCCATTACTTTTAATGACTACATGCGCCCCCGTTCCTCCCATACCAAACGCACTGACAGCCAAACAACTTTTTTCAGCAGGTAACGGTTGTATTGTCGTAGGGATCTCCAGTTGCCCTTCGGCCAGCGAGATCCGGGGATTCAATTGGCTAAATGCTGCCACTGGTGGCGCTATTCTGTGCTGGTCAATCAATAGTAATTTGATCAACCCGGTAATACCTGCGGCGGCTTCAAGGTGGCCAATATTGGCTTTGATAGCCCCAAGATAACAGGGAGCCTGCATTTTTTGGTCATGAAAACAAGCACTAATTCCAGCCAGCTCGATAGGATCACCCAAACGTGTGCCAGTGCCATGTGTTTCGAAATAAGCGATATCACTCGCTCTTATGCCTGCGTTCGTCCAACACCGCTCCAATAACTTTTGTTGTGAAAGTGGATCTGGTGCTGTAATACCGTTACTACGGCCACCATGATAAACCTCGGAAGCCAGCAGGATTGCCTTGACATCATTTTTATCACGCATGGCAAGATCATGGCGTTTAAGGATCACCACCCCTGCGCCCTCACCCAGCACAGTTCCGTTCGCCTCGGCATCAAAAGGGCGGCACATTCCATCACTGGATAACACTTCCAACTGGCTCATTTCCCTAAAATGAGCCATATCCAATTGCAGATGCACTCCTCCGACAATGGCAGTATCACATTCTCCCCTTTCAATACTCAAACGCGCTTGATGCAATGCCACCAATGATGATGAGCACAAGGTATCAACAACTAATGAAGGTCCCCTTAAATCCAGAAAATATGACAATCGATTGGCGCATATACTATTCTGATTGTTAATTGCACTACTCGGATAACCCTCTTCCCCCGTCTCGGCCTGGTAATCATGTAACAATTGCCGATAGCCATTTTGGCTGATACCGATAAATACACCTGTTCGGCTCTCCTTCAAATCATCCAGGCTCAGATTAGCCTGTTCAATGGCTTCCCATGTCACCATCAACAATAACCGGTGTTGGGGATCCATCAATCGGGCGTCTTTGGGATTGATTTGAAAAAAGCGATGGTTAAATTGACGAATGTTATTACAAAATGCCCCACTTAATTGGGTGCCTTTGGCTGCAAATTCTGCCAGCAATGTAGCCATAAAGGGGCGATCGTCAGGGCAACGACTAAACATACTTTTGCCTGCAAGCAAGTTTTCCCATAACTGCTCACAATCCTCAGCGCCGGGAAAACGCCCTGCATAGCCGATGATCGCCACATCGGCCTGATCCTGTCCTGACAGCATCTGTTCTGTGGTATTGGCATGGCAGAAAGTTTTCCCCGTCGTCCGTGTCACTAATCTTTGCCAAAGTTGATGGATTGACGAACTGGAGAACAGCTCTATTTCTGTGACGACTTGACCGCTAGCCTGGCTTAAACTCTCCGCCAATTGAACTATCGTCAATGAATTATAACCAAGGTCAAGCAAGGATCTCTGAGTATCATCACCTGACAGATTTTGTCCTCTGACTTGACCAATGATGTGTATAAACCCTTCCCAATTAATAGAACCTGTCAGTAGGTTATCTTGGAAAATAATGGGCGAAACAGGGTGATTTTCTGAAACTTTCAAAAATGAACGACATGCCGGATTTAAATTGAAAGATCTATCAGTGTCATATAGTGCATCAAGCACAGCACGGTAATTTTCCCGCACGGTACGCTGGGAGACTTTAAATGATGGCGTGATTTCACCTTTATCAGCAGACAGCGGTGTTTCGGTGATCGCAACCGCTATCAACTTGTGGGAAATTTCCGTCACCTGACGATTGTGTTGCTGCAAGATCTGTAAGATATATTCCCGCAAACGTGTTGAATGCTGGAGTGTACAATCCTCTCTTAACGTCTGGCGACGAAGCTCAGGATTGATAAACAATAACGCTGTGGCGTATGGCCTTTGCTCAATCTCAATAATGGCATGGCTAATAATATCGGTCTTAGCAAACAAACTCTGTTCGATAGTATCACTGGAAACCTTTTCACCATTGGACAGTTTCCTGACTGCATCTGACCGCCCCAATAGCACCAGTTCTCCATTAACCATTTTGCCGAGATCGCCAGTCCTGAACCATTGTTGCTTGAAACAGCGCTGGGTCGCAGCTTCATCAGCATAATAACCCAGCATAACATTCGGCCCCTTAGCCAAAATCTCCCCAGTTTCTTCATCAATACGGAGTGTCACATTAGGTAAAGGGCGGCCTACACTGTTCGGTTCTTTACTGTCTAATCCCTTGAGTGTCAGGCAAGGGCTTGTCTCAGTCAGCCCCCAACCCTCAACGACCTGAATGTCACAACGGTTGAAATAATCTTCAATGTCCGCAGACAGTTTGGAAGCCGCAGAAAAGATCATTTGCAATGAAGGAGCCACCTCGTGGTAAAAATTCGCTGAATCCTTCATCTTATTGGCAACCGCGGTCAGTATTTTCGGTACACTGAAAAACCGCGTCGGCTTTAGCTGGCTTAGGTTGGCGCACAACCGCGCAATATCCACCCCCCGACTGTTATCAATATGTAATACGGCCTGACTAAAAATAGCTGTATATTTTTCAAACAAGCCACCAAAACTATGGTGCCACGGTAAATAACTGAGAAAAGATTGCGGGCCATCGAAATGCCATAACTCTTTCAGAGCTTGTTGCTGTGAAAGAATATTGGCCTGACTAAGCAATACCCCCTTGGGTTTCCCACTGGAGCCTGAAGTGAACATCAGGCAAAAAGCTTGCTCTGCCTGTGTCGCCCGTAAATCTGTAATCAGCGAACTGTGCAACTCTGCCCCAATCCCCTTATCACTGACCGTCTTATCCTCGGTAACTTGGTGAATGTCGCTATCAATGGTGGAAAAATCGGTAAAAACGTTGGAAGGTTCCAATGTGATGACATGCCACGAAGAATTCCGCGGCAAGGATTGCACATGCTCCGCGGTTTCAGTAATAACTAAAATGGGTTCTGTCAGTGACAGGCAATAGGCAATAATTTCTTCAGGATAACTGGCATACAGTGGGGTATAAATCGCCCCTTTAATCTGGCAAGCAAACTCAATGGCCAATAACTCCCAGCGATTATGTGAAATTGTCACTACCCGTTGGCCACGTGCAACCTCCAGCTCACATAAGTAACGATAAACGCGGACAATGCTGCACAGTAATTGGCGCCAACTTAGCTGACGCTTAGATTGCATGTCGTTAAATCGTATTGCATCAACATCGCCAAGTGCTTTTTTCAATAACGCCAGAATAAGGATATTATCCGTATCAAGCCCCTGTAAGCAGGCTTGCCATTGCTCGATAAAACGCTCATTCTCTGCATTTTTATTTTGTTTATGCATAACTATTAAGCCAAATAAAAAATAAGCCAAATAAAAAAGATGACATAGATACAATCCGCACAGGCTTTTGTTTCATTTATCAACTCATGGTTTAAAGAAAGCAAAAGCCTAATCCCTATGCTTAGATTTAAGGCAATACGTTAATGCGTCCGGGTAGCAGCATGTGCTTGAAATCACGCAGCCTCGTTAATATTTGGGTGCGCTTTAACCAACGGTCAGTTCCGTCGTATTTAGGTTGATACGCCTTGCGGCCATGAGCACAACGATAATTATCAATAAAGGCAACTTCACCTGGGCTTAAAACCAAATCAAATACCGCTGCCTCAGTTAATTCCTCTAGTTCGGCCACAGCTTCACGCTCTTCGTCATCCAAGGCTTCTTTATCCAGATACAGTGGGTCATAACGCATATGGATATTATCGCCACCGCCGGTAAGAATGGGACAGATGGTATAATTTTCGTCACGCTCTTCTTTCGACAGGCAAGGTCGGTCATTAAAAATACGGAATTTATTTCTTTTGAGGATGGTGACCGTTTTTTCACTCAATTTGGAAAAATCCGGTATTGATACACAAGTTGGGATTCGATAGTTGTTACGGATACACATAAAACCGAGATAATCCGCCCGATAGCCTAGGGAAGTATCTTCAGTATGCAGTAATAGGTTTACCGAGCCTGTACCCAATTGCTTACCGGCATCCTTTTTGATTGGGAATATTTCCTGAACCAGTTTTCCTTCCTGCAAATCAGAAAAACCCACCACATCGCCACACAGGCTCGACATCAAACAACAATAATAATCATAGTTACTATTCGTATTGTAAACATCCTTCCAATGATTGGGAGTTGGCCCTATAGTCCCTGACATATCAGGGTATCCCTTTATTACAGCCAGTGGATAACCCTGATTACGGAATCTCTTCAATTCAATACGCAATCGGGTTGGTAATGATTCTACCCACTCTGGCAAGGTGCTAACAAAATCTTGATCATCAGTCGAGTGATAACGTTTTTGCAATTGCCCGATGAGGGCTTGAATTTCATCAATTTCTGAAGTTGACAATTCAATTGAATATATAGATTGGTTCATGGTTATTAATCCTCATTGTCATAAGTTACCGCAATGCAGTTGCTATCCTTTCAAATCCCTGTTCAATAGCATCCATTGATGCAGCAAAAGAGATACGTATATGTCCATGATAAAGACAGGCTTCTGCGGGAATTAGCGCGACCCCTGCATGAATGAGCAAATATTCACATAATTGAGTTGCGTCGCGATGACGACCGTTGAGGTATTTTTTGACATTCGGGAACAGATAAAATGCGCCATTAGGTAATTCACACTCAAAAAGTTCGCGGGCATATCGGTATGACAGATCCCGTCTCTGTTTCAGTATTTCCAGCCGCTCTTGATATAAATCCTTTGGCATCTCAAGTGCAGCAATAGCGCCATATTGTGCAAACGTACAAACGTTGTCAGTCATATGGCCGTGCAGGTCAGAAACCCTGCTGACTAACTCAGGATGGGCAACCATATAACCAATGCGGTATCCCGTCATGGCAAAACTTTTGGAAAATGTTTGTACCGTTATAATGTATTCGTTGTCATCAATTGCAGCTAAGCTGTGGTGTTCAACATCAAATACAATTTGTTCATAGGCTTCATCAGATAACACGAAAATCTGTTTTTCTTTAATCAATTGACACAATGTTTGTAACGCTGATTTTGAGTAAACAGCCCCTGTCGGATTATTCGGTGTATTGATAATGATAAGTTTGGTCTTGTCAGTCACTGCCTGTCTGATTTTTTCTATATCCAGATCCACACCAATATTTTCAATTAAAACTGCTTTTCCACCCGCTAATTTCACCGCTTCTAAATAGGTTGCCCAACAGGGAACAGGAATAATAACTTCATCACCTTCTTCAATTAATATCTGTAGTATTTCATAAATAATTTGCTTTGATCCATTGGTCACTATGATATTTTCAGGTGTCGCTTTAATTCGGTTATCTTCAAATATTTTATGGCAAATCCTCTCTTTTAATTTAGGTTCACCATCAAGCCAACTATAACGTGTCTTACCATCTATCAATGCACGAATAGTTTCATTGACAACAGTGGCGCTGGTATTAAAATCCAACTCACCCTCATTCAATCCAATAATATCACGACCTTCACTTTTTAGTTTAGCAACGATATCTGCCAACCCTACTGTTACTGAGGCATTAATATTTTTTGATCTGCTTGCAATGCGGGTTGAGAAATTTCTCTCTTGCATCATTATGAATATCTCTATTAATTTACATTTAAATTAATCAATCGACAGCCTTGAAGGGAATAATTTCACCATTACTATGTGCTTCGGCGCCATAATTCAATACAGAGGGAGGTTTAATATATTCAGTAATATCTAAATATTCTTGTTTATAATTCCTCGCAATAATGCGACCATTTTCATGCGTGTTAATATATTTTCGGTTAACAGCCAACTTGCCTAATGTGGTTGTGACGACATACTGAGGTACACTAAAACCTGTTTCGAATCCTACCAGTGCATCCATTATCTCCTGCCCTTTCTCCAGCGTCGTCATGAAATGAGAAACACCAGATACATTATCGCAATGGTACAAATAATAAGGACGGACCCTAATTCTCAAGAGAGCCTTCAGCAATGAGCGCATCGTTTCCACATCATCATTGATACCCTTTAACAAAACAGACTGGTTCTGCACTGGAATGCCATGTCGCAGCAATCGGTCACAAGCAGCAGCCGCCTCTTCGGTCACTTCTTTAGGATGATTGAAATGTGTGTTAACCCAGATAGGATGATACTTTTCCAACATTTGGCAGAATTTTTCTGTCACTCGCTGGGGAGCAAACACAGGATAACGGGTTCCAATACGAATGATATTAATATGTTTGATGCTTCTTAGTCTCTTAATAATGGCTTCAAGAAATTTATCATAATGTATTAAGGGATCACCGCCAGTCAGGAGGACATCATCAATTTCGGGATGGCTCTCAATATAAGCAAAATCTTCTTCATATGATGCAGCAATATCGGCCCCAAAATAGGTTCCGTTAACATCTGTCGTATGAAATTTACGTGTACAATGGCGACAATAAACAGGGCAAGTATCGGAAACAAGTAAAACAATTCGATTAGGGTATTTATGGATCACTCTGGCTGTTTTAAGATTTGAAGTATCGCCTACCGGATCATTATCAGAATTGTACTCTATTTTCATCTCTCTTAAGTGAGGAATAGTTTGCAATCGAATGGGACAATTCTCGTCATATTTATCCATAATCGAAGCATAATAAGGCGTGCTCTGCCATAAGTATTTTCCTTTCACAGCTTCAATCGCTTTCTTTTCTCCATCCGTTAATGCAATCCATTTACCTAAATCCTCAGATGTTTTAATTAAGTTACGTAATTGAAATTTTGGGTCATTCCACTCCTCATGACTGAACGATTCTTTACTTAAGAACATATCATCTTCCTCATATGCTTTTGAATACTCTTTGGGATGTGGGTTCTAAATTATAATTAAAACATGCACATTGATTTACAGGAAGGCATGATACTGTGTATTTCTGCAACCTCTTAATCAATTTCCAGCTATACGCATTAAACTTCAAGTTGCAATTTACAACACGATATGAAACCCGATTTCTCCCCGCTTCGCGGGGAGAAACCACACGCATCTTGAAGTTAAATCGGTATAGAATTTATAATAGCTATAGATGACAATGTAAATAAATCTTACACATTTGTAACCTTTAAAATAGATACCTCTGTTAAAAATAAGTATTATTTTAAAAAATAAATCATACAATTTAAAATCAAGGAAATTTTTAAAGGTAAATGTCATCCTTTAAAATAAAAAATATATTAAAAGGAAAACATCCTTATTAAAGATAAAGGTTAATTTAAAATATTAAATACAACCATTAAAAAATGGCATTCCTTTTAAATAGCGTTTCAAAACGATAGGAGTATTCCTTACCCCGCGCGGAGCGCGGGGTAAGGAACGCCAACATCTGATATTCTCAGTATTATGAAAACCTATTTATACCAATCTAACTTCAAGATGCATGTGATTTCTCCCCGCGAAGCGGGGAAAAATCAGGCTTCAATCGTGTTGTAAATTGCGACTTGAAGTTTAATGCGTATAAGAGGAAAATAGATTGATTTTTTTACAATATAAGAATACATCCAGCCCCTGGTAATTAACCCGAGCTGGTATGTCAAAATGATTATTATTCGTCTTCCTTGCTCAATCCAAAATGCCGGTAAGCATGATGGGTTGCAATACGCCCGCGTGGCGTTCGTTGGATAAATCCTTGTTGGATCAGGAAAGGTTCCAGTACATCTTCAATCGTTTCTCGTTCTTCACCAATCGCCGCGGCCAAATTATCCAACCCAACGGGGCCACCCATAAATTTATCAATAATGGCAATCAGCAACTTACGATCAAGGTAATCAAATCCGGCCGAATCGACATTCAGCATATCCAGCGCCTGAGATGCAATATGACTATCAATGGTGCCATTACCTTTCACCTGAGCAAAATCACGCACACGACGTAATAATCGATTCGTAATGCGGGGAGTGCCACGAGAACGCATCGCGATTTGCCTTGCACCATCATCTGAAATGCCTAATCCCATATAGCGTGCACTACGGGAAACGATGCTCTGCAAATCATCAACGTTGTAAAATTCAAGACGCTGTACGATACCAAATCGATCACGTAATGGTGAAGTTAAAGAGCCTGCACGAGTGGTCGCACCAATCAAAGTAAAGGGGGGAAGATCAATCTTGATGGAGCGGGCGGCTGGCCCTTCACCAATCATAATATCCAGTTGGTAATCTTCCATTGCCGGATAAAGGATCTCTTCCACAACCGGCGATAAACGGTGAATTTCATCTATAAACAAGACATCGTGTGGTTCCAGATTAGTGAGCATAGCGGCAAGATCCCCTGCCTTCTCCAATACCGGCCCAGATGTAGTACGAAGATTAACCCCCATTTCATTTGCCACAATATTTGCCAACGTGGTCTTACCTAATCCAGGGGGGCCAAAAATCAATAAGTGATCCAGTGCATCACCACGCTGACGTGCCGCTTGGATAAAAATTTCCATCTGTTCACAAACATGGGGTTGTCCAACATATTCAGACAGAAATTTCGGCCGAATAGCACGATCAATCGCTTCATCATCTTGCAGAACGCCTGCTGAAACTAGACGGTCAGCTTCAATCATCACTTAACTCCTGTGATTACAGAGCCGCACGAAGTGCTTCTCGAATAAGGGTTTCACAATCTGCACCTGGTTTAGCTACCTTGCTCACCATCCGGCTGGCCTCCTGTGGTTTATATCCCAGAGAAACCAGGGCCGCTGCGGCTTCTGCTTCAATCTCGGCAGCGGAATTCGCTTGTTTGCTGACAGCCGGCAAATTAACATCACTACTTTGGTTAAATAGATCGCCATTAAGCCCCTTAAAGCGATCTTTCATCTCTACAACCAGCCTTTCAGCCGTTTTTTTGCCAACACCCGGCAACTTAACCAATGAAGCAATAGCTTCTTGTTCTATCGCTGTAACGAATTGCTGGGCAGACATGCCCGAAAGGATCGCCAGCGCTAATTTAGGCCCAACACCATTGACCTTAATCAGTTCACGGAACAGTGCACGCTCTTGTTTATCATTAAAACCGTATAATAACTGAGCATCTTCACGCACAATAAATTGTGTAAATAAAATCGCTTCCTGGCCAATTTCAGGCAGTTCATAAAAACAGGTCATTGGCATATGAACTTCATAACCGACACCGTGAGTTTCCAATAAAACCAACGGTGGCTGTTTTTCCAACACGGTTCCTCTCAAACGCCCTATCACTGTTTACCCCCTGAAAATAAAATAAATCGTTCCGCTAGCTTATAGCACAAAAAAAGCTGGACGTATATCCAGCATCAACTATTTCAGACGACCACGCGTTAAATTTAACCGCGCATCACCCACCCGCAGCAAATTTTGACTGAGATGACAATGTGTAATAGCAATAGCCAACGCATCAGCGGCATCGGCCTGTGGATTAGCAGACAATTTCAACATCGAACGTACCATGTGCTGAATCTGGCTCTTTTCGGCCGCCCCCGTACCAACCACCGTCTGTTTAACCTGACGGGCTGCATATTCAAATACCGGTATGGATTGGTTAGAGGCTGCAACAATTGCGACTCCACGCGCCTGTCCCAATTTCAAGGCTGAGTCTGCATTTTTTGCCATGAAAACTTGCTCTATTGCAAAAGCATTGGGCTGGAATTGAGTGATGATTTCAGTAACTCCGGCGTAAATCTTCTGCAAACGACTGGGTAAGTCATCGACTTTTGTCCGAATACAACCGCTGCCGAGATAGATAAGTTGCCGTCCCTGCTGGCGAATAACGCCATATCCCGTGACTCTGGAGCCAGGGTCAATACCAAGAATAATCGCCATATCGAATTATTCGCCTAAATCGGTTTGCCTGTGATATGGGATAAAAACGTTAGAGAAAGTGCCCTGATTTGAGGAACACTTTCTCTACGCTGTGAACCCTAATGCCAATTACAGCAGTGCTGCAACCTCATCAGAAATTTCACCATTATGATAAACTTCTTGCACATCGTCAGAATCTTCAAGCATATCGATCAGACGCAGTAATTTAGGCGCAGTTTCTGCATCCAGTTCTGCTTTCGTTGACGGGATCATAGAAACTTCTGCGGAATCTGCCTTGAAGCCGGCTGCATCCAATGCATCTTTAACTTCGCCAAAAGACTCTGGAGTAGTATAGACGTCAATCGCACCATCATCATAAGTTTCAACATCGTCAGCGCCTGCTTCCAATGCAGCTTCCATCACCGCATCTTCGTCCAGGCCTGGTGCGTAGGAAATAACCCCTTTTTTGGTGAACAGATAAGAAACAGAACCGTCAGTCCCCAAGTTGCCGCCTGCTTTGGTGAATGCATGACGAACTTCAGAAACAGTACGGTTACGGTTATCGCTCAGGCATTCAACCATGACTGCTGTACCACCAGGGCCGTAGCCTTCATAAATGATGGTTTCCATGTTATCTGATTCGTCGTTACCAACACCACGGGCAATTGCACGATTCAACGTATCACGAGTCATGTTGTTGGACAGCGCTTTATCGACGGCAGCTCGCAAACGTGGGTTGGAATCGGGATCACCACCGCCCAATCGTGCAGCCGTTACCAATTCACGGATAATTTTTGTAAAAATCTTACCGCGTTTCGCATCCTGTGCAGCTTTGCGGTGTTTCGTATTGGCCCATTTACTATGACCTGCCATGCAAATATCTCCGATAAAACGTCTTATAGACTAAATGACAAATTCTTCAATTGCTTGCCGATTGCTCCACGACTTCGTCAATGTGGCCGCTTCTTCCGCCGCCAGCCATTGATAAGCCAAGTGTTCGGTCAACAAAATTTCTCGCTCTTCAGGTAATGCCAGAGAGAACCAATGTTCTTTATTCCGCGTGACCCCAGGAGCATATCGATATCGTAGGTGCGAGAAAATCTCATAATAAAGACAGCGTTGACAATCTTTCAGTTCAAGATTTTCATTGATAATATCAATACCTATCTCTTCCTGTACTTCACGTAACGCCGCCTCCCACGGTTTTTCGTCCTTTTCAAGGCTACCTGTCACAGATTGCCAAAACTCAGGATCATCCCGTCGCTGTAGCATCAGCACCCTTTTGCTGTCAACGGCATAAATCATAACCAGTACAGATTCAGGGCGCTTATAAGCCATTATTCGTTCTCTTTTTTAACGACTGAAATAGCCAATTCTTCCAACGCGGCTGAATTCGCCGGACTTGGTGCATCCGTCATCAAACATGCCGCTGCCGTTGTTTTCGGGAAAGCGATCACATCACGAATATTATCTGTATCAGTCAACAACATAACGAGACGATCTAAGCCGAAAGCCAAACCAGCATGTGGCGGTGTACCGTATTTCAGGGCATTCAGTAAGAAACCAAATTTCTCCTGCTGTTCCTGCTCATGAATACCCAGAATGCGGAATACTGCCTGCTGCATTTCGTTACGATGGATACGGACAGAACCACCCCCGACTTCATAGCCATTGATCACCATGTCGTAAGCGTTCGCGATAGCAGATTCTGGATTACGTTCCAATTCAGCCGCCGCCATATCACGCGGAGAAGTAAATGGATGGTGCATTGCCGTCAAACCACCTGCGCCATTGTCTTCGAACATGGGGAAATCAATAACCCAAAGCGGTTTCCAGCTTGCCAGATCGGTAATATTCAAGTCGCGGCCCAGTTTCAGACGCAGTGCTCCCATAGCATCAGTGACAACATTTTTCTTGTCAGCGCCAAAGAACAGGATATCACCATCCTGAGCATTGGTACGGGACAATAGGTCTTCAACCACTTCCGCAGACAGGAACTTAGCTATCGGGCTTTGCACGCCTTCTAAGCCGGCAGCACGGTTATTCACTTTCATCCATGCCAACCCCTTCGCGCCATAAATGCCAACAAATTTACCGTACTCATCAATTTGCTTACGGCTTAACTCTGCCCCGCCGGGAACGCGAATAGCCGCAACACGGCCTTTTGGATTGTTTGCAGGTTCAGCAAAGACAGAGAATTCTACGTCTTTAACCAGATCGGCGATATCCACCAATTCCAGAGGGTTACGCAAGTCTGGTTTATCTGAACCAAAACGACGCATGGCTTCTTCGAATGTCATAATGGGGAAGCCACCCAAATCGACACCTTTCACATCCAGCCACAGTTCACGGATCATTTTTTCCATGATTTCGCGAACTTGTTCAGCGGTCATAAACGAGGTTTCAACGTCGATCTGGGTAAATTCAGGCTGACGATCGGCGCGCAGGTCTTCATCGCGGAAGCACTTTACAATCTGGTAATAACGGTCAAAGCCAGACATCATCAACAACTGTTTGAAAAGCTGCGGAGACTGCGGCAGTGCATAAAATTCGCCTTTATGCACACGGCTTGGCACTAAATAGTCGCGCGCACCTTCTGGTGTTGCTTTAGTCAGCATTGGCGTTTCAACATCAATGAAACCCGCATCGTCCATAAAACGACGCACAAAACTGGTGATCTTGGCACGGGTTTTCAGACGCTGCGACATCTCAGTGCGACGCAGATCAAGATAGCGGTATTTCAGGCGCTGCTCTTCACTGTTATTCTGGTTGCTGTCCAGTGGCAATGGCTCCGAGCGGTTGAAAACCATCAGGCTTTCTGCGAAAACTTCAATTTCGCCGGTTGCCATATCTTTATTGATTTGGTTATCAGGGCGCGCACGCACAATCCCCGTAATTTGAATACAAAATTCATTACGCAGTTCAGAAGCCTGAGCAAAGACCTCTTTCTGGTCTGGGTCAAAAAATACCTGAACGATACCCTCGCGATCTCGCATATCAATAAAGATCAAGCCACCTAAATCACGGCGACGATTTACCCACCCACAAAGAGTCACTTTTTGGCCTTCATGGGCCAGGTTCAACTGCCCACAATAATTAGTACGCATACAATATCCTTTTACTCAGCTCGTTATGCTTTCTGCTGCGGAAATTTTGGCATTGTTCTTTCTAAGGAAGAATTGCAAAAAAGGTCACTATTATACTGGAAATTCTGACCGGAGATAAGGTCATAACGCCGTTCTTGACAAGACAATTTTTTGCTATCCGCTAACATTCATAGAATTTATTATTAAATACTATGATTTATAGCGACAGTTTTCTTTTTGCGGTTTATCATCATTTAGCCGTTTTTGGGTTAGGCAATTGGAGTTAAGAAATGGTTAGCTCGCTTTATATCGTACTGGGCGCACTACTGTTAATTAAGCTGTCTCTGGATGTAGTCAAATTAAGAACGCAATATCGGGTCGCTTATGGCGATGGCGGTTTTTATGAATTGCAAACCGCCATTCGGGTTCATGGTAATGCAGTTGAATACATTCCAATTTCAATGTTGTTATTGATTGTGATGGAGATGAATGGCGCCCCCGTTTGGATGCTGCACATTTGTGGACTGGTATTACTGTCAGGCAGGATCCTACACTATTTTGGCTTGCGTCATCGAGAAATACGCTGGCGGCGTATGGGCATGGCGGCAACCTATATCTCAATGATAATCATGATCCTCAATAACATCTACTATTTGCCGTGGGAGCAGATCTTTTCTCTCTATACATAATCTATTCCCTATATCAATAGTTCCCCACAGTTAGAGTCATCCTGGGCGGTATGTGGCCGCCTGAGGACCTATCTATTGATGATCCCTCTTTCTGCCTTTTCCTGCATTCTGTTAGAATAACCGCTTCTTATTGTTTCCAAAATCAATGCTGTTATGTCAAATCAAGAATCTCATAATCAACGGGATAGCCTGTTCTCTGCTCCAATTGCCAATTTAGGTGACTGGAATTTCGATGAACGCGTTGCCGAAGTTTTTCCCGATATGGTGAAACGCTCAATTCCCGGTTATTCCAATATCATTTCCATGATAGGTATGCTGGCAGAACGTTTTGTCACGCCAAATAGTCAAATTTATGATCTTGGTTGTTCCCTTGGTGCAGCCACGTTATCAATCCGCCGTGCTATTAGCGCCGAAAATAATAGTCCCCCTCTCCATACAGAGGGTTGCCGTATTATCGCCGTCGATAACTCACCGGCAATGATCGAACGCTGCCGTCGCCATATTGACTCTTTCAAGGCCAACATCCCCGTTGAAATCATCGAACAGGATATTCTTGATACCGACATTCACAATGCATCAATGGTCGTTTTGAATTTCACATTACAGTTCCTGCACCCTGATGATCGCCAGAAAATGCTGGATAAAATCTATGCCGGTTTAAAGCCTGGAGGCGTTCTGGTACTGTCTGAAAAATTCAACTTTGAAGATGAGCAGATTGGCGAGTTGCTCTTCAATATGCACTATGATTTTAAGCGCGCCAATGGTTACAGCGAACTGGAGATCAGTCAAAAACGCAGTATGCTGGAAAATGTCATGCGAACAGATCCGGTTGAAACGCACAAATCACGCCTCAAACAAGCCGGATTCCAGCACGTTGAAGTTTGGTTCCAATGTTTTAACTTTGGCTCATTGCTGGCAATAAAAGGGGCTGAACAATGATTGATTTCAGTAACTTTTATCAATTGATCGCCAAAAACCACTTAAGTCACTGGTTGGAATGCCTGCCCGCACAATTAAGCCATTGGCAGCAAGCTTCATTGCATGGTCAGTTCAGTTCATGGGTAAAAATTCTGGAGAACCTGCCTGAAATTAATCCCACCCAACTTGATCTGAAAAATGGTGTCATTGCAAACCATCAACCAGAATTACCAAACGGTGAAAAAGCCCGTATTCAAAATATCCTGAAGCTATTCATGCCGTGGCGTAAAGGACCTTTTTCACTGTACGGTGTGGAGATTGATACTGAGTGGCGTTCTGACTGGAAATGGGATCGCGTCCTTCCCCATATTTCGCCTTTAGCAGGCAGAACGGTCCTTGATGTCGGCTGTGGCAGCGGTTACCACATGTGGCGTATGGTAGGAGAAGGTGCTCAGCTCGTTGTGGGTATTGATCCAACCCAACTTTTTCTTTGCCAATTTGAAGCCATCAAAAAATTACTGGGTAACGACCAACGCGCCCATCTTTTACCTTTAGGCATTGAACAGTTACCAGAGCTAAAAGCCTTTGATACGGTCTTTTCAATGGGCGTGCTTTATCATCGCCGCTCTCCCCTCGACCATTTATGGCAATTGAAAAACCAGTTAGTTTCCGGCGGTGAATTAGTTCTGGAGAGCCTGGTTATTGAGGGTGATGAACACCAATGCCTCATTCCAGGTGAGCGTTATGCACAAATGCGGAATGTCTACTTTATTCCGTCGGCCAAGATGCTAAAAGTTTGGTTAGAAAAATGTGGTTTTATTGATGTCCGAATCGTTGATCATGCGCTCACAACACTGGATGAACAACGCCAGACAGAATGGATGAAGACTGAATCGCTGATCGATTTTCTTGAACCAAACGATCATAGTAAAACGATAGAAGGCTACCCTGCTCCACTGCGAGCAGTCCTTATTGCCCGTAAACCATAACTTTTCTTTTTTATCTGTTAGGCTGATTACCCCAGTTGCATAGTCAACGATGTATACGCATTAAACTTCAAGTTGCCGCTTGAAAATCAATGTGATTGTTTATATCTCCCCGCTACGCGGGGAGATATAAGATGCATATTGAAAGGCGATTGGTATAACTGGGGATTCAGATGAAATACATACAGAGTATTTTATTTTGTCCGTTGAACCAAACTAATCACGCCCTTCATCGCTTCAACTAATTGCCCATCAACACAATGGTAAGCATATTCATCTACCTCACTGTCGTCAGAACTCATTTTCACACCCGCTTTCCGATATTTCATAGCAGAAGGCATAATTTTACCTGCCGAACTGTGAACTTCTGTTACCCCAATTTCCAGAAACTTACAGATATTACTTATTCTGACACCCGCACCAGGCATAATAATCGGCCCCTGGCTTGCCTGTAACAATTCTTTTAACAAGGGTAATCCCAATTCAGCACTTTGTTGCTGCCCTGAAGTTAAAATACGCTGCACACCAAGCTCTGTCAGTTGTTCTAATGCAACATGTGGATTGAAACACATATCAAAGGCACGATGGAACGTAACTTTCATATTCGCTGCCAATGACATCAATTGCCTCATGCGAAGCCGATCAATATGACCTTCTTCATTTAATACGCCCAAAACGACACCAGGAAATCCCATATCACGGATACGAGCAACATCATTTTTCATTACTTCAAAATCAGTGTTGCTGTAACAGAAGTCTCCTCCTCTTGGCCGGACAATGGGATGTACAGGAATTGATAAATGCTGTCGTGCATGATGCAATGCACCGAAACTCGGTGTTACCCCACCTTCCGACGGACTTGCACACAATTCAATGCGATCAGCTCCTGCCTGTTGTGCAACCAAAGCACAGTTTATGCTATAACAACAAATTTCCAGCTTTATCATTCAAAGCCCCTCGGATATAAACGCCCAATTAGCCTACACGTTTCACCTCTCCCACAAGAAAGATATAGGAGAGAGCACCAATCAATGTGACGACAGAAATGTAAACCAGTGCTGGAGAAAAACCATAGCGCTGCGCTAAATAGCCAATCACAAGTGGTACAGAGATCCCACCCAACCCACCGACAAAATTAAAGATGCCACCACTCAAACCAATCAAATGCATCGGTGCCAGTGAAGAAACCAGTGACCAGGTAATAGATGCAAAACCGTTACCAAAAAACGCCAGCGCCATCAACACCATGATCCATATCGGATTGTTAGTGTAATTGGCTCCCATAATACAAGTAGAAATTATCAAACCACAAATAATCGGGGTCTTACGTGCCGCTCCCAAAGAGAACCCCCTACGTACCATGTTATCTGCTAGCCAGCCAGAGAGCAGTACACCTAAAAATGCGGCCAGAAAAGGAACGGTCGTCATGAAACCCGCTTTTAGGGCGCTAATCCCTTTCTCTTGAGTCAAATAATTTGGGAACCAGGTCAAAAAAAACCACAGTGTTGAAGCAACTGCAAATTGCCCCAGATAGACGCCCACCAGCTTAGGGTGGAACACCAGCTTCCAGTCCGCGATAGTAAGAGGCAGCCGAACCACTTTTCTGGCTGGCGAATCATCATCGACTATCCCTCCTCCACTGCGGATATACTCAAGCTCTGCTTGATTCATATTTTTTGTTGATCGTGGCCGCCGATAAACGCTAATCCAGATCAGTGACCAAATAAACCCGATACCCCCTGTCACGAAAAAAACCCAGCGCCAGTTACTTAATTCCTGGAGTCCTATGAGAAGCGGCGTCAGAAAAGCAAGCCCCACAAACTGGCCTGATGTGTAAAACCCAACGGCAGAGGCACGTTCATGTTCAGGGAACCAACTTGTTACCATCCGGTTATTGGTGGGGAATGTCGGGGCTTCAAAAATACCAGTAATGGAACGTAAGCCTATGAGTGATATCAGACCGGTTGCAACACCCTGTAATAGGGTCGCCACCGACCAGCCAAGAATGGCAATAAAATAGGTCAAGCGTGAACCAACGCGATCAAGAAACCAACCACCGGGAATTTGACATAAGGTATAAGACCAAGAGAAAGCAGAAAAGATGTAGCCCATTTCCGTTTTTGTGACCCCAAACTCTTTCTGGATATTGGCTGATGCAACCGCAAGATTAGCTCGATCAACATAACAAATAACGACCGTAATAAAGATCATTATCAACGTCAGATAGCGCCGACGCCCAATTTTCGTCGTTGTTACTGAAATATTCATCTCAATCTGTCTCCAGATTTTGGGCATAGTGAAACCCTCCACCTTGGCTTGTCGTTAACAGAGGGTGTAAAAGAACGCATTGATTTAGTTAGTTAATTTAATAATGGCAATTACCATTCAGCAACGGAACCATCTTTATGTCGCCATATTGGATTTCGCCAGTCCGATACATTTTTGCTGCGCTCAATGACCTGTGCTTCGTCAATTTCAACACCCAGACCGGGTTTCATTAAGGGTTTAAAGAAACCACCCTCCATACTGAAATCTTCTTTATTTTTCACAAAATCAAGTAACTCTGCTCCTTTATTGTAATGAATGCCCATGCTCTGCTCCTGGAATACCGCATTGCGTGATATGAAATCGATGTGCAGGCAAGCGGCCAGCGCAATCGGTCCCAGTGGACAATGCGGTGCCAGTGCGACATCATAAGCTTCAGCCATACCTGCAATTTTATGGCATTCAGTAATACCTCCCGCATGCGATAAGTCTGGCTGGATAATTGCCAGTCCCCCCACTTCCAGTACACGTTTAAATTCAAAACGGGAAAACATCCGCTCGCCTGCCGCAATGGGAATATGGGTTTGTGCCGCCAGACGTGGATAATATTCCGCCTGTTCCGCCAGCACTGGTTCTTCAATAAATAAAGGCCGATACGGTTCTAACGCCTTGATTAATACTTTCGCCATTGGTGCGCTGACACGGCCGTGGAAATCAAGCCCAAATTCAATTTCATGGCCGAACATTTCACGGATCTGCGCTACCGTATTGACAGCAGTATCGATTTTTCTCGAATCCTCAATGATGCACAGTTCTTCACAACCATTTAATTTGAATGTATCAAAACCAATCTTCCGTAAGGTTTTAATACCGTCAATCACCTCCGAAGGACGATCACCTCCCACCCAGCTATAAGCTTTGATCTTGTCGCGCACCAATCCACCCATAAGTTGCCACACGGGTGCATTCAAGACCTTACCTTTGATATCCCATAAAGCCTGGTCGATGCCTGCTATGGCACTCATCAAAACGGGCCCGCCACGATAAAAACCTGCGCGGTACATCACCTGCCATAAGTCATTGATACGGGCTGGCTCCCGTCCAATCAAATATTCACTTAGCTCGTGCACTGCCGTTTCCACTGTACGGGCACGGCCTTCAATTACCGGCTCTCCCCAGCCTGCAACACCTTCATCTGTGTCAATTTTCAGTAACATCCAACGTGGAGGTACACGATAAGTCGTGAATTTAATTATTTTCATCGTACGGCCTCGCGATACGCATTAACAAATAAGGTTGCTTGCCGTACAGTACGATCAACAGATTGACCGGCGCGATAAAGATCACTACCTAAACCGGCCCCTATGCAACCTGCGTTAATCCATTGAGACAAATTATCTGGCGTTACACCCCCCACAGAGAAAACAGGTATGTCTGGTGGTAACACCGCTTTCAATGCTTTGATATAGTTCGGGCCGAATGCCGATGCTGGAAAAATCTTTAATGACTGTGCTCCAGCTTCCAGCGCGGTAAACGCTTCTGTCGCTGTCGCGCAACCTGGACATACTGCCATACCATAAGCGACTGCTTTGCGGATCACTTCGCAGCGGATATTAGGCGTGACAATCAATTTACACCCCATTTCCGCCAACACATCTACCTGCTCTGGTTTCAGTACAGTTCCCGCCCCAATCAGTGCCTTACGGCCAAATGCTTGCACAATGGCCGGAATACTCTGTCCCCACTGAGGAGAGTTAAGCGGGATCTCTACTATATCGAACCCAGCGTCAATGACCGCCGCGATGTGTTCAAGCGCTTCGTCGGGTCTAATACCGCGAAGAATAGCGATAAGCGGGAGATTGGCTTGCCACAGCATTTGCGATACTCCTTATACCTGCCTGAAAAACGGTATCGCCGTCTGCCAAAGAGATATTTCGTCCGATAGCGTTAAACGCCTGCTGATAACGGGCAGCTAACGAAAGTCCGGCGACGAGTGTGATAGTCTGTTGATCAGCAAAATAGTGACTCATGCTCGCCACTTCTGCACCAATCAACAGGCCGGATAAAAACTCACTGACATATTCGCGCGGCAGGGTACCCAGTATGTGCGAAGCGCGAACTTCGAATAAAAAAGGCAAAAGCACCGGAGAATCTATTCCCCGTTTAAGACCAGCGTTAAAAACTTCGGGACAGACTGCCTGTTCGGGCAATCCCGCGCCCACCAGTGAATGATGCAAAAGTAAATGGTGGAGTTCACCGGTCATCACAGTACGGAAATCGTGGATTTGTTGGTCGTCAGCGGATACCCATTTACAGTGAGTACCGGGCATGACATAAAGGGAAGAAGGGAAAAGCTGGTGAGCGCCTAATAATTGTGTCTCTTCGCCTCGCATCACGTTGTGGTTATCTTCACGTGAAACACACAATCCAGAAATAATCCAGACATTATCGGCGACTGGGGTTAATTGCTCGCCGATTGCAGAGAACTGAATGGGAACCGACAGATATGGAACTGTTTTCCAGCCTAAGTTGCTACCGATCATCCCTGCCATAACAATCGGCGTTTTGTCATTCCGCCAGCCTTGAGTCATTTCTGCTAACACTACCTGTGGCGATTTTCCATTAAGGCGGGTGACTCCCGCTACCGATTGCCTGCTTTCCAGACATTCATCGTCCTGATATAGCCAGGCGCGTAAATTGGTCGATCCCCAATCAATTGTGATGTAGCGTGCTGTCATATGACTTCCTTAAGCCTTCTATTGGCTGGCAATCATGGCAAATGCAGCCTGCCGCCCTGATACTATTGTATCAAACAGCGCTTTATTTTCCTGGCGTGCCTTAGTCGCCCACCCGGATTCGTTCAAATATCACTCATTCAAGCGAGCTTATCGCTACGCGGAGTTGCAGTGCTACGATAAAGATCACAAAAAGAACACGTATGTTTAATTTTTGATAATCTCTTTGAGAGAAAAAGGGTGAAATTTGATGGTGATTTCACCATTTGTTACCGCTAATGTTGGATTGGGTAATCTTTCACTATCCCCTTTCGGCTGACTCTCTTTCGTACGAAAAACAGCGGGCAGCGGATCAGGCAGTAATTTATAGGCTTCGCGAATCAGTTGTTCTGGTGGCACAGGCAGGACAAATTCGACGTGTTCCCAGCCTGCGTGAAGATATTGCTTTTTACCCGGATAAGGTAATTCGACACAGTCAATTTGCCAGCCAAGTAAAGCGATTGGCTGTTCTAACTCAAATAGGCAGATCGGCCGGCCATTGATCATGCTCTCAGACATCAATTGACCACATTGCAGAAAACCTTGGCGCCAGCGATCAGCGATTGAAATATCATTACAACGCAGGGAAATATGATCCGCTACATACTGTGTAAGTTCCAGGCCAAGATATTCACCAAACTGTTTTAGCTTTTGTTCAAACTGATATAAATCAACCACCAAATCCTGTAATTCAGGAATTGTTGCAAAGTGTGTCATCTTTCCCCCAGCAAAAAACTATCACCTGAAAGGCGAGCTAAAAAACCCAAAGTCATACCGCAAGCGGCGGCTGATAGTAGCATGCAGGATAATGAATATGGTATAAAACCCGTTATTTTCTCATAACTCACACGCTTAAAAGTATTTGCATAATTCAAATGCAAGGGCTTTTGTGCGTAATTTAAGGTACTACGGTGAATATTCAGGCCATTCTTTCAGAAAAAATCAGCCATGCGCTGATTGCTGCTGGTGCTCCAGCCGACAGTGAAGCTCACGTTCGTCAATCTGCAAAAGCTCAGTTTGGTGACTACCAGGCAAATGGTGTCATGGCGGCAGCGAAAAAAGTGGGTATGCCACCCCGACAATTGGCAGAAAAAGTCGTCAGTTTGCTGGATCTGCAAGGAATTGCCAGCAAAGTTGAGATTGCTGGTCCTGGTTTTATCAATATCTTTCTGGATAAAACGTGGGTTGCTGCCAATCTCGAAACTGCGCTGAAAGATGAAAAACTGGGCATCACGCCGGTCGCGCCACAAACCATCGTTATCGACTATTCTGCACCGAATGTGGCAAAACAAATGCATATTGGGCACATTCGCTCCACGATCATTGGCGATGCCGCAGCCCGTACTATGGAGTTTTTGGGGCACAAAGTCATTCGAGCCAATCACGTTGGTGACTGGGGTACTCAGTTCGGAATGCTGATTGCTTATCTGGAAAAAGTCCAGAACGAAGATGCCAGTGATATGGCATTAGCCGATTTGGAAGCCTTCTATCGTGAAGCGAAGAAAACTTACGATGAAGATGAAGAATTTGCGGCTCGTGCCCGTAGCTACGTCGTAAAACTGCAAGGCGGTGATGAATACTGCCGTACCATGTGGCGCAAATTGGTTGATATCACCATGTCGCAGAATCAGGAAACCTATCATCGCCTGAACGTGACATTGACAAAAAAAGATGTCATGGGTGAAAGTTTGTATAACGATATGCTGCCTGGCGTTGTTGCCGATCTAAAACAACGTGGACTTGCCGTCGAGAGTGATGGGGCTATCGTGGTTTACCTTGATGAGTATAAGAACAAAGAAGGCGAACCAATGGGTGTTATTATCCAGAAAAAAGATGGCGGCTACCTTTATACCACCACGGATATTGCCTGTGCCAAGTACCGTCATGAAGTCCTGCACGCTGATCGGGTTCTCTACTACATCGATTCACGCCAACACCAACACCTGATGCAGGCTTGGACAATCGTACGCAAGGCGGGTTACATTCCTGAGTCGATGTCACTCGAACACCATATGTTCGGCATGATGTTAGGCAAAGATGGCAAGCCATTCAAAACCCGTGCGGGGGGAACAGTCAGATTGTCTGATTTGTTGGATGAGGCCATCGAACGCGCAGATGCCCTGATCCGTGAGAAAAACCCAGATATGCCGGAAGACGAACTGAAAAAAGTTGTCAACGCCGTCGGTATTGGCGCGGTGAAATATGCCGATCTTTCCAAAAACCGCACTACCGACTATGTATTTGACTGGGATAACATGCTCGCCTTTGAAGGTAATACCGCACCTTATATGCAGTATGCCTATACCCGCGTAAATTCTATCTTCAAGCGTGCAGAAATTGACGAAAGCAGCCTGCTCCACCCGATGCTTCTGAACGAAGAACGTGAACAAGCTCTGGCGACGCGCCTGTTGCAATTTGAAGAAACCATCACAACTGTTGCCCGCGAAGGCACTCCTCACGTGATGTGTGCTTACCTCTATGATCTGGCAGGCCTGTTTTCTGGTTTCTACGAACATTGCCCAATCCTGAGCGCGGATAGCGAAGAAGTGCGTCAGAGCCGCCTGAAATTAGCCCTGCTGACAGCGAAGACCTTGAAGCAAGGTTTGGATACCTTGGGTATCGAGACGGTAGAGCGGATGTAATTACCTGTCCCAAACTGGCATGACTAAACCATGCCAGTTTTTAATCAAGGTAAAATTAACCGTGATCGACACACATAGCATATCCTGGAGTCGTGTTATTACTATCAAATGAATGGGTGTTATTTTTTAGGTCATATATAAAATTCTGTCCCTTATTTTGAGACTGACCAACACCAATAATAAATTCAGGATTACCGACTATTCCATATTTAGAAATATCGCCAAACTCTGTTATAAGATCAATATCAGATCCAGATCCCC